>NZ_JBWJZE010000003.1:0-649645 GCF_056429085.1 Bradyrhizobium sp. CFUWI
CAGTGCGTCGTGGCTCAATCAGGTCGAGGTATGGTTCTCAATCTTGCAGGGACAATCGCTCAGCGGCACCTCCTTCACAAGCCTCAAGCAGCTTCAGGAACACATCGATGCCTACGTCAACGCGTACAACGACAAAGCCGAGCCCTTCGTCTGGACCAAGAAAAAGGTCCGTCAACGCCGTTTCAAAGGCCGCCGTCTCACTCAGCTCTGATTCCGGGTACTAGGGTAGCGGTAACTGGGATTTCAGGGCTCAGTTTGAGAATGAAACGCTGCCGGGGCATGTATTTCGAGCCCGGCTGCGCGGCGGCGATCAAGGTGACGCGCTCTCATCCTGATTGTCGCGCCATACCCGGCAGCGTTCTATTTCGAGAAACTGGAGGCACAGCCGCCCGCGCCCTCAAGCTTATCTCGCAAGGCCGTGATCACGCGATGGACAATCCGTATATCCTTGACCGACAGCCCTTCTGAAAGATCGTTGATCCAGGGAGCCTGCATTCCATTGCGGCTTCGAAGGCGCGCTGTCCATTCTCAGTGAGCACGACGAGCTGCGCCCGTCGGTGATGCGGGTTGACCTCAAAAGATACGAGGCCCTCTCTGTGCAGATCATTGATAACGTTTTGACGATTGCCGCCGAGGTCACGTGCGAGCCAAGCGACCGGTTGGGGACGTTCGGCGGACACAATGGCGCCAAGCACCTGCCAGCGTGCGCTTGTTAGGCCAAGCGGGGCGACCAGACGGTCGCCGGCCGTCAGAAGTAGGCTGTGGAGCCTGAATAGATCGAAAACAAGGTCGGTCAGGGCGTCACTCTCGGGGGTTCGCTCGGCTTTTTTCATTTGTCACCATTGCTTTAATTGACATCATAATGGCGATCTGTTATGTAATCATAATACCAATTAGGCATCACATATTAAATAGCGATGGAGGCACTCATGTCGTTAATACGCCCACTGGACCCTTCCTTTCCGATCGACCGCCAGATTGCTATCGAGGCAAATTCGGTCGTCCTGGTGAACTTATTCACTCTCGACAAAGCCGATGAGGCGGCTTTTCTCAAAACCTGGCAGGACGACGCAGCGTTCATGAAGCGACAGCCGGGCTTCATTTCCACTCAGCTGCACAGAGCTCTCGGCGACAGCTCGACCTATCTGAACTACGCCGTCTGGGAATCCACCGCACACTTCCGCGCGGCCTTCACCCATCCTGACTTTCTAGCAAAAATCGCCACCTATCCGGCCTCGGCGATAGCTTCCCCTCATCTGTTCCAGAAAGTTGCCGTGCCCGGCATCTGCGTTGCCTAGCCCTGCTGTTTTTAGGAAGGGAAGATACTCATGATCAAGTTGATCCATCCTGTCGCTGGCGCCTTGGCTATCGCAACGATCGGCACTTTCGACGGTACTCAGCGAGCTGTTCGCGTCCCATCGACGTTGAAACGGTTCCCCCGGCCGACAGCGCCGAGGCGTTCTCATGATCCAATAGAGGAGCGCGCTATGTCCTGGAAGTGGAAGCCGAGTTGGTACATCTTGGGCGGCAAGGCCAGCATCGTGCAACCGGCCCTTCAATGTCTTGTCACAAAACGCTCGACTGTCCTTAAGATCGACGGCCGCCGCGCCCCCAAGCGGGCCCAGCCCGACCTGGTACTCGATCTGATCCGCAAGGCTGCAAACGCCCTTCTGCACCTAAGGCCGCGCAAGGTGCATCGCAGCCGGTTCAGCGAACCAAAAGGAAATCCGCGCAAGGCGAAGGGCGAAGCGCCATTGCAGACGTCAGCAGAGGTTGTGCGCACCTATAGTGCTGTCGTCGACGCGCTCACAGCCGCGATTCTCAATGCAGAGGCCGCCTTAAACTGGTTGGGCACTCAACCGCCAGATCTGGAAGAAGCCCGGCGAGCACTTAGTACTATCGCTAAGGACGGTAAGCGAGCAGGCGAAATTATCGCTCGACTTCGAGCGCCGAGAGCTATCGCTGAAAGTTGGTGACGGCGGGAATCGGAAAGGCGGCATATCGTGGGGGTGCTTGACGCCTCCACTTCTCCACCGAAGGAACGATATGCCGTGTCCAACGATAGCGTCATCCAGCTGATTCAGCCAGGAATCTTCGACGATCAACTCACAGAAGTCTTGCGCAACGGGGCACGTGCCCTTCTCGCCAAGGCGGTCGAGGCCGAAGTCGCAGACTTTCTCGGCCAGCATGCCGATTTGAAGACCGCGGACGGCCACCAGCGCGTCGTGCGCCACGGTCAAAGGTCTCCACCGGATCGAAGTCCAGGATAGCAAGGGCAATCCAGACCAGGCTGTCCTTGAAATCCGGTATCGTAAAATCCGTATTCTGCCACCGATAGGTAAGCAGTCGCGGTATCCAGCTTTGACTTTGACCGTGATCCACGCTGATGAAAGAGGAGCGCCAAAGAACAGAAAGAAGATTGAATGGAAACTCCTGACCGATCTTCCAGTGCAATCGCACGGGGATGCGATCGAGAAACTCGAATGGTATTCCTTGCGATGGAAGATCGAGGTCTTCCACAAGATACTCAAATCCGGCTGTAGGGCAGAGGACTCGCAACTGCGGACCGCTCAGCGATTGACGAATCTGATCTCGGTATTCTGCATTGTGAGCTGGCGCATTTTTTGGATGACGATGCTTAACCGTTCAGCACCAAATGCCTCACCGGAGTTTGTGCTGACCAAAGGTGAGATCCAATTGCTTGATCGGCTCGTCAAAGACAAGAATCCAGTCAGCACACAACGAAAGACATTGTCGCATTATCTCATCAAGATCGCCAGGCTCGGCGGCTATCTCGCCCGTGCCAACGATCCGCCACCAGGGAATCTGATCATGTGGCGCGGATGTCGCGATTCATCGATATCGCAACGGGAGCGACACTCTGACTCAAAAATGTGGGTAATCGTAAGCTTCATCGTATGCGTACCGTGCTTGCGCTTGAGCTCGCGGTGCACGGTCGTCCAATCAGGTTCGGCGATGCGGCGGTGACCCTGCCGGTTGCCATTGCCGGTCTTGGCGAACAGGCAAAGTTCCAGGGCCGCGTCCGTGAGCTCGTCGGGCAACGGCCAGGTCAGACCCGCGGCCTCGAACCGCCGGATCGCCAGCCGCACCGTCGAGGGCGCAGCTCCTACCCGTCGCGCAATCTCGCGGCTCGGCAGCCCGGCCGCCTTCATCCTGATCACATCGCGCACACGGCGCATCGCAAGCCTCTCCGTCGGCATCCAGGGTCCCCCTTCGCAAAGCCGAAAGGGTTGACCTATGGGAGCCAGAAGAGGCCTCGTCACCCGGGCGACATCATCTCGGAATGGGTGGGCGACTTCAAATCGGAATGCTGGGCGACATCGAGCGGAATCCACACGCGGTTTGCTCATCGCCTTCCCCAATGCCGACGACCCGCCGTCAGGGAATCACGAATCGCTCAAAAGCAAAATCCCAAAACGCAAGAAAGCATGGCCCAACACCCAGCTTTCCTGCAAAATCGAATACTTTATCGTGACAACTTCTGCCTATCTCTCAGGTCAATCCGCATTCTTCACGGACGACCCTTTAGCACTTGTTCTGCTGGCGCTTTGCCCGGTCCGGATTTGGCTTCAACTTCGCTCCTGGTGGCTACCATGAACCAGAAATCCTCCCTCCGCAAAACCATTCAATTTGTCTCACAGAGACCTGACGGCGAACAGCCGTGTGGTCAATCTCGAATCACGGCTTGAATGTCGTTTTTGCTGCTGCGGTTGCTGGCGCTGTCCAGAATCCGCAGTAGACCGCTCGTCTCAGAAGGCCCACAATAGGACGCTGGGTTCGATCAGTATCGTCCCTTCATCAAATAGGCGAGCATCTCACCCTTTCCTTTCAGTTCGACTGCGCCGCGTTCGACGAACAGGAACTGGTCTTTCAGCAATTTTCTGACATGGGCGGATACTTGGATCTCGCCGGGGAGGCCGCGTGACTCCTTGCGCATGATGGGAAGTCACCGTGAAGGCCATGAGCTGCTCGAGCGACATGCCGTCCTCGGCATAGATCTCGAGCAACGCGGGCGAGACCGCGGCGAGGCGCAGGCGCTGCTTCACCACGTTGACCGAGGTGAAGAAGGCGGCGGCGATGTCCTCCTCGGTCTGGCCCCTCTCGCGCAGAGCCTGGAAGGCACGGAATTGGTCGAGCGGGTGAAGCGGTGCGCGCTGGATGTTCTCGGCGAGCGAGTCGTCCTCGGCGAGAATGTCGGTCGCGGGATCGCGCACGACGCAAGGCACCAATGCGGGTCTTGGCGAGGCGCTTCTGCTTTACGAGAGCTCCAGCGCGCGGTACCGGCGCCCGCCGGCCGGTATCTCAAAAATGCCAGTCTCAGTGCCTTCGGAGTCGAGGACCGGCCGCACGTTGATGCTTTGGAGCAAGGTACGCCGAGCGATGTCCTCGGCCAACTCCTCGATGGAAATGCCGGCCTTTACGCGCCGGTCGTTTGACTGGCTGAGCACGAGCTTATTGAAGGGAATGTCGAGCGAGGACGAGAGGGTGATCTTCTGAACGGTATTCGCCATGGGTGATACTCCGCGACGGGCGGCCCAAAGACTCTCCTCTGGGCCTCCAACCCGTCACGAAGCGCAGCACCGCCCTCTTCCTCTGAGGGCAGCACCGGCCAACCGACGATCAGGAAAAACGGAAAGGCACGAAGCCGGAGACACGCCGTTCCGCATCTCAGGCTTTCCGGGTATCAGGCTGCGCGGTCGAGCAGCTTTTTCGCGCGCGCCTCCAGATCGAGACGTGCGTCCTGATGGGTCTTGCCCCGCGCAACCGCTGTGATGCCTTGCACGAAATCGAAGACGCTCTCGGGCTTGCGTCCTTCCTCGGACAGCACCGTTTCGATGAACTTCGCTGTCTCAGTCTTCGAGAAGCCGCGCTTGCGCAGGAACTCGCTACGGTCGTCGTCGGTGCGGGCGACGATCATTTCTCGCGCGGCCCTGATGCCATTGACGAAGGGGCATTGATTGGGAATTGGCAAAGCTCGTCAGCGCCGGCACCGCCTCGTGCGCGAAGCGTGAGGCGGCGTATTTGGAGTGGCGGATGGTGATCTCCTCGAAATCCTCTACACCCCAGAGATTGCTGTTCTGGCAGACGGCGCGGAGATAGAAGCTCGCCATCCCGAGTGTCTTGGCACCCACCTCGGAATTCCAGCAGTAGAAGCCACGGCGAGCCATCACGCAGCCGGCCGGCCTCGATCGGGTTGAGGTCGTCGACCAGGAACAGGAAGACGTCGCGGTTCGACGCGTAGAGAGTCGTCGTATCCTCGCTGATGTCGACATGCGGATTATAGACGCCGGTCGACCAGTCGAGCACGCCCGGGACTTTCCAGCGCGTGTCGCCCGAGCCATTGCCGGCGATGCGCTGAACGGCCGCCACGAGTTCGTGGTCAAAAATGCGCCCGTATTCGGGCCCCGTAACCGCGCGAAGATCGACGCGACCGTCTTCGATCTCGAGCGTCTTGACCTGCTCGCCTCGATGAGAGCTGAGGCCAAATTGGAGATTGATGCCAGCGAGCGGCGCCGGAAGCTGCCGGAGGTAGGCGGCCGGCGCGCCGACCAGGCTCGCGAGTTGGCCGAAGCTCCAGTGGGTCGGTGCGATAGGCGTATCGGAGCCGGGCAACGTTAGCACCAGCCGTTCCGCGTCGTTACGATCCGCCTCGACGCGGATCGCTGCGCTCTCCACCGTCCGGGTCCGGCTATGCGGGTCCGTCCGCGCACGGCGGCATAAAGGTCCGACAGGGACAGATAGCGCTCGTCCGCCGGCCGCGAGAACCACTCCGAGGATACGCGGCCAACGCTCACCGCGGGTCAGGTCCACCTTGTAGCCGCCGATGCGGTCGCGGCCCGTGCTAAGAACTTCGACTTGGGTCATGGGTCGTCTCCATGACGGGCGCCGGAGGCCTCTTCTCCAGCCCTCAACCCGTCCCGGAAAACCCGGTCAGCGCCCTCACTCTTTCGGGAGCATTGCGGGAACTCGGATGCCAGGGGAAGGCGTTCCCCCTCAAGTGACCTAGATTGTCCGAAATTTGTATACCTATTTCGGACAAGAAACTTGCCCTGTGTCCGAAAAAGAGCTGCAATTTTCGGACATGAACAGCCACCCGCCCGACCTCAAGACCGTCATGCTTGACCGCATCCGTGCGGACGCGCCGCGGAAGGTCTGGACGCCCAGTGACTTCGTCGACCTCTCCTCGCGGGACGCCGTTGATAAGACGCTGCAGCGGCTAGCGAATGCCGGAACCCTGAGGCGGATCGATCGCGGGCTCTACGATCAGCCTGGCTTCAACAGGCTCACCCAAAAACCTAACCCTCCCGATCCGCGCTCGGTCATCGACGCAGTCGGAAGACGCGACCGAACGCGGATGCTTGTCGACGGCATAACCGCGGCGAACGATTTGGGTTTGACTGACGCCGTCCCGGCCAAAATCGTGGTGCACACCGAGGCGTGTCGTCGCGCGATAAAGCTTGGTAACGTGACGATCACCTTTCGTCCGACCGCAGCCAGCAAGCTATTCTGGGCCGGGCGACCGGCCATGCGCGTTGTCCAAGCGCTTCATTGGCTGCGGGATCTCTTAACACGAGAGGGCGAGAACGATCAGGTCGAGCGCAAGCTCGCCAGGCTTTTCGAGGGTCCGACAGCGGGGCCGCTGCTCAAAGCCGATCTCACCGCCGGCATGTCGGCTCTTCCGACATGGATGCGGGTGTTTCTCAAACCGCTCATCGAAACCGATGCTGGCCTTGGTCGCCGGCATAACGATGATGATCGTGATGATGCTAATCATGCTGGCGGTGATCATGATCGTCATCGACAAGGAAGAGGCGACGGTGATGATGGTCAGCGTCACCCTGCCGTCGCACGTCCGAAGCCGAAACCACGCTCCACGCGGAAGAAGCCAACCGCCAATCGCGCGGCACAACTCGGAGGGTGTAGGCATGAACCCGGCTTTCGATGAGGTTCTCGTGGCCGGGTCGGGGCTGCGCCTCGGTACGGCATCCCAGAATATCGAGAAGGACTTTTGGGTCTGCTGGACGCTGGATGCCTTATTCCATGGCCTGAAGACGGGAGGACCGCGCCTCCTTTTCAAAGGCGGAACATCCTTGTCTAAAGGGTTCGGTCTGATCAATCGTTTCTCCGAAGATATAGACGTAACGGTGTTTCGGGATGATATCGGCGAGCCGGCGACCATCGAGGAGCTTGACGCGCTCAGCGGCAAGAAACGTCGGGAGCGGCTTGATGCAATCAAGGACGCCTGCAAAGCTTACATTAATGGCTCGCTGCGCGCTGAGTTGACGCGGATCCTCCAGCATCGGCTTCAGGCTGCCGGCCTCGATGCCGGTGCAGCACGCGTGGAAGCCGACGAGGCCGATCCCGACGGGCAGACGCTGTTGATCTGGTATCCCGCGGCGACACCGCGGTCGGATTATGTGCGGGCGGCGATCAAGATCGAGTCAGGCGCAAAATCCGCGCTCGACCCAAATAGCGATGTGCCGATAACGCACCTTCTGGGACAAGGTCGTCATCCTCCATGGGTTGCGCCGCTGGTTCGACCAGCGCGGCGAGCTGCGCGGCGGCGGTCAACGCGTGTCCCGTCACTACTACGACCTGCACCAGCTAGTTCGGGACCCGATCGGAGAAGCCGCTATGGCTGACACAGAGCTCGGCGCGGACTGCGTCGGCGCATGCCCGCATGTTCTTCAATCGACCGGACTTTGATCTTGCGAGTGCGGCGCCCGGTTCGTTCGCGCTGGCCCCACATGACGCGATGATCGACCAGTTGCGCGTCGATTACAGAGCCATGAAAGGCATGATCTTCGGCGAACCGCCAAACTTTGAAGCTGTGCTCGCCAGCATCAGTTCGCTCGAAGCTCGCCTGAATCAGAACGGAGGGGGCCAACGAGAGGCGCGATGAAGCCATAAGCGTCCACTCCGACGAATTGCGCCCGCTTTTCCTGAGGCGCGCGCCGCGCCGATAAATGACGCTCGGTATCAAGGGAAGTACTAAGAAATTAGCCCGAACCGATGCTCCCTTTGTCTGACTGCCCGCGAGGCTAATGCGAGCGGGTCGCCGAGCGCAGCGGAAGCCTCCCTGCCCATCAACTCGTCGCCGTCACGCGCAAGTATTTTTACTCCGCTCTGCTTAGCAGATCTGCTCCCGCCCACGACCACCATCGCGGGAGTGCGCTAACGCTCGATCCCCGGCATTGATGTATCTGAAGAATCTCATTTTCATTTGCCGCTGCAGCGGCCAACATGAATTGGCTCACAGCCCGCAGATCGAGATTTAAGCGAGCGCTTCAAAAAGGGCAAAATTCATGCGCCATCCTGATCCTGCAATGATCCCGGTCGGGTTGTGGCCACAGCCAACGGAAGCTGTGGCCAAAGGACGATCTAGATCGGATTGTCGCGCCGGCGAAGGTCATGAAACCACGGAAAAGGGACGGGAGGGATCGAGCCTGGAATCAAGCGCTGCAAATGATTGCCGCCCGGCTGTCGCGCGGGCCGGCACTTTACGTTAACATCCGCTGGCCAGCTTGTAATGCGCACCCGAATCCGATCGCCTCGGGAGCAAAGGGCGATCATCCGACCGCTTGACCCTTCCCACCCTCAGAGCTGGGACAATCCCGATAATGAGGAAATTTGGCTTGAGCTGGCGCGCGCCATTGGGCGACAGATTGCACGGGACGAAAAGGATGTCACGGGCAGCCGATAGGGGAACGGCATGACGGCAGGGTCACCCAAAATGAGAGCCGTACTATACGCCCGCTATTCCAGCGACATGCAAAAGGCGACCTCGATTGACGGTCAGCTATTGCTCTGCCGAAAGGTCGCCGAACGCAATAACCTAGATGTCATCGATGAATTCGTCGATGCCGCAAAGTCTGGTCTTACCGAAGATGCGCGGGACGGCTATCAACGATTGCTAAACGGTGTTCGAAACCATGACTTTGACGTGGTCATCGTTGAGCATTTCGACCGCTTGTCGCGCGATCCCGCAACGATCCAGCGCCTAAAGCAGGTTTTCGAGTTCAACGGCGTTGAGCTGATGGATCAGAAAGGCATTTACGCCACCGCTACCGATATCAGCATCGCAAGTCTCTATAACACGATTTACAAACCGCAGCTTGCCGACAAGGTTCGGCGCGGCCATGACAACGCTGTCGCTAACGGAAAAATTCCGGGCTCATACGCGTATGGCTATCGGCCGAGGCCTGGTGCGCCCGGCGAGCGCCTGATCGATAAGAACGAAGCAAAGATCGTACTCCGCATCTTCAAGGAATATGCTTCGGGCCGTTCAACCCGAAATATTGCAGCTGACCTCTCCCACGAAGGTGTGCCCTCGCCTGGCGCCACCCGTCACAAGGACAAGGCCGGTCGCACCACTTGGAATCATCAGTGCATCACTGGCGGTCGTCATGGTCGCGGCATTATCGGCAACGAGTTGTATATCGGCGAGATACATTGGAACGTTCGCTCGACAATTCTCAACCCGGAAACGCAGAAGAAACAGAAGCGCCGCAATCCGGAAGAACGGCACATCATCGTCAAGAATCCCGAGCTACGGATCATTCCGCAAGCACTCTGGGATACGGTGCAGAAGGTTCGCAGCGCGCGCGCTGTCCATATGTTCGGGCCGACCGGCAAGCCGCAGCGCCGCTCAATGATTCCGCGCAACAATGAGCACCCGCTTGCCGGTGTCCTCCGGTGCGGCGTTTGCAACGGCCCTATGCGAATTGCGCAATCGTCCCGGAATGGCGCGCCGCGCGCCGCATGCGCCAACGCGCATCAGCGAGGCACCTGCGAGCACACCCGTAGCTTTGACATGGACGTTCTACTTGAGGATGTTTCCGTCAAGATTGACGTGAAATTGCTTTCGCCAAAAGCCATTGAAGAGGCGATGAGTGCTTGGCAGGAGGAACGCAAGAAAGATCGAAAAAAAGTTAGCGAACGCACCAATCTCGAGCGTCGACGCCGTACGCTAACTGCCGAGATAGAGCGCCTATCATATGCCATCGCAAACAGCCGTCGTAAACCCGATGAGCTGCTCAAGCGGATCGATGAGTGCGATATGGAGCGCGAAAACGTTGATGCGCGCTTGCGGCTGCTGGGCAACGGCAGCGAGAACGTGAGCCCGTTTGACCACCCGAAGTTCGGCGAGCTTTACCGTTCGGAAGTTAAAAAATTGCTCACCGCGCTCAAGATAAATTCGAAAGCGATCGAAACCCGCGTCGCCTTCCGTAACTTGATTGACTGCATTTTGGTGCATCCAGTTCGCAAGCGGATGCCCTACGAATATACGCCCTACCTGAAAAGTGCCGCCCTTTGCGGCATGAAGCTTTTCCCGGAAAACCGACGCAAGGGAGAAAAAATCGACATGTTGGCCTACTACGATAACGGCAAATCAGGGAAGTCCGTGTCCTCGTAATAGACGCGGACCTGCATGTGATGGCGGCCGTCGCGGATCTCGCCGTCGAGATGAGCTGTCACGTCGCGAGCCTCTTCGCTTGTCGCTAACCAGCCCGTTTTTGCGCAAAAACAGCCGGCGGCGCAAGCGGAGCTAGGACACAGCCGGCCCTGTCCTTCCCAGCGTCACCTCGACGATCTCAGGCGGCACGCCGACGCGGACCGGCATGATGCTGCAACCGAGGCCGCCGGAGACGATGAGATCGCATTTCAGCCTGATATGGCCATAGGCGAGCCGGATGCCCTGCTGCTTTGCGACGGCGGGGGACCAGCCGAGCAGGCGGACCTGGCCGCCATGGGTATGGCCGGACAGTTGCAGCGCGACGCGCGCGGGCACGCGCGGCGCGATATTGGGCTCATGCGCCAGCAGGATCACAGGCGCATCGTCGGTGACCTTGGCGAGCGTGGCGTCGAGATCGTCGGCGCCGAAGTGCGCCATGCTGCGTAAGCGCCGCGCCGGCAGGAAGGCCAGCTGATCACCCAAGCCGGCGAGCCAGAATGGGCGGCCGTCCTTGGTGAGGCGAACCGCGTCGTTCTCGTAGACAGGAATGCCGGCTGCTTCGAGCGCACGATGCGCCATCGTCGGCCCGCGCCCCGTGCGCTGCACGGTCTTGTCGTCCCAATAATCGTGATTGCCCATGACGGCATGGACGCCGAGCGGCGCCTTGAGACCGGCGAGCACCCTCGCCCATTCCCTCGACGGAATGAAGCGCGTGACGTGGTGAAGACCGGCGACATAATCGCCGAGCAGCACGACGAGGTCGGCGTTCAGCGCATTGGTGCGCTCGACGATGCCCTCGATCCGCTCCAGCGACATCCAGGGATCGCAGGCATGGATATCGGCGATGGCGGCGATCTTCAGCGGGAAATCCGCCGGCCATTGCCGCGGCTTCGGATGATAGCGGGTGACGCGGAGCCGCAGCACCGGCTCGACGCCGACGCCATAGGCGGCTGTCGAGACACCGAGGACGGACAGGCCACCGATGGAACGAATGAAATGACGACGCGTGATCATGGAAATCCGATCGAGATGCGCCTTCTTGATGCGGTCCGATTGGAGCGGAATTGGGGTGCGCTCGTGCAGATCGTCTGCACGAGATGACCGGAAATTGATGACAGAAGGTCCTGGGTTAGCGCAGATCAGTCGTCGCTCTCGTCCGTCCCGAACAGGCCGAACTGTGCCGCAGCATCGCGCGAGGGCTCGGCGATGCCGAGATGACGGAAGGCATGCGAGGTGAGCAGGCGGCCGCGCGGGGTGCGCTGGAGATAGCCGCACTGGATGAGATAAGGCTCGATAATGTCCTCGATCGCATCGCGCGGCTCGGACAAGGCGGCGGCCATGGTCTCGACGCCGACCGGGCCGCCGCCATAGTTCGTCGCGATGGTCGAGAGATAGCGGCGGTCCATGGCATCTAGCCCAGCGGCGTCGACCTCGAGCGCGCTCAGCGCGTGGTCGGCGATCTTGCGGTCGATCTTGTCGGCATCGGCTGCGGAGGCAAAATCGCGCACGCGCCTGAGCAGCCGCCCGGCGATGCGCGGCGTGCCGCGGGCGCGGCGCGCGATCTCGTTGGCGCCGTCCGCGCTCATGCCGACATTGAGCACGCGCGCGCCACGGCTGACGATGCTCTCCAATTCCTCGATCGTGTAGAAATTCAGCCGCACCGGAATGCCAAAGCGGTCGCGCAAGGGATTGGTGAGCAGGCCGGCGCGCGTGGTGGCGCCGACGAGCGTGAACTTCGACAGCTCGATCTTCACCGAGCGCGCCGCCGGACCCTCGCCGATGATGAGGTCGAGCTGAAAATCCTCCATCGCGGGATAGAGCACCTCTTCCACCGCCGGGCTCAGGCGATGGATCTCGTCGATGAAGAGCACGTCGCGCTCCTCGAGATTGGTGAGGAGCGCTGCGAGATCGCCCGCCTTGGCGATGACAGGGCCCGAGGTGGCGCGGAAGCCGACGCCGAGCTCCTTGGCGACGATCTGCGCCAGCGTGGTCTTGCCGAGACCGGGGGGACCGACGAACAGCACGTGATCCAGCGCCTCGCCGCGCTTGCGCGCCGCCTCGATGAAGATCGAGAGATTCTTGCGCGCCTGCTGCTGTCCGACGAAGTCGGACAGCGATTGCGGACGCAACGCGGTATCGCCGACATCGTCGCTGCGGCGCTCGGGAGAGACCATGCGGTTGGCCTTGGGATCGCTCACTTCGAGAGCTCCTTCAGGCCGAGCCGGATGAGCTGCGCCGTCTCGGCGGCTTCACCCGCGCTGCGCGAGGCCGATGCAATCGCAGCAGCAGCCTGTGGCTGGCCGTAGCCGAGATTGACCAGCGCGGAGATCGCATCGGCAACCGGACGTGGTGCGCGCTGATCGTCGACGGCACCGGCAAGATGCACCACGGCGGGATCGACATTGGCGAAGGCCGGCGCCTTGTCCTTCAGCTCGGTGACGATGCGCTCGGCGACCTTGGGGCCGACGCCGGGCGTGCGCGCCACCGCCGCCTTGTCGCGCAGCGCAATCGCATTGGCGAGATCGGCCGGCGCCAGCGTGCCGAGCACGGCGAGCGCGACCTTGGCGCCGACGCCCTGCACGGTCTGGAGCAGGCGAAACCATTCGCGCTCCTGGTCGGTGCGGAAGCCGAACAGTTTTATTTGATCCTCGCGGACATAGGTCTCGATCGACAGCACGGCGGCCTCGCCCGGTGAGGGCAGATGCTGCAGCGTGCGCGAGGAGCAGTGCACCTGATAGCCGACGCCGCCGACGTCGAGGATGACGAAATCCTCGCCGTAGGAATCGATCAGGCCTTTGAGCTTGCCGATCATATGGATTCCTCGAATGCGGCGGGCACTTCTCTCTCGTCATGGCCGGGCTCGTCCCGGCCATCCACGGCCTTGGCTTCAGCGAAAAAGATCGTGGATGCCCGGGACAAGCCCGGGCATGACGCCGGGAAGTCGTCGTACCCGCTCATAGTCCCGCCACCTTCAGCCTGAGCGCGGTGCTCTGGCGGTGATGGGCGTGGGTGATGGCGATGGCGAGCGCGTCGGCGGCGTCGGCTGACGGCGGCTCGGCCTTCGGCAGCAGGATCTTCAGCATCATCGCGATCTGGGCCTTCTCGGCGTGACCGGCGCCGACGACGGTTTTCTTGACCTGATTGGGCGCGTATTCGGCGACCGGGATGCCGAACATTGCGGGCGCCAGCATGGCGACGCCGCGGGCCTGGCCGAGCTTCAGCGTCGCGACGCCGTCCTTGTTGACGAAGGTCTGCTCGACCGCGGCTTCGATCGGCTGATGGTTCGAGAGCACGGCCGCGAGCCCGTCATGAATCGCGAGCAGCCGGCTCGCCAGCGGCAGGTCGTTCGCCGGTTCCACCGAGCCGCAGGCCACATAGATCAGGCGGTTGCCGTCAGCCTCGATCACGCCCCAGCCGGTGCGGCGCAGGCCGGGGTCGATGCCGATGATGCGAACGGGGCCACGAATCGGGAGCGCAGTCATGGGCCAGTGATAGCGGCTGGCCGCCGGAAGCGAAACAGAAACAGAACAGAAGTAACAGGGGAAAGGGGGTCTCGTGCCTCGGGCGCAGCGCGGCACGCAGTGCTGCGCTGCTGAGCCGGGGTCCAGCAGGCGTCTGGACCCGGAGAAAGAGGGGTCCC
Source organism: Bradyrhizobium sp. CFUWI (assembly GCF_056429085.1). Taxonomy (NCBI): domain Bacteria; kingdom Pseudomonadati; phylum Pseudomonadota; class Alphaproteobacteria; order Hyphomicrobiales; family Nitrobacteraceae; genus Bradyrhizobium; species Bradyrhizobium sp. CFUWI. The sequence goes on from NZ_JBWJZE010000003.1 coordinate 14,118, forward strand.
GGCTCTGCGCAGCAGCGTTTCACGCTGCAGCGCGTCCGGGACACGCGAGCCCTACCCGCCCATCTTCGCCATCAGCGCGTCCGACACCTCGAAATTGGCGTAGACGTTCTGGACGTCGTCGTGCTCGTTGAGCAAGTCCATCAGCTTGAGCAGCTTCTCGCCGGTCTCGTCGTCGACCGCGACAGTGTTCTGCGGCTTCCAGATCAGCGCGGCCTTACGCGGCTCGCCGAACTTTGCTTCCAGCGCCTTGGCGACGTCGCGATAGCCTTCGGTCGAGGCGTAGATCTCGTGGCCGCCTTCGCCGGAGACGACGTCGTCGGCGCCGGCCTCGATCGCGGCATCGAGCACGGCGTCGTCGGAAGCGACGCTGCGGTCGTATTCGATGATGCCGGTGCGGTCGAACATGAAGGAGACCGAGCCGGTTTCGCCGAGATTGCCGCCGGACTTGGTGAAGAAGGAGCGGATGTCGGAGGCGGCGCGGTTGCGGTTGTCGGTCAGCGCTTCGACGATGACGGCGACGCCGCCGGGGCCATAGCCCTCGTAGCGGATCTCGTCATAGTTCTCGCCGTCGCTGCCGAGCGCCTTCTTGATGGCGCGCTCGATATTGTCCTTCGGCATGTTCTCCTGCCGCGCCGCGATCACGGCCGCGCGCAGACGGGGGTTCATGGCGGGGTCGGGGGTGCCGAGCTTGGCGGCGACCGTGATTTCCCGCGCCAGCTTGCCGAACAGCTTCGACTTCTGGGCATCCTGCCGCCCCTTGCGGTGCATGATGTTCTTGAATTGGGAATGTCCGGCCATGCGTGGTCTCTTGGAAAATCGTCAGCCAAAGGTGAGCGTGGGAAGCGCGGCCTTATAGGCCGCCACCCCACCGGAATCAAAGGGATCTGCTGCTCCAAGGTAGCACTGTAAAGATAGCCGCCGTAACGGCCGGCGCCTAGAGATCGGGCATTGTTAACCCTGATTTCATTCCAGCCTGCGAAAATAGCGCCCGACCGTTCCCCGACAAGAGAGAACTGATGGCGTTCGGACTATTTCGGAAGCGTCTGCCGGACCAGGCTGCGCCCGCGACCGCCCCGGCGGCTCCGCAGCCGTCGGCCCATTCCGAGCCGGCTCCCGCGGCCGAGACTGATTCGGCGCGGGAAATCCTGGAGCTGCTGGAACTCGAGCTCGGCGCCATGATCCGCCAGCTCGAACGCGCCGCCAATTCGGTGGCCGGCGGCGCCGAGGCGACCGCGGCGACGCTTGCCGCCATCCGCGACCGCACCGATGCCCTGACCGGCCGGACCAATGCCGCGCAATCGACCGCCTCCACTTTCGCCCATGCCGCCGACAAGTTCACCCAATCCGCGCTGGGAATCGGGGCTCAGGTTCGCGAGGCGGGTAAGCTCGCCGACGAGGCCAGCGCCGCGGCGCAGGAAGCCCGCGCCAATGTCGACCGCTTGCGCGAATCCTCTGCCGCCATCGGCAACGTCGTCAATCTGATCGCGCAGATCGCGCGGCAGACGACGCTGCTCGCCCTCAATTCGACGATCGAGGCCGCACGCGCGGGCGCTGCGGGAAGAGGCTTTGCGGTCGTCGCGACCGAGGTCAAGGCGCTCGCGGTGCAGACGCAAAGCGCGACCGAAGAGATCACAAAGAAGATCGACGCGCTCCAGCGCGACGCCGCCGGCTCTGCGGATGCCGTGCACCGCATCTCACAGGCGATCGAGGCGATCCGCCCGGTCTTCGAGACCGTCAACGGGGCGGTTGCCGAACAGAACGCCACCACCAGCGAAGTCTCCGGCAATGCCGCGAGCGCCTCGGAGTTCATCGTCTCGGTCGGCGAGAGCGCGGCCGAGATCGATGCCGCGACCAAGGCGGCCGAGAGCCACGGCGAGAACGTGGCCAGTGCCGGCAAGGCCGTCACCACCTTCGCACAAAAGCTGAAGTCGCGTTGCGCCGTGCTGCTCCGCCAGAGCGAGCATGACGATCGCCGCAAGACCGAGCGGCTGCCCTGCCATCTCAAGTTCGAGACCACGCGCGGCGTGATGCCGGTCTATGAAATCTCGATGGACGGCGCGCTGATCGGCGGCGCGGACGCCAGCCGTCTCGCACCGCAAGCGATGATCGAGGGCACCCTCGAAGACGTCGGCGCCTGTCGCCTGCGCGTGATCGAGCAGTCCAAGGCCGGCGCCCACGCGCAGTTCGCCGGCCCCGATGCCGAGCTCCGCGAAAAGATCGAGGACAAGCTCTGGTCGATCCACGAGGAGAACACCGAGTTCGTCACCCGCGCGATGGAGGCGGGCAACGCGCTGACCAGGATCTTCGAGCAGGCGGTTGCGCGCGGCGAAGTCAAGATCGACGATCTCTTCGACACCGACTATGCCGAGATCGCCGGAACCAATCCGCAGCAATACCGCACGAAATATCTCGACTGGGCCGACCGCGCCCTGCCGCCGTTCCAGGAAGCTTTTCTGGCAAAGGACCAGCGCATGGCGTTCTGCGCCATGGTCGACCGCAACGGCTTCCTACCGGTGCACAACAAGATCTATTCGCATCCGCAGCGGCCGGGCGACGTCGCCTGGAATACGGCCAACAGCCGCAACCGGCGGATATTCAACGATCCGGCGGGGCTCGCCGCCGCGCGCAACCTGCGATCGTACCTGGTCCAAACCTATGCGCGCGACATGGGCAATGGCACCACCGTGATGATGCGCGAGATCGACGTCCCGATCCGCGTGCAGGGCCGGCACTGGGGCGGATTCCGCACCGCCTACAAACTCTAGTGCACGCTCAGGCAAGACGCCGCCCCCGAATCATCCTCTAAGTCGCCGCTGGAATCGGAATGCCGCGGGAAGGCCGGCGAACGGCCCTGATTGGAGGAAGCCCAGGACATGTCCGCCGCACAACTTGCAGTATTGGACACCGCATCCAACCGCACGCTCGCCGAACGGCTGATTGATCAGCTCGCCGACCGCATCGGCGGCCTCGGCGTGGAGCTCGCCGATATTGCCGGCAACGTCCAGGAAGTCGCAAACCGCGTCGCCAACCAGTCGGAACGGTTCCATCATCTTCAGAAGACGGCCGAGACGATGGTCTCGGCCAACCACGACATCGCCAATGCATCGCAGGCCGTGCAAACCACCACGTCAGCGGCGGTGGGCGAGATCACGCAGTCGCGCGGCGCCGTCGACACCGCGGTCAGCCACATTTCCGAGCTCGTTGCCGCAGTGGAGCGGATCGAGGCACGCCTCAGCGCGGTCGGCTCGGCGCTGGCGCAGGTCGCCAAAGTGTCCGGCTCGATCGAGGCGATTGCCAAGCAGACCAATCTGCTCGCGCTGAACGCGACCATCGAAGCCGCCCGCGCCGGCACTGCCGGCCGTGGCTTCGCGGTGGTCGCAAGCGAAGTGAAGAACCTCGCGGAAGCCACCCGCCAGGCCACGCATCAGATCTCCGACACCGTGCGCGATCTCGACGGCCAGATCGAAGGCCTGATCGGCGAGAGCAGCGACGCCTCCCAGCGCGCCAAGACCGCCGGCGAAGGCGCGCAAGCGATCTCCGGCATCATCTCGCGCGTTCAGCAGGGATTCGCATCCGTGGAAGCGGAGATCGGCAGCGTCACGCGCGCGGCGACCTCCAATCTCGGACATTGCGACACCGTCATCAGCGAGCTCAACGAGCTCGCCAGGGGCGTCGATCTGTCCTCGCGCGATCTCAAGAACGCCGACGAGCGGGTGGCCAAGCTGCTCGACACGTCCGAAGGCCTGATCGCGCTGATCGCCGACAGCGGCGTCGAGACCTCGGACACGCCGCTGATCCGAATCGTGGTCGACACCGCGAAGCGGATCTCGGCCGAGTTCGAAGCCGCCATCGATCGCGGCGACATCACGCTCGACCAGCTGCTCGACGAGACCTATCGCGAAATTCCCGGCACCGATCCGAAGCAGTACCTCACCAACTACGTCGAATTCACCGACCGCGTGCTGCCCGCGATCCAGGACCCGATTCAGAAATCGGATCCGCGCATCGTCTATTGCGTCGCCTGGGCGCGGAGCGGCTATCTGCCGACCCACAATCCGAACTACCGCCTGCCGCAGGGCAAGGACCCCGTCTGGAATAACGCCAATTGCCGCAACCGCCGCCTGTTCAATGACCGCACCGTGAAGAAGGTCGCAGGCAACACCAAGCCGTTCCTGCTCCAGACCTACCGCCGCGACATGGGCGGCGGACAGTTCGTGCTGATGAAGGACCTGTCCTCGCCGATCATGATCCGCGGCGAGCACTGGGGCGCCTTCCGGATGGGTTTTCGGCAGGGCTGAGGGCTCTCGCGACGGCGCTCCGGCATGAAAACTGCGAAAACAACCCCATGCACAGTAGGCGGGGTAAATGGAATCAATAGCTTACACCGACAAGCCACGACGCGCTTTCGCGCTACGCGCGATCGCCCCTCCCTTGAGGGAAAGCTTTCACCAAAGGTCGTCATGCCCGGGCTTGTCCCGGGCATCCACGTTCTTCGTGCCATGTGGCCAGCCGTGGATGGCCGGGACAAGCCCGGCCATGACGCTGTGGGTACTGTCGGTGCTCCGTCTAGCTCAGCCAGAATTTCGGCGTCGCCGGCTCCAGTCGTCCACCGACGCGCACGGGCGCGATCTTCAATGCGAGTCCCGTCGCATCATCCGTTTCCACCGCCACACCGCTCAGCGTTGCCACGCCTGCCGCCGGTTCGAACCGCCCCGACGGAATCCCCGACGTGAACCTCCGCAGCGGCTCTTCCTTCTGCATGCCGATGATGGAATCGTAGTCGCCGGTCATGCCGGCATCGGTCATGTAGGCGGTGCCGCCCGTGAGGATCTGGTGGTCGGCGGTCGGCACGTGGGTGTGCGTGCCGACGACGAGGCTGGCGCGGCCGTCGCAGAAGAAGCCGATGCCCTGTTTCTCGCTCGACGCCTCGCAATGGAAATCGACGACGATGGCGTCGGCAGCAACGCCGAGCGGACAGGCCCCTAACTCGCGCTCCAGTGCGGCGAAGGGATCGTCGAACGGGGTCATGAAGACGCGGCCGAGCGCGTTGACGACGAGCGCGTGCTTGCCGTTCTTGGTCTCGACCAAAGCGGCACCGCGGCCGGGCGTGCCGCGCGGATAGTTGGCCGGACGCACCAGGCGCTCGGCGCGCTCGATGAACACCAAGGCTTCGCGCTGGTCCCAGGAATGGTTGCCGAGCGTCACCGCGTCGGCGCCGGCATCGAGAAACTCCTGATAGATCGCCTCCGTGATGCCGAAGCCGCCGGCGGAATTCTCACCGTTGACGACGACGAAATCGAGCGACCAGTCCCTGACCATGCCGGGCAGATATTCGGCGATGGCATTGCGCCCGCTACGGCCAACGACATCACCCACGAAGAGAATGCGCAACTTCAGGACTCCGGAAATCGAACACGTCCGATTCCGTTAGCACATAATACAGCGCCACGTCGTGCGATAGTGCCGGAACCGCCTTGATCTCCTGCGCTGCAAAAGCCAGCCCGATGCCGACGATCTGCTTGGTTTTGCGCAAATGCGCGAAGGTGAAATCGTAATGCCCGGCACCGTAGCCGATGCGATGGCCGAGACGATCGAATGCGGCGAGCGGCGTCAGCATGACGTCCGGAATGACTTCAGCGGCCGCCGGCGACGGCTCGGGAATGCCGAGCGGGCCGAGCATCAGGCGGTCGTTCGGATGGAAGAGACGGAAGATCAGCGACTGGCCGCGCGCGGTGACGCAAGGCAGCGCCAGCTTCGCGCCCTGCTCCGCAAGCGCCTTCATCAGCGGCATCGGATCGATCTCGCTGCGGATCGGCGAATAGCCTGACACAATGCTGCCGGGCAGCAGCTCGAACGGCAGCCCGCGCTTGGCGAGCTTTGCGGCGGCGGCAGCGCGCTTCTTCTCGCTCAGCGCGTCGCGCGCCGCCAGGGCTTTGGCGCGGAGTTCGGCTTTGGTGTTCGACATCTGCGCTTGCTCCGAACGCGGAGCCTTGCTCCGCTATCATCGTCCGCGCATGCGGACGATCCAGTATCCCAGAGGCGGTGGTGAATCACACAAAGGCCGCGGCGTACTGGATGCCCCGCCCCGTGCGCAACTGCGCACTCGGGGGGCATGACACCTACTGAACTTGCCGCAGTCTTTCCGACAGACACGGACGAAAAGCAAACAGTGCGAAGCCGCGTACGCCGTTGAAGCACTCGATCCCGGAGTTCCCTACGAAAGTAGGTGGGCACCATATGTCCGGGCCCACGGGCCCGGCCAGGGACAGTTCCCTAAAGGATCGATAAGGCCCCGGGGATATATGGCTCCTGACGCGCGTCGCAGCCTCGCTTGGGCAATGTAACAACGATACTGACGAAGTGCCAGTGCGGTGAAAAGCGAGCCTCGGCCGAGCCACGGCGGAAGTGTGCTCCCTCCCCCGCTTGCGGGGGAGGGTTGGGGAGTGGGTGTCTCCGCGACGGGACAATCCCTTAGAGGAGAGAACCCTCACCCGGCGCTACGCGCCGACCTCTCCCGCAAGCGGGAGAGGCGCGTCGCCCGCGGCCAAACCGACTACAACAATAGGCAACCTCTTCTGCAGCGCCTACCCGATCGCAATCCCATTGCCCACCGTCCGGTTCAGGACCTGGGTCGATTTCTCGATGCGCTCGGCCGCCGCGTTCAGCGCGTTGACCACGGCGGTCTGCGTCAGCCGCGCCCGCTCGACGGCGGCGTTGCGGAAATCCCTGAGCTCGGTCAGTTCCTGCTCCATGGTGCGAACACGGTTGCCGGCGTCGACCAGCTCGTCGCAAACGGTGAGCGCGGCCATCACGGTGAGGCGCGCATCGCCGATCTCGCCGAATTTTCCGCGCAGCGACTGGATCCGCGTCTCCAGGCTCTCGGCGAGCTTGAGCAGCCGCACCTCCTGGCCCTCCTCGCAGGCCATGCGGTATTGCCGGCCATTGATGGTGACGTTGATGTGGCTCATCCATCCTCTCCGGTATCGAGCACCGAGCGTATCGTGACGATCGCGGAATCCAGCCGGTCGGAGATCTCGCGGTTGGTGCGCTCGAGCTTGCGCGCCTTCACCAGCGCGCCATCGAGTTCGTCGGCAAGCCGCGAACGGTCCGCACCCAGCGCCTGAATGCGCGCCGCGAGCTCGTTCTCGTCGCGATCGGCATCGCGCCGCCGCTCCACCGCGCTTTCGAGCGCGTCGAGCGCCGCCATCAGCCTGCGGGTCGCGATCTCGATCTCGACCGCGGAGGACTCCGTCATGGCGGCACTGTTGGACACGCGATCGTTCATGTAGTCAGCGGCGGAACCTGGCGGCCTTTGCCCAGTGGCCTTTTCCTGGGGCTTGCCGCCCGGCAAAAGACTCGGTTCGGCAAGCGGTTAGAAGCAGAAATTTACGTGGCAAGCTAGCCAAGCGCAACGCCGCCGCGAAACTATGCACCGATCAATCGGACAGGCGTCATCCCGATCCGCCAGTTCCGCCGCGCACGCGCCTTGCGGAAAACCGATCTCCACAGAGGCAACTTTTGCGGCCAAATCAGCGTTTGACTGCCTTGGACTCCCGGAACCGAGGTGCTATCCCAGCCCCGACCTTCAGTGGCCGCCAGGCTCCTCCCGCGCGGGCGTACATCGCCTCCAAGCGCCTCATTTCAGACGGATTTCAGACATGACGCAGGTCGATCACACCCGTATGGCCAACGCGATCCGCGGCCTTTCGATGGACGCTGTCGAGAAGGCCAAATCGGGTCATCCCGGCCTGCCGATGGGTGCCGCCGACATCGCCACGGTGCTGTTCACGCAATTCCTGAAATTCGATGCCACCGCGCCCGCCTGGCCGGACCGCGACCGCTTCGTGCTCTCGGCCGGCCACGGCTCGATGCTGCTCTATTCGCTGCTGTATTTGACCGGCAATGCCGAGATGACGCTGGACCAGATCAAGCAATTCCGCCAGGTCGACTCGCTCACCCCCGGGCATCCCGAGAATTTCCGCACCAGGGGCATCGAGACCACGACCGGTCCGCTCGGCCAGGGCATCTCGACCGCGGTCGGCATGGCGCTCGCCGAGAAGATGCTCGCTGCCGAGTTCGGCAAGAAGATCGTCGATCACCACACCTACGTGCTCGCCTCCGACGGCGACCTGATGGAAGGCGTGTCGCAGGAAGCGATCGCGATGGCGGGGCACTGGAAGCTCAACAAGCTGATCGTGCTCTACGACGACAACGGCATCTCGATCGACGGCCCCACCTCGCTCGCCGATTCCGTCGACCAGGTGAAGCGCTTCAAGTCCGCCGGCTGGGCCGCCGAGAAGATCGACGGCCAGGATCAGGCCGCGATCGCCGACGCCATCACGCGCGCGAAAAAATCCAACAAGCCGACGCTGATCGCCTGCCGCACCACCATCGGCTTCGGCGCGCCGAACAAGGCCGGCACCTCGAAGGTGCATGGCGAGGCGCTGGGCGCCGACGAGCTCAAGGCCGCCAAAGAGAAACTCGGACTCTCGCTCGAGCCGTTCGCGGTCGCCGAGGACGTACTGAAGGCGTGGCGCGCGGCCGGCAGCCGCGGCGCCGCGGCACGGCAGGAATGGGAAGCACGGCTCGGTGAGCTCGGCAGCCGCAAGCGCGCCGAGTTCGAGCGTCGTCTGCGCCATGAGCGTCCGGCTTCGCTGGCCAAGGCCCTGCGCGCGCACAAGAAGGAGCTGCTCGAGAAGCCGCTGACGGCGGCCACGCGCAAATCGTCGGAGGCGGCGATCGAGGCGATCGCGGCCGCCATGCCGATGGAATTCCTGGCCGGCTCGGCCGACCTCACCGGCTCCAACAACAACAAGGCGAAGTCGGCGACCGCGTTCTCCGCCAAGACGCCGAAGGGCCGCTTCATCCATTACGGCATCCGCGAGCACGGCATGGCCGCCGCGATGAACGGCATTTTCCTGCACGGCGGCTTCGCGCCGAACGGCGCGACCTTCCTGGTGTTCACCGACTATGCACGGCCTGCGATGCGCCTTGCCGCTTTGATGGGCTCCGGCGTCGTTTACGTTATGACCCATGACTCGATCGGGCTGGGCGAAGACGGCCCGACCCATCAGCCGGTCGAGCATCTCGCCGCGCTGCGCGCCATTCCGAACATGCGCGTGTTCCGTCCGTGCGATTCCATCGAGGTCGCCGAGTGCTGGGAGCTCGCACTCAATCGCGTGGACGGACCGACCGTGCTGGCGCTGACGCGCCAGAATCTGCCGCAGCTGCGGACCACCGCACCGAACGACAATCCCTGCGCGGCCGGCGCCTACGAGCTGGTCGCCGCCCAGGGCGAAGCCAAGGCGACGCTGTTCGCCTCCGGCTCCGAGGTCGAGATCGCGGTCGCCGCCCAGAAGCAGCTTGCCGAACGCGGCATCCCGTCACGGGTGGTCTCTGTTCCCTCGCTCGAGCTGTTGTTAGCGCAACCAGAGGCCAAGCGCGCGGCCATCATCGGAAATGCGCCGGTGAAGGTGGCGATCGAGGCTGCCGTGCGCTGGGGCTGGGATGCGGTGATCGGCCAGGATGGCGAATTTATCGGCATGCATTCCTTCGGCGAAAGCGGCCCTGCAAAGGAGCTTTACAAGCACTTCGGTATTACCGCCGAGGCTGCGGTTAACGCTGTGCTGAAGCGCGTTTCCTGAGAGTTGAGCTTGCCGCAAAAAAGGACTACGTAATCCCTCATATGATCAAGCACCGCCCGGCCGAACCGGGCGCCCGCCCCTAAAAAAACCCTCGCAGGCGCGCATAGCGCGTTGTGCGGGATGACAACGGTCATTGAAGGAGACGAAACATGGCAGTCCGCGTCGGAATTAACGGTTTTGGCCGCATCGGTCGCAACATCCTGCGGGCTATCGCCGAGTCCGGCCGCAAGGACATTGAGGTCGTCGGCATCAACGACCTCGGTCCGGTCGAGACCAACGCCCATCTGCTTCGTTTCGACAGCGTCCATGGCCGCTTCCCCGGCACCGTCACCGTCGACGGCGACTCGATCAACCTCGGAGGCGGCAAGATCAAGGTGACCGCCGAGCGCGATCCCTCGAAGCTGCCCTGGAAGGATCTCGGCGTCGACATCGCGATGGAATGCACCGGCATCTTCACCTCGAAGGACAAGGCATCCGCGCATCTGACCGCCGGCGCCAAGCGCGTGCTGGTCTCCGCGCCCGCCGACGGCGCCGACGCCACCATCGTCTACGGCGTCAACCACGAGACGCTGACCAGGGATCATCTGGTCGTCTCCAACGGAAGCTGCACCACCAACTGCCTGGCGCCGATTGCCAAGGTGCTGAACGACCTCGTCGGCATCGAGACCGGCTTCATGACCACGATCCACGCCTATACCGGCGACCAGCCGACGCTCGATACGATGCACAAGGATCTCTACCGCGGCCGCGCGGCCGCGATGTCGATGATCCCGACCTCGACCGGTGCGGCGAAGGCGATCGGCCTCGTGCTGCCCGAGCTGAAGGGCAAGCTCGACGGCGTCGCGATCCGCGTGCCGACCCCGAACGTCTCGGTGGTCGACCTCAAGATCGTCGCCAAGCGCGCCACCGACGCCAAGGAGATCAACGCGGCGATGAAGCGCGCCAGCGAGCAGCAGCTCAAGGGCATCCTCGGCTACACCAATGCGCCGAACGTCTCGATCGACTTCAACCACGACCCGCACTCCTCGACCTTCCACGAGGACCAGACCAAGGTGCAGAACGGCACGCTGGTGCGCGTGATGTCCTGGTACGACAACGAGTGGGGCTTCTCGAACCGCATGGCGGACACCGCCGCCGCGATGGCGAAGGTGATCTAAGGATCTGGTGCGTTCTACTTGCACCGTCATTCCGGGATGGTCCGAAGGACCAGACCCGGAATCTCGAGATTCCGGGTTCGCGCTCCGCGCGCCCCGGAATGACCTTCTGAAGGCCCGGGACAAGAGAGCCCTGAGATGACCAACAAATTCCGCACCCTCGACGACGTCGACGTGAAGGGCAAGCGCGTGCTGCTGCGCGTCGATCTCAACGTGCCCATGGACAATGGCCGCGTCAGCGACGCGACCCGGCTCGAGCGCGTCGCGCCGACCATCACCGAAATCTCGGACAAGGGCGGCAAGGTCATCCTGCTCGCGCATTTCGGCCGGCCGAAGGGGCGCGATGCCAAGGACTCGCTCAAGCCCGTCGCCGAGGCGCTGTCGAAGGTGGTGAAGAAGCCGGTTGCCTTCGCCGACGATTGCATCGGCGAGCCCGCGGCCAAGGCCGTCGCCGGTCTGAAGGATGGCGACATTCTCTGCCTCGAAAACACCCGCTTCCACAAGGAAGAGGAAAAGAACGATCCGGCCTTCGTCGCCGAATTGGCAAAGCTCGGCGACATCTGGGTCAATGACGCGTTCTCGGCCGCGCACCGCGCCCACGCCTCGACCGAAGGTCTCGGCCACAAGCTGCCGGCCTATGCCGGCCGCACCATGCAGGCCGAGCTCGACGCGCTGGAGAAGGCGCTGGGCTCGCCGACCAAGCCTGTTATCGCCATCATCGGCGGCGCCAAGGTCTCGACCAAGATCGACCTGCTCGAAAACCTCGTGACCAAGGTCGACGCGCTGGTGATCGGCGGCGGCATGGCCAACACCTTCCTGCACGCGCAAGGCGTTGCGGTCGGCAAGTCGCTGGCCGAGAAGGATCTTAGCGCCACCGCGCTGCGCATCATGGAGAAGGCGGACGCCGCCAATTGCGCCATCATCCTCCCCGTGGACGCCACCGTTGCCTATCACTTCGCCGCCAACGCGCCCTCGCACGCCTATGGGCTCGACGCGATCCCGGCCGACGGCATGATCCTCGACGTCGGCCCGCAATCGATCGCCCGCGTCCACGCCGCGATCGACGACGCGGCGACGCTGGTCTGGAACGGCCCCCTGGGTGCGTTCGAGATGCAGCCGTTCGACCGCGGCACGGTCGCGGCCGCCAAGCACGCTGCCGAGCGCACCAAGGCCAAGAAGCTGATCTCGATCGCGGGCGGCGGCGACACCGTCGCGGCGCTCAACCAGGCCCATGTGGCCGGTGACTTCACCTATGTCTCGACCGCCGGTGGCGCGTTCCTCGAGTGGATGGAAGGCAAGCCCCTGCCCGGCGTCGAGGTGCTGCGCGTCAAGTAACTCAAGTCGGCAAACATCGCGGCCTTGCAAGGCCCCAACGGGAGAAAAAGACAGATGGCTCGGATCACGTTACGTCAACTGCTCGACCACGCGGCGGAGAACGATTACGGCGTACCGGCCTTCAACATCAACAATATGGAACAGGCGCTGGCGATCATGGACGCGGCCAACCAGGTCGACGCGCCCGTCATCATCCAGGCCTCGCGCGGCGCGCGCTCCTACGCCAACGACGTCATGCTCAAGCACATGATGGACGCGGTGACCGAGATCTATCCGCACATTCCGGTCTGCGTGCATCTCGACCACGGCAACGAGCCGGCGACCTGCATGACCGCGATCCAGGCCGGTTTCACCTCGGTCATGATGGACGGCTCGCTCAAGGCCGACGGCAAGACGCCCGGCGACTGGGCCTACAATGTCGGCGTCACCAAGACCGTGACCGACATGGCCCATCTCGGCGGCATCTCGGTTGAGGGCGAGCTCGGCGTGCTCGGCTCGCTCGAGACCGGCATGGGCGACAAGGAAGACGGCCACGGCGCCGAAGGCAAGCTCAGCCACGACCAGCTCCTGACCAATCCGGACGAGGCCGTGAAGTTCGTCAAGGAAACCAGGGTCGACGCGCTCGCGATCGCGATGGGGACGTCCCACGGCGCCTACAAGTTCACCCGCAAGCCGGACGGCGACATCCTCGCCATGAACGTGATCGAGGAGATCCACCGCAAGCTGCCGAACACGCATCTCGTGATGCACGGTTCGTCCTCGGTGCCGCAGGAGCTGCAGGACATCATCAACGCCTATGGCGGCAAGATGAAGCCGACCTGGGGCGTGCCCGTGAGCGAGATCCAGCGCGGCATCAAGAACGGCGTGCGCAAGATCAACATCGACACCGACAACCGCATGGCGATGACCGGCCAGATCCGCAAGGTGCTCAAGGACAGCCCGGAAGAGTTCGATCCGCGCAAGTACCTGAAGCCTGCGATGGAGGCCATGACCAAGCTGTGCAAGCAGCGCCTGCAGGAGTTCAACACCGCGGGGCAAGCCGCCAAGATCAAGAAGGTGCTGACCACCGCCGAGATGGCCAAGCGCTACGCCAAGGGCGAGCTGGATCCCAAGGTGGCGTAAGCGATCGCGAAGGTGGCGTAAAGCCGAGATATTCTCTCCGTCATTCCGGGGCGCCGCAAAGCGGTGAGCCCGGAATCCATAACCACGGCCTGGGGTTATGGATTCCGGGCCTGCGCCTTTCGGCGCATCCCGGAATGACAGTTTTGTTGTGGCACGGTACTTCCTCCCCCCTTACCCTGCGACGAACGTTAGCTCGGCAATTGCCCGAGAACGGTCTATTTTCACGGGCAAGGGCAGAATCGTTTTGGGAGGACCTCTCGATGAATCTGACTGAGCTCAACAGGATCGCGACCGCCATGGTGGCACCCGGCAAGGGTATCCTCGCCGCCGACGAATCCTCCGGCACCATCAAGAAACGCTTTGACGCAATCGGCGTGGACTCGACCGAAGAGAACCGCCGCGACTATCGCGAGATGCTGTTCCGCGCCAAGGACGCCATGAGCCAGTACATCTCCGGCGTGATCCTCTATGACGAGACGATCTGGCAGGACGCCAAGGACGGCACGCCGCTGATCAAGCTGATCGAACAGAGCGGTGCCATTCCCGGCATCAAGGTCGACGAGGGCACGCAGGCCCTGCCGATGTGTCCGGGAGAGCTCGTCACAATCGGGCTCGACAAGCTCGCCGAGCGGCTGAAGAAATATTATGAGCGCGGCGCGCGCTTCGCCAAATGGCGCGCGGTGATCGACATCGGCAGCGGCATTCCCTCGATGACCGCGATCAGCGTCAACGCCCACGCGCTGGCGCGCTATGCCGCGCTGTGCCAGGCCGCGCAGATCGTGCCGATCGTCGAGCCTGAGGTGCTGATGGACGGCGACCACGACATCGATCGCTGCTATGAGGTCACGGGGCGCGTGCTCAACAAGACGTTCCAGGAATTGCGCGTGCAGCGCGTCGCGCTCGAAGGCATGGTGCTCAAGCCCAACATGGCGATCTCAGGCAAGAAGTGCGCAAAGCAGGCTTCCGTCGAGGAAGTCGCCGAGAAGACGATCCGGCTGCTGAAGGCCTGCGTGCCCGCGGCGGTGCCCGGTATCGCCTTCCTCTCCGGCGGCCAGTCGGATGAAGAGGCAACCGCGCATCTCAACGCCATGCACAAGCTCGGCCCGCTGCCCTGGGGCCTGACCTTCTCCTACGGCCGCGCGCTGCAGGCGGCGCCGCAGAAGGCCTGGTCCGGCAAGGCCGAGAACGTCGCGGCCGGCCAGCACGCCTTCAGCCATCGCGCGCGAATGAACGGCCTCGCCGCCAAGGGTGAGTGGCAAAGCAGCCTGGAACAGAAGGCAGCCTAGATCTTGTCGAACAAACCGCCTCCGCCGCGCCCGGCGCCGCGCCTTTACCTTGCGACGCCGGTCGTCGATGATCCCGCTGCGCTTCTCGCCGAGTTGCCGGGCCTGCTCGGCTCTGCCGACATCGCGGCCGTGCTGCTGCGGCTGAAGGAGACCGACCACCGCACCATGATCTCGCGCATCAAGGCGCTGGCGCCGCCGGTGCAGAAGGCGGGTGCCGCTCTGCTGGTCGAGGGCCATGCCGAGCTGGTCGCGCGCGGCGGCGCGGACGGCGCGCACCTGCCCGGCATCGCCGCGCTGAAGGAGGCGCTGCCGTCGCTCAAGCCCGATCGCATCGCCGGCGTCGGCGGGCTGACGACGCGCCACCATTCCATGGATGCGGGCGAGATGGGCGCGGATTACGTGCTGTTCGGCGAGCCCGATGCGAAAGGCCAGCGACCCTCGGCCCAAGCGATCGCCGAGCGGCTGGACTGGTGGGCCGAGCTGTTCGAGCCGCCCTGCGTCGGCTTTGCCATGTCGCTCGAAGAAGCCCACGACTTCGCCCTCAGCGGCGCCGATTTCGTGCTGGTCGGCCACTTCATCTGGTCCGATCCGCGCGGGCCCAAGGCCGCGCTGATCGAGGCGGACGCCGCGATCAAGAAGGCGCACGCGACGGCGAGCCAGAATCCTGCCGGCGGCGAGCACGGCTAGCGCCCGACATGAAGCTTCCCTGCATCACCATGCTGGCTACGCTGCTGCTCACGGTACCGGCGGCCGCGCAGCTCCAGATCACGCCGCCGGCCACCGTACCGAGCGCGGCGCCTGAGAAGCAGAAGCCCAAGCCGCCCGCGCCCGCCAAGAAGAAGGAGGCTGCGCCGAAGCCTTCGGCCTCGCCCAAGCCGGCCCCGTCCTCCAAGCCGACGCCGACCCCGACGGTGATCCCGGCGCCGCCGACCGACAATTCCAACGCTGATCTGGTGTACGGCGCCTATCAGCGCGGCCAGTACAAGACGGCGTTCGAGCTTGCCACCGCCCGCGCGCAAGCCGGCGATCCCAAGGCGATGACCATGCTGGGCGAGCTCTATTCCAACGCCATGGGCATTCGCCGCGACTATGCCAAGGCGGCCGAATGGTACAAGCGCGCTGCGGACGCCGGCGACCGCGAAGCGATGTTCGCGCTCGCGATGCTGCGCATTTCGGGCCGCGGCGGCCCGGTCGACAAGGGCGAGGCGGTCAAGCTTATGGCGTCCGCCGCCAAGCTCGGCGAGCCCAAGGCGGCCTATAACCTCGCTCTGCTCTATCTGGATGGCCAGACCCTGCCGCAGGACGTCAAGCGCTCGGCCGAGCTGCTGCGCCAGGCCGCCGATGCCGGCCTGGCCGAGGCGCAATACGCGCTCGCGACCTTCTACAAGGAAGGCACCGGCGTGCCGAAGGACCCGGAACGCGCGGTGCGGCTGCTCCAGGCCGCCTCGCTCGCCGACAATGTCGACGCCGAGGTCGAATATGCCATCGCCATGTTCAACGGCACCGGCACGCCGAAGAACCAGCCGGCCGCCGTCGCCCTGCTCCGCAAGGCTTCCCGCCAGGGCAGCGCGATCGCACAGAACCGGCTGGCGTGGGTGCTGATCAACGGCGTTGGCACGACCATGGACAAGGTCGAGGGCTTCAAATGGCACCTGGTGGCCAAGACCGCCGGCAAGGGCGACCCGGAGCTCGACAAGCAATTGTCCGACCTGCCGGCCGAGGACCGCGCCAAGGCGGAGGCCGCCGCCAAGAAATGGCTCGGAAACAAATGACTTGACCCAATGACTTGACGCCAGCGCCCCTGCAGGGCACCCAAGGCGTCAAACAGGCGCGATGTCCCGCCCTTTTTCCCCCGATCAAGACCGAAAGCTCATGCTGTATTCCGCCACTATCAACGTCATGGTCAAGGCTGCGCGCCGTGCCGGCCGCAGTCTCAAGCGCGATCTCGGCGAGATCGAGCATCTCCAGGTCTCGCTGAAGGGGCCGGCGAACTTCGTCTCGCTTGCCGACAAGCGCGCCGAGGAGATGCTCTATCAGGACCTCGCCAAGGCCCGCCCCGGCTACGGCTTCATCGGCGAGGAAGGCGGCACGCGGGAAGGCAGCGACAAGAGCCATACCTGGATCGTCGACCCGCTCGACGGCACCACCAACTTCCTGCACGGCATTCCGCAATTTGCGATCTCGATCGGGCTGTCGCGCGAGGGCACGATCATCGCGGGCGTGATCTACAACCCCGCCAATGACGAGCTCTACATCGCCGAGCGCGGCAAGGGCGCCTTCCTCAACGACCAGCGCCTGCGCGTCGCCGGCCGCCGCCAGCTGAGCGAATGCGTGGTGGCCTGCGGCCTGCCCCATATCGGCCGCGGCGACCACGAGGAATTCCGCCGCGAGATGACGGCGATCCAGGACCGCGTCGCAGGGCTTCGCCGCTTCGGCGCCGCCTCGCTCGACCTCGCCTTCGTCGCCGCCGGCCGCCTCGACGGCTATTGGGAGCGCAATCTGCAATCCTGGGATATCGCCGCCGGCATGCTGATGGTGCGCGAAGCCGGCGGTACCATCAGTGACATCAAAACGCCCGGCGATGCGCTGGTGACCGGGGACGTCGTGTGCGGGAATGAGTATGTGCACGGGGAGCTGGTGAAGATTTTGCGGAAGGCAGCGTAAGGCGGGAGCTCGCGCTCCACATTCCGCTGTCATTCCGGGACGCGCCACTTGGCGCGGGCCCGGAATCCATTCATCGACTGTGATTGCGGCCCGATGGATTCCCAGATGCGCAATTGCGCATCATGGTTCGCGCTACGCGCGCCCCGGAATGACGGAAGGAACTGTCAGTGCCCGGTATGCGCCCGCGCCGGCGGGCCGTGGGGCTCGCGTTCCTTCGCCGCGACCGGCTCCCGGTCCCCGCCCAGCACGCGCTGCACCGAGACGAAGAACACCGGCACCATCAGCAGCGCCAGAATCACCACCGCGATCATGCCGCCCATCACGATGCTGCCCAGCGCCTGCTGGCTGGCGCCGCCGGCGCCATGCGCGATCGCCATCGGCAGCACGCCGCAGATGAAGGCGAGGCCGGTCATCAGGATCGGGCGGAAGCGCAGGCGGCAGGCCTCGATGGTGGCTTCCACCAGGGGCTTGCCTTCCTTCCGTAGATCCTTCGCGAACTCGATGATCAGGATCGCGTCCTTGGCGGCGAGGCCGATGATGGTGATCAGGCCGACGGTGAAGTAGACGTCGTTGGGCAGGCCGCGCAGCATGGCGGCGGCGACGGCGCCGACGATGCCGAGCGGCACGGTGAGCAGCACCGCGAGCGGAATGGTCCAGCTCTCGTAGAGCGCGGCCAGACACAGGAACACCACGAACACCGACAGCGCCAGCAGGAACGGCGCCTGCGAGCCGGACAGTTTCTCCTGCAGCGACTGCCCGGTCCATTCATAGCCGAAGCCGCGCGGCAATCTTCCCGCGAGCCGCTCCATCTCGGCGATGGCGTCGCCCGAGGTGAAGCCGGGCCTGGCTTCACCGGAGATGCGCACCGCCGGATAATAGTTGAAGCCGGCGATCTGCGTCGGGCCGCGCGCCCATTCGACCGTGGCGAAGGACGAGAACGGCACCAGCTGGCCGCGGCTGTTCTTGACGTTGTAGTTGAGGATATCCTCGGTCCGCATGCGGTCGCGGGCGCCGGCCTGCACCACGACGCGCTGCATGCGGCCGCGGTTTGGGAAATCGTTGATGTAGTTCGATCCGAGGTTGGTCGAGATCGTGTTGTTGATGTCCTCGAAGGTGACGCCGAACGCGCCGGCCTTCTCGCGGTCGATCACGAGATTGACCACCCCCGCCTCGGGCAGGCCTTCGATATAGACCTTCTGCAGCACCGGGCTGGCATTGGCCTCCGCGATCAACTGGTCGGCGGCCCGGATCAATTGCTGATAGCCCTTCTGGCCGCGGTCCTGGAGACGGAACGAGAAGCCCGAGGAATTGCCGAGATTGTCGATCGGCGGCGGCTGCAGCGCCGAGATCTTCGCGTCGCGGATCGACGAGAGATCGCGGTTGATGTCGTTGACGATCGCTGCGGCGGAATCCTTCGGCCCGCGCTCCGACCAGTCCTTCAGGGTGATGAAGGCCTGCGCGGTGTTCATGCCCTGGCCGGAGAAGCTGAAGCCGGTGAGGAAGGTGACGTTGTCGACGCCGGGCCGCGCGGCAAGATATTTCTCGACCTTCTCGATCACGGCCTCGGTGCGGCCGTAGGACGAATCCGACGGCGTCTGCACGTCGGTGGTGACGAAGCCCTGGTCGTCGACGGGCAGGAAGCCGCCGGGCAGATTGACGAAGGCCCAGGACAGGCCGACCAGCAGCGCGACATAGACCAGCATCAGGCGGCCGGTGCGCTTCAGCGAGAAGCCGACGGTGCTCGCGTAGCGAAACCGGCAGGCCTCGAGCAGATGATTGAACCGGCTGAACACAAAATTGGTCGAATGGCCCTGCCCCTTGGCGATCGGCTTGAGCAGCGTCGCGCAAAGCGCCGGCGTCAGCGACAGCGCCAGGAAGGCGGAGAAGCCGATCGCCGCGACCATGGTGACCGAGAACTGGCGGTAGATGATGCCGACCGAGCCCGGGAAGAATGCCATCGGCACGAACACCGCCATCAGCACCAGCGTGATGCCGATGATGGCGCCGGTGATCTGCGACATGGCCTTTCGCGTCGCCTCCTTCGGCGACAGGCCTTCCTCGGCCATGATGCGCTCGACGTTCTCGACCACGACGATGGCGTCGTCGACGAGGATGCCGACCGCGAGCACCATGCCGAACATCGAGAGCATGTTGATGGAATAGCCGGCGAGCAGCAGCGTGGTGCAGGCGCCCAGAAGCGCCACGGGCACCACGATGGTCGGAATGATGGTGTAGCGGATGTTCTGGAGAAACAAGAACATCACCACGAACACCAGCACCACGGCTTCGACGAGTGTCGTCAGCACCTTCTTGATCGAAGCCTCGACCACGGGCGTGATGTTGTAGGGAATCTCGTAGGTGATGTTGGCCGGGAAGAAGCGCGACAGCTCCTTCATCTTCTCTTCGACCGCGCTCGCGGTCGCCAGCGCGTTGCCGGTCGGCGACATCAGGACGGAGAGACCGGCGGTCGGCTTGCCGTCCAGCCGCGTATTGAACTGGTAGCTGAGACCGCCGATCTCGATGCGCGCGACGTCGCGCAGGCGCACGGTCGAGCCGTCGGCATTGGCGCGCAGGATGATGGCGCCGAACTCGTCCGGCGAGGAGAGCTGGCCCTTGACCAGCACCAGCGCGGAGGTGCGCTGGTTCGACGCCGAGGGCTCGGCGCCGATGCTGCCCGAGGCGACCTGCGCGTTCTGCGCGGCAATGGCCTTGTTGACGTCGTCGGCGGTGAGCCCATAGCCGACCAGCTTGGCCGGATCGACCCAGACGCGCAGACTGCGCTCGGTCGAGTACAGCGTGGCGCGGCCGACGCCGGGAATGCGCCGGATCTCGCCCAGCACGTTGCGGATCATGAAGTCGCCAAGCCCGACCTCATCCAGGCTGCCATCGGTCGAGTTCAGCGTGATGATCTGCAGCACCGCGCTGGAGGCTTCCTCGATCAGGATGCCCTGTTGCATCACCGCGCGCGGCAGGCGCGCCTCGACGCGCTTGATGCGGTTCTGCACCTCGACCGAGGCGGCGCTGGTATCGGTGCCCGGCTGGAAGTTGGCGATGATCTCGACCTGGCCGAGCGAATCGCTGGTCGATTCGAAATTGAGGATGTTGGCGGCGCCGTTGAGCTCCTCCTCGATCAGCCGCGTGACGCTGTTGTAGAGGTTCTCCGGCGAGGCGCCGGGATAGCTGGTCGAGATCGAGATCGAGGGCGGCGCGATGATCGGATATTGCGCGATCGGCAGCAGCGGCACGGCGATCGCACCGATCAAGCAGATGAACAGCGCGACCACCCAGGCAAAGATTGGCCTGTCGATGAAGAAACTCGCCATGGCGCGTTACCGCGTGAGATGCTGGGCGTGCCGATTGTCCGCGGTCGCGTCCGCTTCCGACCAGGATTGCGGCTTGACCTTGTCGCCGGCCGCGAACTTCTGGAACCCTTCGACCACGACCTTGTCGCCGGCCTTCAGGCCCTCGGTGACGAACCAGAGCCCGTCCTGCACCGATCCGGTGCGCACCGCCTGCACCGCGATGTGGTTGTCGTCCTTGACGACGAACACCTCGCTGCCGCCGCCGCCATTGCGCTGGATCGCCTGCTGCGGCACCGCGATCGCATCGGAATCGAGACCCTGGTCGATACGAACGCGGACATACATGCCCGGCAGCAGCTCGCGCTTGGGATTGGGGAACTCGCCGCGCAACGTCACCTGCCCGGTCTGGGCATCGACCTTGGCGTCGGAGAACAGCAGCTTGCCGTCGAGCGAATAAAGCGTGTTGTCGTCGAGCATCAGATGCACCTTGGCGGCATCGGAGGCGATGCGCTCGAGGTCGCCGGTTTCGAAGGCACGGCGGAGCTGGTTGAGCTCGGTCACCGACTGGGTGAAGTCGGCATAGATCGGGTCGAGCTGCTGGATGGTGGCGAGATTGGTCTCATTCTGCACCGCGAGGGCACCCTCGCTGACAAGGGCCGCGCCGACCACGCCGTCGATCGGCGCGCGCACAGTGGCGTAGTCGAGATTGAGTTTGGCCCGCGCAAGGTCGGCCTTGCGGCCTTCGACCTCGGCATGGGCCTGGCGTTCGGCCGCAATCGCCTTCTCGTTCTCGGCTTCCGGGGCGGCGCGATCCTTGGTGAGGGTGGCGATACGGTGCGCCTGCTGCCTCGCCTGCATCAAGGCGGCCTCGGCCTTGGCGAGCGCGGCTTCGTTGGCCATCACCTCGACCTCGAACGGGCGCGGATCGATGCGGTAAAGCGCATCGCCCGCCTTGACCTCGCTGCCCTGGCGGAACAGGCGCTCGACCACGATGCCGGACACGCGCGGCCGCACGTCGGAGACACGCGTCGGTGCGATGCGACCGGGTAGCTCGCGCACCACGGCACGCGGCTGCGGCTTGACGATGACGATGCTGACGTCAGGGTGGGCCGGCGGAGCGGCAGACACGGCCGAGCTGGATTCCTCGCAAGCGCCCAACAGCGGCGCTAAGGCCGCGAGCATCATTGCAACGCATGCCGATCGCGCACGAAGTCCTGACATGAAGTGGGGTGCCCCGATATTGTTGAAACTGATCACACTCCGCGCGCGGTCCGTTCTGGACCGTTTTGCACGCGGCTGATGTCGACAAAATAGAAGGCCGCTGCTGCGATGCAACGCACGGCACAGGCGGCTCATTGTCACACAGCCTATGATACTGAATTCAGAAGACTTTTTCCGTGTCACTTGATTGTGAGTCGCATTCCATCAGCGCGTGCTGCGACGGAACGGCGCAATCACGCGGCGGCCTTCATCCGGTAGTGGCTGACGCCCCATTCGGTTCCACGGGCGTAGCCGAACAGGCCCGATGTCGCGAGCAGGAACCAACGCCAGCGCCGCAGCCAAAGCGCGGTCTCCTCGCCATAGACCTTGCGCAGCGACGCCTCGATCGCGTCGCGATGCCTATCGAAATTGGCGAGCCAGTCGTTCGCGGTGCGCTGATAATGCGTGCCGCTCCAGCACCATTCCTTCTCGACCGTGAAGATGTCGTCGAATTGCCTGACGAGGTGATGGCTTGGCATCAGCCCGCCCGTGAAGACGTGCTGCGCAATCCAGTCGTCACGGTCGAGCCGGTCGAACAGCTGCGAGCCGGAGCGATGGGTGACGATTTGCATGAAGAACCGCCCATCGGGGGCGAGCCATGACCGCAGACGCGTCATCAGCTTGCGCCAGTTCATCATCTGTTCGAACATCTCGACCGAGATGATGCGGTCGAACTGGCCGTCGGGGGCGAACACGTTCATGTCCGCGGTGACCACACGCAGGTTCAGCAGGCCGCGCCGCTGCGCCTGTTCCTCGACATAAGCGCGCTGCGCCTGCGAGGTCGACACCGCCGTCACCTTGGCGTGCGGAAATTGCCGCGCCATCCACAGCGACAGCGAGCCCCAGCCGCAGCCAAGCTCGAGGATGGTCTGGCCATCGGCAAGTCCGGCATGCTCGACGGTCTGACGCAGCGCCTCCTCCTCCGCCTCCTGCAAGGTGGTCGCGTCGGTCTTGTAGAAACAGCAGGAATATTTGCGGCTGGGGCCGAGCACAGCGGCGAAGAACGCCGCGGGCACCTCGTCACGCCCGGCCGCGGCGCCCTCGGCGATCGGCCGCAACATCATCCGGCCGGCGAAAGCGGCATCGGCGGCCGCGTCATGGCCGGCGAGGCGCGTTGCGGTGCGGGAGCACAGGTGCTGGATCGCGGCGCGGATCACGACGTCCGGCAGCGGCACGCGTTCGGCAGTCCCGATAATCGCGGAAACGACGCTCATGCGCCCCCCGAATAGCGAACTTCTGCAGATACCCGCTTATCAAAGCGCCGCTTCCGGTCCGGGTTCCCGAGCCGTCCCCGAAATCGGCGTATCCGGCGCTTTTTTTGGGCTGGCGCTGTGCCATAGTGCGCACCGCAACCAAGCTTCGTAATGGATGATACCGGCCATGCCGTCAGGCACTTCGCCCCGCTCCACCATGGATATCGAGTATACCAAACTGTCCTCGCCCAGCGTTTTCCTGGTCCGGATGCTGGTCTTCCTGGTGTTGTGCACGCTGGTGAGCGTGGTGCTCTACAAGCAGATCATCCAGGCCTTCTTCGCCAATCCGGGGCTCAATGCCCTGATCGGAGGGGTGCTGTTCATCGGCATCATCCTCGCCTTCCGCCAGGTCATCCGGCTCTATCCCGAAGTGTCCTGGGTCAACAATTTCCGCATCGCCGATCCCGGCCTGGCGCCGGCCCGGCACCCGAAGCTGCTGGCGCCGATGGCGGCGATCCTCGGCGGCGAGCGCTCCGGGCGGATGACCATCACCCAGACCACCATGCGGCATTTGCTCGATTCGATCGCGACCCGCCTGGACGAAGCCCGCGACATCTCGCGCTACATGACCGGCCTTTTGGTCTTCCTCGGCCTGCTCGGCACCTTCTGGGGCCTGATCGAGACGGTCGGCTCGGTCGGCAAGGTGATCGACGGGCTCAAGGTCGGCGGCGATTCCGGGGCGCTGTTCGACACGCTGAAGGAGGGCCTCGCCGCCCCGCTCGGCGGCATGGGCATCTCGTTCTCCAGCTCGCTGTTCGGCCTCGCCGGGTCGCTGATCCTCGGCTTCCTCGACCTGCAATCGAGCCAGGCGCAGAACCGCTTCTACACCGACCTCGAAGACTGGCTGGCCACCACGGTGCGCGAATATGGCAGCGGCGAAGCGCCCGTTGCGGCAGGCGGCGGGGTCGCCAGCGGCGAGCTTCAGGCCGCGGTCGAACGGCTGCGCTCCGTGCTCGAGGAAGGCGGCACCAGCCGCGGCACCACGGCGGCGATGGCGAGCCTGGCCGAAGCGATCCAGGCGCTGGTCTCGCACATGCGCACCGAGCAGCAGATGATCCGGGAATGGGCCGACGGCCAGGGCGAGCAGAACCGCGAGATCCGGCGCCTGCTGGAGCGCCTCGCGCGGCAGCCGGAGAAGAGTTGAGAATAAAGTGGAGGGTCTCGTGCCCCGGACGCGGCGCAGCACGCAGTATGCGCCGCTGAGCCGGAGCCCAGAATCCTCTGAACGATAGTGGGTCCCGGCTCTGCGCAGCAGCGTTGCACGCTGCCGCGCGTCCGGGACACGAGAGTGGAGATCGACGGATATGGCTCTAGCGCGCGGCCGCCGCAGCGACGGCGCCTTCAACTACTGGCCCGGCTTTGTCGACGCGCTGTCGACGCTGGTGCTGTCGATCGTGTTCCTGCTGTCGGTGTTCCTGGTGGTGCAGTTCTTCCTGTCGCAGGAGGTCACCGGCAAGGACAAGGCGCTTGAGCAGCTCAACGCCAAGATCGCCCAGCTCAACGAGCTGTTGTCGCTGGAGAAGCTCGGCAAGCTCACGCTCGACGACCAGGTCTCGCAACTCAAGGCCGGGCTCGCCTCGGCCGAGAGCGAGCGGGACCGCATCAAGGGCCTCTATGACGGCCTGGCGGCCGCCGGCAATGACGCGCAAGGCAAGACCTCCGAGCTCGGCAAGGCGCTGGATTCGGAGAAGGCGGTCTCGGCGCGGGCGCTGGCGCAGATCGAGGTGCTGAACCAGCAGATCAGCGCGCTCAGGCGGCAATTGGCGGCTCTGGAAGAGGCGCTCGACGCGAGCGAGAAGCGCGACAAGGAATCGCAGAACCGCATTGCGGATCTGGGGTCTCGCTTGAATGTCGCCCTGGCGCAGCGGGTGCAGGAATTGTCGCGCTACCGCTCCGAATTCTTCGGCCGCCTGCGCGCCATCCTCGGCAACCGGCCGGACATCCGCATCGTCGGCGACCGCTTCGTGTTCCAGTCCGAAGTGTTCTTCGACACCGGACAGGCGACGCTGCTGCCCGAGGGCCGCGCCGAGCTCGACACGCTCGCGACCGCGCTGATCGAGCTCGACAAGAAGATCCCGGGCGAGATCCCCTGGGTGCTGCGTGTCGACGGCCATACCGACGTGCGCCCGGTCAACGGCCCGAATTTCAAATCGAATTGGGACCTGTCGGCGGCACGCTCGATCTCGGTGGTGCAATATCTGGTCTCGCTCGGCGTGCCCGCGCAGCGGCTCGTCGCGGCCGGCTTCGGCGAGTTCCAGCCGCTCGATCCCGGCAACACGGAGGAAGCCTACAAGCGTAACCGCCGCATCGAGCTGAAGCTGACGGAGCGGTAGCGGTGAGGGCCGCGCGATACTTACCACACCGTCATGGCCGGGCTTGTCCCGGCCATCCACGTATTTGCTTCCGCGTGCGCCGCTGCTCGTGGATGCCCGGGCATAGGCGAGCGGAAGCGACGCCGTCCTTCGGACGGCTATGCCCGGGCATGACGACCTCATGATCCACCTCCGCCCCTATCGCCCCGAGGACGAAGCCGCCGCGATCGAGCTCTGGCATCGCACCTGGCAAGAGGCCTATCCGCAGATCGACTTCGCGGCCCGTCTGGAATGGTGGCGCGAGCGCTGGCGCAAGGATCTGGTGCCCAAGGCCTCCATCGTGGTGGCGGAACAGGATGGCGTGCTGACCGGCTTCGTCACCATCGACGGCGAGGGCTATCTCGACCAGCTCGTGGTCGATCCCGCGCATTGGGGCTCGGATGCGGCGCAGTTGCTCGTCGATGAAGCCAAGCGCTTGTCGCCCTCGGGCGTGACGCTGCTCGTCAACAAGGACAATGCCCGCGCCATCCGCTTCTACGAGCGCAACGGCTTTGCTCATGCCGGCGACGATGTGAACCCGACCTCCGGACGACCGGTGTTGAAGATGGTGTGGCGGGCGTGAGGCCTGTCACGGTGGGATCCCGCGACGTCCGTTAATCGTTGCAGCGAAGCAGCGAAGACAAGTGTGACGGAGATGGTCGATGAATCTGCGCGATCTCGCAAAAGGCTCCTCGGTCTTCCTGGGCGTCATCGTCGCCGGCTATCTGTCGACGAGCTATGTCGACCGGCGCTTCGCCTCGCTCGATACGAGCGGCCCTGCCCCACCGGCTTGCGTCGGCGAGGACGGCAGCTGGAAGAACTGGCCGTGGCCGAATGTGCCGGCGCTCTCGCCGAAGTGCCCCTGACCGGCGGCAGGCTCCGCCCAAAATATCGAAAACAACCCCATGCACAGTAGACGGCAACAGCGAAATCAACGGCTTGCGCAGGTCGCAGCGAAGCGCGTTTGACACGTCGGGCAAAGCAGGAGCATTTTTGCCAGGATCGGGCATTGCGGTGAGGCGCGAAGCTGGTCCTCAGAATCCCGCTGTCATTCCCCGCGAAGGCGGGGAATCCAGTACGCCGCGACTTCTCGATTGATCACTCCCGTCTCGGAGTACTGGATCGCCCGCCTGCGCGGGCGATGACGTTGTGCGTGTGACAGCGAGCGAAGCCCCTCACGCGCCCTCGAACTGCAGCCGGGCCAGCCGCGCATAAAGTCCGTTCGCGGCGACGAGCTCGGCATGCGTGCCCTGCTCGACGATCCTGCCCTGATCCATCACCAGGATGCGGTCGCAGGACAGCACGGTGGCGAGGCGGTGCGCGATCACCAGCGTGGTGCGGTGGCGCATCAGCTCTTCCAGCGCGGTCTGCACCAGCGTCTCGCTTTCGGCATCGAGGGCGGAGGTGGCCTCATCGAGCAGCAGCAGCGGCGCATCGCGCAGGATGGCGCGTGCGATCGCGATGCGCTGGCGCTGGCCGCCGGACAGCGTCACGCCGCGCTCGCCGAGCGGGGTGTCGAAACCTTCGGGCAGGCGGCGGATGAATTCGGCGGCATGGGCGAGCTCGGCGGCGCGTTCGACCTCGGCATCGGTCGCATCGGGCCGGCCGAAGCGGATGTTCTCGCGGGCGCTGGCGGCGAACACCACGGATTCCTGCGGCACCAGTGCGATGCGCGCGCGGAAATCCCGGGGATCGGCGGATTTGACCGGCACGCCGTCGAGCGAGATCGTGCCGCTGCGCGGGTCGTAGAAGCGCAGCAAGAGGTGAAAGATCGTGCTCTTGCCGGCTCCGGATGGACCGACGATCGCGACCTTCTCGCCCGGGCGCACGGTGAATGACACGGCATCGAGCACGTTGGTGTCGCGCCGCGCCGGATAGGCAAAGCTGACCTGATCGAAGCCGACCTCGCCGCGTGCCGGCACCGGCAGCGCGCGCACTGAGGCGGGCGCGGTGATGTCGGGCTGCACATGCAGGATCTCGAACAGGCGCTCGGCCGCGCCGGATGCCGCCGAGACCTCGCCCCAGACCTCGCTGAGCTGGCCGAGGCCTGCCGCGGCGAACACCGCATAAAGCACGAACTGACCGAGCCGGCCCGGCGAAATCGCGCCGGTGAGCACGTCATGCGACCCGATCCAGAGGATCGCGACCACGCTGGCGAACACGATGAAGATGATGATGGCCGTGAGCACGGCGCGCGCCTGGGTCGAGGTGCGCGCGGCCTCATAGGCCTGCTCGACCTCGCCGCCGAAACGCTTCTCGGCAAACCCTTCGCTGGTATAGGCCTGCACGGTGCGGATCGAGCCGACCAGCTCGCCCGCATAGGCCGAGGCCTCGGCGAGCGTATCCTGCGCATTGCGCGACAGCCGCCGCACCCAGCGCCCGAACGCGACCAGCGGCAGCACGATCAAGGGGATGGCCAGCAGCACGAAGCCCGACAGCTTCGGGCTGGTGATCACCATCATCGCCGTGGCGCCCAGGAACATCATCAGATTGCGCAGCGCGATCGACACCGAGGCGCCGACTGCGGATTTCAGCTGGGTGGTGTCGGCGGTGAGCCGCGAGATCAACTCGCCGCTGCGCGCGGAATCGAAGAAGGCGGGAGAGAGCGAGAGCAGATGAGCGAAGACGTCGCGCCTGAGGTCGGCGACGATGCGCTCGCCGATCGTCATCACGAGGTAATAGCGCGCGGCGCTGGCGAGCGCGAGCACGCCGACCACCGCGAGCATCACCGAGAAGTAGCTGTTGATCAGCTCGATGCCCTCGGGCGTCAGGCCGAAATCGATCATCCGGCGCACCGCGATGGGCACCAGCAGCGTGGTCAGGGCCGCGACCGTGAGTGCGACGAAGGCCAGCGCCGCCCGGCCGCGATAGCGGCTGACATAGGGCGCCAGCGCGAGCAGCGGCCGCAGCTTGGCGCGACCCTTGGCCGGCTCTTCGAGCAGCTCGGCTTCGATCGAGGGGGTGTCCGCGGCGTTCATTCCGGGCTGATCGACATATTGGTCATCAAGCCGTTCCACTGCGCTCATGAGATCTGGCCCATTGCATTCGTTTGCTCCCAATAGGCCGGTGCAAGAGTAGTGGCAAATCCGGGATGTCCCTTAGGGGCAAACCCGGTTCACCCCTGCAGCATGGCTTGTTTTGCCTGATATCGTGAGGTATAGAGCCGGCGAAATCCGTCATTCGCGAGCCACCAGAACAGGCGCCGGGCGCCGAGGAATTTGCCATGAAAGCCGAAATTCATCCGGATTATCATACGATTAAGGTCGTGATGACCGACGGGACCGAGTACCTGACCCGCTCGACCTGGGGCAAGGAAGGCGACACGCTGAACCTCGACATCGACCCGAAGTCGCACCCGGCCTGGACCGGTGGCAACGCTCAGATCATGGACCGCGGCGGCCGCGTCTCGCGCTTCCAGAAGAAGTTTTCGGGCTTCCTGAAAAAGGATTGATCCAGCCCGCAAGGCTGGAGACGAAAAAACGCTCCCGGGAAACCGGGGGCGTTTTTGTTTTTGGGGCACCGTCGCGCGCTGACCCGTCATCCTGAGGCGCCGGAGCGAAGCGGAGGCCTCGAAGGATGAACGGCCGAGATGCAGCCGGGCCGTCGCCCTTCGAGGCTCGCCGAAGAGGCGAGCACCTCAGGGTGACGGTTCAACGTCCAATAGATGGACGGTTTCGTAGGGTGGGCAAAGCGACTTGTCCGCCATAGCACGCAGAGCGACGGCGGAAGCGTGCCCACGAAACCCTTGTTTGGTCCCAAGTGATGTTTGTCCACGCGAGACATGGTGGGCACGGCGCTGTGCGCCTTTGCCCCTACGGCAGCTGGCAGGCCCTTCATCCTGAGGCGCGAGTGGCGCGGTGCGAAGCAGCGCGCCGGGAGCCTCGAAGGATGAACGGCCGAGATGCAGCCGGGCCGTTCATCCTTCGAGGGCCGCTGAAGAAGCGGCCACCTCGGGATGACGGTTCAACAAAGAGTGCGCGGATCAAACCTACCGTTCGAACGCGGCCTTCAGCGCGTTGAGGTGCGGCACCAGCGGATTGCCGATTGCGACGTGCTCGGCCGGCGGCGTGTGGATGGTGGTGTCGAGGCGGCGCACCCGGGTCTGCAGGCTCATCGAGCGATGGATCAGGTCCTGGAGCTGCGCGGGCAGCTTCTCGATGGTGTCGGCGGGGCCGGGATCGGCGGCGCTGAGCTTGACCTTGGTCTTCTCGCGATTGGCCTGGCTCAGTGTCATCTCGCCTTCCTTCACCGCGCGGTGCAGCAGCAGCCACGAGGCGAGCTGCATCAGGCGGGTAGTGAGGCGCATGCTCTCGGTCGCGTAGGTGAGGCTGACGGCACGGTCGAGCGCCTTGGCCTCGGTGCGGCCGGCACCGTCGAGATAGGCGGCGGTCTCTTCGACCAGATCCATGCCCTCGCGGAACAGGACGCCGAACGCCGCAGAATTGGTGAACCGCTCGCTGAGTTGAACGAGAGCGCCGTCGGCCTGCAAACGTTCCATGGTTAACGCCTCTTACGCAACTGTTTGACTGTCCGGCTTTGGCGCCGGCTTATGATGAACAAATCATTGCGCGGGCGAGACGCGGAGTCCAGCGACAAGCGCGGATATGGTTTCCGCGGGTCATTCTCAGGAATTCAACCGCAACGCGATGCAAAACAACAAAAAAAGAGCCGCCGGAGACCGGCGGCTTTGAAAGTTGATAACAGGGAGGCGTCAAACAGAGTGGACAGGAGCCACTCGGTGTCCAAACGAGGACAGTTCCAGTCATAAACGCGAAAGCTTAATCTGGAGTAAACGAGCGATTTTTTTGAAGGTTCGTTAGCCATATCGGCCAGTGGCCGAGCGGGGTGCGGAACGAAGTTCTTTGTCATTCCGGGGCGCGACGAAGTCGCGAGCCCGGAATCCATACCCCCAGGAAGACGGAGTGGCCCGCCTGCCAGTTTCAGCGGCTTGTGGTTATGAATTCCGGGCTCGGCGCGTCGCGCCGCCCCGGAATGACGAGACGAGGCGCGCTTGTCCGGGACGACCGCCGTTGATGTGGCCGGCTACTTCTTGAAAAAATGATCCGCCGCATCGCGCGAGGCGCGCTTCTTGGTGGCGGCTTCTTCCAATCTTGCGATCTCGGTCTTGAGCAGGAGGACGCGCTCGGTCAGTTCCTCGACCGACAACAGTGAGAGATCCTGTCCGATCTCATGTGTGATCTTCCTGCGCGGGCGGTCGTCGTCTTCCGTCGCCATCCTCGTTCCTCCCAAAGTTCACGCCGGCTCACAACGCTGAGGCGGTTGCCAGCCCGGATCGCGCTGGCTAAGCAAGAGCCTGATTCATCCCCGCACCTTTGCTCAAGGACACATCATGGACAAGCTGCCCGCGCAAATGACCGTGGTCGCCATCTCCAAGCCTGGCGGACCGGAGGTGCTGATCCCGGAACAGCGCGCCGTGCCGCAGCCCGGCCCGGACGAGATCCTGGTCAAGGTGATGGCCGCCGGCGTCAACCGGCCCGACGTTGCGCAGCGCTCCGGCGCCTATCCGCCGCCGCCCGGCGCCAGCGACCTGCCCGGCCTCGAGATCGCCGGTGAAGTCGTGGCGGTCGGCAGCAACGCCAAGCGGCACAAGATCGGCGACAAGGTGATGTCGCTGGTCGCCGGTGGCGGCTATGCGCAGTACTGCATCGCCCAGGACGCCCAGGCCATGAGCGTGCCGCCGGCACTGTCGATCAAGGAAGCCGGCGCGCTGCCGGAAACCCTGATGACGGTCTGGCACAACGTGTTCGAGCGTGGTGGGCTCAAGGCCGGCGAGACGCTGCTGATCCATGGCGGCTCCTCCGGCATCGGCACCATGGCGATTCAGCTGGCGAAGGCGTTCGGCGCCAAGGTGTTCGTCACCGTGGGATCGCAGGACAAGATCGACGCCTGCCTCAAGTTAGGCGCCGACCGCGCCATCAACTACCGGAACGAGGACTTCGTCGCCGTGGTCAAGGAAGAGACCAACAAGCAAGGCGTCAACCTGATCCTCGACATGGTCGCCGGCGACTATGTCGACCGCAACTATGATGCCGCCGCGGTCGACGGCCGGATCGTGCAGATCGCAACCCTCAACGGGCCCAAGGTCACCGTCAACATCGCCAAGGTGATGGTCAAGCGCCTCACCCATACCGGCTCGACCCTGCGCCCCCGTACGAATGCGGATAAGGCGGCGATGGTGGCCGCAATCGAGCAGAAAGTGATGCCGCTTTTGCGCGAAGGCCGCGTCAAACCGCTGATGGACAGCACTTTCCCGCTGGAAAAGGCCGCCGACGCGCATCGGCGCATGGAGACGAGCGCACATATTGGCAAAATTGTGTTGGAGGTCTAGGCCGCTGACCTACAGGGCGAGCCGGAAACCCTTTGATTTTCCTCGCTTTCGTGGCATCTATCGCGACGCACCGAGCCCCTTCGGTCCGGTCTGAAATCATCTTCTACTCAGAGTTTGCGTCGAACGCGGAGAACTGACCTTGCGTCTGATCAGGCGCCTCGCGCCCATCGCGCTGGGCCTCATGATGCTCGTTGCCGCGTCCCCTGCACGCGCGCTCGACGCTGTCAGCGTGCGTAGTGACGCGCCTGCGATCGACCTCACCGGCGTGCTCGAGCATCAGCGCAGCGATGCCGATCGCATCCAAGTCTCCACCGCGCCCGGCACCGACGGCATCGTCCGCCGCATCGAGGTGCGCGCCCGTGAAGGCGGCCAGAACTGGGTGGTGTTCGCGCTCGCCAACAACACCGACGACCAGCTCGACCGCCTGATCGTCGCCCCGCATTACCGCATCGTCTCCTCAGGGCTCTTGTGGCCGGACCTCGGCCTGTCGCGCATCGCCACCATCACGCCCTCGACCGGCGACCGGCCGGAGCGGCAGGAAAGCCCGACCGCCGACGTGTTCCGCGTCACGCTCGACCCCGGCGCCGTCATCACCTTCGTCGCGGAGCTGCGCACCGACAAGCTGCCGCAGCTCTATCTGTGGGAGCCGGAAGCCTACAAGGACAAGGTCAACTCGTTCACGCTGTACCAGGGCATCGTGATCGGCATCTCCGGCTTGCTCGCGCTGGTGCTGACCATTCTGTTCGTGGTCAAAGGCAGCATCATGTTCCCGGCCGCCGCGGCGCTGGCCTGGGCGGTGCTGGTCTATATCGGCGTCGATTTCGGCTTCTGGGGCAAGGTGCTCGACATGTCGAACAACGCCGAGCGCATCTGGCGCGCGGCGGGTGAGGCGATCCTGGCGGCAACGCTCCTGGTGTTCCTGTTCGCCTATCTCAACCTCAGCCGATGGCATGTGCGCTATTCGCACATCACGGTGGGCTGGCTCGCCTTCCTGGGATCGCTGGTCGCGCTTGCCTTGTTCGATCCGGCGGTGGCCTCCGGCATCGCGCGCATCTCGCTGGTGCTGATCGCCTTCGCCGGCTTCGCGCTGATCGTCTATCTCTCCACCCACGGCTTCGACCGCGCCGTGCTCCTGATCCCGACCTGGTTCCTCCTTGTCGTCTGGGTGGTCGCGGCCGGCATGACGGTTGCGGGCTCCGTGACCAACGACATCGTCGGCCCGGCCCTGCTCGGCGGCCTCGTGCTGATCGTGATGCTGATCGGCTTCACGGTGATGCAGCACGCCTTCGCCGGCGGCGGCGCCACCACCGGCGTCGTCTCCGACATCGAGCGGCGCGCGCTGGCGCTGGCCGGCTCGGGCGACCTGATCTGGGACTGGGACGTCTCCGCCGACAAGGTTTTCACCAGCCCCGAGACCGAGGCCCTGCTCGGCCTCAAGCGCGGCACGCTGGAAGGGCCCGCGGCCTCGTGGCTCGAAGTGCTGCATCCGCTCGATCAGGACCGTTTCCGCGCCGCGCTCGACAGCGTGCTCGACCAGCGCCGCGGCCGCCTGGTGCAGGATTTCCGCCTGCGTACCCCGGACGGCCATTTCATGTGGTTCGCGCTGAAAGCGCGCCCGGTGGTCGGCTCGGACGGCGAGGTCTCGCGCGTCGTCGGCACGCTCACCGACGTCACCGAACTGCGCAACGCCGAGGAGCGCCTGCTGCACGATTCCGTGCATGACAACCTCACCGGCCTGCCCAACCGCAAACTGTTCATGGACCGGCTGGGCGCCGTCGCGAATTTCGCCAAGACCATGCCGACGCTGCGGCCGACGCTGATGGTGATCGACCTCGACCGCTTCAAGCAGGTCAACGATTCCGTCGGCATCGCGGTCGGCGATTCCATCCTGCTCACCCTCGCCCGCCGCCTCACCCGCATCCTGAAGCCGCAGGACACGCTGGCCCGCATGGCCGGCGATCAGTTCGGCCTGATCCTGCTGTCGGAGCAGGACCCGGCCCGCATCACCGCCTTCGCCGAGACCATCCGCAAGACCATCCGCGCGCCGATCGCCTTCAACGACCGCGAGATCTTCCTCACGGCGTCGATCGGCCTTGCGCTCTCCGATCCGCAAACCCAGCTCACCGACGAGATCATCAAGGACGCCGAGCTTGCGATGTATCATTCCAAGCGCATCGGCGGCGACCGCATCGACGTCTACAAGCCGGCGATGCGGGCGCGGAAGACCGATCGCCTGACGCTGGAGAGCGAGCTGCGCCGCGCCATCGAGCGGCAGGAGCTGACGATCCTGTACCAGCCGATCGTGCGGCTGGAGGATCGCTCCGTCGCCGGCTTCGAAGCGCTGGTGCGCTGGGATCACCCGAAGCTCGGACGCATGGCGCCGTCGGAATTCATCTCCATCGCGGAAGAGACCGGCCTGATCGTCGACCTCGGCATGTTCGTGCTCGACCAGACCGCCAAGCAGCTTTCGGTGTGGCAGCGCGCGATGCGCTCGCGCGAGCCGATCTTCGCCTCCGTCAACGTCTCGTCACGGCAATTGCTGCGCCATGATCTGATCCACGACATCCGCACCGTGCTGTCGCGCTCCTCGGTGGCGCGCGGCACGCTCAAGCTCGAGTTGACGGAATCGCTGGTGATGGAGAACCCGGAGCACGCCGCGCAGATGCTGACGCGGATCCGCGAGCTCGGCACCGGGCTCTCGCTCGACGATTTCGGCACCGGCCATTCCTCGCTGGCCTATCTGCAGCGCTTCCCGTTCGACACCATCAAGATCGACCAGTCCTTCGTGCGCACCACCAACCGCGGCACCCGACCGGTGATCCTGAAGTCGATCATCGCGCTCGCGCACGACCTCGGCATGGACGTGGTGGCCGAGGGCGCCGAGACCGATTCGGACGCGGTCGAGCTCTACCAGATGGGCTGCGAATACGCCCAGGGCTTCGCCTTCGGCGAGCCGATGGACGCCGACGCTGCGATGCGGCTGCTGACGGAAGTGCGGCTCGAAGCGGCGAGCTGACGGCTCTCGTCTTTCCTTCTCCCCTTGTGGGAGAAGGTGGCGCGAAGCGCCGGATGAGGGGTTCGTTCCGCGAATTCAAATGCGCGAGACTAGAGCGCGGAGAGAACCCCTCACCCGTCTCGCCGCTTCGCGGCGAGCCACCCTCTCCCACAAGGGGAGAGGGGAAGAGCGCGCCTCGTCGACGTCACCGCCGTCGATCGCTTCTCTGCTTCCTGAACCGCACGCTCGCACCATCAGGCATCCGTGTCGCGACGAAGCCC
This sequence comes from Bradyrhizobium sp. CFUWI, assembly GCF_056429085.1. Classification (NCBI taxonomy): domain Bacteria; kingdom Pseudomonadati; phylum Pseudomonadota; class Alphaproteobacteria; order Hyphomicrobiales; family Nitrobacteraceae; genus Bradyrhizobium; species Bradyrhizobium sp. CFUWI. The sequence continues at coordinate 49,114 of NZ_JBWJZE010000003.1, forward strand.
GCGGCGAGGCAGGCTTCGCGCTGCGGCATCTGGATGTCGGGGCTGCGCAGGCTGTCCCACCACGAGGCACGATTGGCCGCGCGCGGCAGGGCCGCGCCGATGATCTCCTCGATCTGCTCGAAGCTCAGCACCAGCTCGTCCTGCTTCTGCCGCATCAGATAGTCGCGCAACGCGTCGTAGTCGTTCACAATTGTCCTCTCGTCGCAAAGCGGGTCCGCTCACATGGGGTCTGCACAAAACCGTGAGCTGCGTAAACCGATTCTTAACTCACTACGGCAGCGCCGTCCCGCCTTAAACATCGCGCAAGCTTTCGGGCGCATCCAATAATGTCGGGAGCAAGCGATGCTATCTGGATGGCGCGACGCCATGGGCCGCCGGCCGTGGCGGATTTCGGCGAAACTGCTGATCATCTCGTCCGTAGTGACGGTGATCGGCTTTTCCGCCATTTGCGTCAACGTGATGCTCGACATGCGCCGGGGCGAGGAGGCGCTCGCCCGCCAGACGCTGGAGAACCTCGCGACCACCATCCAGTCCGACGTCAGCCGCAACGTCGAGATCTACGATTTGTCGCTGAAGGCGGTCGCCAGCAACATGCTGCTGCCCGAGCTCGCGACGGTGTCGAAGTCGATCCGTCACCTGATCCTGTTCGACCACGCGACGACGGCCAGGCATTTCGGCGCCATCCAGGTGTTCGATGCCGAGGGCCGGCTGACCATCGACGCCTCCACGCTCGATCCCCTTCCCGAGAACCGGAGCGAGGAGGATTACTTCAGGGTTCATCGCGACAAGCCCGACATCGGGCTGTTCATCAGCCGCCCCATGCTGTTTCGCGGCGCTTACGCGATCGTGCTGAGCCGGCGCATCAGCGACACCGACGGCGGATTCCTCGGCGTCGTCGCCGGCTCGATCCGCTTCAGCTATTTCCACGAATTCTTCGATCAGCTGAAACTCGATCCCGAAGACACCATCACCATCCTCAAGCGCGATCGCACCATCATGATGCGGCGGCCGTTCGATCTCGACATCATCGGCACCAACCTGAACGATCGCCGGAGCTGGAAGGCCGACAATCTCCGAATCGGCGCCGCCTATTCGGGACAGGGCCCGGTCGACCCGACGCCGCGGCTCTATGTCCGCAGCGGCGACAGCGGACCGCTGTTCGTGGTGGCGGGCAAACCCTTGGCCGCCGTATTCGCGCTCTGGCAGAAGGAGGCGTTCCGCATCGGCGCCGTGGTGCTGGCGCTCGCGCTGTTCGTGCTGGGATCGACGCTCGTGCTGGCGCGCGAGATCGTCCGGCGCGCCGAGGCCGAGAGCAAGCTGGAGGAGATGGCGACGACCGACGCGCTCACCGGCCTGAAGAACCGCCGCAAGTTCGATTCCGTCATCGACGTCGAATGGCGGCGCGCCATGCGCCAGAAGACGCCGATCGCGCTGGTGATGATCGATGCCGATCACTTCAAGGCCTACAACGACACGTTCGGTCATCAGGCAGGGGACCAGGTGCTGGTCGGCATCGCCATTTGCATTTCCGATTCGGTGAGCCGGGCCGGCGACTGTGCCGCGCGCTACGGCGGCGAGGAATTCGCCGTGCTGCTGCCGAACACATCGGCCACCGACGCCTTCAAGGTCGCCGAGGCGATCCGGACCAAGGTGCAGGGCTGGTCCGATGAGCAGGTGATTTTGACAGCGTCCTGCGGCGTCGCCAGCCTGGTTCCCACCGCCGGCATGGACTGGTCGGTCCTGGTCGCCGCCGCCGACAAGGCGCTCTACGCCGCGAAAGCTGGCGGCCGCAACCAGTCGGTCATTGCGAGCCTGCCGCAGCTGTCGCTGGTGGCGTGACGAGCTCTCTCCTCGTCATTGCGAGGAGCTCTTGCGACGAAGCAATCCAGGCTGTCTCCGTGGAAAAATTCTGGATTGCTTCGCTTCGCTCGCAATGACGAGGCGCGCTACTGCCCCAGATACTTCTTCATCTCCGCGATCAAGCCGTCACGCAGCTCCGGGCGCTTCAGGCCGTAGGCGATGTTGGCGCGCAGGAAGCCGGGCTTGGAGCCGCAATCGTGGCGCTCGCCCTCGAACTCGACGCCGTAGAACTTCTGCGATCTGGCAAGGCCGATCATGGCGTCGGTGAGCTGGATCTCGCCGCCGGCGCCGCGCTCCTGCGTCTCCAGGATCTTGAAGATCTCCGGCTGCAGGATGTAGCGGCCGGTGATGGAGAGGTTGGAGGGCGCGGTGCCCTTGGCCGGCTTCTCGACCATGCCATCGACCTCGAACATCTTGCCATTGCGTTTTCCGACGCCGCAGATGCCGTATTGATGCGTGAGATGGTCCGGCACCGCCTCGACCGCGACCAGATTGGATTTCTCGCCGAGCGATGATGCCATCTCGATCATCTGCTTCAGGCAGCCGGGCGTGTTGAGCACGAGTTCGTCGGGCAGCACGACGGCGAACGGCTCGTTGCCGACGATGTCGCGCGCGCACCAGACCGCGTGACCGAGGCCGAGCGGCGCCTGCTGGCGGGTGAAGCTGACGGCGCCCGCTTCGGGCTGGTTCTGCGCCAGGATGTCCTGCTCGGTCTTCTTGCCGCGCGCCGCAAGCGTCGCGTCGAGCTCGTACATCCGGTCGAAATGATCTTCGATGACGTTCTTGTTGCGGCCGGTGACGAAGACGAAGTGCTCGATGCCGGCCTCCCTCGCCTCGTCATACACGTACTGGATCAGCGGCTTGTCGACGATGGTCAGCATTTCCTTCGGCATCGCCTTGGTGGCAGGCAGGACGCGGGTGCCGAGGCCGGCAACGGGGAATACAGCTTTGCGAATTCTCATGTGATTGATCGAATACCTGGGGGCACATGTGACGGGAGCAATGGCTTCTTGCTAGCCTGTTTGCAGCCGCCAACAAAGGCGGATGTGGGGCCTCGCCCGGTCAGAGTTAAGAAAAAGGCCGCCACCAAAATTTCACCTTTGTTAAGCTATTGGCAACCGTAACCAGGCCTCCTGATGGCGGATTTTTGAAAGCCCGACGGGTGGGACATGATGCGATCGGTGGCAGGGCAGGCAAGACGGACGGTATCCGCGACCGGCGCGACGATGGTTGCGGCTGCTTTGCTGCTGCCTGCCGGCGCGCAGGCGCAGGCGCAGAACGGCCTCTCCAACCTGTTCGGCGGCATCTTCTCGGGCCCCAACGCGGCGCCATCGCAAGCCCCGCCGGGATCCGGCGGCCCCCTGCCCTGGAGCGGCGAGGACGGCGCCTCCGGCCATCCCTTGATGACGGCCGCGGCGATCCGCGAGGCCGCCGGCAACTTCACCAATTGCGTCGCCGGCATGTGGCCCGATGCCGCACGGCGCGGCGTGACGCAGGAAAACTTCCAGCGCTTCACGGCTGGCCTCAGCCCCGATCTGCGCATCATGGACCTCATGGATTCGCAGCCCGAGTTCACCAAATCGATCTGGGACTATCTCGACATCCTCGTGAACGACAACCGCCTCGCCAAAGGCCGCGAGATCCTCGCCAAATACAAGGCACAGTTCGACGCCACCGAGAAGGCGACCGGCGTCGATCGCTACACCATCGCCTCGATCTGGGGCATCGAGTCCAACTACTCGACGCAGATGGGCGACCGCAGCGTGCTGCAATCGACCGCGACGCTCGCCTGCATCGGCCGCCGTCAGGCCTATTTCAAGGACGAATTCCTGTCGGCGCTGGAGATCCTCAACCGCGGCGATCTCAGGCCGGAGCAGATGCGCGGCTCCTGGGCCGGCGCCTTCGGTCCGACCCAGTTCATGCCGACCGCGTTCAAGCGCTTTGCCATCGATGGCGACGGTGACGGACGGCGCGACGTCGTCGACAATCCCACCGATCTGATCGCCTCGACGGCCAACAATCTGAAGAAGGACGGCTGGCAGGCCGGCCAGACCTGGGGCTTCGAGGTCGTGGTGCCCCAAGGCTTCAACTACATGCTGGCCGACCGCGCCAAGGCGATGCCGATCGCGCAATGGGAGAAGCTCGGGCTGAAGCGGGCGACGGGCCAGCCGTTCCCGAATCCGGGCGAGAAGGCCTATCTGCTGGCGCCGGCGGGCGCGCAGGGGCCCGGCTTCCTGATGCTGCAGAATTTCCGCGTCATCATGAAGTACAACCCGGCCGAGGCCTATGCGCTGGCGATCGGCCATTTCGCCGACCGCCTGCGTGGCGGGCAGCCCTTCGTGCAGCCCTGGCCGCGGCAGGAGCGCGAACTGTCGCGCACCGAGCGGCTGGAGCTGCAGCAGCTGCTGGCCCAGCGCGGCCTGTACAAGGGCGCCCCGGACGGCCAGTTCGGCGGCCAGACAAGGGAGGCGCTGCGCAACTTCCAGGCTTCGATCGGGGTGCCCGCCGACGGATTTGCCTCCTCCGACGTGCTGGATCGGCTGCGCGGACGGTAAAATCGCCCCGAAAGTAACCCTGAACAGGGATTTCGCCCGCCGCGCTTGACGCAGGCGGCTGTTCCCCGATGTATGGGGCAAGAATCTGCAACGGAATTTGCCCGTTTGGCGCCCGATTCCGTTACTATATTAAGTCACTCCCGATACCCGTTGCGCGTGCCCGAGATCGCATGTCCAAGAAGTCCCTGTTCAAGGCACTGACCGAGACCGGCCCGTTGATCGCGCTGGGGACGGCGCTTGCGATCCTGGCGACGGTCGCGGGGCCTGCCTCGGCGCAGTTCTTCAACTTCCCCGGCTTCGGCGGCCCCCCGCAGCGTTCGGCGCCGCCACCACAACGGGGTGGAGGCGGCGGCTGGTTTGGCGGCGACTTCTTTACACCGTTCCAGCAGCAACAGCAGCAGGCGCCACGGCAGGATTTTTCGCGCGCCCCGGCGCCGGCCAAGCGCGACACCATTCCCGAGAAGAACGTGCTGGTGCTCGGCGATGCCATGGCCGACTGGCTCGCTTACGGCCTGGAAGACGCCTATACCGAGCAGCCCGACATGGGCGTGATCCGCAAGCACAAGACCGTTTCCGGACTGATCAAGTACCAGCCGAAGGGTGAGCCCTCGGACTGGGCGGCGGCGGCAAGAAGCATCCTCGAGACCGAAAAGCCCGATGTGATCGTCGTCATGCTCGGCCTCAACGACCGCGCCGCGATCCGCGAACCTGCGGCGGAGAAGGCTACCGATAAGGACAAGGATAAGGACAAGAAGAACGACAAGGGCGCGCGCGGCAAGCCGCCGGCAAAGCCCGGCGAGACCAAGCCCGGCAGCGACACGGCTGCCAAACCCGACGACAAGCCTGCCGATGCCGACCTGCCGCAGGACGACGCCGACAACGCCGACACGCCTGCGGCCGCGCCGGAAAAGACGGCGCGCAATCCGAACGGCCTCTACGAATTCCGCGACGAGCGCTGGATCGAGCTCTACAGCAAGAAGATCGAGGAGCTCGCGGGCGTCCTCAAATCCAAGGGCGTGCCGGTGCTGTGGGTCGGCCTGCCCGCGGTTCGCGGACCCAAGGGCACCGCGGATACGCTGTTCCTGGATTCGCTCTATCGCGAGGGCGCGGCCAAGGCCGGCATCACCTATGTCGACGTCTGGGACGGTTTCGTCGACGAAGCCGGCCGCTTCCTGCAGAAGGGCCCGGACTTCGAAGGCCAGATCCGCCAGCTGCGCAGCTCTGACGGCGTCTATTTCACCAAGGCCGGCGCGCGCAAGCTCGCGCATTATGTCGAGCGCGAGATCACGCGCCTGTTGGCAGGACGCTCCGGCCCGATCGCGCTGCCGAGCGAGCCGGCGACTCCCGACACCAGCGCCGAGCCCGGCAAGCCCGCGCCGCGGCCGCTGGCCGGGCCGATCGTGCCGCTGGTCGCGGCCTCGATCTCGACCGATCAATTGCTGGGCGGGCCGGGCTCGCGTCCCGCCGCCGTCGATGCGCTGGCTGCCAGGACGATGGTGAAGGGCGAGCCGTTGGCGGCGCCGGCCGGCCGCGCCGACGATTATGCTTGGCCGCGCCGCGAAGTCGGCCGCGAGCAGGCCAAGGGCGATACGCCGATGGCCGCGACGACGCCTGAGGGCAACGCCGCCAATCCCAACGCGCCGGGAGCCGCCGCCGCGATCGCGCCGCCGAAACTAGCGCCGAAGAAGCCGCCGCTGCCATCGCAGCAGCCGGCACAGGCGACGCCCACGTTCCGCGATTTCTTCGGCTTCGGCTCGCCGCAGCCAGCGCCGCCGCGTCAACTGGCGCCGGCGCCCGGGCCGCGCAATCCGAATCCCAATCCGGGGATCCCGCGTCCGCCGGGCAACGTCGGTCGCTCCGCCGAGATGTTCCGGTAATTACTGTCGTGTCCCGGACGCGGCGCAGCACCCCCTGGGGTGATGCGACGCAGAGCCGGGACCCAGCCCGGCGACATTCACAAAGAATGGGCCCCGGCTCAGCAGCGCAACACTACGTGCTGCGCTGCGTCCGGGGCGCGAGTGCGTGTTTGTGCTCAGCCGTTAATAGCGCCAGCGCGGCGGCGGCGGACGGCGGGCGGGGCGCGACATCAGCAGCGCGAGCGCAAAGCCGATGCCGCCGGCCACCATCAGGGCGCCGAGCGGATTGTCCTGCACCTTCTTCGACAGCGCCTGCGTGCCGTCGCGGAAGGTGTCGCCGCTGTTCTCATAGGCGTCCTTGGCGTAGCTGGTCGCGGTGTCCGCGGCATCGCGCACGGCATCCTTGGCCTGGCCGTAGAGATTCTGCACCGTGCCCGCAGCCTCGCGCGCCTTGCCCGATGCCTGCGTCTTGGCATCGCCTGCCATGTCTCCGATCGCGCCTTCCGCGCGTCCGGCATATTCCTTGGCCGATCCAACAATCCGATCCGTGTCCATGATGCTCCTCCTCGGGGGTCAGCCCAAGTAACCGATCAGGAGCAGCGCAGTTCCAAGCGATGACGAAAGTGTTGCCCGGATGGCTATAAAATCAACCCGCCATCGACGACCAAAGTCTGGCCGATGATGTAGGACGACAACGGCGAGGCCAGGAACAGCGCCGCGCCTGCCATATCGGCCGGCGTGCCCAATCGCCGCAGCGGGATGCGCGCGAGCGCGCCTTCGAGCCGCTTCGGATTGTCGGTCGTCACCTTCGTCATCTTGGTGTCGACGAGCCCGGGTGCGATGCCGTTGACGCGGATGCCGTCTTCGGCCCAGGCCTCGCCCAGCGTTCGCGTCAATCCGACCGCGCCGGTCTTCGACGCGTTATAGGCGGGATTTCCCATGGTGGAATGATAGGCCGCAGTCGATGACACCATGATCAGCGCGCCCTTGGCATCCCGCAACATGGAATGAAACCGCGTCGCACAGGCCATCAGGCTCATCAGGTTGACTTCGACCACCTTGCGGAAGCCGCTCATCTCGAATTCGCCGCGGCGATAGAGCACCGCGCCTTGCGCCAGCACGAGCACGTCGAGCCGGTCGAAGGATGGCTTGAACGCCTCGATCGCACCGGGGTTGCTGACGTCGAGCTGCGCGTAGGAAAGACCCGTGAGATCGGAGCCTTCTTCGGCTGAATATTCCGTTGCGCGAGCCCGCGTGCCGCACACCGCGACCTGCGCGCCCCGCGTGCGAAAAGCCTGCGCGATGCCGTTGCCGATCCCGCTCGAGCCGCCGACGACCAGCACCTGCTTGCCTGAGAAATCGAGCTCGTTCGCCATCGCGGCCTCCCTTTTGTCTTGCTTGTTTGACCTGTCTGCGGATCGATGCCAGCCTTGTCAATCATAACAAGAACAAGCAGCGTTCCGAGGAAACAAACATGTCCGGGTTCAAAGAGCTCAGCCGGTCCGTCAAGGGCCTGACCGTTCTCGTCACCGGCGCGGCCAGCGGCATGGGGCGCGCGACCGCGCACGTGTTCGCAAGCGAAGGCGCCAACGTCGCCGTAACCGATTACGACGCGCAGGGCGCGCAGGCGGTGGCCGAGGAGATTGCCGCGAGCGGTGGCGCAGGAAAAGCGTGGAATCTCGACGTTGCCGACGGTGGCGAGATCAAGCGTGTGGTGAATGAGGTCGCGGCGCATTTCGGCGGGCTCGACATCATCGTCAACAACGCCGGCATCTCCGTGCGCGTTGCGATCGACGACGAGGGCTATGAGGACGCCTGGGCCAAGGGCATCGCCGTGATGCTGACGGCGCATCCGCGCATCATCCGCGCCGCGCTGCCGCATTTGCGCAAGTCGAGGTGCCCGCGCATCGTCAACATCGCCTCGACCGAGGCGCTCGGCGCCACCGCATTGCACAGCCCCTATTCGGCGGCGAAGGGCGGCGTCGCCAGCCTAACCCGCTCGCTCGCCGTGGAGCTCGGCCGCGAGGGCATCACCGTCAATTGCATCTGCCCGGGCCCGATCCGCACTGGGATCACCGACCGCATCTCGGAGGAGCACAAGACGATCTACGCCAGGCGCCGCACCGCACTCGGCCGTTACGGCGACCCCGAGGAGGTCGCGCATATGACCTTGAGCCTGTGCCTGCCGGCGGCGTCCTTTCTCACCGGCGCGGTGATCCCGGTCGACGGCGGGCTGATGGCACGGAACGCGTGAGAGGCATGCGCGCCGCGCGTTGACAAGTGCTAGCGCGGGAGTAGCTTTTTCGTCGACAGAGCGGGACCAACCGCTCGCGACACGCGGGAGAGAACGTCATGACGATCGCCATCCGGCAGCTTCAGAAGCATTTTGTCGGCGAGGTGTCCGGCCTCGATCTGCGCAAGCCGCTCACACCGGATGAGGCGCGCAAGGTCGAGGCCGCCATGGACAAATACGCGGTGCTGGTGTTCCACGACCAGGACATCACCGACGAGCAGCAGATGGCCTTCGCCCTGAACTTCGGTCAGCGCGAGGACGCCCGCGGCGGCAACATCACCAAGGCCGATGAATACCGCCTCACCTCGGGCCTGAACGACGTGTCCAACCTCGGCAAGGACGGCAAGCCGCTGCCGAAGGACAGCCGCGCCAATCTGTTCAATCTCGGCAATTGCCTGTGGCACTCCGACAGCTCGTTCCGCCCGATCCCGGCAAAGTTCTCGCTGCTGTCGGCGCGCGTGGTGAACCCGAAGGGCGGCAACACCGAGTTCGCCGACATGCGCGCCGCCTATGACGCGCTCGACGACGAGACCAAGGCGGAGATCGAAGACCTCGTCTGCGAGCATTCGCTGATGTATTCACGGGGATCGCTCGGCTTCACCGAATACACCGACGAGGAGAAGGAGATGTTCAAGCCGGTGCTGCAACGGCTGGTGCGGACCCATCCCGTGCATCGGCGCAAGTCGCTGTATCTGTCGTCGCACGCCGGCAAGATCGTCGGTATGAGCGTGCCTGAAGGCCGCTTGCTGCTGCGCGATCTCAACGAGCACGCGACGCAAGCAGAATTCGTCTACGTCCACAAATGGAAGCTGCATGACCTCGTGATGTGGGACAACCGCCAGACCATGCATCGCGTCCGCCGCTACGACCAGTCGCAGCCCCGCGACATGCGCCGTGCGACGGTGGCGGGGACGGAGCCGACGGTGCAGCAGCAGGCGGCGGAGTAGGCGTTTGCTCAGCAACGGGTGTCATCGCCCGGCTCGACCGGGCGATCCAGTATTCCAGAGGCCTGCATTTGAGGAATCGTTCTCACCACATCCGCCGCGGCGTACTGGATGCCCCGGTCAAGCCGGGGCATGACAGCGGAGGTGGGACGACGGCGCCAGCTACGCGTGTCCCGCCTCGTTCGAGAGCATCCCGGGATCGATGCCGATCTTCTGCAGGGCGCGGTTGTATTTGTCGTCGACGTCGTCGCCGAAGATCAAATCCGCATCCGCATCGCAATGCAGCCAGCCGTTGCTCTGGATCTCGGTCTCGAGCTGGCCCGGCGCCCAGCCGGCATAGCCGAGCGCGAGAATGGCGTGCTTGGGGCCGGAGCCGCTGGCGATGGCGCGCAGGATGTCGACGGTCGCCGTGAGGCAGACGCCGTCGTCGATCCGCAGCGTCGCGTTCTCGATGTAGAAGTCGCTGGAATGCAGCACGAAGCCGCGGCCGGTATCGACCGGGCCGCCACGCAGCACCTTCATGCTTTCGGCATTCTCCGGCAGCTTGATGTGCTCGCCCTTCTTGATGATGCCGAGCTGCTGCAACAGCTCGGGGAAGTCGATGCTGCCGGCCGGGTGGTTCACGATGATGCCCATCGCCCCCTCCGCCGAATGGGCGCAGAGATAGATCACCGAGCGCTCGAAACGGGAATCGCCCATCACGGGCATCGCGATCAGCAGCCGGCCGTCGAGGTAACCGGCCGAATTGGGAAGCGCCGGACCCGCGCCGCGGGTGCTTTCGCCCGTTCTCTTTCCTGTGGGAGCCATCGGTAAAGCACTCCGGTTTCAATTCCTATCCTGATGTCGGCCCGGGCCGCTGTCAAATCAAGGCTTGCGCAGACGCGATACAGATGCATCCATCACAAGCAATTCAATGGTTTGCCCCTGGGCGACCCTGTAAAGACGTGCCATGCTCACAAGAGTTCCCCTGCGTGCGGCGATTGGCGTCGCGACAACCCTGCTTGCGTCGTCGCTCGCCATCGCAGCCCGCGCCGATGACGCTTCGCCGTGGCAGCGCGACGGACATTCCGCGGTGCGGCTGTTGGCGGGATCACGCAGCGGCGCCGTCCTGCTCGGCGGTATCGCCTTCCAGCTCCAGCATGGGTGGAAGACCTACTGGCGTACCCCCGGCGATTCCGGCGTTCCGCCGCGGTTCGACTTCTCGAAATCGGACAATGTCGAGGCGGTGACCGTGATGTGGCCGGCGCCGCTGAAATTCGATGACGGCGCCGGCGGCCATTCCATCGGCTATCGTGACCAGATCGTGCTGCCCTTGCGCATTGTCGCCAAGGCGGCGGACAAGCCCGTGACCTTGCGTGCCGAGATCAATTACGCCGTGTGCGAGAAGCTCTGCATTCCGGTCGAGGCCAAGGCCGAGCTCGGCTTCAACAGCGTCGCCTCGACCGAGGACGCTAATTTGCGTGCCGCGCTCGACACCGTGCCCAAGCCCGCCAATATCGGCGATCCCAATCCGCTCACCATCCGCGACGTCAAGCGCGACGGGCCGAAGAACGTGGTCGTCGACGTGGTCACGCCTGACAGCCGCAACGTCAATCTGTTCGTGGAAGGCCCGACGCCGGATTGGGCGCTGCCGATTCCGGCCCCGTTGCAGCACAGCCCGCCCGGGGTGATGCGGTTTTCCTTCGAGCTCGACGGCCTGCCGCCGGGCGCCAAGCCGGAGGGTGCGGCGCTGAAATTCACGCTGGTCGGGCCGGAGAAATCGTACGAGTTCAATACGAACTTGGAGTGAGTTGCGCTGCCGACGCTCCACATTCAGCTGTCGTCCCGGACAAGCGAAGCGCAGAGTCGCGACCCATAGCCCCAGGGAGTGGTTTGGCGAAGGCTCGTCGTTGCCAGCGCGCGTCGAAACTTCTCCCTGGGGCTATGGATCCCGGATCTGCGCGCGCTTGAGGCGCGCTTGTCCGGGATGACACCGAGGATGGAACGCCACCCAACCCAATCTTAACGAATGGTTGCTAATCCCTCACCTGCCACAGCATGCCGGGCGACCTGAGGGATCTTCGAATTGGCCGTGATGGATGCAGAACCCGCAACGACCGGACCGGCCGGGCTGATCGCGCGGCTGCGGGCCAGGCTGACGGGCGGGCCCAGCGAGGCCTCGCTGACGCGGCGGCTTGCCGGCACCATCTTCGTCATCCGCGTCATCAGCGCCGGGCTCGCTTATGTCTCGCAGGTGCTGCTGGCGCGCTGGATGGGCACGTCCGATTACGGCGTCTATGTCTATGTCTGGACCTGGGTGCTGCTGCTCGGCAGCATGATGGATTTCGGCATCTCGGCCTCGGCACAGAAGATCATTCCGGAATATCGCGCCAGCGGTGAGCAGGCGCTGCTCCGCGGCTTTCTCTCCGGCAGCCGCTGGCTGACTTTTGCGGTCTCGACGCTGGTGTCGCTCGGCCTCGCCGGCATCGTCAGGCTGCTGTCGCCCTGGATCGAGCCGGCGGAGGAGCTGCCGCTCTATATCGGCTGCATGACTCTCCCCGCCTTCGTGGTCGCCAACACCCAGGACGGCATCGCGCGCTCGCATGACTGGATGCAGCTCGGCCTGATGCCGCAATTCATCATCCGCCAGGCGCTGATCATCGGCTTCACGGGCGCGGCCTTCCTGCTCGGCTACCATCTCGGCGCCGTCGCCGCGATGGCCGCAAGCGCAGGGGCGGTGTGGATCGCGATGACCGGACAGATGCTGGTGCTGAACCGCAAGCTCGCCGATCACATCGAGCCCGGTCCCAGCGCTTACGACATCCGCGGCTGGCTCGCCGTCTCGTTGCCGATCCTCCTGGTCGAGAGCTTCTATTTGCTGCTGTCCTATACCGACGTGCTGGTGCTGCAGCAGTTCCGTCCCTCCGACGAGGTCGGCGTCTACTTTGCGGTGGTGAAGACGCTGGCGCTGGTCTCGTTCATCCACTACGCGATGTCGGCGACGACGGCGCATCGCTTCGCCGAATACAACGCAAGCGGCGACAAGGCGCGGCTGTCGGCCTATGTGGCGCATGCGATCAACTGGACGTTCTGGCCGTCGCTGGCGGCGACCATCGTGCTGCTCGCGCTCGGCAAGCCGCTGCTCTGGTTGTTCGGGCCGCAATTCGTGGTCGGCTACGACATCATGTTCGTCGCCGCGATCGGGCTCGTGGTGCGCGCTGCGATCGGGCCGGTCGAGCGGCTGCTCAACATGCTCGGTCAGCAGAAGATCTGCGCGCTCGCTTACGCGCTGGCCTTCGTGATGAACCTCGTGCTCTGCATCGCGCTGGTACCGCGCTATGGCGGCCACGGCGCCGCCGCCGCGACCTCGATCTCCCTCACCTTCGAGACGGTGCTGTTGTTCTGGATCGTACGGCAACGCCTTGGCCTGCACGTGCTGGCGTTCGGCAAATAGGCGCTGCGCGCCTCAATGTTCCGCGCTTTTGGGGGAACGGCACTGTCAGCGCACGCGCGCAAACGAGGCAAAACGCCTCCGCTTCTTCAACCTGATGCAAAATTCTTCTTATTCTACCCAGACGGTTGCGCGTTGGGGAAACTTTATTCTACGTCGTGTTGCCTAACCAACGAGATCAACCTAAGATTCCCCTGACATGTTCGATCCACTCTACGTCGCCTCTGGATTCGGCGTCGGCCTGCTTGTCGGGATGACCGGCGTCGGCGGCGGCTCGTTGATGACGCCGCTCTTGATCCTGCTGTTCGGTGTTCATCCCGCCACGGCGGTCGGAACCGACCTGCTCTATGCCGCCGCGACCAAGACCGGCGGCAGCTTGGTGCATGGCTGGTCGCGCAGCGTGCACTGGCCGGCGGTGCTGCGGCTCGCCTGCGGCAGCATTCCAGCGAGCGCGCTGACGCTGCTGGTGCTGTGGAAGCTCGACCTCAAAAGCGATTCCGAGCGCAGCCTGGTCAATCTGGTGCTGTGCTTCGCGCTGCTGCTGACCGCGACCTCGCTGATCTTCCGCAAGTCGATCATGGAGCGTTATCGCAGCCGGCTGGAGCGCGTCGACGATCGCACCACCGCGATCGCGACCGTCGTGACCGGCATCGTCCTCGGCGTGCTGGTTTCGATCTCGTCGGTCGGCGCGGGTGCAGTCGGCGTCACCGTGCTGCTGCTGCTTTATCCGCGCCTGCCGATGGTGACCATCGTCGGCTCCGATATCGCCCATGCAGTGCCGCTGACGCTGGTCGCCGGCATGGGGCACTGGGCGCTCGGCGACGTGGATTGGGCCTTGATGGGCGTGCTGCTGGTGGGCTCGCTGCCCGGCATCATCGTCGGCAGCTACAGCGCGACGCGCGTGCCCGAGACGGTGTTGCGGCTGACGCTTGCCAGCGTGCTGTTCGTCGTCGCCGGCAAGATCATGTTTGCGGAGCTGCACCTGTCCTCGGCGTTCGTAACGGCGTTGGCGTGGACGCATTAGGCCCGGCCGGGGCGACAGAATCGTAGGGTGGGCAAAGCGATAGCGTGCCCACCACTTGTCTCAATCACAGAAAGATGGTGGGCACGGCGCTGACGCGCCCTTGCCCACCCCACAACACTGAGCGCTCTACGCCGCCGTCCAGCCGCCGTCGATCGAGAGATTGGTGCCGGTGATCTGGGCGGCGTCGTCGCCGCACAGGAACAGCGCCAGTGCGGCGACCTGCTCGGACGTGACGAACTCCTTGGTCGGCTGCGCGTCGAGCAGCACGTCGTTGATGACCTGCTCGCGCGTCAAATTGCGCGCCTTCATCGTGTCGGGGATCTGCTTCTCGACCAGCGGCGTCCAGACGTAGCCGGGGCTGATGCAGTTGCAGGTGATCTTGTGGGTCGCAACCTCCAGCGCCACGGTCTTGGTGAGACCGGCGATGCCGTGCTTGGCCGAGACGTAGGCCGACTTGAAGGGCGAGGCCACCAGCGAGTGGGCGGACGCCGTGTTGATGATGCGGCCCCAGCCCTTCTTCTTCATGCCGGGGACGGCGGCACGGATGGCATGGAAGGCCGAGGACAGGTTGATCGCGATGATCTGGTCCCACTTCTCGATCGGAAACTCCTCGATCGGCGACACGAACTGGATGCCGGCATTGTTGACGAGGATATCGACCGAGCCGAACGTTGTCTCGCCGAGCGCGATCATGCCGGCGATCTCGGCGGGCTTGGTCATGTCGGCCGGCGAATAGATCGCCTTGACCTTGAACTCCTGTTCGATCTTGGCGCGCTCTTTCTCGATGTCTTCCGGCGTGCCGAAGCCGTTGATGACGACGTTGGCGCCGGCGCCGGCGAAGGCACGCGCATAAGCGAGCCCGATGCCGCTGGTGGACCCGGTCACGACGGCGTTCTTGCCTGACAGACTACCCATTTGATTCACTCCTTTTTGCCGGGGGCGCGGAGACGTCCCCCGTGAGATCGTAGGTCACCATGGTCTCGCCGGACTGCGGCCGCTCGAGCCAGTCCTTGTGGCGCATCGACAGATGCACGTCGTTCACGCCGGCATCCCAATGCTCGACCATGGCGACGTGAGAGAAATCGTAGTCCTTCGACGAGGACTCGTAGTTCTTGCTGCGGTAGATCAGATGCACCACGGTGACGGTGCTTTCGCGCGACACCTTCGTGAGGAATTCGACGGAAGGATCGGTCTTCAGATAATCCGGCAACTTGCCGATCAGGTCGCGCACGGCCTTGCGGGCGTTGTGCAGCTGCTTGTTCTTGTCGGTGTTCATCCGCGTACGGCTGGAATAGCGGATGTCCTTCTCGCGCTCGGCGGCCTCCAGCAGCGAGGTCGGCAGATCGCCGCGCGCGGAAAACAAGTCGACCTGGAAGATCAGCATGTCGCGCTCGACCTCGGCGTCGAGCACGTAGTCGAGCGGGGTGTTGGAAGCGATGCCGCCGTCCCAATAATGCTCGCCGTCGATGATCACGGAGGGAAAGCCGGGCGGCAGCGCGCCGGAGGCCATGATGTGCTCCGGGCCGATTCTCTTGCCGAGCTTCTTCAACTCGTAATTGTCGAAATATTTGAAGTTGCCGGAGGTGACGCCGACCGCGCCGACCGACAGACGGGTCTTCAGGTCGTTGATGCGGTCGAAATCGACGAGACGCTCCAGCGTCTTCTTCAGCGGCGATGTGTCGTAATAGCTCTCGGCTTCGGGATGCCCCGGCGGCCACAGCGGCGCCGGCGGGACGCGCGGGACGAAGAAGCCGGGCACGCCGAAGGTGGCGATCAGCGCGGCACTGGTCGAGTTGAACAGCTCGCGGCTGTGGTCGCTCTTGCCGATCGGCTTCCACGGCACCGGCGCGGAAACCATCTCCCAGAATTCCTTGAGCCGTTTGACGCGGGTCTGCCCCTCGTTGCCGGCGATGATGGCGGCGTTGACGGCGCCGATCGAGATGCCGGCGACCCATTCCGGCTCGAAGCCGGCGCCGCACAGCGCCTGATAGGCACCGGCCTGGTAGGAGCCGAGCGCGCCGCCGCCCTGCAGAACCAGGACGCGTTGCGCATTCGCGGGGATGCAGGTGGATTCCGGGCTACGATCTGTCATGGGGGGAACAATAGCAATGGCGCGCCACCGTGGCGACACTCCACGACGGCGTCAATGCATGCCGGGATCAAGTCTGGCTTATCGCTCCGTCGAGGCCAGGATCATGGTCCAGAACACCTTGTACTTGGTGCCGGGAGCATAGCTCGCCGCGATGCCCAATTTTGTGACACCGCTCTTGAGCATGTTGGCGCGGTGCGGAGGCGAGTCGCGCCAGCCGGAAAAGGCTTCCGCCAGCGTGTGATAGCCGGCCGAGACGTTCTCGACGGCCACGGTCGCGGGGTAGCCGCCGGTGGCGAGGCGCTTGGCCAAGGGCGCGCGGACGTCATGGTCCATCTTGTTGGCGGCGGCCATGGCCTGGGATTGGGATTCCGCAAGCCGCATCAGATCGGGGTCGACCACGACCGTGCCGAGCATGTTGTTCTGGCGGTATTGCGAGATCATGATCGCGGCCGCCTGCGCATCGAGCTTGGAGCCCGGGACCGCCATGTCGGCATACATCGACGGCTGCTGGACCGGTGTCTCGTTGCCGGCACAGCCGGCGAGCAGCAAAGTGATGAGAATTGCGGCCGCAGCGCGCATGAAGGTGCCCCCGAATGAGGGGCCGTTGTTGCATATCAACAATGGCTGAAAGGTGAATTTTGAGGAAAATCGTAGCTGTCATTCCGGGGCGCGCGTCAGCGCGAACTATGGTGCGCAATCGCGCACCTGAGAATCTCGCGCTACAATCTCGGGATTCCGGGTTCGATGCTTCGCATCGCCCCGGAATGACGGGGGGTTTCTAGCCCGCAAATATCCGGTAACGGCGTGGCTCGAGGCCGATCGTATCACCGGCACGCAGTTCCTTGTCGCGGGGGGCGTCAATCTCGATGGTCTTGCCGCCTGACAATGCGACTTCGGCCCTCTGCACGGGACCGAAATTGCGGACATGCTGCACGGCGCCCTCGAAGGTGCCGCTGCCGGCCGGGCCGACCAGCATGTCGTGTCGCCGCACGAACAGTCTTGACGCGCCAGGCGCGAGCCCGTCCGCCGCAAGGGCGAGCGGCCGATCGCCGAGCCTGACGACGCCGCCCTCGACCTGAACCGGGAGCTCGATGGATTCGCCGATGAAACCGTGAACGAAGGCGCTTGCCGGGCTTTCATAGACGTCGTCGGGCGAGCCGATCTGCTCGATCCTGCCCTTGTCCATGACAACGACGCGGTTGGCGACTTCCAGCGCCTCCTCCTGGTCGTGGGTGACGAAGATCGAGGTAACGTTGATCTCGTGGTGCAGCGAGCGCAACCACCTGCGCAGCTCCTTGCGCACCTTGGCATCGAGCGCGCCGAACGGCTCGTCGAGCAGCAGGATCCGCGGCTCGATCGCGAGCGCGCGGGCGAGCGCGATGCGCTGGCGCTGGCCGCCGGAGAGCTGGCTCGGATAGCGGCCGGAAAGCCAGTCGAGCTGCACGAGATCCAGCAGCTCCTTGACGCGCGCGCGGATGGTCGCTTCGTCCTTGCGGATTGCGCGCGGCTGCACGCGCAGGCCGAAGGCGACGTTCTCGAACACCGTCATGTGGCGGAACAGCGCGTAATGCTGGAACACGAAGCCGACATGCCGCTCGCGCGCGCCCTGCGCCAGCGCATCCTCGCCGTTGAACAAGAGCTCGCCCGAGTCCGGCCAGTCGAGCCCGGCGATGATCCGCAGCAGCGTGGTCTTGCCGGATCCGGATGGGCCGAGCAGCGCCAGCAGCTCGCCGTCATTGACCTTGAGGTCGACGCCGTCGAGGGCTTTGAAGCTGCCGAACGTCTTGACGAGATTCCTGACTTCAATGGTCACTTGGGTCTTGTCCTTCGTCCAGATGGCGTTCGAGAACGGTCTTGGCGACCAGCGTGATCAGCGCCAGCATCGCCAGCAGCGAGGCGATCGCGAAGGCGGCGACGAACTGGTACTCGTTGTAGAGGATCTCGACAAGGAGCGGCATGGTGTTGGTCTCGCCGCGGATATGGCCGGAGACGACCGAGACCGCGCCGAACTCGCCCATCGCGCGCGCGTTGCAGAGCAGGACGCCGTAGAGCACGCCCCATTTGATGTTGGGCAGCGTGACGCGGAAGAAGGTCTGCAAGCCCGAGGCGCCGAGCGAGATCGCGGCCTCCTCCTCCTGCGTGCCCTGCTCCTGCATCAGGGGGATCAGCGCGCGCGCCACGAACGGGAAGGTCACGAAGGTGGTGGCAAGCGCGATGCCGGGCACCGCGAACAGGATCTGGATATCGTGATCCCTCAGCCAGCTGCCGAAATAGCCCTGCGCGCCGAACAGCAGCACGAAGACGAGGCCGGAGATCACCGGGCTCACCGAGAACGGCAGGTCGATCAACGTGATCAGAAAGGTCTTGCCGGGGAAATCGAACTTTGCAATTGCCCAGGCCGCGACGAGACCGAAGACGAGGTTGAGGCCGACCGAGATCGCCGCGACGATCAAGGTCAGCTTGATGGCGGCCAGCGCTTCCGGCTCGGCGAGTGCGGCGAAATAGGCGGCGATCCCCTTGGAGAAGGCCTGCGCGAACACGACCACCAGCGGCAGCACGACGAAGATTGAAAGAAAGATCATCGCCAGCGCGATGATGATGATGCGCACCGGTCGCGGTTCGGTGCGCAGGTTGTCCCGCGCGGCTTCCGCATGCGCCCGTGCCTTTGCCCGGGCCTCGGCGTCGGGGGCCGCGAGCGAAACGGAATCTGCCATCTGCATCGTCATGGTTCGCCCTCAACGCGCCGGCATCCGGCTCTGCGCCCAGCGCTGGAGCCGGTTGACGGCCAAGATGACGACAAAGGACACCACGAGCATGACCACCGCGATGGCGGTCGCGTCGGCATAGCGGTACTCGGACAGCCGGATCACGATCAAGAGCGGCGCGATCTCGGACACGTTGGGCAGATTGCCGGCGATGAAGATCACCGAGCCATATTCGCCGACGGCGCGGGCGAAGGCGAGCGCAAGCCCGGTGAGCAGAGCCGGCGCGAGCGAGGGCAGGATCACGCGGATGATGGTCTGCCAGCGGTTGGCTCCCAGGCTGCCCGCGGCTTCCTCGATCTCGGGATCGAGATCCTGCAGCACCGGCTGCACCGTGCGCACCACGAAAGGAATTCCGATGAAGATCATGGCGACGAAGATGCCGACCGGCGTGAACGCCACCTTGATGCCGAGCGCGGCGAGCGGCGCCCCCAGCCAGCCCTTCTCGGCGAACAGCGCCGTCAGCGCGACGCCCGCGACCGCGGTCGGCAGCGCGAAGGGCACGTCGACGATGGCGTCGAACAGCCGGCGGCCGGGAAAGCGGTAGCGCACCAGCGCCCAGACGATGATGCTGCCCATGACGAGATTGACGCAGGCCGCCGCGAAGGCGAGGCCGAAGGAGACGCGCAGGGCATTCAGGGTGCGGCGGCTGGAGAGGATATTCCAGAACTGCTCGGGACTGAGCTCGAGCGACTTCAGGAACAGGCCGGCGAGCGGAATGAGGATAATGACGGACAACCAGGACAGCGTCAGTCCCATCGTGAGACCGAAGCCCGGCAATGTCCGGCGTCGTGCTGCGATTGCGCTCACCAGGCCCCCTGCTAAAGCGTCTTAAGACGGCGCCCGATCAGTTCTTGTAGATCTGGTCGAAGATGCCGCCGTCGGCGAAATGTTCCTTCTGCGCCTTGGTCCAACCACCAAAAACGTCGTCGATCGTAAATAGTTCGACCTTGGCGAAAGCGTTTTCGTATTTTTTGGCGATCTCGGCATCGCGTGGACGGTAGAAGTTGCGCGCCGCGATCTCCTGCCCCTCCTTGGTGTACCAGTACTGGAGATAGGCGTCGGCGGCGTTTCGGGTGCCTTTTTTATCGGCAACCTTGTCGACGATGGCGACCGGCGGTTCGGCGAGGATGGATTGCGGCGGCGCGACGATCTCGAACTTGTTGACGCCGAACTCCTTCAGCGCGAGGAACGCCTCGTTCTCCCAGGCGAGCAGCACGTCGCCGACGCCGCGCTCGACGAAGGTCACGGTCGCGCCGCGCGCTCCGGTATCGAGCACCGGCACCTGCTGGTAGAGCTTTCCGATGAAATCCTTGGCCTTGTCGGCCGAGCCGTATTTCTTCTGCGCAAAACCCCATGCCGCAAGATAATTCCAGCGCGCACCGCCCGATGTCTTCGGGTTCGGCGTGATCACGGCGACGCCCGGCTTGACCAGATCGTCCCAGTCCTTGACGGCCTTGGGATTGCCCTTGCGCACCAGGAACACGATGGTCGAGGTATACGGTGATGAATTCTGCGGCAGCCGCTTCTGCCAGTCGGCCGCAGTAAGGCCTTTGGCCGCGATCGCATCGATGTCGTAGGCAAGCGCGAGCGTCACCACGTCGGCTTGCAAGCCGTCGATCACGGCGCGGGCCTGCGAGCCGCTGCCGCCATGCGACTGCTTGATCTCGACGCTCTTGCCGGCCTCCTTCTGATAGGCAGTCGCAAATGCCTTGTTGAACTCGGCATAGAGCTCGCGCGTCGGATCGTACGACACGTTCAACAGGTTGATGTCAGCGGCGAGAGCCGAGCTTGCCAAGAAACCCGTCAAGACGAGGCCTGCAGCGAGCGGAACGATACGGCGCATCATGTCCATCTCCATTCACTTCACTGACGTCGATGTCGGCGAAGGCAGGCGAAACTCGCGGCGAAAAGCGCTTAAGTCAACGAAACCGGATTTTCTTGTTCGCAGCGTGACGACGTGGCTGTGCTACGAAGTCTTCATCGTGTGGATGCCGCATTCTGTCTTGGCTCGGCCGCGCCAGCGACCGGCGCGTTCATCCTCGCCTTCGGCCGTTCTGCTCGTGCAAGGCATACACCCAACCGACCGGAAACCGGAGGAGACCAGGGGATGACGCGGCAATTTGGCGCGGACGAAAATCGCCTCGAGTTCCTCGCGCGAGACGTTGGCGAACGGATTGAACTTCAACCGCACACCGTCGTCCTCGACGACCGGAATATCGGTGCGTGCATCGCCCTGGAAGCGCTTGCGGCCGTTGAGCCAGGCATCAAAGGGCTTCAGCGCACGCGCCAGCGGCTCCACCTTGCGGATGCGGCAGCAGGCGTCCGGATCGGAGAACCAGAGGTCGCGGTCGGGATCCTCGCGCGACAGGGTCTCCTCGGCCGGCTTGATCGAGCGGACATCCTTCAGACCCAGCGCCGCGATCAGCGTGTCGCGATAGGCCAGCGTCTCCTCGAACAGCCAGCCGGTGTCGAGGAAGATCACGGGGATCGCCGGGTCGACATCCGCCATGACCTTCAGCAGCGTGGCCGATCCCGTGCCGAAGGACGACACCAGCGCCAGCTTCTCGCGCCCGACCGTCTTCAGCGCCGCAGCGACGATCTCCGCGGGCGAGGCATCGCGCAGGGCACGATCGAGCTCCTCCGCGGAAGGCAGCGCAGAAACGGAGGCCTGAGCGAGCTGAGACGCAACGACGTTCACGTGCCGACCCCCTCGGAATGACGCAGCTGCATGCGCCGGTGCAGCGCGGTGATACGGCCATCGCCGGTCGGCTGGTAAAACACCGAGTAGCGCTTGGCGGTCTGCATGAAGGCTTCCGCGTCGGCCTGCTTCTTGACCTCGAAGGCATCGAAGCCGGCGCGCAGCATGAACACGAACTGGTCGCGCAGCACTTGGCCGGTGGCACGCAGTTCGCCGCGATAATTATAGCGCTCGCGCAGCAGGCGGGCCTGGCTGTAGGCGCGTCCGTCCCGGAAGGTCGGGAACACCAGCGCGACGGCGGCGATCTTGCCGAGATAGGGCACGAGCTCGCCGATGTCGCGGTTGTTGGGCCAGATCACGCCGACCTTGCCCGAACGATTGAGCAGGTTGTCGGCCTCGCCCAGGAAGCGCTCGGCCGGCACCAGGATGTCGCCGCCCTCGGGCAGCGGCGTGTCGACGGCGAGCTTGACGAAGCTGTCGCCCGTGATCTTTCCGCCTTTAACGAGTGGCATAGACGCGCTCCTTGAAGGGTTCGACGCCGAGGCGCTTCACGGTGTCCATGAACAGCTCTTCGGGCCGCTCGCGCAGCGCCAGATAGGCTTCCACGATGTCCTCGACGACGTCGGCGACCTCGTCGAACTTGACGCCCGGACCGATCAAAGTGCCAAGCGCGGCGTTCTCGTCGGCACGGCCGCCGATGGTGATCTGGTAGACTTCCTCGCCGTTCTTCTCGACGCCGAGAATGCCGATATGGCCGACATGGTGATGGCCGCAGGCATTGATGCAGCCGGAGATGTTGATGTGGAGCCGGCCGATCAGATTGGCGAGCTCGTGATTGGCGAAGCGCCGGGTCAATTCCTGCGCGATCGGGATCGAGCGCGCATTCGCCAGCGAGCAATAATCGAGCCCGGGGCAGGCGATGATGTCGGTGATCAGATTGACGTTCGGCGTTGCGAGCCCGAGCTTGTCGAGCGCCTTCCACAGCGCCGGCAGGTCGCGCTTGGCGACATGCGGCAGCGCCAGGTTCTGCTCATGGCCGACGCGGATCTCGCCGAAGGAATATTTGTCGGCGAGATCGGCGAGCGCGTCCATCTGCTCGGCGGTGGCATCGCCCGGAGGCCCGCCAGTGGGCTTCAGCGAGATCGTGACGATGGAATAGCCCTGCACCTTGTGCGGGGCCACCGAGTTCTTGCGCCACGCCTCGAAGTCGGGATCGGCCGCGGCCTGGCGCAGCTCGTCCGGCATGTGCGGCAGCTTCTCGTACGCCGGATAGGTGAAGCGCGAGCGGATGTCCTCGATCACCTCGTCGTCGATCTGGAGCGAGGAATTGCGGATGTGCTGCCACTCGTCCTCGACCTCGCGCGAGAACTTCTCGATGCCGAGCTCGTGCACCAGGATCTTGATGCGCGCCTTGTAGATGTTGTCGCGGCGGCCGTACTGATTGTAGACGCGCAGGATCGCCTCGATGTAGCTGAGGATGTCGCGGCCGTGCACGAAGTGCTTGATGGTCTTGGCGATGAACGGCGTGCGGCCGAGACCGCCGCCGACCAGCACCTCGAAGCCGGTCTCGCCCTTCTCGTTCTTGATCAGGCGCAGGCCGATGTCGTGGATCTTGATCGCGGCGCGGTCGTGGTCCGAGGCGGTGATCGCGATCTTGAACTTGCGCGGCAGGAACGAGAATTCCGGATGCAGCGTGGTGTGCTGGCGGATCAGCTCCGACCAGATGCGGGGATCCTCGATCTCACCGGGCGCGACGCCGGCCCACTGGTCCGAGGTGACGTTGCGCATGTTGTTGCCCGAGGTCTGCATCGCATGGATGCCGACCTTGGCGAGATCTTCCAGCGCGTCCGGCAATTCGGCGAGCTTGATCCAGTTGAACTGGATGTTCTGCCGCGTCGTGAAATGGCCGTAGCCGCGGTCGTATTTCCGCGCGACATGCGCCAGCGCCCGCAGCTGGTTGGTCGCCAGCGTGCCGTAGGGGATGGCGACGCGGAACATGTAGGCGTGCAGTTGCAGATAGACGCCGTTCTGAAGCCGCAGGATCTTGAACTCGTCCTCGGTGAGCTCGCCGGAGAGGCGCCGCTTCACCTGGTCGCGGAACTCCGAGACGCGCTCGTTGACGAGCGTGCGGTCGATTTCGTCGTAAGCATACATAAGAAGATGCCTTAAGCCTGGGCCGACTGTCCGATGGTCACACCGGTGCGGCGAATCTGTTCGCGCAGATTGCCGGGTTCGATCTTGCCGTCCGCGCCGACCTGCACCGGGGCGATATAGGGGCCGATCGCGCCGACGTCATCGGCGATGGACTCCGCAAGCAACGCCTTGGCCTCGTCGGAGTTGCGCACGATCGCGGCTTCCGAGAGGTCCGCGGACCAGCTCTTGGCGGCGGTGCGGTAGACCACGATGCCGTCCCAGGTGCGGTTGGCGGTCACGATCGAGGGGCCGGCAATCTTGATCTTCTTCTGTTCGAGCGGGGAGGTCATTCGGCTGCATCCAATAGGTCAGAGATAATTTGGTTGGGTGTCTGGCGGCGAAGCGAACCGGCATGCCGGACCACCTCGCCGATGATGAGAACGGCCGGACCGCCATTGGCCCGCCGTGCGAGCTCGGGAAGTTCGCGAAGCGTGCCGATCGCGCCTTGCGCATCGGGTCGCGTGACGCGGGCGAACACGCCGACCGGCGTCTCCGGCGAACGGCCCGCACCGAGCAGGCCCGCGCGCACGGCGGGTGCCGCGGACACGCCCATGTAGACGACGACGGTCATCCTGGTGTCGGTCAGCGTCGACCAGTCGACGGCTTCCGCGTCGCGCGCCTTGTGCGCGGTGAGGAAGGTGATGCGGGTCGCTTCATGACGGTAGGTGAGCGGCACCTCGAAATCGGCGGCGCCGCCGAGGCCTGCAGTGATGCCGGGAATGATCGAATAGGGAACACCTGCGGCGCGCAGCGCTTCGATCTCTTCGCCGCCGCGCCCGAACACGAAGGGATCGCCGCCCTTCAGCCGCACCACCCGCTGGCCGGCTTGCGCGGCCTCGATCATGCGCTGGTTGATGGCGTCCTGGCCGATGCCGGGCTTGCCGACGCGGCGGCCAACGGCAACGCGCGTGGTGTCGCGGCGGATGCGATCGAGAATTTCGCGCGAGACCAGCTCGTCATGGAAGACGATGTCGGCGTCCTGCAACGCGCGCAGCGCCTTGATGGTGAGAAGATCGGGATCGCCGGGACCGGCGCCAACCAGCGCCACCGAGCCTTCCGGCTTGTCGGCGCGCGCGAATTCGGAGGGGTCGGAGATAGCCTTGAGCGATGCATCCGCTTCGCCCTTGCGGCCGGCGAGCACGGCGGCACCGATCGGACCGTCGATCACCCGCTCCCAGAAGCGGCGACGCAGTGGAAACTCGGCGATACGTTCGTTGATGGATTTGCGGAAGCTGCCGATGAACTCGGCGAGTTCGCCAATGCGCGCCGGAAGCAGCGCCTCGATCTTCTCGCGCACGCGCCGCGCCACCACTGGCGAGGTGCCGCCGGTGCCGACCGCGACCACGACATCGCCGCGATCGACGATCGCCGGGAAGATGAAGCTCGAATGTTCGAGATCGTCCATGACGTTGACGGGCAGGCCGAGCGCCTTGGCGCGAACCGACATCGCCACGCCGACGTCGCCGGCGCCCGCGCAGACGACGGCGATGACGCCCGAGAGATCGGCGGTAAGCGCATCGCCCGTCAGGATTTCGATACGCGCCGCATCTTCCGCGCCGAGGCCGAGATCCTGATTGCCGTCGATCGCGTGCACGCGGATGCGCGCGCCGGCCGCGGCGAGCACGCGCAGCTTGGCGCGCAAAAGCTCGCCCGCGCCGATGAGAACCACCGGACCGGCCTTGAGATCGAGGAATACCGGCAAGAACCGCATACGATACCCGCTTCCCCCACATCCGGGGTTGACTGGAATTATTTTCTATATATGTGTCGTTTCGAGCGCGCAAAGAGAAAATTTTTTCTTCTCTTCTGCATCGCAACTATAGAATTTTCGCCTCCAAACGCAAAGTGGCAGAGATGCATCTTCTCAAGGACGATTCCGCTTCTGTCGGAGTAAGCAGCAAAGCCCCCCTCGCACGCGCGGGCTCGCAAGAATTTTCTGCCGATGTCGCGCCGAGCATGGACCATCTCGACCAGCTCGAGGCGCAGAGCATCTACATCTTCCGCGAGGCCTTCGCCCGGCTGAAGAAGATCGCGCTGCTGTGGTCGCTCGGCAAGGACTCCAACGTCATGATCTGGCTGGCGCGGAAGGCGTTCTTCGGCAAGATGCCGTTCCCGGCCCTTCATGTCGACACCGGCAAGAAGTTTCCGGAGATGTACCGCTTCCGCGATCATTACGGCAAAGAGTGGGATCTCGATCTGCGCGTCGAGCCCTGCCCGCCGATCGATGCCGTCGATCCGACGTTGCCGCCGGCCGCCCGCTCCGCCGCGCGCAAGACCGAAGGCCTCAAGATGGCGCTCGCCAAGTATGGCTTCGACGGCCTGATCGCCGGCATCCGCCGCGACGAGGAAGCGACCCGCGCCAAGGAGCGCGTGTTCTCGCCGCGCGGCCTTGAAGGCAATTGGGACGTGCGCGACCAGCCGCCGGAGTTCTGGGATCATTTCAACGCCTCGCCGCCGCAAGGCGCGCATTTGCGCATCCATCCGATCCTGCATTGGACCGAGGCCGATATCTGGGCCTACACCAAGCGTGAGAACATCCCGATCATCCCGCTCTATCTGTCGAAAGACGGCAAGCGCTACCGCTCGCTGGGCGATCAGGACATCACCAACCCCGTGAACTCGACGGCGTCGACCATCGACGAGATCCTGATCGAGCTCGAGCAGACCAAGGTCCCGGAGCGCTCGGGGCGCGCGCTCGACCACGAGACCGAGGACGCCTTCGAGCGCCTTCGTGTCGCCGGCTATCTCTGACCTCAAGGACGCATCGCGGTCATGAACATGCTCGTCACCCCCGCTTCGCCTGCGACCCCGAACGGCACCACCCGTCCGCAAGTGCGCATCGTCATCGTCGGCCATGTCGACCACGGCAAGTCGACGCTGGTCGGCCGCCTCTTGCACGAGACCGGCAGCCTGCCCGACGGCAAGCTGGACATGCTGAAAGCCGTCAGCGCGCGGCGCGGCATGCCGTTCGAATGGTCGTTCCTGCTCGATGCGCTGCAGACGGAGCGCGACCAGGGCATCACCATCGACACCACGCAGATTCGCTTCCGCACCAATTCGCGCGACATCGTGCTGATCGACGCGCCCGGCCACGCCGAATTCCTGCGCAACATGATCACCGGCGCCTCGCAGGCCGACGGCGCGGTGCTGATCATCGACGCGCTGGAAGGCGTGCGCGACCAGACGCGACGGCACGGTTATCTGCTGCATCTGCTCGGCGTGAAGCAGGTCGCGATCGTCGTCAACAAGATGGACCGCGTCGACTTTTCCGCCGATCGCTTCAAGGAGATCAGCGACGAGATTTCCGCGCATCTGAGCGGCCTCGGCGTGACGCCTACCGCGGTGATTCCGATTTCCGCCCGCGACGGCGACGGCGTCGCCGAGCGGACCGACCGGATCGGCTGGTACAAGGGCCCGACCGTGGTCGAGGCGCTTGACAGGCTCGAGCCGGCGCGGGCGCTGGAAGCGCTGGCGCTGCGCCTGCCGGTGCAGGCGATCTACAAGTTCGACGACCGCCGCATCGTGGCCGGCCGCATCGAGTCCGGCAGCCTCAAGGCCGGCGACGAGATCGTGATCATGCCGGCCGGCAAGATCGCCAAGATCAGGACGGTCGAGAGCTGGCCGGTGACGCCGGTCACCGGCCGGCAAGGCGCCGGCCGTTCGGTCGGCATCACGCTCGACCGCGAATTGTTCATCGAGCGCGGCGACATCGTCGCGCATGCCGGCAGCGCCCCGCGCGAGACGCGGCGGCTGCGCGCGCGCATCTTCTGGCTGCACGACAAGCCGCTCGCCAAGGGCGACCAGCTGCTGGTTCGCTGCGGGCCCAAGGAAAGCCGCGCCACCGTGGTGGCGATCGAGAAGGCGGTCGATCCGGGCGAGCTGTCGAGCACCGAGAACAAGGCGATCGGCCGCAACCATGTCGGCGAGATCGATATTTCTCTATCGAATTCGATTGCCACCGATCCCTACACCGAGAATCCGCGCACCGGGCGGCTCGTGATCGAGATCTCCGGACGCATCGCCGGCGGCGGCCTGGTGCTGTCGGTCGATGCCGGCCAGCGCGCCGTGCCGGTCGACATCGTGCCGGTGGAATCGGCCCTGCGTCCCGACGAACGCTCCGCGCGCTATCAGCACAATGGTGCCGTGGTCTGGCTCACCGGCCTGCCCGCTTCCGGCAAGTCGACGCTCGCCAAGGCACTGGAGCGGCGGCTGTTCAGCAATGGCGGCTCGCCGATCCTGCTCGACGGCGACACGCTGCGCGCCGGCCTCAACAGCGATCTCGGCTTCTCTGTCGCGGACCGCAGCGAGAACATCCGCCGCCTCGCGGAAGTCGCGACGCATCTGGCGCGTAACGGCCATATCGCCATCGTCGCCGCGGTCTCGCCGGCCCGCGAGGACCGCGCGACCGCGCGCCGCATCGCCGACACCGTCTTCCGCGAGATCCACGTCGCGACGCCTGCCCAAGTATGCGAGGAGCGCGATCCCAAGGGCCATTACAAGAAGGCGCGCGCCGGCGCGCTGGCCTCGTTCACCGGCATCGGCAACGACTACGAGGCGCCGCAAGCGGCCGAGCTGGTGATTGACACCTCGAAGCGGACGGTTGCGGAAGCGGCGGATGAGATCGAGCAGATGCTGAAGAGGACAGGCGTGCTGTTCGACGAGGCCCTAGACCTCGCCGCGAATATTTGAAGCGTAAGCTGTTTGTTGGCGCGCTCCCTGTCACCACGCAGACAGTGCATTCCCTCCCCCCTTGCGGGGGAGGGTTAGGGAGAGGGGTTCACACGGGCACTCTCTCCCGCTGATTCCAACGTCATTCCCACACACCTTTTCCTGGGCCACCCCTCTCCCCCGCCCTCCCCCGCAAGGGGGGAGGGAGCGCAGTTGCGCGCGCGGCGTGAAGCGGGGCTCGATCGGTTCGTCAAACGCGGCATACCACCGACCTTCTTGACATTTTGACAAACCCCTTGGGGTCTTCTCACCGCCCCGGTTTTGGGGCTAATAGGGCCCCGAAAGCCGCCCCTGGTGGGCGCATTTTGCTGCTGTCGGGTCAAAAGCAGCCAAAAACAGCCATTTCCAACAAGAAAGCCCATCATGAAACGCGTCGATGCCCACGGATTGAAGATCGCCCCTGTCCTGTTTGATTTCATCGCCAAGGAAGCGGCCCCGAAAACGGGGATCGCACCGGATGCGTTCTGGGCCGGACTTGCCGCCATCGTCAGGGACCTGGGGCCGAAGAACCGTGCGCTGCTCGCGGTCCGCGACACGCTGCAGGCCAAGATCGACGACTGGCACCGCGCCAACAAGGGCAAGGCTTTCGACCTCAACGCCTATACCGCCTTCCTGAAGGAGATCGGCTATCTCGTCCCGGAGCCGGCGACCCAGACGGTCGAGACCGCGAATGTCGACGAGGAGATCGGCAAGATCTGCGGCCCGCAGCTCGTCGTGCCGCTGACCAATGCACGCTATGCGCTGAACGCTGCAAATGCGCGCTGGGGCTCGCTCTATGACGCCTTCTACGGCACCGACGCGATCCCGCACGATCCGTCCGAAGGCGGCAAAGGCTACAACAAGGCGCGCGGCGACAAGGTGATCGCCAAGGCCAAGGCGTTCCTCGACACCGCCGTGCCGCTAGCGACCGGCAGCCACACCGACGTCACCGCCTACAGCGTCGTCGCGGGCCAGCTCGCGGTGAAGCTGAAGAGCGGCAACGCCACCGCGCTGAAGAACGCCGCGCAGTTCGCCGGCTTCCAGGGCGATGCGGCTTCCCCGAGCGCGGTGCTGCTCGTCAACAACGGCCTGCATGTCGAGGTCAGGATCGACCGCAGCAGCGCGATCGGCAAGGACGATCCGGCCGGCGTCGCCGACATGATCATGGAGGCTGCGGTCTCCACCATCCTCGACATGGAGGACTCAGTTGCTGCTGTCGACGCCGAGGACAAGGTGCTGGTCTACCGCAACACGCTGGGCCTGATGAACGGCACGCTGTCGGCCGACTTCGAGAAGGGCGGCAAGACGCTGACGCGCTCGCTCAACGCCGACCGCCTGTACAAGACGCCCGACGGCAAGGGTGAGCTCAAGCTGCACGGCCGCAGCCTGCTGTTGATGCGCAATTGCGGTCACCACATGTTCACCGACGCGGTGCTGGACGAGAAGGGCGAGGAGATTCCGGAAGGCCTGCTCGATGCCGCCGTCTCCGGCCTGCTCGCCATCCACGACCTCAAGGGCAATTCCAAGGTCAAGAACAGCCGCACCGGCTCGGCCTATATCGTCAAGCCGAAGATGCACGGCCCGGACGAGGTGTCGCTGACCTGCGAGATCTTCGACCGCGTCGAGAAGATGCTGGGCCTGCCCGAGAACACGCTCAAGGTCGGCATCATGGACGAGGAGCGGCGCACCACCGTCAACCTCAAGGCCTGCATCCAGCGCGCCTCCAAGCGCATCATGTTCATCAACACCGGCTTCCTCGACCGCACCGGCGACGAGATCCACACCTCGATGGAAGCGGGCCCGATGATCCGCAAGAACGAGATGAAGGCGCAGGCCTGGATCAAGGCCTATGAGGACTGGAACGTCGACATGGGCCTGACCTGCGGCCTGCCCGGCCATGCCCAGATCGGCAAGGGCATGTGGGCCGCGCCCGATAAGATGGCGGACATGCTGGCGCAGAAGCTTGGCCATCCGCAGGCCGGCGCCACCACCGCCTGGGTACCCTCGCCGACCGCTGCGACGCTGCACGCGCTGCACTACCACCAGGTCAACGTGACCGCGCGGCAGGAGGAGCTCACCAAGGGCGGGCCGCGCGCAAAGCTCTCGGACATCCTCACCATTCCGGTGTCGAAGTCGAACTGGGCACCCGACGACGTCAAGCAGGAGATCGACAACAACTGCCAGGGCATTCTCGGTTATGTCGTGCGCTGGATCGATCAGGGCGTCGGCTGCTCCAAGGTCCCCGACATCCACGATGTCGGGCTGATGGAGGACCGCGCCACCTTGCGCATCTCCAGCCAGCATCTCGCCAACTGGCTGCACCAGGGCGTGATCACCGAGGCGCAGGTGATGGAATCGCTGAAGCGCATGGCAGTCGTCGTCGACAAGCAGAACGCCGGCGATCCGATCTACAGGCCGATGGCGCCCGCCTTCGACGGCGTCGCCTTCAAAGCCGCATGCGACCTCATCTTCAAGGGGCGCGAGCAGCCGAACGGCTACACCGAATACATCCTCACCGCGCGCCGCCGCGAGGCCAAGGCGCTTGGATAACAAGGCTCTTGGATAAAAGGCTCTTGGATAACAAGGCGCGCGGCTGAGCGAAGTCACAGAAGCGTCAAAAGCCCCGGCCTCGCCGGGGCTTTTTTGTCGGGCGAAACGTCGCGGCGGGCCGCGGAACAGGCCGCGCGGCGCCCGCGTTGTCAGGCCATCAACCCCACGGGAGATGGTCATGGACTGGAATCGGATCGAAGGAAACTGGAAGCAGTTCAAGGGCTCGGCCAAGGAGAAATGGGGCAAGCTCACTGACGACGACCTCAGCTTGATCGAGGGCCGCCGCGAGCAGCTCGAGGGCCGGCTCCAGGAACGCTACGGCAAGGCCAAGGACCAGGTTCGGCAGGACGTCGACGACTGGCTCAAATCGCTGCACTGAAGCGGACGCAAACGAAGCCCCGGCTCACGCCGGGGCTTTTGTTTTGAGGTGTAGCCCGGATGAGCGAAGCGATATCCGGGACCTTTGTTGCGCCTTCCCGGATATCGCTCCGCTCATCCGGGCTACGATACCTTGGCTAGAATACCGCGAGATATTTCAACAAGGACACGATGCCGATGATGATGACGACCACGCGCGCAATCTGCTTGGCGCGACCATCCATCGGCAGCATGTTGATGAGATAAAGGACGAGAATGACGACGAGAAAAGTGACGAGCACGCCCACCAGCATCGCGAGACCCCCTTCAGGCAAATTGCGACCAGTATCCTAACGCCTGACCCTTGCGCTGGTTCCATCTGTGCAACCCGTTGTAATTTCTAGAAAATATGCACATCCCCGCTAGCTTCGGCGCGATCCACCGCATCATCGGCGAGGTCAACGAAATCGCCGCGCCGATCGCCACCGTGCTGGAGCGGCGCCAGGCTTCGGCGCGCCACCGTCCCGCCTACTCCTTCGCCACAACCGGCACCTGGCGAAATCTGGCGCGCACCGAGTCCGGCAGCGGCGAGAAGTTCATCGCGACGCCGCGGCGGTCGTTGGCGTTGCGGCTGGCGACCACGAGACCATCGGCGCCGGCGACGATGTCGCCCTTGCGCAGCGTCGGATCGTCCTCGACCTTGACCTGCGCCAGCCCGACGGAATCCTTGCCGTTGCAGGTGCAGCCGGAGACGATCTCGTTGCGATAGCGGTACGCATTGGGCAACTCGGAATAGGATTTTCCCTTGTCGGTGGTGGCGTCGTCGATGTTGCCGCCATAGACCAGCGAGGTCTCGGACGCCGGGCAGAAGCTCTTGCAGGATTGCGCCTTGCTCTCGGCATCATTGCCTTGCGCCGGGAAGTAGCGGCCATCGCAAGCGCGCACGCAATAGGCTGTGCCGCCACCATAGAAGGCGCGCTGGCGCGGTGCGTCATAGCGCGGCATGTCGTCGTTCGGGAACGGCATCCGGATCTCGGGCGGCGGCCGCATCCGGAAGCCGCCGAACAGGGCCGAGAAGAAATCTTCCGCATGCGCCGACGGTGTCTGAGCCACGCCGGCGGCGGCAATCACCAGGATTGCCAGACCGGCAGCCAGCTTGCCGTTCATACCTCTGCTCATGTCACCTCGCTCAAGCCCTAATTCACCGCCGAGGACGCCGAGATATTCAGCGCGTGCCTGCCCGAAGGCAGCGTCGTCGTCGCGGCCGGACGCTTGCGCACGGGGTCGCCGCCCCTGGCCATCAGCGGCGCATTCTTCGGCAGCACCACGACCTTGGCGCCGACATTGACGCGGCTGAACAGGTCGATGACGTCCTCGTTGGTCATGCGGATGCAGCCGGAGGAGACGAACTTGCCGATCGTGGAGGGATCGTTGGTGCCGTGGATGCGGTATTGGCTGGAGCCGAGATACATCGCACGTGCCCCGAGCGGGTTACCGGGGCCGCCGGCGACGAAGCGCGGCAGATAAGGCTGACGCGCGATCATCTCGGCCGGCGGATGCCAGTCCGGCCACTCCGCCTTGCGGCTGACGTTCTGCACGCCGGACCAGGTAAAGCCTTCGCGGCCGACGCCGACGCCATAGCGAATGGCGCGGCCGTTGCCGAGCACGTAGTAGAGATAGGTATTATTGGTGTCGATCACGATGGTGCCGGCCGGCTCGCTGCGGTCGAAGCCGACGATCTGCCTGCGCAGGCGATCGGGCAGCTGGGCATCTTCGTCGTCGGCCGCCTGCGGCGCCTCGTTGACGTAACCCTGCGAGTAGCCTTGATCCTGCGGGTACGATTGCAGCTGCATCGGGCTATAACCGAACGTCTGTGCGCTCGCGCCGCCGAACGGCACCCCGAGCAGAACGGTTGCGATGGCGAATGCGGTGACGACGCGCGGCGAAGAGCTGCGACGGACTGCAGAGAGCTTTGTCATGTGCTGCCCCGTGGGATGTGTGCACCAGGGTGATGCGCCTTCCCTTGAACTCCGCGGGGGCGGCGCAAGTTCCAGCGCGGCGCGCGGCATCCTTGTCACAGTCAAGCGAGCACCGCTTCACGAAGCCGCGATGGAACCGGCGTACGGCTCGCGCATTATTCGACACTAATGGGCGCGCGGTGCGAGGCTTCCGTGCGGGAGAGAGATTGTGCGCGTCCTTCCGAGTGAAAGTTTGATTCCCGGCAACAGCGCAGGCGACCCGCTTCCCGACAGCCGTGTCGAGCTGCCGCCGGTGATCCGCCGCACCGAGTTCGTCGCCTTTGCGCTCGCAGGCCTGCTGCTGATTGCCGTCGTCACCGTGCTCTACGTCGGAAGGGCATTCTTCCTGCCTGTGGTGATGGCGTTCGTCACCGGCACCATGCTGTCGCCCGCGGCGGGCTTCCTGGAGCGGTACAAGGTCCCGCGCGCGGTTGGTGCCGTTCTGATCGTGGTCGTCGGGACCGCAGTGGTCGCCTTCGTCGTGGCGCTGATCGCCTCGCCGGTATTCGAGTGGAGCACGCGCCTGCCGGAGCTCGGCGCGCGACTGAAGGACAAGCTGCACGTGTTCGACCGGCCGCTTTCGCTGTGGCGAGAGATGCAAGCCATGCTCGGCGGCTCCGAAGGGTTGCCGAGCTTCCATATGCCGAAGGTCGAGTGGGTGCAGCCGACGCTGGAATTCCTGTCACCGACCTTCACCGAATTCCTGCTTTTCTTCGTCACCCTGATCCTGTTCATCGCCAGCTGGCGCGACCTGCGGCGCGCCATGATCATGAACTTCGGAGATCATGACGCGCGGCTTCGCACGCTCCGGATTCTCAACGAGATCGAGGAGCATCTCGGCAATTATCTCCTGACCGTGACCCTCATCAACGTCGGCGTCGGCGTCGCCACCGGTCTCATCTGCGCGCTCACCGGCATGCCCAATCCAGCCGGGCTCGGTGCGCTCGCAGCAACGCTCAACTTCATCCCGATCATCGGGCCGGTGGCGATGTTCGTGGTGCTGGTCCTGGTCGGGTTGGTTGCCTTCCCGACCATCGGCGGCGGCCTGATGGCGGCACTGGCCTTCGGCGGGCTTACCTTTCTGGAAGGGCACTTCATCACCCCGACCATCATCGGCAGGCGGCTCGCGCTGAATGCACTTGCAGTCCTGCTCGCGCTGGCATTCTGGACCTGGATGTGGGGCCCGATGGGCGCGTTCCTGTCGTCGCCGCTCCTGATCGTCGCGCTGATCCTCAAGGAGCACCTGCTGCCGGCGGATTCGCCGCAGCTGCCGCAGGACTGACCGGTTTCCGCGAACGGAACTTCCCCGGTGACGAAACGTTTTCCGGCTATCGCAGCCGTCAACAGTTCGGAGCTCCCGATGTCCACGACCAGTGCCGAAGCCGGGATGAAAGACTGGACCGACAAAGCCACCAGAGAACGCCTCGAAAAGGATGTAGCAGCCGTGAAAAGCGATATCGCCGCCCTTACCGACCAGATCACCGACGCGCTCAACACCTTTGCCAATTCCACCAGCAAGCAGGCCCGCCGCGGTTACCGCCAGGCGCGCGAGAATGTCGACACCGCGATGGACGACATGTCGGAGCGCGGCAGTGCAATGATGGACGCGGCCCAGGAGGCCTACGGATCGATCGAAGAGACGCTCGAAGACGCGATCACGCAGCGGCCGCTCGTGACCGTCGGACTCGCGCTCGGGATCGGCTTCCTGATCGGCGCCGCCTGGCGCCGGTAGAATGCGCGAGGGGGCATTGGAACGGCGGCGCGACCGCGCCGCCGATGCCGGCTTGTGGACGGATAGGCTTGTGGGGATTTGAGGAGCAAGGGCCATGTTTCAGCGCATCATCGACGGGATCAGCGCATCCACGGGCACGACTGTGCGGCTGACCTCCCTGGCCGCAGGCGCGGCGTTCGCGCTGTTCATCACCACGTGCTTCCTGTGCGCGGCGGCATTCATCTCCGTGCTCAACACATATGGTCCGGTGCAAGCCTGCCTCGCGGGGGCCGGCGTTTTCTTCCTCCTGACCCTGGCCGCAGCAGTGAGCTACTGGGCCTACAAGCGCGAGCTGCGCAAGCAAGCCCAGATCGCGGCCGAGCGCGCCGCGAAGTCGGCGGCCTCGAGCATGCTCGCGGATCCCATGCTGCTCGCCACCGGGCTCCAGATCGTTCGCGCCATCGGCGTCAAGCGGCTGTTGCCGATCCTGGCGATCGGCGGTGTCGCCCTCGGCATCCTCGCGAGCCGCGCCGGCATGCCCGACGAGGTATCGGCCGAACCGGCCGAGTAAGCACGGGACCACGTCAAGAAAGTTTCGTCGCAAGACGCGCGCGGGCCCGCGGCGGCATTTGTTCGCCCGATTTTGCATGATTTTGAGCGCCCGACCATCACTCACGCAAACGCTACTCGGATGGGCAGCCGGTTGCCGCTAAAAGCGTCAACCTGATTCTCAAAGCTAATTTACTCAATGAAACCGTCCGTCCAGGCAAACCTTGCCGCATTCCGTCATGACGCCAGGCTGTATTTGACGCTCGGCATCGCCAACTGGTCGATTTTCGTCGACCACATCCCGAACAACATCATCAACCTGCTGACGCTGCGCAACTTCGGCTTCAGCGGCGCCGCCGACCTGTTCGTATTCGTGGTCGGTTATGGCGTCGCGGTCACCCACGGCCGGATGGCACTGGAGCGCGGCTATCTCGTCGCCGCAACGCGCATCTTCCATCGCGTCTGGCGGCTCTATGCCGCCTATGTCGTGCTGTTCGTGCTTTACATCGATACCATCGCCTACGTCGCCAAGCAGTCGATGGCGCCGGAAATCATCCACGAATACAACATCTCGGGGATCCTCGATCACCCGCTGCGCATCCTGGTCCGCGGCCTCGTGCTCCAGGAGGAGCCGCTGAACCTCGACCTCCTGCAATTGATGATCCCGCTGATGGCTTTCTTTCCCTTCGCCCTGTGGGGCCTGTTGCGGCGGCCGAACGTGACGCTGGCGGCATCGATCGCGCTGTATCTTGCCGCGCGCTGGTTCGACTGGAATTTTCGGGTCTATCCGGATCAGGAATGGACCTTCAATCCGCTCTGCTGGCAGATGCTGATGGTGCTCGGAGGCTGGTTCGCCGTGACAGGCGCATCGGGGCGCGCGCTACGCGACATGCCTTGGCTACGGATACTCGCCGGGACCTATCTGGTATTCGCGATGGCCGTCACCTTGCTGCGCCATTCGCCGCAATTGTCCCATTACTTGCCGGACCTTCTCCTCAACAGCATCGCGCCGACCGACAAGGAAAACCTCGCGCCCTATCGCGTGGTTCACTTCCTCGCACTCGCCTTCCTCGCGACTCATCTCGTTCCGGCCGATCACCCCGGCCTGAATTTGAAGCCGCTCCAGGCGGTCATCAGATGCGGCGAGGAATGGCTTGCCGTGTTCTGCGTCGGAGTGTTCCTGTCCTTTGCCGGGCATCTCATCCTGATCACCAGCGCCAATCTGGTCGCGATGCAGATCTTGGTGAGCCTCGCCGGATTCGCCGCGATGACCGCGGTGGCCTATTACGTCGCCTGGTCGAAGTGGCAGGATCTGCCCAAGGCCTTGCGGCAGCAGGCCTAGCGCGACGCGATTTTCCTAGGCCGGCCGCCGCGGCTGCGCTATCCCGAAGCTGGAGCGGGTGCGCGAGGAGACCGGGCGTGGTGACGGCGAATGGCGGGGGGTGACGGGGCCGACAGCGCCCCCCGGCGCGGCCGACCGCGATCGATCGAGACCAGCAACGCCATTCTCGAAAGCGCCTATGCGCTGATGGCGTCCACCGGCCTTGCGGCCACCACCATCGACGCCGTCGCCCGCCACTCCGGCGTCTCCAAGATGACGATCTACAAATGGTGGCCGTCGCGCGAGGCGCTCTTGATCGACGCCTTTCTTCGACATGCCGCGCAGATGCTGCCGCTGCCCCCGGCGAGCTCCGGCAGCCCCGCGGCGCGCGCGCGCCGTCATGCCGCGGCCTATGCCGAGGCGCTCCAGGGCGAGTTCGGCAAGGTGCAACTCGCCGTCATCTCCGAATGCATTTCCAAGACCGGCTCGGCCGAACTGTTCTACGCCCGCTATCTGCAATTCCGTCGCGACGCGCTGGTGGAGATGATCGCGGCGGGCCAGAACGACGGCAGCATCCTGGCCGAAGGCCCGGCCGAGGATCTCTACGACGCGATCTACGGCAGCCTGTTCTACCGCTACGTCTTCGGCATCGCGCCGATCACACCTGACTACGCGCGCAATCTGGTCGATCTGGTCTTGCGGCCGAAAGCCTAAAGCGCGATGCGATTAGGATGAATCGTCATCGCGCTTTAGGTTGTTGTTTAAGCATGATCTTTTCGGAAAACCGCTGCGCACTTTTCCGGATCATGCTTTAGCCGCGGGCAGGCCGCACCGGAGCCGAGATCTTGTCCGTGCGATCGCGTTCGGACATGTCGACCACCGTCTCCATCGGCGCGGTCAGCTCATAGACGTAGGAGACGTCGGTGAAATAGCGCTTGGCGGTGCCGCCGAGCGCCTCGGGGGCGACACGGTCGAGCAGGATCAGGCCGAAATCGGAATCGGGGCGGCGGGTCGCCTCGCTGGTGTTGAACTCCTCCCAGCGAAAATGGAAGATCTCCTCGCTCCCCTCGCCCGTCACCGTCCAGTTCGCGGTGATGTGCGGATGCTTTCCAACCAGCGACAGGCCTTCGTCGGAATGCGAGGCGAGCTCGAAGAACAGCAGCGACAGGCTCTGCGCCGCGCGCGCGCTGACCGCGATATCGGGACCGGTGACGGCGATGCGGTCGGCATGCGGGATGGCACGCGCCTCGAACAGGCCCTTCAGCTTCACGCCCTGCCACTGGCTCTCGCTGAGCAGCGAGACCACGTTCGACATGGCGTGGATGCGCCCGATCAGGAGCTCGCGGGCGACGTCGATGTCCGCGCCATGGCGCAAGGTGCGCGTCACGATCGACTGGATCACCGCCAGGATGTTCTTGACCCGGTGGTTGAGCTCGTCGATCACCGCGGTCAGCCGGCGCTCGAAGCCGATTCTGACCTGGATTTCCCGACTGAGCCGCAGATTGTTGTAGGCAACATAGCCGAACAGGCCGCACACCATCGCAGTGATCGCAAAGCCGATGGCCGCCACGATGATCGCGGTCTGCTCGGCACGGCGCACCGAGTTGGTCTTGGCGTAATAGCCGAGCTGCCAATCACGGCCACCGAAGCTCACCGTGCGCATCGCCGACGGCGCCGGTCCGTCCGCCGCCACGCTGCGCGTCGAGACCACGCCTTGGTCGTTGGCGATCAGCTCGCCGCCTTCCTTGCGTGGATCCCTGAGCGCGACCGAGAACAACGACATGTCGTCGTTGGTCAACATCAGCGAGGCCAGCTCGTAGGAGAACGTGATGAAACCGGCCGGCTCGGTCGCCCCTTCGGGAATGACGGGCGCAGCCACGATGACGCCGACGGGCCCGTGTCCGTGCAGCAGCGGAAGCGGGTCCGAAGCCACCGACTTTTTCTCGGTCCGGGCGCGCGTCAGCATGGCGCTGTGAACCGGATCCTGGTCGTAACTGCGGCCCGGCAGAGCCTTGGTCTCGTCGCTGCGCGGCTCGAGATCCAGCAGCACGTCGATCGGCGCGGTGATCTCGGCCGGATTGATCGGCTTGTCGTCATAGCTGCGGATTTTCGGATTCGGGAAGCCGGCGCCCTCAATGGCCTCCTGCGCCGCGGTCAGCTCGTCCGGCTTCAGCCGGCCGATCCAGCCGGCCACCACGAAATCCGTCTTGAAGGCGTAGATGGCCGAGCGCAGCGGCTCCAGCATGTTCGGCTTGATCACGGACGGCCTGCGGAACAGGCCTGAGGCGACGCGCGCGAGCAGTTCGCGCTCGGTGAGCCGGTCCTGGACCAGGCTGGCATGAACGTCGATCGCGCGCGCGAGCGCGATCCGGTCCAGCGCCAGTTCCTGGTCGTGGACGCGATAGGCTGCAAGCCCGGAGAGCAGGGCTCCAAGCAGTGCGATGAAACCGATGATGAAACCCAGCCGGACCACGCGACTACTCAGGCCAAAGCGGGAGGTCGGCAACGAACAGGGAGCATATGAACGCCGCTCGAACGGCCATGTGCCGAAACAGGGTGGACCCCAGTGGCAGAGATAATGAAGGAGGAGACATCGGTACGCAACGTAGGTCGCCTGACAAGCTTAATCGGCCCGGCCGATGGTCCGGCCAGGATGGATTGCCCGGGGCGCCGGAGGTAACCAATCGCCGTGTCCGAAATTTGTTCCGTAGTTGCGGCTCGACCCCAAGGTTAACGGCGAAAAACGCGTGCGCCAAGTGGTCGCGCCGTCAGCCAGCCCGGTTCAAGCCGCCCTTGGCTTCAATGAAGTCGACGATGCGCTCGAGCCCCTGGCTCTTCTTCAGGTTGGTCATGACGAAAGGACGCTCGCCGCGCATGCGCCT
This sequence comes from Bradyrhizobium sp. CFUWI, assembly GCF_056429085.1. Classification (NCBI taxonomy): domain Bacteria; kingdom Pseudomonadati; phylum Pseudomonadota; class Alphaproteobacteria; order Hyphomicrobiales; family Nitrobacteraceae; genus Bradyrhizobium; species Bradyrhizobium sp. CFUWI. The sequence goes on from NZ_JBWJZE010000003.1 coordinate 88,919, forward strand.
GGCGTCCGTGTCCATCTTCTCCAGGGAGGCGCCGACATGGGGGGCGAGGTCGATCTTGTTGATGACCAGAAGATCGGACCGGGTGATGCCGGGGCCGCCCTTGGAGGGGATCTTGTCCCCGGCGGCGACGTCGATCACATAAATGGTGAGGTCGGCCAGCTCCGGGGAAAAAGTGGCAGCGAGATTGTCGCCGCCGGACTCGATCAGCACGAGATCGAGCCCGGGAAATTTGGCGCGCATGTCCGCGACAGCAGCCAGATTCATCGAGGCATCTTCGCGAATCGCGGTGTGCGGACAGCCGCCGGTCTCGACACCGGCGATGCGGTCCGGCGTCAGCGAGCCCGAACGCACCAGGAATTCCGCATCCCATTTGGTGTAGATGTCGTTGGTGATCGCGGCGATGTCATAGCGCTCGCGCATGGCCTTGCAGAGCAGGTCCATCAGCTGGGTCTTGCCCGATCCGACCGGACCGCCGACGCCGACACGCAAGGGGCCGTGAGATTTCGACATGCAACTCGCTCTCTCTCGATGGGGGTTAAAGACGCCGCGCTCTCACGACCGGAACAGCCGCGTATATTGTGTCTCGTGGCGCAGGCTGGCGAGATCGGCGCGGAAGGTCGCGCTGCCAAGATCGTCCAATGTCGCGTTCAGCGCGCGATCGGCAGTCGCGGTCACGGCGGCTTCCAGCCTCACCAGCACGCGCTGGCTGTCGGTCTGGCCGAGCGGAATGAGCCGGCTGGCCGCAGAAATCCAGTTCGAGACCAGCGCATGCAGGAACGCGTGCAGCGTCGGCGCCAGCGGAACGCCGTGCTGAGCTGCGACGACGCCGACGGCGACAGGATAGACCATCGGCGTGCGGCATGCTGCAACCATGGCATCCAGCCCGTCGGCATTCCACGCGGCACGGGTGATGTCGATGAAGGCACGGCCTTGCGAGCTCGTCTCCAGCTGCCGCTCACGCGAGGGCACGAAGGCCGCGGCAAGCTCGGCGATATCGTTCAAAACGGCCTGGTCGCCCGCCTCCGCCGCGCGATAGGCGTGGACCAGAAACGTCGCGTCGCAAAAGCCGGAACCGTCACCGAGCATCGCGTCGAGCCAGTCGGCCAGCGTTGCAATATCGACGATATCGCCCGCCTCCACCGCCCATTCGATGCCGCTGGAATAGGAAAAGCCGCCGACCGGGAATGCCGGCGACAGCCAGGTCATCAGCCGATACAGCGCCGCCGCCTCGCCCTCGTCGAGGCCACCGGCGCTGATCGGCTCATTTGTGGTCATGAGCATGCTTGTGGCCGTGATGATGGTCGGGATGGTCGCAATGCTCGTCATGGTGATGATGATCGTGACCGTGGTCATGTGCGGCATGACCACGATGGTCGGGGTGATCATGGCCGTGGTGATCATGGTGATCGTGGCCATGATCATGATGGTGCCCGTGATCGTGATGCGCGTGGTCGTCGTGTCCATGCGCATGACCGGCATCTGCATAGGCGCCGCCTTCGGGATCGAACGGGGCTTCGATCTCGATCACGCGCGCGCCGAGGCCCTTCACCATGGCCTCGATGACGTGATCGCGGCGAATGCGCAAGGCTTTCGCCATGATCTGGGTCGGCAGATGGCGATTGCCGAGATGCCAGCCGACCCGAATGAGGTGATGCGGATCGCGGCCGCGGATTTCCAGCAGCGGCTCGGGCGCCGCGACCACTTCGACCAACCGGCCGTCCTCGAGCACCAGCGCGTCGCCGCCGCGCAGCGCCGTGGCGTGCTCGAGGTCGAGCAGGAATTCGAGCCCCCGCGTGCCTGTCATCGCCATGCGGCGGCGGTGCCGATCGTCGAAATCGAGCACGACCGTGTCCGCCGGCGCTTCCGTGAAGCGGTGCTGCCCCTTAACCTGCGTCGCCCGGATCATGCTCTACCTCGTTACCGTGTCTCGACCTTCTCGGGCGTGATCACCTCGATCTTCGGCGGCGCCGTGAAGCATTTCACCGCGACGCGGCCGAACGTCTTCATATGCTCCATGCCACGGTGCGGCACCAGCGCCTCGGCGTTCTCCCACTGCTCGACGAACACCATCTTGGCAGGATCGGTGACGCTCTCGTGCAGATCGTAGGCGATATTGCCGGGCTCCTTCCGCGTCTCCTTGATGCAGGCGGTGGCGGCTGCAATGAATTCGGCGCGCGTTTCGGGCTTGATGGTCAGGGTGGCAACGACGTAGATCACGAGGAATCCTCCCGGCTTTTCTTCTAGGGTTCAATACCGGGCGGACATTAGACCAGGCGGGATCGAACGCAAAACGGCAAAAGCCGTCCCCGGACACCCGCCGGGGACATGCGTTGAGGCGCTATTTCAGTACATGAAATAACGCTGTGCCATGGGCAGCACCTCGGCGGGTGCACAGGTGAGCAGCTCGCCGTCGGCACGCACCTCGTAGGTCTCCGGATCGACCTCGATGTTGGGCGTGGCGTCGTTGTGGATCATGCTCTTTTTCGAGATCTTGCCGCGGGTGTTCTGGACGGCATAGAGCTTCTTTTCGATGCCGAGCCTTCGCGCCAGACCACCGGTGATCGCGGCTTTCGAGGTGAATACCACCGATGACACCGTACGCGCCTTGCCGAAGGCGCCGAACATCGGCTGGTAGTGCACCGGCTGCGGCGTCGGGATCGATGCGTTGGGATCGCCCATGGGAGCCGCGACGATCGTGCCGCCCTTGACGATGCAGTCCGGCTTGACGCCGAAGAAAGCCGGCGACCACAGCACGAGGTCGGCGAGCTTGCCCTTCTCCACCGAGCCGATCAGCTTCGACACGCCGTGGGCGATGGCGGGATTGATCGTGTATTTGGCGATGTAGCGCTTGACGCGAAAGTTGTCGTTGTCCTTGCCCTTGTCCTGCGGCAGGGAGCCGCGCTGCTTCTTCATCTTGTCGGCGGTCTGCCAGGTCCGGATGATGACCTCGCCGAGACGGCCCATCGCCTGCGAGTCCGAGGACATCATCGAGAGCGCGCCGAGATCGTGCAGGATGTCCTCCGCGGCGATGGTCTCCTTGCGGATGCGGCTTTCGGCAAATGCCAGGTCTTCCGCGATCGAGGGATCGAGATGGTGGCACACCATCAGCATATCGAGATGCTCGTCGATGGTGTTGCGGGTGAAGGGGCGCGTCGGGTTGGTCGAGGACGGCAGCACGTTCTTCAGGCCGGCGACCTTGATGATATCGGGGGCGTGACCGCCGCCGGCGCCTTCGGTGTGGAACGCGTGGATGGTGCGGCCCTTGAACGCCTTGATGGTGTCCTCGACGAAGCCGGACTCGTTCAGCGTGTCGGTGTGGATCATCACCTGGATGTCGTGAGCGTCGGCGACCGACAGGCAATTGTCGATCGCAGCCGGCGTCGTGCCCCAGTCCTCGTGCAGCTTCAGCGCGCATGCGCCGGCCTTGATCATCTCGACCAGGGCTGCGGGCCGCGAGGCGTTACCCTTGCCGGAAATGCCGAGATTGACCGGGAAGGCGTCGAACGACTGGATCATCCGCGCGATGTGCCAGGGCCCCGGCGTGCAGGTGGTGGCGAAGGTGCCGTGCGAGGGACCGGTGCCGCCGCCCAGCATCGAGGTGACGCCCGACATCAGCGCGTGCTCGATCTGCTGCGGGCAGATGAAATGGATGTGGCTGTCGAAGCCGCCGGCCGTGAGGATCTTGCCTTCACCCGCGATCACGTCGGTCCCGGGACCAATGATGATGGTGACGCCCGGCTGGATGTCGGGATTGCCGGCCTTGCCGATGCCTGCGATCATGCCGTCCTTGATGGCGACGTCGGCCTTCACGATGCCCCAATGGTCGACGATCAGCGCATTGGTGATGACCGTGTCGGCCGCGCCCTGCTTGTTGGTCACCTGCGACTGGCCCATGCCGTCGCGGATCACCTTGCCGCCGCCGAACTTCACCTCCTCGCCATAGGTGGTGAAATCCTTCTCGACCTCGATGATGAGGTCGGTGTCGGCCAGCCACACCCTGTCGCCGGTGGTCGGGCCGAACATGTCGGCATAGACGGAACGTTTGATTTTGACGGACATCACGAGCCCCGTTTGCGTTGGAATGTCTGGTGGGTCATAGCAGCGCCTTCGCTGCCTTCACGGCATCATCGAATCTTTCGTCGAGCCACGCATTGCCGCCGCGGCAACCCGCCACGACCTGCGTGGCCCACGCGACGTAGTCGGCGAGATCCTCGCGCTCCTCGGCACTCGGATCGGTTTGAATGCGCGCACCGATATTGCTGATCTTGTCGGCGATCTTGATCAGCTTGGCGCCGGAGGATTTCTTCGGTGCTTCGAGCACCTGAAGCCGCCGCCGCTCGGCCTTGGGCAGGCTCATGTCATCGGTGCACTCGGCGACGAGCGACGCGACCCGCTCCGAGAATTTCTGCGCAAGCTCCTTGCGCGTGGTGTCGGTGTCCTCGATCGTGTCATGCAGCCATCCGGCGGCAACCAGCTCGGCATCGGTGCCATCCGTCGCGATCGTGAGCAGGTTCGCGACCTCCGCGAGATGATTGACGTAAGGCTCGTTGCCGCGCCCCTTGCGCGCCATGCCGTTGTGGCGCTGCGCGGCGAGGTCGGCAGCTTCGGAGACGAGGCGGATGGGGGACAGCATGATCAGGCCTCCTCGACACCGTTGGACCCGTTCTCACGGTACGTGAGGGACGCATCGCTGGACGGGTTCCCTCCCCCCTTGCGCGTCTCGGCGCGAGTCATCCCACGCCTCAGTCGTTTGGCGCGGATTCTCTGGAACTGAGGGACCTCGTCGTGTGGCATACCCCTCTCCCCAACCCTCCCCCGCAAGGGGGGAGGGAGCCTGACCGGCGTGCTCCTGTCGATCACTGCACTCGCCTCAACCGTGCCGCGCCGCGCTCGTTCCTGTGGAGGTCACAGCTTCCCCATGACGTCGCCGCGGAAGCCGTAGATCGTCTTCTTGCCGGCCATGGCGACGAGTTGCACGTCGCGGGTCTGGCCGGGCTCGAAGCGGACGGCGGTGCCGGCGGCAATGTCGAGGCGCATGCCGCGGGCCTTCTTGCGGTCGAATTTCAGCGCCGGGTTGGTCTCGAAGAAATGGTAGTGCGAGCCGACCTGGATCGGGCGGTCGCCGGTATTGGCCACCGTCAGCGTGACTGTCTTGCGGCCGGCATTGAGCTCGATCTCGCCGTCCTGGATGAAGAGTTCGCCGGGAATCATTCTATCCTCCTGGTCATTCCGGGGCTCGCGCAGCGAGAACCCGGAATCTCGAAACCAAAACCTCTGGATTCCGGGTTCGCCCCTTCGGGCGCCCCGGAATGACGAATTCAAAACTACCGGATCGGCTCGTGCACGGTGACGAGCTTGGTGCCGTCAGGAAAGGTCGCCTCGACCTGGATGTCGTGGATCATCTCCGGAATGCCCGGCATTACCTGGTCGCGGGTCAAAACCTGCGCGCCGGATTGCATCAGCTCGGCCACGGTGCGGCCGTCGCGCGCGCCTTCGAGGATGAAATCGGAGATGATGGCGATCGCCTCGGGATGGTTGAGCTTGACGCCGCGATCCAGCCTGCGGCGCGCCACGATCGCCGCCATCGAGATCAGAAGCTTGTCCTTTTCGCGGGGAGACAGGTTCATGCAGAATCTCTTCCGTTCAATTCGTCAATTCGGCCAGTCAATTCAGCCAGAGCCGCGGCAGGGCCGCGCCGGTGCGCGCCAACACAGCCATCATATCGGCGCGCAAACGCGCCGCATCTTGGGCACAGAACCGCGCCATTGCAACGCCATTCCAGGCCGAGATTCCAACCTCGCCGGCGAAAGATTCCGACGCTTCGCGAATGCGCTCGACCAGGGCCTCGTCGCCGGGCACGATCAGGGCCGTACCGATCGCGGCGCCGCCTTTGGCAATTGCCGATCGTGCGAGCTTTGCGCCGATGTTGCCGTCGAGCCGGACCGTCTCGGCGAACACCAGCCGGCCGCCACGCCTCAGCCGCCAGCGGTCGACGAACTCGCCCTGCTCCATCCGCTCGCCCATGGCGGTGCGGCCGAACACGACGATCTCGCAGAGCAGGAGCGAGGCGGCCTCGTCGAGCGCGATGTCGAAACGGCGCTGCACCCGGGCCCGGTCGAAGAGGATGGTTTCCTGCGGCAGCCAGGACAAATGCGCCTCCGCACCGACCTGCAAAGCGATGTTGAGCTGCGCTGCCGGGCCCGGTGCGCGATAGACCTTTTCGGCGGCCGCGGTGGTCAAGGTCAGGCGCGAGCCTTGGCCCGCCGTGACGTCGATATCGAAATTGTCGCCGCCGGCAACGCCGCCGGCCGTGTTGACGAACACGCCGGACAGCCCCTGATCTTCCGGCGAGGGAAAGCGGACGCGGAGCGAGCCCGATTCATGCAAGGTGCCGCGCCGCGTCACGCCCTCGCGGGCGTGTACCTCGAAGCGCACGGCGCCGCGGGCGCGGTTGGCCTCGAACACAGAAGATGTCGCCAAAGCGTCGCTGCGCATCCGTCTCCCCAGCCGGTCGCGGCAGGTTGGTCTACAGCGCCATCTGGCGGCTGATCTCGCTCGCGTCGAGATTGGCGCGGTCGCAGGTGAATTTCACCGCGCCGCGATCCATCACCGCGAAACTGTCGCCGAGTTCGCAGGCAAAGTCGAGATATTGTTCGACCAGCACGATGGCGATGTTGCCGAGGTTGCGCAGGTAGGAGATGGCGCGGCCGATATCCTTGATGATCGAGGGCTGGATGCCCTCGGTCGGCTCGTCGAGCAGCAACAGTTTTGGCCGCATCACCAGCGCACGGCCGATCGCGAGCTGCTGCTGCTGGCCGCCGGAGAGATCGCCGCCGCGCCGGCCCAGCATCGATTGCAGCACCGGAAACAGCGAGAACACGTCGTCCGGAATGTGCTTGTCCTCGCGCTTGAGCGGGCCGAAACCGGTCTTGAGGTTTTCCTCGACCGTCAGCAGCGGGAAGATCTCGCGGCCCTGCGGCACGAAGCCGATGCCCTTGCGGGCGCGCTCGTAGGGTTTCAGAGCCGTGATGTCGCTGCCGTCAAACACGATCGCACCCGAGGAGATCGGATATTGCCCGACCATGGCGCGCAGCAGCGAGGTCTTGCCGACGCCGTTGCGCCCGAGCACGCAGGTCACCTTGCCCGGCTCGGCCGAGATGGAGACGCCGCGCAGCGCCTGCGCGGCGCCGTAGAACAGGTTGATGTCCTTGACCTCAAGCATCGCTCAGCGTCCCAGATAGACTTCGATGACCCGCTCGTTGGACGAAACCTGGTCGATGGTTCCCTCCGCCAGCACGGTGCCTTCATGCAGGCAGGTGACCTTGACGCCGAGTTCGCGCACGAACGTCATGTCGTGCTCGACGACCATCACGGTATGGGTCTTGTTGATCTCTTTCAGCAGCTCGGCGGTCAGATGCGTCTCGACGTCGGTCATCCCCGCGACGGGCTCGTCGACGAGAAGCAGCTTCGGATCCTGCGCCAGCAGCATGCCGATCTCGAGCCACTGCTTCTGGCCGTGGCTGAGGCTGCCGGCAAGGCGGTTGCGGGCCTCGGTGAGGCGGATCGTCTCCAGCACCTTGTCGATGCGCTCGGCTTCCGCCTTGCTGCCGCGCCAGAACAGCGTGGCCTTGACGCTGTGGTCGACGTTGAGCGCGAGCAGGAGATTGTCCTGCACGGTCTGGCTCTCGAACACGGTCGGCTTCTGGAATTTCCGGCCGATGCCGAGCTCGGCAATGCGCGTCTCGTCGAGCCGGGTCAGGTCGGTGACGCCGTCGAACAGCACGGTGCCCTCGTCGGGCTTGGTCTTGCCGGTGATGATGTCCATCATCGTGGTCTTGCCGGCGCCGTTCGGGCCGATGATGGCGCGCATCTCGCCGGGCTCGAGCGTCAGCGACAGATTGTTGATGGCGTGGAAGCCGTCGAACGAGACGTGCACGCCGTCGAGATAGAGCATCGCGGACGTGGCGCGGTTGTCCATGACGTTCATCGCGCTACTCCGCCATCTTGGGTTCGGTGACGCCGTCCTCGGCCGCAGCACTCACGGAGGTCGCGGCGGTGCGCTTTTCCTTGGACTGGGCCCACCAGGCGTTGAAGGTGCCGACGATGCCCTTCGGCAGCAGCAGCGTCACCAGGATGAACAGCGCCCCCAGCATGAACAGCCAGTACGGCGCCAGCATGCCGGAGGTGAAGAACGTTTTTGCATAGTTGACGACGACGGCGCCGAGCGCGGCGCCGACCAGCGTGCCGCGGCCGCCGACCGCGACCCAGATCACCGCCTCGATCGAATTGCCCGGCGCGAACTCGGATGGATTGATGATGCCGACCTGCGGCACGTAGAGCGCGCCGGCGACGCCGGCCATGCAGGCCGACACCGTGAACACGAACAGCTTGTAGGATTCGACCCGGTAGCCGAGGAAGCGCGTGCGCGATTCCGCATCGCGCACCGCGATCAGCACCTTGCCGAGCTTCGACGAGACGATGGCGCGGCAGATCAGGAAGCCGGCGATCAACGCCAGGCAGCTCAAGGCAAACAAGGCGGCACGCGTCCCTTCGGCCTGCACGTTGAAGCCGAGGATGTCCTTGAAATCGGTCAGGCCGTTATTGCCGCCGAAGCCGAAATCGTTGCGGAAGAAGGCGAGCAGCAGCGCATAGGTCATCGCCTGCGTGATGATCGACAGGTACACGCCGGTGACGCGGGAGCGGAACGCGAGCCAGCCGAAGCAGAAGGCGAGCAGCCCCGGCACCACCAGCACCATCAGCGCCGCGAACCAGAACATGTCAAAGCCGTACCAGTACCACGGCAGCTTCTCCCAGTTCAGGAACACCATGAAATCGGGCAGGACCGGATTGCCGTAGACACCGCGGGTGCCGATCTGCCGCATCAGGTACATGCCCATGGCGTAGCCACCGAGCGCGAAGAAGGCGCCGTGACCGAGCGAGAGGATGCCGCAATAGCCCCAGATCAGGTCGATCGAGAGCGCCAGAATGGCGTAGCAGACATATTTTCCCCAGAGCGCGACGAGATAGGTCGGCACCTGCAGGAACGAGCCCGCGGGCAGCAGCAGGTTGGAGAGCGGGATGAGGATGCCGCAGGCCGCGACGACGGCGAGGAAGATCGTCGCGCTGCGGTCCAGCGATCGCGTCAGCATGTGAGGGGTCATGCTTCCACCGCGCGGCCCTTGAGCGCGAACAAGCCGCGCGGGCGCTTTTGAATGAACAGGATGATCAGAACCAGGATGGCGATCTTGCCGAGCACGGCGCCGGCGACCGGCTCCAGGAACTTGTTGGCGATGCCGAGCGTGAAGGCGCCGACCAGCGTGCCCCAGAGATTGCCGACCCCGCCGAACACCACGACCATGAAGCTGTCGATGATGTAGCTCTGGCCGAGATTGGGGCTGACATTGTCGATCTGCGACAGCGCCACGCCGGCGATGCCGGCGATGCCCGAACCGAGGCCGAAGGTCAGCGCATCGACGCGCGATGTCGCAATGCCCATCGAGGCCGCCATGCGGCGATTCTGCGTCACTGCGCGCATCTCGAGGCCGAGCGCGGTGTAGCGCAGCATCGCGAGCAGGATCGCGAACACGGCGAGCGTGAAGACGAGGATCCAGAGCCGGTTATAGGTGATGGTGATCTGGCCGAGCTCGAACGCGCCGCTCATCCAGGAGGGGTTGCCGACCTCGCGGTTGGTCGGGCCGAACATCGTTCGCACCGCCTGCTGCAGCACCAGCGACAGGCCCCAGGTCGCCAGCAGCGTCTCCAGCGGACGGCCGTAGAGGAAGCGGATGATGCTGCGCTCGATCAAGACGCCGATCGCGCCGGCGACGAGGAAGGCGAGCGGCACGGCGATCAACAGCGAATAGTCGAACAGGCCGGGATAGCGGGTGCGGATCACCTCCTGCACCACGAAGGTGGTGTAGGCCCCGAGCATCACCATCTCGCCATGCGCCATGTTGATCACGCCCATCACGCCGAACGTGATGGCGAGCCCGATCGCGGCGAGCAGCAACACCGAGCCGAGCGAGAGGCCGTACCAGGCGTTCTGCACCATGGACCAGACCGCCAGCGAGCTCTGGATCGAGCCGATCGCGCTCGCGGCGGCCTTCGTTACCGACGCCGGCTGGTCGCCCATGCCGGTGAGCAGCGCCAGCGCTTCCTGGTCGCCGCGCGCCTTCAGCGTGGTCACGGCCTCGAGCTTCTCGACCTCGGTCGCATCGGACTTGAACAGCAGGATGGCCGCGCGAGCCTCGCCGAGGGCCGTCTTGACGGCTCTGTTGCTTTCCTTGGCGAGCGCGGCATCGACCGCATCGAGCGCCGTCTCCTCATGCGACTTGAAGACCGATTGCGCAGCCTGCAGGCGCGTTCCGACATCCGGCGACTGCAGCGTCAGGCCGCCGAGCGCGGCATCGACGCTGCGGCGCAGACGGTTGTTGAGGCGCACCGCGCTCGCACTATCGGGAACGCTGGCCACCGCCTCGCCGGTCGCGGCATCGATCGACTTGCCGTCGGTGCCGGTGACGTAAACCTTCTTGCTGTCCGGATCGGCCATCAACCGGCCGTCCTGGAGCGCGCTGATGATGGGAAAGGCCAGCTTGTTGCCGCTGCTCGCAACTGCGCCGATCGCCTCTTCGGTGTCGGAGAAATCGTCATTGGCGAATTTGGCGACTCCGTCCTCGAACGGACCGGCGAAGGCCGGCAGCGCAAACGCAATCAGCAACAATGAGAGCGCAAGCGAGCAGAGGCGCGCGGACAAATAGGCTGGCACTGTGAATGACCCCGGCACAAATGGGTGGAGAAGGCGGCGGGATCGCCGCCTTCTCCGATCGTGCAATGCAGTGTCAGATCGGGATCAGGAGCCCGAGCCGAGGCACTTGTTGGTCTTGGTGTTGAAATTGCCGCACTTCTTGCCGACCCAGTCGCCGATCAGGTCCTTGGAGCCGTCGAGCTCCTTCGACCAGGCATCGCCCGCGACGAGGCTCGGCGTCTTCCAGACCACGTCGAACTGGCCGTTGCCCTTGATCTCGCCGATGAACACCGGCTTGGTGATATGGTGGTTCGGGAGCATCTTGGAGGTGCCGCCGGTCAGGTTCTTGGCTTCGATGCCTGGGAGAGCGTCGATCACCTTGTCGGGATCGGTCGACTTCGCCTTCTCGACCGCCTTGACCCACATGTCGAAGCCGATCACGTGCGCTTCCATCGGATCGTTGGTCACGCGCTTCGGATTCTTGGTGTAGGCCTGCCACGCCTTGATGAACTTCTCGTTCTCCGGCGACTTGATCGACTGGAAGTAATTCCAGGCGGCGAGATGACCGACCAGCGGCTTGGTGTCGATGCCGGCGAGCTCTTCCTCACCCACCGAGAACGCCACCACCGGGATGTCCTTGGCCTTGATGCCCTGGTTGCCGAGCTCCTTGTAGAAGGGAACGTTGGCGTCGCCGTTGATGGTCGAGACCACCGCGGTCTTCTTGCCGGCCGAGCCGAACTTCTTGATATCGGCCACGATCGTCTGCCAGTCGGAGTGACCGAACGGCGTATAGTTGATCATGATGTCTTCCTGGGCGACACCCTTCGACTTCAGATAGGCTTCCAGGATCTTGTTAGTGGTACGCGGATAGACGTAGTCGGTGCCCGCGAGCACCCAGCGCTTCACCTTCTCTTCCTTCATGAGGTAGTCGACGGCGGGAATCGCCTGCTGGTTCGGCGCGGCCCCCGTGTAGAACACGTTGCGCTCGCTCTCCTCACCCTCGTATTGCACGGGGTAGAACAGGATGCTGTTGAGCTCCTTGAACACCGGAAGCACCGACTTGCGCGACACCGAGGTCCAGCAGCCGAACACGACCGAGACCTTGTCCTTGGTGATCAGCTCGCGCGCCTTTTCGGCGAACAGCGGCCAGTTCGACGCGGGGTCGACGACGACGGCTTCGAGCTTCTTGCCGAGAACGCCGCCCTTCTTGTTCTGCTCGTCGATCAGGAAGAGGATGGTGTCCTTCAGCGTGGTTTCGCTGATGGCCATGGTGCCGGACAGAGAGTGCAGCACGCCGACCTTGATGGTGTCGTCCGCGGCCTTCGCGCCAGTCAATGAAGCCAGACCGAGCACCAGTCCGGCGGTCGCGGCGAGCACGCCGCGGCGGCTAAATGACGCCGCTATATCGTGAGTTGATTTGTTAAGCATGAGTGTCTTCATCTCCCTGACGCAGACGTGAAAAACGCTGCGAAACGGCCCCACGGCCGCCTGCGATTAACGGATTCGCAAGAACCATGCCATGGGCTGAACACCAATCAACTTATTGATTCTACTAAAATAATTGCCTGAAAACCAAGTCTCGCAACGAAGCGATCGCTCAAAACTTGAGCAACTGAAATGTATGCCAAAGCGGCAGTCTGGTTATTTTTTGAGCAAAATGTCAGCTCTGGCTAAATTTCCGGCATAACTATTTCTGCACCGCAATCGCCATTTCGCGCGAGCCTGCCTTGAAAGCGCCCCTTCGATGTTCCATATGAGCGGCCGAGACCTCTTGCGAATCAAGAGGTCGTTGCGAGCCGCGTGTTCTTAAGCCCCTCCGGGCCTCTGGCTTGCCCCATATCTCCCAAGCCATCCGACACCCTAAACACGCAGGTGTCTTCTCGACACCCTTTTGCGCGCGCCGCGCCGAATGCGCCGGGCGCCCGCTTTTGACATGGAAAGAACCCATCTTTTGACTTCGTTTCAGGATTTCGGCCTCGCCGAACCGATCGCGCGTGCTCTCGCCGAAGAGAACTACGTCACTCCCACCCCCATCCAGGCCCAGACCATCCCGATCGCGCTGACCGGGCGCGACGTCGTCGGCATCGCCCAGACCGGCACCGGCAAGACCGCGTCGTTCGCGCTGCCGATCCTGCACCGCCTGCTCGAGCATCGCATCAAGCCGCAGCCCAAGACCTGCCGGGTGTTGGTGTTGTCGCCCACCCGCGAGCTGTCCGGCCAGATCCTCGACAGCTTCAACGCCTATGGCCGCCACCTGCGCCTGGCCTCGACGCTGGCCATCGGCGGCGTGCCGATGGGCCGCCAGGTCCGCGCCCTGATGCAGGGCGTCGATGTGCTGGTCGCCACCCCCGGCCGCCTGCTCGACCTCGTGCAGAGCAACGGATTGAAGCTCTCGAGCGTCGAGTTCCTCGTGCTCGACGAGGCCGACCGCATGCTCGACATGGGCTTCATCAACGATATCCGCAAAATCGTCGCCAAGCTGCCGATCAAGCGGCAGACGCTGTTCTTCTCGGCCACCATGCCGAAGGACATCGCCGAGCTCGCCGACGCCATGCTGCGTGACCCCGCCCGCGTCGCGGTAACCCCGGTGTCCTCGACCGCCGAGCGAATCAACCAGCGCATCGTCCAGGTCGACTTCTCCGCCAAGCCGGCCTTCCTGACCAAGCTTCTGAAAGATGAGCCGGTCAACCGCGCACTGGTCTTCACCCGCACCAAGCACGGCGCCGACAAGGTGGTGAAGTCGCTCGAGAAGGCCGGCATCCCCGCCAGCGCCATTCACGGCAACAAGTCGCAGAACCATCGCGAGCGCACGCTCGCCCAGTTCCGCTCGGGCGAGATCCGCACCCTGGTCGCCACCGACATCGCCGCCCGCGGCATCGACGTCGACGGCATCAGCCACGTCATCAATTTCGACCTGCCCAACGTGCCGGAAACCTACGTCCACCGCATCGGCCGCACCGCGCGCGCCGGCGCCGACGGCACCGCGATCTCGCTGGTGGCTGGCGGTGAGGAGCTCAGCTATCTCCGCGACATCGAGCGGCTGATCCGCGTGGCGCTGCCGCGCGAAGACCATCGCACCGATGCGGGCCGCCGCGACGCCGGTCCTCCCCCGGCACAGCAACGGCAGGGCCGACCGGGTGGCCGCCCGGGCCAGCGTCCGCAGGGCGCCCGGCACGGCGACGGACGGCGTGGCGACGAACGGCATGCCGACGGACGTCATCACAGCGCCGGCAGGCCCGGCGACGGACGGCCCGGCGAAGGACGTCATAGCGAGGGCAGACCTGTTGATGGCAGGCCGGGAGAGGGCCACAAGGCCTCCAAGGGGTCTCGCCGCCGGCGTGGTCTCGGTGGTAAGATGAACGCCTCACCAGCCGATCGGTCGGAACAGCGTCCCGCGCATAGCGCCGGCAAGCCTGATGGAATACAAGGCGTTGCCTTTTTGCGTCGCGAGAGTCGCCCCAACGGCCGACCGAACCGCAATCCTCATTCGAACTAACAGTCTACGACTGGAGACACCCACATGGCTAAGGAAGAGCTGATCCAGTTCGAAGGACTGGTCACCGAAATCCTCCCCGACGCCCGCTACCGCGTGCAGCTCGATGCCGGACACGAGATCGTCGCCTATACCGCCGGCAAGATGAAGAAGAACCGCATCAAGACTCTGGCGGGCGACCGCGTGACGGTGGAGATGTCGCCCTATGACCTCGAGAAGGGCCGGCTGATTTTCCGCCACAAGGACGAGCGTCCCAGCACGGCCGGCGGACCTCCCCGCCCCGGACAGCGCGGCGGCCAGTTCCGCCGTCGCTAGTCGAGCGCCGGCGCGCGAGCGCGGCAGTAAAATTCCGACCTTCCTGTTGGTCCGCCGTGAACATCACGGCGGATCAAAAAATCGCGCGCGACTGGATTGTTTTGACACTGGAATTCCGATAAAAGGAATTTATCGATTTTCGGCCGGACGACATTAGCATCCACCGGTACAGCCGGTTCAGACACGCTGACGACCCTTCCAAAATTCGATCTAACTGGCCTGCGCGAGCAGGCTCTCACATTGTGTTATCTGAGAAGGGACTACCCCCGTGAGCATGGGAACCGTGAAGTGGTTTAACGCGACCAAAGGCTTCGGCTTCATTCAGCCGGACGACGGCGGCCAGGACGTGTTCGTCCACATCAGCGCTGTGGAACGTGCGGGCCTCGGCACGCTGCGTGAAGGTCAGAAGATCTCCTACGAGATCGTGGCCGACCGTCGTTCCGGCAAGTCGGCAGCAGACAACCTCCGCGCCGCAGGCTGAACCCGCCGGGCCTCGCCCGATCGGCTCGCAAGAAGCAAGAAGGCCGTGCGCTACGCACGGCCTTTTTCATTTGCAGACCCTGCTCGGGCGTCAGCACGAGGACGGCACGTTGTTGTATTGAACGCAAGTCGCCTGGCGCGGCCGTGTGTAGGACAGATCTCTCAGCGGGATGCTCGACTTCAACACGTAGCCCACCGACGGTGTGTAAGTGTAGCTCGCCTCGCTGAGGATGAGGTAGGTCGAAGGAATCAGCAGCGTCGACGGAATCTCGTTGGTCACCTTGTCGCCAGCCTTGCGGCCCGAGGTCGCCAGCGTCGCTTGCGTCGCGCCGCTCGCGATGGTTCCGGCCTTGCTCCACTGGACCGTGGCAATGCTGTTCGCATCGATATAGATCTGGGAAATCGAGCCTTTCACGAGAGTAGCGTCGTAAGGCATGACGATCGAGATGCTCGCCGTGAAGGTGTTCTGCATGTCGGCATCGGCAAGCGTCGTCGACTGCGATGTCAGATCGGACAGCGTCCGTGCAATCAACGTGACTTTGCGATCGATCGCAATCGCCGACGAGAATTCGACGGTCCCGAAGAACATCACCAGCATCAGCGGGACGATGACCGCGAATTCGGTCGCCGCGAGCGCACGCGTGTCGGCGACGAAGTCACGCGCCCAGCAGCGGGCATTGTTCAAGAAGTTCGCCATCGCCTGTGGTCCGCCCAGATCCATCGCCTCAGAAGGGTTCGTTCTTGAAGGCTGCGGTCGCCACCAGCAGCCGCTTGCTGCTGCAGCCGATGTTGTAGCCGAGGCCGGTGACGAAGAGCGGCCATTGATAGAACAGCCGCACCACGACGACCTGGCTGGAGCTGCCGGGATTGTATTGCACGCCGGCCGGATTGAAGGTGCAGGAATCGCCGTAATTGGTGAGGCTCAGCGCCGTGAAGGAGCTTGTGCTGACCACGTCGACGTAAAGCTTGCTGCAATCGAACAGCGCCGGGATCTGGGTGCAGACATAGGCCTTGAACGTGGTCTGATCGCACGCCGAGACCACGTTGGGCACCGTCTGACAGGCCGCCACCGAGCCGCCCTGCGCTTGCGCCTGACCGGTCAGAATCGCACGCGCCGAATTCTGGGTGATGGTCTCGAGCACCTGGCCTGCGAAGAACACCAAGGCTGTCTCGATGATGGCGAACAGCAGCCCGAAGAAGATCGGAGCAACCAGCGCGAACTCGACCGCCGCGGAACCGCGGCGGCTGCCACGAAACCGGCATAGCGCCTTCCGGAGCGTGAATCTCGTAGGCGGAAGCGATGGCATCGCGTCAAATTCCCCGGCAGCGGCGATCATCTGCTTCGTTCAATAGCTAAAACTGATTGTTTAAGTGTTGCAGGCGATTCACGCTGCGCGAACCGCTCGGTTAGGGATGCGTTAACCCGCACGGCGGCCGCAGCCAAGGACGGCGCGCGCAGAGCCACGTCGCCTGGCAAGCGATCCACGCCGGCGCGAAGCCGCCAATCGATCCGGCTAGTTGGACTTGGTGGCCGCGCCGGCGTTGCCGCTGGCACTGCTGCTCAGCGAGCCGGCCTGGCTCATGGTGTTGTTGAAGTAGGTGTCGCTGTCGCCGAGCGTCACCCGACGCTGGCAAATCGGCATGCAGCTGTAGGACTCGCGCTCGATCCCGCGATAGACGGTGACGAGCCGGTCGCTCGGGCCTTCGACCTGGATCTGGCGGTCGACCAGAATCTCGCCGTTCCGGTCGAGGGCAATGAAATTGGTGGCACCGTAGCCCTTGCCGGTCACGACGATCATGCCGCCGGGCTGGAGCGTGACGTCGGCGATCAGGGGATTGCCGACCACGATGGTCGCCACCTTGCCGGGCAGCCGCACCAGCTTGGCCTGGTCGACGTTGACGGCGATGGTGTCGGCCGTCGGTTCGGCGAGGCCGGCAGCCGGCGATGCCAGCACTGCGGCAGCAACCAGAACACAGACCCGCGCATGACGGCGCAGCAATTCCTTACGCATACTCATACTCCCGGGACGTCACAAACCGGCAGAAGCGAACAGATAACAGCGGAGCCGGTGCCCGACCCGGCTAACCTGCCCTTAATTTGTGAACGTTCCGCAAACTCGCCGACGATTGTTTGAACCTACCTGAATGTTTACGGCCGCTAGCGGCGGAACGGATAGGCCAGTTGGCCCCCGATCTCCTTCGGTATGGCCGCTTCGTCCTTGCCGTAATCCTGCGGCAGCCGCCCCTCCGGCATGCGGAAAGTGCCGAACAGCACGTCCCAGACCGGAAACGTGCCGGCGAAATTGGTGTTGCCGCCCTCTTCGAGCGAAGTGTGGTGCCAGCGGTGGAACACCGGCGTTGCCAGCAGATATTTGAACGGTCCGAAGGTCCAGTTCAGATTGGCGTGCACGAACGCCGAATGGAAGGTGGTGAACGGACCGACCCAGAGCATGATGTTCGGGGAAATGCCGGCCATCAGCAACACGACGTCGACGCTGATCGTCCCGAGCAAGAGATTGATGGGATGGAAGCGAGCCGCCGAAATCCATCCGATCTCCTCGGAGGAATGATGGATGGCGTGGTACTTCCAGAAGCCGCCGTCATGGAAGGTCCGGTGGATCCAATACAGCATGAAGTCGGACAGCACCAGGAACAGCAGGGCCTGCACCCACAGAGGCAGCTGCGCCAGCGGCCCATGGCCGTTATCGTAGAAGGCGATGAGCTCGTCGGCGTCGTGAATGTTGAAGACGGCTGCGGCGCCGACGATCAGGAGTCCGATCCGCATGGTGCGGGCGAACACCGGAACGAAGATCCAATAGCAGATGTCGGTGATGATCTCCCGCTTGCGCCACCACGGGGCGCCGGGGTTGCAGGCCCAGAAATGCTCGAGCACGGTGAAAACCGCCGCGAGCACGAAGGTGATGGGGAGCAGCTTCGCGATGGTCTCGCCGAGCATCAAGGCGACTTGCATGGGCAGGCTCGACATCATCGCCTCTCTCCGCGAATTCCGGTCCTCTCTTACGCCTACTCCGTGAAATTTAAGGGAGGGTGAAGCGGGCCGCGCGCCGGCGATGTATCTGGAACTGAAATTGAAGCCGCGGCTTTAAGGCGAAATTCACTCTGGACGAAAGCATCGCGCCGGACGCGGGTTTACGCGATCGGATTAACTCTACCGAAAGAGCTCGGCTCTCATGGTCATCGGGTCAAAGACAGCGCCGAACGAGGCGATCCCACCCGAATGGAGTTTTGTTCATGAAGAACTTGATTGCGCGTTTCGCGAAGGACGAATCCGGCGCGACTGCCATCGAATACGGTCTGATTGCCGCCGGCATCGCGCTGGCCATCATCACCGTCGTCAACAGCCTCGGCAGCACGCTGAACACCAAGTTCACCTCGATCAGCACCGGGCTGAAGTAAGCAACAGATCAACGACGGCAAAAGCCCCGGATCTCCGGGGCCTTTGTTTTTCTGAAGACGGCGAGTTCCAGTGGCGTTGCGTGAGTACAGAACCGGTGCCGCGGTCGCGGCGAACGAGGCAGCTGCGGCGCAGGCCGGCTCGCCGGTCTTTTGGGTCTGCCTTGCGCTGCTGCTTGCGACGGTCGCACTCGCCGCGCGCATTGCCAGCCTCTGGTAAAGCACGCGCTCCTCAGCTTCGGCCTTGCGTGACCCTCGCAGCCGTTGTCGGTTTGTTTAGCACTGCCGGATAGAATCCGGCGACGCCAGCTTCCGCGGCAAACCCAGGCCTCAAGACGCACGCCATGATCCTCGACCTTGCGCGCCTTCTGCTCTTCCCTGCCCTGATGGCGTTCGCCGCCGCGAGCGATCTGTTTACGATGACGATCTCGAATCGCGTGTCGCTGGCGCTGGTCGCAGGCTTCTTCGCGCTCGCCCTCGCCGGTGGCATGGCACCTTATGAGATGCTGAGCCATGTCGGCGCCGGCGCGCTTCTGCTCGTCGTGGCCTTCACCTGCTTTGCGATGGGCTGGGTCGGTGGCGGCGATGCCAAGGTCGCGGCCTCCGTCGCGCTCTGGTTCGGGTTCGCACAGCTGATGAACTTCCTGCTCTACGCCTCGCTGTTCGGCGGCGCGCTGACGCTGCTCCTGCTCCAGTTCCGGCAATGGCCGCTGCCTTACGGGCTGGCGGGTCAGGCCTGGCTGGCACGGCTGCACGCCAAGGAGAGCGGCATCCCCTACGGCATCGCGCTCGCGCTGAGCGCGCTGATGGTCTACCCGGAGACCGAATGGGTGAAGTCGATCGACCTCGCTCACCTCGCGCTGCGCTGAACGCACCGGGTAAACCCGGCGTTAAGGCGATTTAGATACGCCTCATTAACCATGCTTTGACGAATAGCTGGTCAACTGCCGATCACGGCGGCGGCAGCGTCGCGGCGTCTTGTTGGAAAGTGAAGCGTATGAATAGGGCACGCATTGTCGTCCTGGCGGTCGCCATCAGCGCCGGCGGCGTCGCCGCGTACCTGGCGAGCGGCTCGGACCAATCTGCGCCACCTCCCGCGGCTCCGGTCGCACAGCTTCCGACCGTCGACGTCCTCGTTGCCAAGAACGACATCGGCCTCGGCCAGACCGTGAAGCCGGAAGACGTGCAATGGCAGACCTGGCCGGCCGCGACCGCCAGCGCCACCTTCATCCGCCGCAACGAGCGTCCCGAGGGCGCGACCCAGGTCACCGGTTCGATCGCGCGCGCCCCTTTCATTCAAGGTGAGCCGATCCGCGACCAGAAGCTGGTCAAGGCCGAAGGCTCCGGCTTCATGGCTGCAATCCTGCCCACCGGCATGCGGGCGATCTCGACCGAGATCTCGCCGGAGACCGGCGCAGGCGGCTTCATCCTGCCCAACGATCGCGTCGACGTCCTGCTGACCCGCCGACTGAAGAATCCGGACCAGAACAACGGCGCGCCCGACATCATCACCTCCGAGATCATCCTGGCCAATATCCGGGTCCTCGCCATCGACCAGGCGCCAAAGGAAAAGGACGGCCAGAACGCGGTGATCGGCAAGACCGTCACCCTCGAGCTCAATCCCGCGCAGACCGCGACGCTCTCCGCAGCCCGCCAGAGCGGCACGCTGTCGCTGGCGCTGCGCAGCATCGTCGACGTCAAGATGAGCGAAATCACGCTCGATGATTCCGCGCAGAAGCGGGACGGTGTTTCGATCATTCGCTACGGCATTCCAAGTCAGACGGCGAAAGCACGATGAAGACAGTCGATATGAAACGCAGGGTGGATTTGGCGACGATGCGAACCTCAGCGGTTCGCGCCCTGTCGTTTTCGGCCGCTCTGGCGCTGGCGCTCAACCCGGTGCTGACCCCCGTGGTCGCCGCCGATTACCGTCCCGGGGCGATGGCCGCGGCGGATGGCCAGATGAACGCGCGCTTCCTCTCGCTCGGCGTCGGCAAATCCGTCGTGATCGACCTGCCGCGCGACATCAAGGACGTGCTGGTCGCCGATCCCAAGATCGCCAACGCGGTGGTCCGCTCGGCGCAGCGCGCCTACATCATCGGTGCCGCGGTCGGCCAGACCAATATCGTGTTCTTCGATTCCGCCGGTCAGCAGATTGCGGCCTATGACATCGCGGTCAAGCGCGACCTCAACGGCGTGCGGGCCGCGCTGAAGCAGGTTCTGCCCAATTCGGACATTCAGATCGACGGACTCGGCGACGGCATTGTCCTGACCGGCACGGCGGCAAATCCGATGGAAGCGCAGCAGGCCAACGAGCTCGCCGCGCGCCTGGCCGGCGGCGCCGACAAGGTGGTGAACTCGATCGTGGTGCGCGGCCGCGACCAGGTCATGCTCAAGGTGACGGTGGCGGAGGTCCAGCGCACCATCGTCAAGCAGCTCGGCATCGACCTGAGCGCCAGCCTCAACTACGGCACCTCGGTGGTGAGCTTCAGCAACTCCAATCCGTTCACGGCACTCGGCAAGAACCTCGTGGACGGCAACAATCTGACGACGAAGTTCGGCGGCTCGTCGTCGGTGCAGGCCACCCTGCGCGCGATGGAAAACGCGGGCGTGATCCGCACGCTGGCCGAACCGAACCTGACCGCAATCTCCGGTGAATCGGCAACGTTCATCGCGGGCGGCGAATTCCCGGTCCCGGCAGGCTATGCGTGCGACCCCACCACGCACGTCTGCACCACCCAGATCAGCTTCAAGAAGTTCGGTATCTCGCTCAACTTTACCCCCGTGGTGCTGAGCGAAGGCAAGATCAGCCTGCGCGTGATGACCGAGGTCTCGGAGCTCTCGAACGAAAACGCGATCACGCTGTCGCAGGCCGTGACCTCGACCTCGGTGAACTCGCTGACGGTGCCCTCGATCAGGACCCGCCGCGCGGAGACCTCGCTGGAAATTCCCTCCGGCGGCGCGATGGCGATGGCCGGCCTGATCCAGCAGCAGACCAAACAGGCGATCAGCGGACTGCCGGGGATCATGCAGCTCCCGATCCTCGGCACGCTGTTCCGCAGCCGGGACTTCGTCAACAACGCGACCGAGCTGGTCGTGATCGTGACGCCCTATGTCGTTCGCGCGGTGGCGCCAAAGGACCTGTCGCGGCCGGATGACGGCTTCACGCCGCCTGCGGATCCACAGGTCCAGCTGCTCGGCAACATCAACCGCATCTACGGCGTGCCCGGCCGGACCGAACCGGCCAAGAACTACCGCGGCACCTACGGCTTCATTACCGACTGAGGCGGAACGGGGACTTCACGATGATCACAAGACCACCCCAGCTTCCCAAGCGCGCCATCCGTCTCGGTGGCGCGCTGGTCGCAATGACGCTCGCGCTCGGCGGCTGCCGGCACGACGAGGTCGTTACCGCCTCGATTCCCGACGACTACAAGCAGCGCCACCCGATCGCGATCGAGGAGCAGAATCGCTCGATCGTCGTCTTCGTCGGCCATGCCCGCGGCGGATTGACCGCTGCCCAGCGCGCCGACGTGATGGGCGTCGCATCGGCATGGATGCACGAAGGCACGGGCGCCATCCGCATCGACGTGCCGTCCGGCACGCCCAATGCGCGTCCGGTCGCGGACACGATGCGCGAAATCCAGGCGATGCTGGCCGCGGCGGGCGTTCCGCCGCGGGGCGTCAACGTTCACCCCTACCAGCCCCAGGACAAGCGCTTCCTGCCGCCGATCCGTCTCACCTATTCCAAGATCGCAGCGATCGCAGGTCCCTGCGGCCTGTGGCCGGACGACATCGGCCCTTCGATGAAGAACAAGAGCTGGTTCGAGAACAAGGACTACTACAATTACGGCTGCGCCTATCAGCGCAACCTCGCAGCGATGGTCGACAATCCCTCGGACCTCGAGCAGCCGCGGCCTGAAACGCCGTCCTACACCCCCCGGCGCATCACCGGTCTCGAGAAGTATCGCAAGGGACTCACGAGCGCGACCACGTACCCCGAAGCCGACAAGGCCAAACTCAGCGACACCGGCAAATGATCAGCTACGCTCGCCAGACACACGAAGAGCAGCCGGACGCACCCCCTCCGCCGGTCGAGGAGCATATTGCGCCCGCGCCGCGCGTCTCGGTCCAGGCCTTCTGCGAGACCGTCGAGACCGCCGCCGCGGTCCAGTCGGCCGGCGAGGATCGCCGCCTCGGCAAGGCCCATCTGAAGATCCAGATGGGCGGCATGGCGGCCGCGATCGAAGCCTACCGCTCGGCTCCCACGCCGAACGTGATCGTGCTCGAGAGCGACGGCCGCAACGACCTCCTGGGCGGGCTCGACCAGCTCGCCACCGTCTGCGACGCCGGCACCCGCGTGGTCGTGATCGGCCGCATCAACGACGTCATGCTCTACCGCGAGCTGGTGCGCCGCGGCGTCAGCGACTATGTGCTCGCGCCGGTCGGCGCGATCGACGTCGTACGCTCGATCTGCAACCTGTTCTCGGCGCCGGAAGCCAAGGCGGTCGGCCGCATCATCGCCGTGGTCGGCGCCAAGGGGGGCGTCGGAGCTTCCACCATCTCGCACAACGTCGCCTGGGCGATCGCGCGCGACCTCGCTATGGACGCCGTCGTCGCCGATCTCGACCTGGCCTTCGGTACCGCCGGGCTCGACTACAACCAGGATCCGCCGCAGGGCATTGCCGACGCCGTGTTCTCGCCCGATCGCGTCGACACCGCCTTCATCGACCGCCTGCTGTCGAAATGTACCGACCATCTCAGCCTGCTGGCGGCGCCGGCGACGCTCGACCGGGTCTATGATTTCGGCACCGAGGCCTTCGACTCCGTGTTCGACACGCTGCGCTCCACCATGCCGTGCATCGTGCTCGACATTCCGCACCAATGGGCGGGCTGGACCAAGCGCGCCTTGATCGGAGCGGACGACATTTTGATCGTGGCCGCCCCTGACCTCGCCAATCTGCGCAATACCAAGAACCTGTTCGATCTGTTGAAGGCCGCGCGCCCCAACGATCGGCCGCCGCTCTACTGCCTGAATCAGGTCGGCGTGCCGAAACGGCCCGAAATCGCCGCCACGGAGTTCGCCAAGGCGATCGAGAGCCAGCCGATCGTTTCGATCCCGTTCGAGCCGCAGATCTTCGGCTCGGCGGCCAACAACGGCCAGATGATCGCGGAGATCTCCGCCAACCACAAGTCGATCGAGATGTTCCTTCAGATCGCCCAGCGCCTGACCGGCCGCTCCGAAACCAAGAAACAAAAGTCGTCCCTGTTTTCACCCCTGATTGACAAGTTGCGGGGAAAATAAGCCGCCGCATGGAGTTGTTAAGTGTTCGGTAAGCGTAGCGGAACAGACACCGACCTTCGGGCGCCCAGGCCCGGCGCCGTGTCGCTCGAGCCTGCCCCGGCTCCGGCGCCGACGGTGTCGCGCGCCCCGCCTCCGCCGGCCGTCGCCTCGCCGCCGCTTGCTCCCGCGAAGGCTCCGCCGCCCCCGGCCATGGAGAGCCGGCGTTCGGACAATTATTACGAGGTCAAAGCGACGATCTTCGGCGCGCTGATCGAGGCGATCGATCTCGCCCAGCTGGCCAAGCTGGATTCGGAATCCGCCCGCGAGGAAATCCGCGACATCGTCAACGAGATCATCGCGATCAAGAACATCGTGATGTCGATCGCCGAGCAGGAGGAGCTGCTCGACGACATCTGCAACGACGTTCTCGGCTACGGTCCGCTCGAGCCGCTGCTGTCGCGCGACGATATCGCCGACATCATGGTCAACGGCGCCAACACCGTCTACATCGAGGTCGCCGGCAAGATCCAGCGCACCGGCATCCGCTTTCGCGACAACCAGCAGCTCCTCAACATCTGCCAGCGCATCGTCAGCCAGGTCGGCCGGCGCGTCGACGAATCCTCGCCGATCTGCGACGCGCGCCTCGCCGACGGCTCCCGCGTCAACGCCATCGTGCCGCCGCTGTCGATCGACGGCCCGACGCTCACCATCCGCAAGTTCAAGAAGGACAAGCTGACGCTGGATCAGCTCGTCAAGTTCGGCGCGATCTCGCCGGAAGGCGCCGAGATCCTCCAGATCATCGGTCGCGTCCGCTGCAACGTGCTCATCTCCGGCGGTACAGGCTCGGGCAAGACGACGCTGCTCAACTGTCTGACCAATTACATCGAGCACGACGAGCGCGTCATCACCTGCGAAGACGCTGCCGAGCTCCAGCTCCAGCAGCCCCATGTGGTGCGTCTGGAGACCCGTCCGCCCAATATCGAGGGGGAGGGCCAGGTCACCATGCGCGAATTGGTGCGCAACTGCCTGCGTATGCGTCCCGAACGCATCATCGTCGGCGAAGTCCGCGGACCCGAGGCGTTCGACCTGCTCCAGGCCATGAACACCGGCCATGACGGGTCGATGGGCACGCTGCATGCCAACAACCCGCGCGAAGCGCTGTCGCGCTGCGAATCCATGATCACGATGGGCGGCTTTTCCCTGCCCTCGCGAACGATCCGCGAGATGATCTGCGCCTCGATCGACGTCATCGTCCAGGCCGCGCGCCTGCGCGACGGCTCGCGCCGCATCACCCACATCACCGAGGTGATGGGCATGGAAGGCGATACCATCATCACCCAGGACATCTTCCTCTACGACATGATCGGCGAGGATGCCAACGGCAAGATCATCGGCCGGCACCGCTCGACCGGTATCGGCCGTCCGAAGTTCTGGGAACGCGCCCGCTATTACGGCGAGGAGAAGCGCCTTGCCGCCGCGCTCGATGCCGCGGAAGTGGCGCCGACGACGTGAGCAGGTCAGCGACGCCATGAACATACAGGTCCTCGCCCTCGCATTTCTCGCCACCGCAGCGGTCGGCGGCATCGCCTGGGTCTTCCTCTATCCGCTGCTCTCCGGGGAACGGAAGGCGGAGAACCGGCGCGCCTCGATCTCGCGTGCCGACGCGCCGATGGCCAAGCAGAGCGAAAAGAGCCAGCGATCGCGCCGCGAGCAGGTCGAAACGTCGCTGAAGGATCTCGAGGCACGGCGTCAGCAGGAGAAGAGCGTTCCGCTCAACGTCCGCCTCTCCCAGGCCGGTCTGGACTGGACGCCGCAGAAATTCTGGATCGTGTCCGCCGTCGTGGCGGGCGTGCTGTTCGCGGCGGCCCTGTTCATCGGCGGCGGCCTGCTCGGCGCCGCCGGTCTCGCCTTTGCCGGAGGTTTTGGCCTGCCGCGCTGGGCCCTCGGCTTCCTGAAGAAGCGCCGGGAAGACAAGTTCCTGAAGGCACTGCCCGACGCGGTCGACGTCATCGTCCGCGGCATCAAGGCCGGCCTGCCGTTGTTCGAATCGATCAAGGTCGTCGCGGCCGATTCGCCCGAGCCGCTGCGCAGCGAATTCCTCGCCATCATCGAGACGCAGGCGATCGGCATGCCGCTGGGCGAGGCTTGCTCCCGGCTCTATGAGCGCATGCCGCTGCCCGAAGCCAACTTTTTCGGCATCGTCATCTCGATCCAGCAGAAATCGGGCGGCAACCTCTCCGAGGCGCTGGGCAACCTCTCCAAGGTGCTGCGCGACCGCAAGAAGATGAAAGAGAAGATCCAGGCGATGTCGATGGAAGCCAAGGCCTCGGCCGGCATCATCGGCTCGTTGCCGCCGATCGTGATGTTCCTCGTCTATCTCACGACGCCGCACTACATCTCGCTGCTTTGGACTCATCCCACCGGCCAGCTGATGCTGGTCGGCTGCGTCGTCTGGATGTCGATCGGCATCATGGTGATGAAAAAGATGATCAATTTCGACTTCTGACGGTGCCGCATGGTCGAGTTCCTCGTTTCGAAACTGCATGACGTCCGTTTCATGACCATGTTGCTGGCGGCCATCGCCGCCAGCGCCACCGTCTATACGCTGGTGATGCCGCTGTTCGCCGGCGAGGGACTCTCCAAGCGCATGAAGGCGGTCGCGAGCGAGCGTGAGCGCATTCGGCAGCGCGAGCGCGAGCGCCTTCACAAGAACGAAAAGGTCTCGCTGCGCCAGACACCGAAGCAACTCGTCTCCAAGGTCGTGGAGGACTTCAACCTCACCAAATGGCTCGCACAGGAGGCGGCGCGGGACAAGCTCATCATGGCCGGCTACCGCGGCCAGGCGCCCTACATCACCTTCCTGTTTGCCCGCTTGGTCACCCCGATCGTGCTCTTCGTCGGCTCGCTCCTCTACGTTTTCGTGATCGCGCACATGGACAGGCCGATGCCGATCAAGATCGGCATCTGCATCGGCGCGGCCTATCTCGGCCTCCAGGCGCCGATGCTGTTCCTCAAGAATGCGATCTCCAAGCGCCAGCTCTCGATCAAGCGCGCCTTTCCCGATGCACTCGATCTGCTCCTGATCTGTATCGAATCCGGCATGTCGGTCGAAATGGCGTTCCGGAAGGTCGCCACCGAAATCGTGGGACAGTCGATTGCGCTGTCGGAGGAGTTCACGCTGACCACGGCCGAATTGTCCTACCTGCAGGACCGCAAGGTCGCCTATGAGAATTTGGCGCGACGCACCGGGCTCGAGGGCGTCAAGTCGGTCTGTCTCGCGCTTCAGCAGGCGGAGCGCTACGGCACCCCGCTCGGCCAATCCTTGCGCGTCATGGCACAGGAAAACCGCGACATGCGAATGACCGAGGCCGAGAAGAAGGCGGCCGCGTTGCCGCCGAAACTGACGGTGCCGATGATCCTGTTCTTCCTGCCAGTGCTGTTCGTCGTCATTCTCGGACCGACCGGCATCAAGCTCACCGAGATGCAGTGACACAAGCCACCGACCGAGTGCGGTCCGTGGGACGGCTTCGATTGCTGAAGATCAGATCTTGATCAGTCGGGCTGGTTGAGCGAGGCCACCGGGGTCCGCTTCGGCCCGCCGCGATGATTGTCGCTGCGGCTCAGCATTTCCTTGAGATAAGTGACATTGGCCGCGGCCTGATCCGGCGGCAGATCCGCCTTCACGATGGTCTCGGCCTCCGCGAAGCGGCCCTGGAGACCGACGACGAGGCCGAGATTTTGCCGCACCCGGCTGCTGGCGCGCGGCGAGGCGTGGGCTTGCCGCAACGCCTCTTCGGCCTTGGGCAGATCCTTCGACAGCATGTATGACAGGCCGAGATTGGAAAGCACGCCAGGATCACCCGGCGCGATCTTGAGCGCGCTCGTATAATAGGAGCGCGCCTCCTCGTGACGGCCCATCTGGTCCAGCGCGGTGCCCTGCACCGAGAGCAGGCGCCAGTCCGGATTATCAGGCGAATGCGCCTTCGACAGGACGTCGTAGGCCTGCTGGAAATTGCCGTTGTCGGCGAGCGCGCGGCCATACTGCGCGAGCAGCGCCTTGTTGCCGGGATTGGCGATGGTCGCCTGCTCGAGCACGGCGGCGGCCTGGGCGCGTTGGCCGTTGGCGCGCAAGGCCTGGCCATAGGCCAGCGCGGCCTCGGCATCCCTGGGATTGGCCCGGTAGCGCTCGCCATAGACCTCGACGGCGCGCGCGGGATCGGTGGGAGCCGCCTCTGCCCGTGGTCCGCCGAGCGAGCCCGTCACGTCGGAGAGTTTCGACATGCCCGTGCAGCCGCCGAGGCCCATGGCGACCGCCGCGACCAGCGAGGTGGACGCAAGAAGCCGGGCGAGACTGAACCGTTGACGCATGACGCCTTGACTCTCGAGCCGATTGATCGAGCCGAACGCGCCAGCAATAGGCTGTTAACCCTAACGGCCGGTTAACGCCGCTTCCCGGCCCGTACCTCTCACGGCGACGTCTGCGGGGGTGCCTCCGCCGAGGTCGAGATCGGGGCCGAGCGCCCTCATCTGCCCGTTAGATGCCTCAGCATTGCCGCCTCAATATTCGATCGCGAGCCGCTTGCGGATTTCGTCGACGCGCTTGTCGAGCGCATCGAACCGCGCGTGGACCGAGCGGTCGTGGAGATAGAAGACGTAACCGCCGGCAAGGAGCGCGAAGATCCAGTGGTGGTGCTCGACATAGCCAAAGATCGCCTCGACGGCATGGCCGATGAACGTGACCACGCTCCACACGAATTCCATTGCATGTCCTCCCGGCGCGTTTGTCGTCGGCCGCCCGATCTCCAGCCCTGGCGACCATTGCCGGAACCTAGCATGGCCCCCTTGCCGCGAGTAGCGGTTCGCCGAAACGGTGACAGCAAAGCCGATTGCAGCCGCGGCGAAACTCTGCGAAGTCTCGTCCGTTCGCATGACCCGTTTGATCCGACGATCCGGACCCGCCAATGCCTGCTGTCTTCGAGACGTCATCCACCGCCATCCCGATCACGTTCGTCACGAAATCGAGCTGGGATCAGGTCGCCGAGGCGCTGCCGCCGGCGCAGCGCCAGTTCGCCACTTCATGCGCCTTTGCTGCCAAGCCCGGCGGTTATCTCGCGCTGCCCGCGCCCGATGGCGCGATCGCCCAGGTGCTGTTCGGCCTGGACGACGACACTGCAAGATCGCGCGACCTGTTCCGGCCCGGCGCCCTGCCCGGCCTGCTGCCGCCGGGCACTTATCGCTTTGCCAATGCGCCACACGATACACGGCTGGCGGCGCTCGCTTTCGCGCTCGGCACCTACCGTTTTGCGCGCTACCGCAAGGCTGACAGGCCTGAGGTCCGGCTGGTGCCGCCTGATGGCGTCGATCCGGCCGAGATCGAGCGGATCGCCAATGCGGCGATGCTGGCGCGCGACCTCATCAACACGCCCTCCAACGACATGGGGCCGGAAGAGCTCGCGGCCGCCGCGCAAGACCTCGCCGTGGAGTTCGGCGCGAGCTTTTCCTGCACCATCGGCGAGGAGCTGGAGAAGCACTTCCCGCTGATCCATGCCGTCGGCATGGCGTCGAGCCGCGCGCCGCGGCTGATCGACATCGGCTGGGGCGATCCCGATCATCCCAAGGTGACGCTGGTCGGCAAGGGCGTCTGCTTCGACACCGGCGGGCTCGACCTGAAACCGTCGAGCGGCATGCTGATCATGAAGAAGGACATGGGCGGCGCTGCCAACGTGCTGGCGCTGGCGCGCATGGTGATGGACGCGAAGCTGAAGGTGCGGCTGCGCGTGCTGATTCCGGCGGTGGAGAATGCCGTCGCCGGCAATGCCTTCCGCCCGCTCGACATCTTCACCTCGCGCAAGGGCATCACCGTCGAGATCGGCAACACCGACGCGGAAGGACGCCTGGTGCTCGCCGACGCGCTGGCGCTGGCCGACGAGGAGAAGCCCGACCTGCTGGTCGACCTGGGCACGCTGACCGGCGCGGCGCGTGTCGCGCTGGGACCGGATCTGCCGCCCTTCTACACCAATGATGAGACCCTTGCCGCCGACCTTGCGCGTTGCGCGGTGAAGGAGAACGATCCGTTGTGGCGCATGCCGCTGTGGCCGCCTTACGACAAGTGGCTGGACTCCAAGACGGCCACGATCACCAACGCGCCGTCGGGCGGCTTTGCCGGCTCGATCACCTGCGCGCTGTTCCTGCAGCGCTTCGTCGAACACGCCGGGAGCTGGCTGCATGTCGACATCTACGGCTGGACACCGTCGGCCAAGCCCGCACGCCCCGAAGGCGGCGAGTGCCAGGCCGCGCGCGCCATCTACACCTTGCTGAGCGAGCGCTATGCATGATCCGCGAATAACGCCGGCGCGGGGCGACCTTGCCGCGAAATATCTCGAAGGCAAGGTGCAGGCCGATCGCTTCGTCGAGGGCCGGGAGTTCGAGGTGGTCGAGCCGGTCGCGCCGGTGCGCGAGCAGCCGTCCTCGAGCGCAATGCTGATGACGGAAGCCCTGCGCGGCGAACGCGTCACGGTCTACGACCGCAACGGCGAGGGTTGGGCGTGGGGCCAGCTCAACGGCGATGGCTATGTCGGCTGGCTGCCGGATGCGGCGCTCGTGACGCCATCGGCCGCCCCGACTCACGTGGTCAGCGCATTGCGGACGTTTGCCTTCCCCGGCCCCTCGATCAAGCTGCCGCCAGCCGAGACGCTGGTGATGGGATCCAGGCTCGCCGTGGCACGCGAGGACGGCAGCTTCGCCGTGACGCGCGACGGCAGATATCTGCCGAAAACGCATCTCGCCCCGCTCGATCAACGCGAGCCGGACTTCGTCGCAATCGCCGAGCGCTTCGTCGGCACGCCCTATCTCTGGGGCGGCAAGAGCAGTCTTGGCATCGATTGCTCCGGCCTCGTCCAAGTCTCTCTGACGGCAGCAGGGATCGGCTGCCCGCGCGACAGCGACATGCAGCTGGCCGGTCTCGGCCGCGCACTGGAGCCGCATGAGCGAAGCAGCTTGCAGCGCGGCGATCTGATCTTCTGGAAGGGCCACGTCGCCATCGTCCGCGACGGCAGCACCATGGTTCACGCCAACGCGCATCACATGGCGACCGTGATCGAGCCGATCGAGCCGGCCATCGCGCGGATCAAGGCGGCCGGCAGCGAGGTCGCTGCGATCAAGCGGCTCTAACGGGGCTTACGTCGCCACCGAGCCGTTCCCCGCCGTCTCCAGCCGGAACGCCGCCGCGAACAGCGCACGCGTATAATCGCTCTTCGGATGCTTGAACAGCTCGGCGGCCTGGCCCTCTTCGACCACCTTGCCGCCGCGCATCACGATCAAATGGCTCGCAAGCGAGGCGACGACGCGTAGATCGTGCGAGATGAACATGTAGGTGAGCTCGCGCTTGCGCTGGAGCTCGCGCAACAGATCGACCATCTGCGCCTGGAACAGCATGTCGAGCGCGCTGGTCGGCTCGTCCAGCACGACGAAATCCGGCTCCAGCACCGCCGCGCGCGCGATGCTGATGCGCTGGCGCTGGCCGCCGGAGAATTCGTGGGGATAGCGGAAGCGGGTATCGGGCTTCAGCCCGACGTCTTCCAGCGCCTTGACGACGCGCGCGTCACGCTCCTCCCGCGACAGCTTCGGCTGATGCACGGTGAGGCCTTCGGCGATGATATCGGCGATCGACATGCGCGGTGAGAGCGAGCCGAACGGATCCTGAAACACGATCTGCATGTCGCGCCGGAACGGGCGCATCTCCTTGAAGCGCAGGCCCTGGATGTCTTTCCCTAAGAACACGATGCGTCCGTTCGAGGAGATCAGGCGCAACAATGCCAACCCCAGCGTGGTCTTGCCCGAGCCGGATTCGCCGACCACACCGAGCGTCTCGCCCTTGCGCACGGCGAGGCTGACCCCGTCGACCGCCTTGATGTGGCCGACCGTCTTGCGCATCAGGCCGCGCTTGATCGGAAACCACACCTTCAGATCGCTGGCCGACATCACCACCGGCGCGTCCGGCTGCGGCGGCGCCGGATCCGGCTTCGGCTCCGCCGCGAGCAGGTCGCGCGTATAGGGATGCTTCGGCGTCCTGAAGACCTGCTCGACCGGCCCCTGCTCGACGATCTCGCCGTTCTTCATGACGCAGACGGTGTCGGCGATGCGGCGCACGATGCCGAGATCGTGGGTGATGAAGAGCAGGCTCATGCCGAGCCGCGAGCGGATCTCGGCGAGCAGCGCCAGGATCTGCGCCTGCACGGTGACGTCGAGCGCCGTGGTCGGCTCGTCCGCGATCAACAGATCCGGCTCGTTGGCGAGCGCCATCGCGATCATCACACGCTGGCGCTGACCGCCGGAAAGCTGATGCGGATAGCTCCTCAGCCGCGTCTCGGGCTCGGGAATGCCGACCTGCGTCAGCAGTTCCAGCGTTCGTCTGCGCACCTCGGCATTGCCGGTCGGATTGTGCAGCTGGATGATCTCGCCGATCTGCGCCTCGATCGTGTGCAACGGATTGAGCGAGGTCATCGGCTCCTGGAAGATGATGGAGATATCGCTGCCTCTGACCTCCCGCATCTTCTGCTCGGAGCGGTCGATCAGCTCCTGCCCCTTGAAGCGGATGCTGCCCGAGGGGTGCGAGGCGTTCGGATAGGGCAGCAGCTTGAGGATCGAGAGCGCGCTGACCGACTTGCCGGAGCCGGATTCGCCGACCAGCGCCAGGCATTCGCCGCGCTTGATCTGGAACGAGACCTTGTCGACCGCGAGCGTGGTGGCGCCGCCCTGGTGGAAAGCCACCGAGAGGTCGCGAACGGCAAGCAGGGGCTGGTTGATCGCGTCCATGACCTTACCTGAACGTCTTGCGCGGATCGAAGGCGTCGCGCACCGCTTCGCCGATGAAGATCAGCAGCGACAGCATGATCGCGACCGAGAAGAAGCCGGAGAAGCCGAGCCAGGGCGCCTGCACGTTGGATTTGGCCTGCGACAGCAATTCGCCCAGCGAAGGCGATCCCGGCGGCAGGCCGAAGCCCAGGAAATCGAGCGCTGTCAACGTCATCACCGAGCTCGACACGATGAAGGGCAGGAACGTCATGGTCGCAACCATCGCATTCGGCAGCAGGTGGCGGAACATGATGACCGGGTTGGACACGCCGAGCGCCCGCGCCGCCTGGATATATTCGAAGTTGCGCCCGCGCAGGAATTCTGCCCGCACGAGACCGACCAGCGAGACCCAGGAGAACAGCAGCAGGATACCGAGCAGCACGAAGAAGCCGGGCACAAGCACCGAGGACAGGATCAGGAGAAGATAGAGCGAGGGAATCGCCGTCCAGATCTCGATGAAGCGCTGAAAGATCAGGTCGACCCGACCGCCGAAATAGCCCTGCACCGCGCCCGCGGCGATACCGATGACGGACGAGATGATGGTGAGGCAGAGGCCGAACAGCACCGAGATGCGGAAGCCATAGATCAGCCGCGCGACGACGTCGCGGCCCTGATCGTCCGTGCCGAGCCAGTTGTATTCGAGGTCGCGGCAGCTCCTCAGCCCTTTCTTCTCCACCACCGGCTGGCACTGCTTTTCGGTCAGCATCCAGGTCGGCGGCGACGGCGCCGGCGTCGGCAGGTCGAGATTGTGGGTGTCGTAGGAATAGCGGATCAGCGGCCAGACGATGATGCCGTTCTTGTCCTTGATCAGCTTCTGCAAATAGGGGTCGCGATAGTCGGCCGCCGTCTCGAAATCGCCGCCGAAGGTGGTTTCGGAATAGGTCACGAAAGCGGGCCAATAGAGACGGCCGTCGAACTTGATCAGGAAGGGCCGGTCGTTGGCGATCAGCTCGGCGAACAGCGAGACCACGAACAGGGCGATGAAGATCCAGAACGACCAGTAGCCGCGGCGGTTGGCCTTGAAGTTCTGCCAGCGCCGCCTGTTGAGCGGCGAAGGCGCGAACGGCTTGCGCGTGATCGGAACGGCATCGCCGAGCGGCGACTTCGCTGTGGTCTCGATCGGCGTCGGCGCGGTGATCGTCATCAGACCTCCCGTGCCTCGAAATCGATCCGGGGGTCGATCCACATATAGGTCAGGTCGGAGATCAGGTTGATCACGAGGCCGACCAGCGAAAAGATGTAGAGTGTGCCGAACACCACGGGATAGTCGCGGTTGAGCACGCTCTCGAAGCTGAGCAGCCCCAGCCCGTCCAGCGAGAAGATAGTCTCGATCAGAAGCGAGCCGGAGAAGAAGGCGTGGATGAAGGTGCTGGGAAAGCCCGCGATGACAATCAGCATCGCGTTGCGAAAGACGTGACCATAGAGCACCTGATTCTCGCTGCAGCCTTTGGCGCGCGCGGTCATGACGTATTGCTTGCGGATCTCGTCCAGGAACGAGTTCTTGGTCAGGAACGCCATGGTGGTGAACGCGCCGAGGCCCATGGCAATCAGCGGCAGCGTCAGATGCCAGAAATAATCGACGATCTTCCAGTACCACGGAAATTGCGACCAGCCGTCCGAGGTCAGCCCACGCAGCGGGAACCAGTTGAAGAACGAGCCGCCGGCAAACAGGATGATCAGCAGGATCGCGAACAGAAAGCCGGGGATTGCATAGCCGAGCACGAGCACGGTCGAGGTCCAGGTGTCGAACCGCGCCCCGTCATTCACGGCCTTGCGAATGCCGAGTGGGATCGAGATCAGGTAGGTCAGAAGTGTCAGCCAGATCCCCAGCGAGATCGAGACCGGCAGCTTTTCCTTGATGAGCTGGAGCACGCTGACGTCGCGGAAATAGCTCTTGCCGAAATCGAAGCGGGCGAAATTCCAAACCATCAGCGCGAAGCGTTCCGGCGCCGGCTTGTCGAAGCCGAACTGTGCCTCGAGCTTCTTGATGAAATCAGGATCGAGACCCTGCGCGCCGCGATATTTCGAGTTGATGGCATCGCCGCCGGCGCCGACCTGCCCCGGCGCGCGCTGCGCAAAGTCACTGCCGCCCGAAATGCGCGAGGTGCCGCCGGTATCGGCCCCCGAGAGTTGTGCGATCACGCGCTCGACCGGGCCGCCCGGCGCGAACTGCACGACGACGAAGGAGACGAAGAGGATTCCGAGCAGGGTCGGAATCATCAGGAGGATACGGCGGGCGATATAGGCGCTCATGATTATTTCGCCTGCTCGAGCTTGGCGGCCTTGGCGGGTTCATGCCACCAGATGTCGGGGGCGCCGACGCCGTTGGCATAACGCGGCAGCCTCGGTGGATGGCCGAACTGGTCCCAATAAGCCAGCCGGTGCGTCTTGTTGTACCATTGCGGCACCCAATAGCGGCCGGCGCGGAACAGGCGGTCGAAGGCGCGGCAGGCGACGGTCAGCTCTTCGCGGCTGTCGGCCGCCATGATCTTCTCGATCATGGCGTCGATCGCCGGGCTGGCGACGCCAGCGAGATTGTACGAGCCCTTGGTGTTCGCGACCTGCGAGGAGAAGAACGCGCGCATGGCATCGCCAGGCGTCGCCGACATGCTGAAGCGCTGGATCGTCATATCGAAGTCGAAGTCATCCTGGCGCGCCCTGTGCTGCACCGGATCGACGACGCGCACATTCGCTTCGATACCGAGCGTCGCGAGATTCTTGATGTAGGGCGCATGGTGGGGCTGGAAGGAGGGCTCATCCAGCAGGAACTCGATTCTGAAGACCTCGCCGTTCGGCAGGACGCGCTTGCCGTCCTTGATTGGCACGCCGGCTTCGGTCAGCAATTGCTGGGCCCTGCGCAACAAGCTGCGGTCTTGTCCGGAGCCGTCCGTGACCGGAGGCGTGAACGGAGCGGTGAAGACGTCGTCAGGAACCTGACCGCGGAATGGCTCGAGCAGCTTCAGCTCTTCCGGCGAAGGCGGCGCATTGCCCGCCATGAGGTCCGAGTTCTGGAACGGCGACACCGTACGGGCATAGGCGCCGTACATGATGGTCTTGTTGGTCCATTCAAAATCGAAGGCATCGATCAGGGCCTCGCGCACGCGCGGGTCTTTGAACTTGTCGCGCCGGGTATTGATGAACCAGCCTTGCGCACCGGAGGGCGTATCGTCGGGCACAACCTCCATCTTGACACGACCGTCCTTGACGGCCGGGAAATCATAGCGCGTCGCCCAGATGCGCGAGGTGAATTCCTCTCGGTAGAGATAGTTCTTGCCGGTGAAACCCTCGAAGGCGACGTCGCGGTCGCGGTAGAATTCATAGCGCACGACGTCGAAATTGTAGCTGCCGCGGCAGGGCGGCAGATCGGCCGCCCACCAGTCCTTGACCCGCTCGAACTCGATGTAGCGATTGACCTCGAACCGGCCGACCTTGTACGGACCGGAGCCGAGCGGAACATCCAGCGTCGATTCATCGAACGGCCGCGACGTGTAATACGCTTTCGAAAAGATCGGCAGTCCGGCGACATAGAGCGGCACGTCGCGCGCGCGTCCCTTGGCAAAGGTGACGACGAGCGTCGCATCGTCGATCGCTTCCACGCTCACCACGTCGCGCATCTGCACGGTGATCAGCGGGTGGCCCTTGGCCTTCAGCGTCGTCAGCGAGAACGCCGCGTCGTGCGCGGTGAGCTTGGTGCCGTCGTGGAATTTTGCCTCCGGCCGTATCGTGAAGCGATAGACCAGCCTGTCCGGCGATATCTGCACGGATTTGGCGGCAAGTCCGTACATCGCGTCCGGTTCGTCGTTCGCGCGGACCATCAGCGGCGAAAACGTCATGTCCATGCCTTGCGCGCCATCGCCCTTGAGAATGAAGGAGTTGAGCGAGTTGAAGGTCTGGTAGGACTGGTTGTGCGATTTCGTTGACGGGATGAGCGAGAACGTACCGCCCTTCGGCGCATCGACGTTGACGTAGTCGAAATGGTGGAAGTCGGCGGGATATTTGAGATCGCCAAACGCCGAGATGCCGTGAGCTTCAACCCCGGCTTCCGATGCATGCGCGCGACGGATCGGCCGCGCACCCAGCGACACCCCGAGGGCGCCGCCGACACCAATGGTCAGCACATGGCGGCGTGACATCTGCGTCATGCGGGAATATCCTTCACGACTTCTTTGCGATCCGTGCCGCCTTGTCTGCGTCGTACCACCAGATGAACGGGAAGCCGGATTGGCCGTATTTGGGCAGTTCCGAGGGCCGCCCAAAGCGATCCCAGCGGGCGGTGCGGACCTTGTTGTAGGTCCACTGCGGCACGACGTAGTGATTCCACAGCAGCACGCGGTCAAGCGCCTTGGTAGCCGCGACGAGATCATCACGATCGGTGGCGTAGATCACCCGTTCGATCAGCTTGTCGATCGCCGGGTTCTTGATGCCGGCAATGTTGCGGGAGCCGGCGATATCAGCCGATTTGGACGACCAGAACTCGCGCTGCTCGTTGCCCGGCGACTGCGACTCGCCCCACGAGTTGGTGACGATGTCGAAATCCCACTCGCGTGTCCTGTTCTCGTACTGGGTCGGATCGACCGTCCGAACGCTGACGGCAATGCCGAGCCGCTCCAGCGACGGCTTATAGAACAGCGTGATCCGCTCGAAGCTGGGATCCGAATTCAGCAATTCGAGAGTGAACTGGGCGCCGGTCTTGACGTCGACCAGCTTGCGGTCGCGCACCTCGTAGCCGGCCTCCTTGAACAGGCGCAGCGCCTCGCGCAGATTGTCGCGCACGGCTTCCGGATTGCCGCCGACCGGATTGGTGTAGGCCGTGGTGAAGACTTCGGGCGGGACCTGGGCGCGGACGGTCTCGAGGATCTCGAGCTCCTTGCCCTGCGGCACGCCGGTTGCCATGAGCTCGTCGATGCCGTCGAAATAGCTGCTGACGCGCTTGTACTGGCCGAAGAATATCTGCTTGTTCATCTCCTCGAAGTCGAACGCATAGTTGAGCGCACGCCGCACGCGCGGATCGCTGAACTTGCCGCGGCGCAGGTTCGGCACGAAGGCCTGCATCACGCCCGAGCTGCGATTGGCGAATTCCTCGAGGATCACGCGCTTTTCGGTCACGGCCGGGAAATCGTAGGCGGTCGCCCAGTTCTTCGCGCTGTTCTCGGTGCGCCAATCGACCTGGTCGGCCTTGAAAGCCTCGATCGCCACGGTGGCGTCGCGGAAATATTCGTAGCGCAGCTCGTCGAAATTGTTGCGGCCGACATTGGCAGGCAGGTCGCGGCCCCAATAATCCTTGACGCGCTCCAGCGCGATCGATCGTCCCGCCACGAAGTCCTTGATCCTGTAGGGACCGGAGCCGAGCGGCACTTCGAGCGTGGTCGCCGAAACATCCCGCTTGCGGCCCTGCGCGTCCGTCCCCTCCCACCAATGCTTCGGCAGGACCGTGAGCTGGCCCACGATCTGCGGCAGCTCGCGGTTGCCCGGCGCATCGAATACGAATTTCACCTCGCGTTCGCCAACCTTCTCAGCCCGGACCACATGGCTGTAATAGGCCGAGTACATCGGGTGGTGCTTCTTGAAGGAATCGAGCGAGAAGATCACGTCATCGGCGGTGACCGGCTTGCCGTCGTGCCATTTGGCCTCCGGCCGCAAGCGGTAGGTGACGAAGGAGAAATCATCGGGATGGCTGACGGCCTCGGCCAGCGCGCCGTACTCGGTCGAGACCTCGTCGAGCGAGGCCGTCATCAGGGATTCGTAGATGAATGCGACCGCGCCTGCGACCTGCCCCTTCACGCCCGACACGACGATGTTGAAATTGTCGAAGGTGCCGACGGCAATCTGGCGGGCGACGCCGCCCTTGGGCGCTTCCGGATTGACGTAGTCGAAGCGCTTGAAATCCGCGGGGTACTTGACCTTCCCGAACAGCGACAGGGCATGACGCCAAGGCAATTTGCTGGAAGCCAGCTCAGTGGCGGATTGCGCCTGCGCTGTGCCGATGGCGGCAACGCCCGCCACGGAACCGAGGACGGGAAGCGCTGCGGCCGCAGTGCCGGTGAGCAGGAGATCGCGTCGGGTAATGGCCAAATCAACATCCCTGTCTTGAAGGAGACTACTCCTTTAAGTTCCCAATATAGGCGAGGTTTCGACGGAATATGTTGCTTTTTCCTCATCTTGAAAGGCCGGACGGCCCGTCAGATGCGGCCAAACGCCCCGATAAATTCACCGGGAGGCCCGGATACGAAAACGGCCAGGCTTCTCAGCCTGGCCGCCTATTCCAAGACAGGTTGTTGAGGCCTTACTTCGACGCGGTCGGCAGCGGCTGGGGATGCTCCGACAGCGAATTCAGATAGGCGATGACATCGGCGCGCTCGGAATCCTTCTGGATGCCGGCGAAGCCCATCGCGGTGCCCGGGATGAAGCCCTTCGGATTGGCGATGAACTTGTTGAGGTCGTCGAACGTCCAGTTGCCGCCCTTGGCCTTGATGGCGGCCGAGAAGTTGAAGCCACCACGACCCTGGCCCTTCGGCTCGCCGACGACGCCATAGAGGTTCGGGCCGACCCGATTCGGGCCACCCTTCTCGAAGGTGTGGCAGGCGCCGCACTTCTTGGCGGCCGCCGCGCCCTTCTCGATGGAAGCGGTCTGGAGCAGCTTTTCGATCGGCTCGGACGGTGCGGCCGCGGCGCCTCCCTTGCCATGGCCGGCATCTTCCTTGACCGCGATCTCGAAGCCCGGCTTTTCCGGCATCTTGGGGGAGAACAGCGCATTCGCGGTGAAGCTCGTCACCAGCAGGAAGAGACAGGTGCCGAGCACGGCACCGAGAATTTTATTGAGTTCGAAAGAGTCCATTTCCGGCCAGGCCCCACACCGCAAGAAGGATCGAGCGGCCGGGCGGCCGCCAGGACGAGCCTCGGGAGAATCAACCGTTCCCTATCGTTTCCCCGAGTTTTGCCATTGAGATATCGGTTTGCCCGGGGTCTGGCAACCCGTATAAGCGAGCCGGCTTCAGGCCCGTCCCCACTCCCTTTCTGGGCGCGAAAAACGCCCCGTTTCCAGGCCCTTGACCCCAAGAACTTGAATCCATGATCGACCCTCGCTTCCTGGTGCTGATCCCGGCCCGCATGGCCGCCACCCGCCTGCCCGGCAAGCCGCTCGCCGATATCGCGGGCCTGCCGATGATCGTCCACGTGCTGCGCCGCGCCGAGGCCGCCGCCATCGGCCGGGTCGCGGTTGCAACCGACACGCCGGAGATCGCCTCGGTCGTGGCCGCCCATGGCGGCGAGGCGGTGATGACCCGCCCCGATCACCCATCCGGCTCCGACCGCATCCATGAGGCCATGCAGAAGCTCGATCCCGAGGGCAAGGCCGAGATCGTGGTCAATCTCCAGGGAGATTTCCCAACCATCACGATCGACAACATCCGCGAGGTGCTGCCTCCCCTGCAAGACCCGGCCGTGGACATCGCGACCCTGGCCTCGCAGATTCATACCGAGGAAGAGGACCTCGCGCCGAGCGTGGTGAAGGCGATCGGAACCTCGCTTGGCGGCAGGCGGATGCGCGCGCTTTATTTTACCCGCGCGACCGCCCCTTACGGCGACGGACCGCGTTACCACCATATCGGGCTCTATGCCTACCGCCGCGCCGCTCTGGAGCGCTACGTCTCGCTTCCGCCGTCTCCGCTGGAATTGCAGGAGAAGCTCGAGCAGCTCCGCGCGCTGGAGGCCGGAATGCGCATCGACTTCACCATCGTGGATACAGTGCCCCGCGGAGTTGATACGCCGGCGGACCTGGAAACCGCCCGCAGCATCCTTTCCAAATCCTGAGCCGCTGTTACAAGGCCGATCATGAGCAAGATGAAGATCGCATTCCAGGGCGAACCCGGAGCCAATTCCCACATCGCCATCGTCGAGGCCTATCCCGAGGCCGAGCCGATGCCCTGCGCTACCTTCGAGGACGCGCTGTCGGCGATCTCGTCGGGCGAGGCCGATCTCGGCATGATCCCGATCGAGAATTCGGTGGCCGGCCGCGTCGCCGACATCCATCATCTCCTGCCGGCCTCCGGCCTCTTCATCATCGGTGAGTGGTTTCTCCCCGTTCGGCATCAGCTGATGGCGGTGAAGGGGACCAGGCTCGAAGACATCAGGAGCGTCGAGAGCCATGTGCATGCGCTCGGCCAGTGCCGCCGCATCATCCGCAAGCTCGGCATCAAGCCGATCGTGCACGCCGATACCGCCGGCAGCGCCCGCGACATCTCGGAACGCAAGGACAAGACCGTCGCGGCGATCGCCTCGCGCCTCGCCGCAAAGATCTACGGCCTCGACATCCTCGCCGATGACATCGAGGACGAGGCCCACAACACCACGCGATTCGTGGTGCTGGCACGCGAGCCGAGATGGGCCGCGCAGGGCTCCGGCCCGCTGGTCACGACGTTCGTTTTCCGGGTGCGCAATTTGCCGGCCGCGCTCTACAAGGCGCTCGGCGGCTTTGCCACCAACGGCGTCAACATGACCAAGCTCGAAAGCTACATGATCGACGGCAACTTCTTCGCCACGCAGTTCTATGCCGACGTCGACGGCCACCCCGAGGACAAGGGCCTCGCCTTCGCCATCGAGGAGCTGAAATTCTTCTCGCGCGAATTCCGCATCGTCGGCGTATATCCGGGACATCCGTTCCGCGCGACGTTCAGCGAATCGCAGCAGGGTTGATGGCGTCGTTCCGGGGCACGCGAAAGCGTGAACCCGGAACCTCGAGATTCCGGGTTCGATGCTTCGCATCGCCCCGGAATGACAATCAATGACTAAGCTGCCCTCTTCACCAACCCGAACGCCTCCGCCAGCAGCGAATAGGACTTCTTCCGCGCCTCGTGATCGTACACGGCGGTGATGACCATCAGTTCGTCCGGCTTGCTCGCGTCGATCAACGGCTGCAGCTTCCTCTGCACGGTCGCGGGGCTGCCGACGAACAGGCGGGAACGGTTGCGCAGGATCGAGGTGCGCTCGGCGTCGGAGTAGGGATAGGCCAGCGCCTCCTCGACGCTCGGCAACGGCAGGTATTGGCCGCGGTCGCGGCGCAGCCGGTTGAGGTCGAACGAGCTGGCGAGCCGTTCGGCCTCCGCATCGCTATCGGCCGCGATGACGGCAACCGCGAGGATCGCATGCGGGTCCGCACGCCAGGCCGAGGGCTGGAAGCGGTTGCGGTAATGCACCATCGCATCGATCGCATCGTGGGACGCGAAGTGATGGGCGAAGGCGAAGCCCATGCCGATCTGCGCGGCCAGCTCCGAGGAATAATCGCTGGAGCCGAGCAGCCAGATCGGCGGCAGGGCCGTGTCGTCGGGCATGGCGACGACGTTGTTGTAGGGGTGTCCGGCAGGGAATTCGCGGGTCTGCCACAGAATCAACTCGTGCAGGCGCTCCAGGAAATCGTCGCCCTCGCGCCGATCGAGCCGGCTGCGCAGCGCGTAGGCCGTCGCACCATCGGTGCCGGGAGCGCGACCAAGGCCAAGGTCAATGCGGCCGGGAAACAGCGCCTCCAGCATCTTGAAGCGCTCGGCCACCACCAGCGGGGCGTGGTTGGGCAGCATCACCCCGCCGGAGCCGACGCGGATGTGCTTCGTTACCGCAGCGATCTGGCCGATCATGACGTCGGGCGCAGGACTCGCGACGGAAGCGAGGTTGTGGTGCTCGGCGAGCCAATAGCGGACATAGCCGAGGTCATCGACATGGCGCGCGAGGTCGATGCTGTTGCGCAGCGCCGCGGCGGGCTTGGTGCCGGTGGTGACGACGGAGAGGTCGAGAATTGAGAGCGGGATCATGGTGCCTTAACCTAACGAAGGGCCGTGCGGCGGCAATGGCAGGCTGCGCAGGTCAGGGGGTACGGAGGGACGGGTCGTCGCGGAAGACGGCAGTTGGGACGGATTACATCCGCAGCATAGAAACTTCATCCTGCCCACCGATAGAATTGATCTTGTGAATGCGCCTGAATCACATAAATCCGTTATATTACAATGCATTAGTCCAATCCGCTTTCCTTCCCACGACAATGCCATCCAGCATCAAATTTCATGCTTTCCATGCATTAGTGGGCTACTTCCCATCATCGATGGGCTGTCGACCGAACCGCCTTTGCCTTATCTTAGGCACTCCCAAGCTAGACCCCACGGCCGGCGGAAATTGGAGTGAGTGGTGCCATGACTGACGTGACGACGCCTGCGACAGCCGACGGGCACCTGAAGCGGCCTGCGATCTCCTTCGAGTTCTTTCCGCCCAAGACCGAGGAGATGGAGCGCAATCTCTGGGACACCATTAACCGGCTCGCCCCGCTCGACCCGAAATTCGTCTCGGTGACCTACGGCGCCGGCGGCTCGACCCGCGAGCGCACCCATTCCACCATCGCCCGCATCCTCAAGGAGACCGCGCTGCTGCCGGCGGCGCATCTGACCTGCGTCGGCGCCTCGCGCGGCGAGATCGACGAGATCGTCGACCGCTATCACGAGGTCGGCGTCCGCCACATCGTGGCCTTGCGCGGCGATCCCGTCGGCGGCATCGGCACGCCCTATGCGAGCCATCCCGACGGCTACCAGAGCTCGGCCGACCTCGTCGCCGGAATCAAGAAGCGGCACGGCGACATCGAAGTCAGCGTGTCGGCCTATCCCGAGAAGCATCCCGAGGCACGCGACTTCGACGCCGACATCGACACGCTCAAGGCCAAGGTCGATGCCGGGGCGACGCGCGCGATCACCCAGGTGTTCTTCGACAACGACCTCTACTTCCGCTATCGCGACCGCGTCCGCGCCCGCGGCATCGACATTCCGATCGTGCCGGGCATCATGCCCATGCACAATTTCAAGCAGGCCCGCAATTTCGTCACCCGCGCCGGCACCACGGTGCCGGACTGGTTCGCCGCGAAATTCGAGGGCCTCGACGAGGACGCCGAGACCCGCAAGCTGGTGGCCGCGACCGTGGCAGCCGGCCAGGTGCAGAAGCTCGCGAAGCACGGCGTCGACACCTTCCATTTCTACACCATGAACCGCGCCGATCTCGTGTTCGCGATCAGCCATTTGCTCGGCATCCGGGCCAAGAGCGTCCAGAAGGCTGCGTGAGAGAAGATGACAGTCCCCGTTTCCGCCAAGCGAACCGCCCTGCTCAACGCCGCGCGCGAGCGTATCCTGGTGCTCGACGGCGCCATGGGCACGATGATCCAGAATCTCCAGCTCGACGAGAAAGCCTTCCGCGGCGAGCGCTTCAAGAATTTTCACCGCGACCTGCGCGGTAACAACGACCTCTTGATCCTGACCCAGCCGCAGGCGATCGAGGACATCCACGCCGCCTATTTGCGCGCCGGCGCCGACATCGTCGCGACCAATACCTTCTCCACCACCTCGATCGCGCAGGCCGACTACGACCTCACCGACATCGTCTACGAGATGGCGCGTGAAGGCGCCCGCCTCGCCGGCAACGCCGCGCGCCGCGTTGAGGCCGAAGACGGCAAGCCGCGCTTCGTCGCGGGCGCTATCGGCCCGACCAACCGCACCGCCTCGATCTCGCCGGACGTGTCCAATCCCGGCTACCGCGCCGTCACCCTCGACGATTTGCGCAAATCCTATGGCGAGCAGATCCGTGGCATGCTCGATGGCGGCGTCGACCTCCTGCTGGTCGAGACCATCTTCGACACGCTGAATGC
The DNA here is from genome assembly GCF_056429085.1 of Bradyrhizobium sp. CFUWI. NCBI lineage: Bacteria > Pseudomonadati > Pseudomonadota > Alphaproteobacteria > Hyphomicrobiales > Nitrobacteraceae > Bradyrhizobium > Bradyrhizobium sp. CFUWI. Next base: position 133,170 of record NZ_JBWJZE010000003.1, read on the forward strand.
CAAGGCGGCGCTCTATGCCATCGCCGAGATCACCGAGGCGCGTGGCATCGACATGCCCGTAATGGTGTCGGGCACCATCACCGACAAGTCCGGCCGCCTGCTCTCGGGCCAGATGCCGGAGGCGTTCTGGAATTCGGTGCGGCACGCCAAGCCCATCACCATCGGCTTCAACTGCGCGCTCGGCGCCGAAGATTTGCGCGCGCATATCGCGGACATCGGCCGCGTCGCCGACACGCTGGTCTGCGCCTATCCCAACGCCGGCCTGCCCAACGAGTTCGGCCAGTATGACGAGAGCCCGGACTACATGGCGCGGCTGATCGGCGAATTCGCCCGCGACGGCCTCGTCAACATCGTCGGCGGCTGCTGCGGCACCACGCCGGACCATATCGCGGCGATTGCGGCGGCCGTCGCCCCGCACAAGCCCCGGATCGTGCCCGAGATCGAACCGCGCCTGCGGCTGTCCGGCCTCGAGCCGTTCGTGCTGACGGACGCGATTCCCTTCGTCAACGTCGGCGAGCGCACCAACGTCACGGGATCGGCCCGCTTCCGCAAGCTGATCACCGCCGGCGACTACACCGCCGCGCTCCAGGTCGCGCGCGACCAGGTCGAGAACGGCGCGCAGATCATCGACGTCAACATGGACGAGGGGCTTCTGGACTCGGAAGCCGCGATGGTGACCTTCCTCAACCTCGTCGCCGCGGAGCCCGACATCGCCCGCGTGCCTGTGATGGTCGATTCCTCGAAATTCTCGGTGATCGAGGCCGGCCTGAAATGCGTGCAGGGCAAGCCGGTCGTCAACTCGATCTCGATGAAGGAGGGCGAGGAGAAGTTCATCCACGAAGCCAGGATCGCCCGCCGCCATGGCGCGGCCGTGGTGGTGATGGCGTTCGACGAGGCCGGCCAGGCCGACACTTTCGCGCGCAAGACCGAGATCTGCAAGCGCGCCTACGACATCCTGGTGAACAAGGTCGGCTTCCCGCCTGAGGACATCATCTTCGATCCGAACGTCTTCGCGATCGCGACCGGCATCGAGGAGCACAACAATTACGGCGTCGACTTCATCGAGGCGACGCGCTGGATCCGGCAGAACCTGCCGGGCGCGCATATCTCGGGCGGCGTCTCGAACCTCTCGTTCTCGTTCCGCGGCAACGAGCCGGTGCGCGAGGCCATGCACTCGGTGTTCCTGTATCACGCCATCAAGGCCGGCATGGACATGGGCATTGTCAATGCCGGGCAGATGATCGTCTATGACGACATCGATCCGGAGCTGCGCCAGACCTGCGAGGACGTCGTCCTCAACCGCGATCCCGGCGCCTCCGAGCGCCTGCTGGCGCTGGCCGAGAAATTCCGCGGCAAGAAGACGGAAAGCAAGGAAGCCGATCTCGCCTGGCGCGAATGGCCGGTGGAGAAGCGGCTGTCGCATTCGCTGGTGCACGGCATCACCGAATTCATCGAGCAGGACACCGAGGAAGCCCGCAAGAAGTCCTCGCGCCCGCTCGACGTGATCGAGGGGCCGCTGATGGCCGGCATGAACGTGGTCGGCGACCTCTTCGGCGACGGCAAGATGTTCCTGCCGCAAGTCGTCAAGTCCGCGCGCGTGATGAAGCAGGCGGTGGCCTGGCTGATGCCGTTCATGGAGGAAGAGAAGGCCCGCAACCTCGCCAACGGCATCGGCACCGAGGGCTCTTCGTCCGCCGGCAAGATCGTGCTCGCGACCGTCAAGGGCGACGTCCACGACATCGGCAAAAACATCGTCGGCATCGTGCTCCAGTGCAACAATTTCGAGGTCATCGACCTCGGCGTGATGGTGCCCGCCGCCAGGATCGTCGAGACCGTTAAGGCCGAGAAGGCCGACATCGTCGGCCTCTCCGGCCTGATCACGCCCTCGCTCGACGAGATGGCGTTCTTCGCCAGCGAATTGCAGCGCGAAGGCCTCAAGCTGCCGCTCCTGATCGGCGGCGCCACCACCAGCCGCGTGCACACGGCGGTCAAGATCGACCCGAGCTATCGCGCCGGTCCGGTGGTCCATGTCAACGATGCCAGCCGCGCGGTCGGCGTCGCCTCCTCGCTGATCTCGCCCGAGAAGCGCGAGGCCTATGCCGCCGAGGTGCGCGCCGAATACGCCAAGATCTCGGAAGCGCATCTGCGCGCGCAGTCCGACAAGAAGCGCCTGAAGCTGACTGATGCCCGTGCCAACCGCGTGCCGGTTGATTTCGCTGCGAACAGGCCGGTGAAGCCGACCTTCCTCGGCATCCGCAGCTTCGACGAATACGATCTCGCCGAGCTCGTGCCTTACATCGACTGGACGCCGTTCTTCCAGACCTGGGAGCTCGCGGGACGCTTCCCTGCCATTCTCGACGATGCCAAGGTCGGCGAGGTCGCGCGCTCGCTCTACGACGACGCGCGCAAGATGCTCGACACCATCGTCAAGGAAAAATGGTTCCGGGCACGCGCGACGATCGGCTTCTGGCCCGCGAACGCCGAAGGCGACGACATCGCGCTCTTTGCCGACGAGAGCCGGACCAAGAAGATCGCGACCCTGCACACGCTGCGCCAGCAGCTCGAGAAGCGCGAGGGCCGTTTCAACGCCGCCCTTGCCGACTTCGTCGCGCCCGCGGGCGTTCCCGACTATGTCGGCGGCTTCGTCGTTACCTCCGGGATCGGCGAGGATGCGGTCGCCGACCGCTTCAAGATGGCGAACGACGATTACTCCTCGATCCTGTGCAAGGCGCTGGCCGACCGCCTCGCCGAGGCCTTTGCCGAGCGCATGCATGCCCGCGTGCGCCGCGAGTTCTGGGCCTATGCACCTGGCGAAACGCTCTCGCCCGACGATCTGATCCTCGAGAAGTACCAGGGCATCCGCCCCGCGCCCGGCTATCCCGCGCAGCCTGACCACACCGAGAAGGCGACGCTGTTCGAGCTGCTCGACGCCGAGAACACGGCGGGCGTGAAGCTGACCGAGAGCTTTGCGATGTGGCCGGGCTCCAGCGTGTCCGGGCTCTATTTCGCAAACCCCGCGAGCTATTATTTCGGCGTCGGCAAGATCGAGCGCGACCAGGTCGAGGATTACGCCGCGCGCAAGGGCATGACGGTGGCAGAGACCGAGCGCTGGCTCGCGCCGGTGCTGAACTACATCCCGTCGCAGCAGAGTGACAAGGCCTTTGCGGCCAAACCGGCGAACGACGAGACCCCAAAGGATCTCGCCTCGCATCCGCCCGGCTGCACCTGCGCGGTGCACCTCGTCTGGCAGAAGAAGCGCGCGGGCGCGGTGTAGTCGCGCACGCTCGTGTCCCGGACGCGGCGCAACGCCTCTTCGCGTTGCGGCGCAGAGCCGGGACCCAGAGACGACACGGCCGGCAGCGAGATGGGTCCCGGCTCTGCAGCGCACCACCCCGGATGATGCTTCGCATCACCGCGGCGCCGCGCTGCGTCCGGGGCACGAGACCGGCGTGACTCCATCGCTCTCCCCCGACTTGCAGACACGCCTTCGCATCCTCGCGGCGCTTCCGCCCGAGCTTTGCTCTTCTCGTCACGCCCTCCATGAAAGGGCGCAGGGAAGGCCGGGCGCCGGCTGGCACCCGCTTGTCCGTCGTGCGATGAGAATGCACACGCAATGCACAACGGATGACAGGTGAAGCCGGAAACGTCCGGCCTTCCCTGCGCGATGTTTGACGGCGTATGGCGCGCTCTCCCCGGAGACGAGTTCCTGCTTGCCTCCGTCACCTCGCGGATTGGCGGCGCACCTCGCCCGGTCGGGCTCGTCGCGCCTCCGCAAGGCTTGGCTGTAGCAACGACAGCCAGGACCACACGATTTGGCCGTACGCTTCAGTGCCGTTCGTCCGCACGCCGCCAGGACCTCACGGGGTTGATCCCGCCCTGCTCCCGCCCCTCGTGCACGACGCTGCCGCGTCCACCGCTCCCCGATCCGCGGTTCGAAACGACGTACGACCGCCCCTTTCGCCGGATCAGGATGAGCGACACATACGCCGAAACCGAATTTCGGTAAAGCGGAATATTTCAGCCAGCGTCGATTGACCCAGCCCTCGTGTGTTTTGCCCGTCAGGCACCCCACGATCTGGTAGCTTGGGGCCGAGCACGGGGCCCTAACCCTTCGGCGGCGCCAGCGGCTGCACGATCTCCTTGAACGGTGCCAAGGCCTCGCAGCGCTCGGCATGAGCTGCCAGCCCCGGATAGCGCCCCGCGTCAAACAGCTGCGGATGCGCTTCGCGGGTGAAGCGGACGACGCAGGCCACCGCGACGTCGGCGTGGCCGATCCGATCGCCCAGCCAGTACGGCGTTGTCACCTTGGCCCGCTCGGCCTCGAGCACCTTGAGCACGTCGCCGATCTGCGCCTGGCAGCGCTCGACCCAGAGCACGAGCTGCTCCTTCCGCAGCACGCGCTCGTAGAGCAGGCTCACCGCCTTGTCGCCGAGGCCGGAGGCGAGCGCGCAGATGCGCAGATGCCCGCGCCGCTCAGGGCCGCTGCGCGGCAGCATCGCCTTCGCCTCGCCGACGCGCTCGTCGAGATAATCGAGGATGATCGTGCTCTCGATCAGCGCCTCGCCGTCATCGAGCACCAGGGTCGGCACGCGGCGCAGCGGATTGTAGGGCGCGATCTTGTCGGCGTCGCCGAAGGTCGACCACGGCCTGTGCTCGAAGGGCAGGCCGTAAAGCTTCAGCGCAATCGCGACGCGGCGGACGAAGGGGGAATCATATTGGCCGATCAGAAACATGGTTCTCGCTCTTCTCAATCGTTGAACACGGCAGGGCCGACCAGTCTCCACGACCAGCTCGGTGCGGCGCAACAATTATCTCGGAAACGGCGCACGCCCGCAATGCCATCACGCGCAACCCGTCAAAGGCCGTCCTGGATCGAGCGCTTGATCGCGGCGATGGCGGTCTCGTTGCGCTTGTACATCGTCCACTGCTTGATCCGCTTGGCGCGCACCAGCTTGGCTGCCGTCAGCACCCGCATGTGCTCGCTCAATGTCGGCGCGCTGACGCCGAGCTTCTCGGCGATCAGCAGGCCGCAGACGCCGTCCTCGACCAGATCGCCATCGGCCTGCTCACGAAAATGCTTCCGCGGATCCCGCAGCCATTCCAGGATCTGCAGCCGGCGTTCGTTGGCGAGCGCGCGCAAGGCGACGGCAAATTTCATTTAGCCATTTTGCTAATTACCTAATTGATGTCAACTCTCGGATGCGCTATTCTGGACGACATCATGACAGCGACAATGGACATCACGCGGGAGCGGATTGCGGCGACCGAGGCGGTCATCCGTCCGCATATCAGGCGCACGCCCCTGGTTCAGGCCGATCTTGCCGATTTCGGCCTGGCGGCCGCGCCCGTCACGTTCAAGCTCGAGATGCTGCAGCATTCCGGATCGTTCAAGGCGCGCGGCGCCTTCGCCAATCTGTTGCTGCGGCAGGTGCCGCAGGCCGGTGTCGTCGCCGCATCCGGCGGCAATCACGGCGCGGCGGTCGCCTATGCGGCGCAGCGGCTCGGCCTTCCCGCCACGATCTTCGTGCCCGACATCACCTCGCCGGCCAAGGCCGAGCGGATCAGGAATTATGGCGCCAAGCTCGTGATCGCGGGCAGCCGCTACGCCGATGCGCTCGCCGCGAGCGAGGCGCATGTCGCGCAGAGCGGCGCGCTGGCGGTCCATGCCTACGATCAGGCCGAAACCCTGCTCGGCCAGGGCAGCGTCGGACTGGAGCTGGAGCAGGATGCTCCCGGCATCGACACGCTGCTGGTGGCGGTCGGCGGCGGCGGACTGATCGGCGGCATTGCGGCCTGGTATGCCGGCAGGACGCGCATCGTCGCGGTCGAGCCGGAGCAATCGCCAACCCTGCACACCGCGTTCGAGGCGGGCGCGCCAGTCGATGCGCCCGCTGGCGGCATCGCCGCCGACAGCCTTGCGCCGCGGCGCGTCGGCGAGCTGATGTTTCCGGTCGCGCGCGCTCACGTCGAGCGCGTCGTCCTGGTCAGCGACGATGCGATCCGGCAAGCCCAGGCCGCGCTGTGGTCGCACTTGCGCCTCGTCGCCGAGCCCGGCGGCGCGGCCGCCTTTGCCGCGGTGCTCTCCGGCCGCTATCGTCCGTCACCGAGCGAGCGCGTCGCCATTCTGGTCTGTGGCGCCAACACCAATGCGGTAAAGTTCGACAGCTGAGCGGGAATGACATGACGGGACCGCGCGGACTGATCCTGATATCGATCCTGCTGCCGATGATCGGTGCCGCCCATGCCCAGGACCGCCCGATCGGCTTTCTCACGCCCTCGAAGAACATCGCCTGCCAGTTCTTCACCGACAACGGTCAGGGCGTGCTCCGTTGCGACATCATGAACATGGAGAGCCGGCCGCGGCGGCCCGCCGATTGCGAGCTCGACTGGGGCCACGCCTTCGAGATGAGCGCGAAGGGCGCCGCGGGACGTATCTGCGCCGGCGACACCGTGATGGATGCCTCGCTGCCGGTGCTCGCTTATGGCGAGGTGTGGCAGCGCGGAGGGTTCACGTGCCGGTCAGAGCAGACGGGGCTGACGTGTTTCAATGCGATGCAGCGGGGGTTTTCGCTGGCGCGCGGAAAGCAGGAGGTGTTTTGAGGAGTAGCCCGCATGAGCGGAGCGACATGCGGGGATTTTTTTGAGCGCTTCCCCGGATGTCGCTTCGCTCATCCGGGCTACGGCCGCGCACTACTCGATGATCGGCACATGCGGCGCCGCATCGCGCGGCGCGGTGCCGTCGAGGCGCGGATCGTCGGCGATCTCGATCTGACGGCGGAAGGCGCGGAAGCCGGAGCGCTGGTAGAACGCGACGGCGGAGGGATGATCGAGCGTGCAGGTGTGGACCCAGACGCGGCGGACGTCGCGCGACCAGGCGCGCTCCAGCGCGCGGTTCATCAGGAAGCGGGCGGCGCCGGTGCCGATCAAGGGTGCGGTGACGCCGAAATAGGTCAGCTCGCACTGGCCGGGCTCGCGGAAGTCGAGCTCGAGCAGGCCTTCGTCGCGGCCATCCGCGACGAGTGCGTAGACTTCAATGCCGGGTGCGTGGATGATTGCGGCGAGCTCGGCGTCGCTCATGCGGGCCCGCGAGAACCAGAGCCAGTCCTCGCCGACGCGGCGGAAGATGTCGCGGTACCAGAGGATCGCGGGCCTATCGACCTTGCGCAAGGTCCAGTTGCCGGGCGGATCGTCGCGGCGTGTCGGAGGCGCTGTCATCTCCAGATGGGTGACGACGGCGGCGATCTTGCCAGCGGGGACGTCGGAATAGCCGTCGGGGAGGATCATTCTTGTTCTTATTCCCGTTTCACGGCGCGCTATATGGAGATCGAACGGCAACGGGGGACGCCTCCGCGCCGTCATTGCGAGCGGAGCGAAGCAATCCAGAGCGCCTCCGCAGATGGCTTCTGGATTGCTTCGTCGCAAGGGCTCCTCGCAATGACACTGTGGAGGCAGCAGCGTAACCCATCGTGCTTTACTCCCCCTCGTCGCTCGCCAGCACGCCCTTCACCGCGCGCGCCCAGCCCGCGAGCTTCCGCTCGCGCGTCGCCTGGCTCATGTTCGGCTTGAAGCGGTGCTCGAGGCGCCAATTGTCGGCGAACTTGGTCGGCTCGGGATAGACGCCGGCGTTGAGGCCGGCGAGGTAGGCGGCGCCCAGTGCCGTGGTTTCCTGGATCACCGGACGGTCTACTGGTGCATCGAGCAGATCGGAGAGGCGCTGCATGGTCCAGTCCGACGCCGTCATGCCGCCGTCGACGCGGAGCACGACGCTTGCGGTCTCCGAGCTCGGCCAGTCCGCGCGCATCGCGGCCCAGAGGTCGAAAGTCTGGTAGCAGACGCTCTCCAGCGCGGCGTGGGCGAGTTCGGCGGGGCCGGTGTTGCGGGTGAGGCCGAACAGCGCGCCGCGCACGCGCGGATTCCAGTAGGGCGCGCCCATGCCGACGAAGGCGGGGACGAGATAGACGCTCTGCATGGAGTCGGACTGGTCGGCAAGAGGTCCGGTCTCGGCGGCGTGCTTGATGATGCCGAGACCGTCGCGCAGCCATTGCACCGCGCTGCCGGCGACGAAGATCGAGCCTTCGAGCGCATAGGTGCGCTTGCCGTCGAGCTGGTAGGCGACGGTGGTGAGCAGCTTGTTCTTGGAGACGACGGGCGTGGTGCCGGTGTTGAGCAGGGCAAAGCAGCCGGTGCCGTAGGTGGACTTCATCATGCCCGGGCGGAAGCAGGCCTGGCCGATGGTGGCGGCCTGCTGGTCGCCGGCGATGCCCGAGATCGCGATCGCGCCGCCGAACAGATCGGGCGTACTCTCGCCGAAGCGGGCGGAGGAATCCTTCACCTCGGGCAGCATCGAGCGCGGTACGCCGATGATCTCCAACAGCTCGTCGTCCCACTGGCCGGTGTGGATGTTGAACAGCAGCGTGCGCGAGGCGTTGGTGGCGTCGGTGGCGTGCACCTTGCCGCCGGTGAGGCGCCAGAGCAGATAGCAATCGATGGTGCCGAACATCAATTCGCCGCGCGCCGCGCGGGCGCGGGCGCCGGGGACGTGGTCGAGGATCCAGGCAACCTTGGTGCCGGAGAAATAGGGATCGATGATCAGGCCGGTCTTCCTGGAGATCACCGGCTCGCGGCCCTCTGCCTTGAGTTTCGCGCAGATGTCGGCGGTGCGGCGGTCCTGCCAGACGATGGCACGATGCACGGCCTGGCCAGTGGCGCGGTCCCACACCACCGTGGTCTCGCGCTGGTTGGTGATGCCGATCGCGGCGATGTCCTTCGCACTGATGCCGGCCTGCTCGATCGCCTCGCGGCAGACCATCACGGTCGAGGTCCAGATGTCCTCCGGCTCGTGCTCGACCCAGCCCGAGGCCGGGAAATGCTGCGGAAACTCCTGTTGCGCCTTGGCGGCGATGGAAATATCGCCGCGAAACACGATCGCGCGCGAGGAGGTGGTGCCCTGGTCGATGGCGAGGACGAAAGACATGGCGGCTTACCTTGGCATTTTTCTTGGCGTTTCCCATGGGGGGATCATTGTGTCGCGCCAAAGGGAGCGGATTGGAGGCGGAAGGTCAAGGCGGCTCTCCTCTTACCCTCCCCTGGAGGGGGAGGGTCGACTCACATTGAGCGCAGCGAAATGTGAGACGGGGTGGGGTGACGGTCTCTCGACATCGCATAGTGCCCGTGCGGAGAGATCACCCCACCCCGTTCGCGCTACGCGCGATCGACCCTCCCCCTCCAGGGGAGGGTAAGAAACGGCAGAGCCCAGCTCAGGTTGACGTTTTTCGCTTGCGCCGGTGCGCGAGATGCATGGTTTCTGCCTCGCGCGATCCGTACAGTTCGATATAGATGCGTTCGAGCACGGCGGTCAGATCGGCCATGATCTCCGAGTTCCAGAACCGGACAACGCGATAGCCTTCGTTTTCGAGCCAGCGTTGGCGTTCGAGATCACGTTTGGCCGTGTCGTCCTCGTTGTGGTGGCCACCATCGAGCTCGATGATGAGGCGTTTGGCTGGGCAGCAGAAGTCGACGACATAGCGACCGATCGGCGCCTGCCGGCGGAAGTGCGAGCCTTCGAGCGGGAGCTCCTTGAGGGCACGCCACAGGATGCGCTCGTGAGGCGTCGTATTCGCTCTCAGCTTCCTTGCGGCGGCGCGTCGGATTGACGTTGAGACCATTGCTGCGGCTTCACCCCACCCCGCTCGCGCGTTTGCGCGAGCGACCCACGGGCGAGCTACGCTCGTCCCGGACCCCTCAGGGGAGGGTAAGGGAAGCGCAGCGTCGGTGCAATTAAAAGTCGTGAGAGGGCTACACCGCCGCCGTCGTGACGCCGCCGTCGATGACGATGGTCTGGCCGGTCATGAAGCTCGATGCGTCCGAGGCGAGGTAGGCGACGGCGCCGGCGATTTCGTCGGGCTCGCCGATGCGGCGGAGCGGGGTGGTGGCGGTGCGGCGCTTCAGATTGGCTTCGTCTTCCCATAGTGCGCGGGCGAAGTCGGTCTTGACGAGGCCCGGCGCGATGCAATTGACGCGAACGCCTTTCGGGCCCCATTCGCCGGCGAGCGAGCGGCACAGCGCGAAATCGGCGGCCTTGGAGATGCCGTAGGCTCCGATCACGGTGGAGCCGCGCAGGCCGCCGATCGAGGAGATGATGATGACGGAGCCGTTGCCGCGCTGCGCCATCTGCGGGATCGCGAGCGCGGAGAGCCAGATGTTGCTCTTGACGTTCGAGCCCATGATCTTATCGAAGGCCTCATCCGTGATGTCGAGCAGCGGGCCGTAATACGGATTCACCGCGGCGTTGCAGACCAGGATGTCGATCTTGCCGTAATGCTTCGTGGCACCCGCGATCAGCGCCTCGACCTCGGCCTTGCGGGCGATGTTGCAGGGGATGACGATGGCGTCACCGCCGGACGCGATGATGCCGTCGGCGACCTCCTTGCAGGCCTCGGCCTTGCGCGAGGACACCACGACCTTGGCTCCTAACTTTGCCAGCAATTCGGCAGAGGAGCGGCCGATGCCGCGGCTGGAGCCGGTGACGACCGCGACCTTGCCGGTGAGATCGAACGGGGTGTTTTTCATTGGGGGCTCCCTCTCTCTTTCGTCATTCCGGGGCGCGCCACTTGGCGCGAGCCCGGAATCCATTTCACCGCGCGTGATGCCGCCCGATGGATCCCGGGTTCGCGCTACGCGCGCCCCGGGATGACAGTCGTGTGGTTCGGCTCAACTCAAACCAACCCGCCCGCATCGGCGACGCGGCGCTGGTGGTAGTCGGTGTCGCCGAAGGTGTTCTCGATCATGGTGAGGCGCTTGAAGTAATGGCCGATCTTGGCCTCCATGGTCATGCCGATGCCGCCGTGAAGCTGGATCGACTGCTGGCCGACGAACTTCAGCGACTTGCCGATCTGCACCTTGGCCGCGGCGATCGCGTTGCTGCGCTCCTTGGCATTCTCGAAATCGTTCGCCATGGTGGCGAACATCGACATCGAGCGCGCCTGTTCAGCGGCGACGAACATGTCGGAGGCGCGGTGCTGCAGCGACTGGAACGAGCCGATCGCGACGCCGAACTGCTTGCGCGTCTTGATGTACTCGACCGTGGTCTTGAGCGATTCGTCCATCAGCCCGACCGCCTCGGCGCAGAGCGCGACGCGGGCTTCGTCCACCACGCGCTCGATCAGCGCCAGCGAATCCTCGGGATTGCCGAGCACGGCGTCCGGGCCGACCTCGACACCGGTGAAGGTGATGTCGGCGGCGTGCAGGCCGTCCTGGGTCGGATAGCCCTTCCTGGCGACGCCCTTGGCATTCGCCGGCACCAGGAACACGCCGATGCCGGACGGGTCGCGGCGCTCGCCCTTGGTGCGCGCCGTGACGACGAGCGTGTCGGCATTCTCGCCGTTGAGCACGACGAACTTCTCGCCGTCGATGACCCAACCATCGCCCTTCTTCTTCGCCGTGGTCGAGACGTCGAACAGATCGTAGCGCGAATTCTTCTCGAGCTGGGCAAACGCCAGCGTCTTGCTGCCGTCGATGATCGACGGGACATGCGCGGCCTTCTGCGCATCGGTGCCGGCATGGCGCAGGAAGCCGCCGCCGATCACCACGGTCGCCAGATACGGCTCGAGCACCAGCGCCTTGCCGAGCGCTTCCATCACGATCATGGTCTCGACGCCGCCGCCGCCGAAGCCGCCGTCGGCCTCTGCGAAGGGCAAGCCGAGCAGGCCTTGCTCGGCGAGCTTGAGCCAGACCGTTTTGCTCCAGCCGCCCTTCTCCGCCATGTACTTCTTGCGCTGCTCGAAATCGTAGGAATCGGTCAGCAGGCCGTCGACGCTTTCCTTGAGAAGCCGCTGCTCCTCGGACAGATCAAAATCCATGTCTCTCTCCAAATCGGCGGGAATTGCCCTGCCGTCGCCTCACCCTCGGATGTCATCCCCGCGAAGGCGGGGATCCAGTAAACGCAGGCGCTGGCGGGACTCACGATCGCCGCGGCGTACTGGGTCCCCCGCCTTCGCGGGGGACGACAGCGTTCTGTATTCAATCAATCACAGCCCCAGCACCGCCTTGGCGATGATGTTGCGCTGGATCTCGTTGGAGCCGCCGTAGATCGAGACCTTGCGGTTGTTGAAGTAGCTCGGCGCGATCTGGGCGGTCCAGTCCATGGCTTCGTTCGAGCCGTCATCGCCGTGCACGTCGTAGGGTGCGGCGAACGGGCCGATCACTTCCATGAGCAGCTCGGTGGTGGTCTGCTGGATCTCGGAGCCCTTGATCTTCAGCACCGAGGAGGCCGGATTGGGCTTGCCCTTGCCGTGCTTGCCCTCGTCGGCGACGACACGGAGCTGGGTCAGCTCGAGCGCCTTCAGCTCGATCTCGCACGCCGCCAGCTTCTCGCGGAACGCGGCGTCCTGGATGATCGGCTTGCCGCCGGATTCGACCTTGCCGGCGAGATCGCGGATACGGCGCAGTCGCTCCTTGGAGACGCCGACGCGCGCGATGCCCGTGCGTTCGTTGCCGAGCAGGAACTTGGCGTAGTCCCAGCCCTTGTTCTCCTCGCCGATCAGATTTTCAATGGGCACCTCGACGTCGTCGAAGAACACCTCGTTGACCTCGGCACCGCCGTCGATGGTCTGGATCGGGCGCACGGTGACGCCCTTCGACTTCATCGAGAACACGATGAAGGAGATGCCCATCTGCTTCTTGGCGTTGTTGTCGGTGCGGCAGAGGCAGAAGATCATGTCGGCGTGCTGGGCGAGCGTGGTCCAGGTCTTCTGGCCGTTGATGATCCACTTGTCGCCCTTGCGCTCGGCCTTGGTCTTCAGCGAGGCGAGGTCGGAGCCGGAGCCGGGCTCGGAGAAGCCCTGGCACCACCAATCGTCGACATTGGCGATGCGCGGCAGGTACTTCTTCTTCTGCTCCTCGTTGCCGAAGGTGTAGATGACCGGACCGACCATGCTGACGCCGAAGGCGAGCGGCTGCGGCGCGGGATGCGCCTGCAGCTCCTCATTGAAGATATAATGCTGCACGGGCGTCCACCCGGTGCCGCCATATTCCTTCGGCCAGTGGCTGACGCCCCAGCCCTTCTTGTTGAGGATGCGCCACCACGTCACCATCTCGTCCTTCGAGAGATGACGGCCCTCGACCATCTTGCGCCGCGTATCCGGCGGCACGTTGTCGCGGAAGAACTGCCGCACTTCCTCGCGAAACGCCTGCTCTTCCTTCGTGAATGCGAGATCCATCGGATCCTCCTGTGAACGTTTTTTCTTACCAAACCCGCCATCATTCCGGGACGCGCCGTAAGGCGCAGGCCCGGAATCCATATCCCCGACTGGTGGTTATGGATTCCGGGCTCGCCGCTTCGCGGCGCCCCGGAATGACAGAAACATTTACTGCAGCACCTCGAACAAGCCCGCCGCGCCCATGCCGCCGCCGACGCACATGGTGACGACGGCGTATTTTGCCTTGCGGCGGCGGCCCTCGATCAGGGCGTGACCGGTGAGGCGCGCGCCCGACATGCCGTAGGGATGGCCGACCGCGATAGCGCCGCCGTCGACGTTGATCTTGTCGGGGTCGATGCCGAGCTTGTCGCGGCAATACAGCACCTGCACCGCGAAGGCTTCGTTGAGCTCCCACAGGCCGATGTCGTCGACGGTGAGGCCGTGGCGCTTGAGCAGGCGCGGCACGGCGAAGACCGGGCCGATGCCCATCTCGTCCGGCTCGCAGCCGGCGGAGACGAAGCCGCGGAAGATGCCGAGCGGTTTGAGGCCGCGCTTGGAAGCTTCCCTGTCGCTCATGATCACCGAGGCGCTGGCGCCGTCGGAGAGCTGGCTGGCATTGCCGGCGGTGATCGAGAAACCCTCGCCGCGCACGGGCTTGAGGCCGGCAAGGCCTTCGAGCGTGGTTTCGGGACGCGGGCCCTCGTCCTGCGACAGCGTGACGTCCTTCATCGACACCGCGCCGGTCGCCTTGTCGGTGACCGCCATCTGCGTCGTGATCGGCGCGATCTCCTCCTTGAACTTGCCGCCCTGCTGGGCAGCCGCGGTGCGGCGCTGGCTCTCCAGCGAATACTCGTCCTGCTTCTCGCGCGAGATGCCATAACGCTTGGCGACGACCTCCGCCGTGTCGATCATGGGCATGTAGACCTCGCCCTTGATCTTGAGCAGCGCCGGGTCCTGGGCGTGGAAGCCGTTCATCTTGTCGTTCTGCACGAGGCTGATCGACTCGCCGCCGCCGCCGACCGCGATCTCGACGCCGTCGAAGAGCACCGAACGCGCGGCGAGCGCAATCGCCTGCAGGCCCGAGGCGCATTGACGGTCGATGGTGGTGCCGGCGACGGTGACGGGAAGGCCGGCGCGCAGCAGCGCCTTGCGCGCGATATTGCCGCCGGTCGCGCCCTGCTGCAGCGCCGCGCCCATCACGACGTCCTCGATCTCCTTCGGATCGACTTTCGCGCGCGCGACGGCTGCGCCGATGGCGTGGCCGAGCAGCGTGGCGCCCTCGGTGGCGTTGAGCGCGCCGCGATAGGCCTTGCCGATCGGGGTGCGGGCGGTGGAAACGATGACGGCGTCGGTCAAGAACGACCTCCTGATGCTGCTTTCGTGGATTGTGACGGTTTCTGCTGCTGGCGCAATTCGTGGCGCGACAATTTTCCGACCGGCGTGCGCGGCAGATCGTCGACGAACTCGACCGCGGCCGGCAATTCGTGCTTGCCGAGCTTGCCAGTGAGCTGGGTGCGCAGCTCGTCGAGCGAGAACGGCTTTGCGCCCGGCTTCAGCTTGATGAAGGCTTTGGCCCCTTCGCCCCGATAGGGGTCGGGAATGCCGAGCACGATGACCTCGTGCACGCCTGATATGGTGTAGATCGCCTGCTCGATCATCTGCGGGTAGACGTTGAAGCCGCCGGAGATGATCATGTCCTTCTTGCGGTCGACCAGGAAGAAATAGCCGTCGGCGTCGACATAGCCGATGTCGCCGGTGAGAAAGCGGCCATCGACGAAGGCGTCGGTGGATCCGTCCGGCTTGTTCCAATAGCCCTTGGTGACGTTCGGGCCCTTGATGCGGATCTCGCCGACCTCGCCGGGCGGAAGCACGCGCCTGGGATCGTCCAGCGCGACGACGTCGAGCTCGATGCCGGGCAGCATCAGGCCGATCGAGCCGGGCTTCTCCGGCCCGGTGGGCGGATGGCCGGTGCCGGGCGAGCAGGTCTCGGTCATGCCCCAGCCGCTCTTCAGCTTCTTGCCGACCTTGCGCTCGAAGAAGCTCGCGATCTCCACCGGCAGCGGCGCGCCGCCGGAGCCGATGGTGACGAGCGAGGAGAAGTCGCGCTTGTCGAGGTCGGGAAGCGCCGCGATCGCGATCCACATCGTCGGCACGCCCGGAAAGTACGTCGCGCGCTTGACCTCGATGTCGCGCATCACGGCTTCGACGTCGAAACGCTGATGGAGCGAGATCAGGTTGCCGCGGCTGAGCGAGGACAACAGCACCACGGTGAGCGCGTAGATGTGGAACAGCGGCAGCACGCAGATCACGCGCTCGATCACGTCGCCGCGCGCGGCGCGCCCCGGCTTGCCCCAGACGTCGTAAATCGACACGGCGGAGGTGAGGTTGCCGTGGGTCAGCATGGCGCCCTTGGGCAGGCCGGTGGTGCCGCCGGTATATTGCAGCAGCGCGACGTCATCGGCCGTCAAGGACGGCCATTGCGCGGGCGCTGTCGCGCCCTCGACGAAGGCCTTGAAGGTGACGATGCGGGGATCATCGGGGATCGCCGCCTGCGGCGTGCCGACCTTGCCCCAAGCGTCGTCCTCGCAGACGACCAGGCGGTCGATCAGCCCCTTCTCCAGGAATTTCAGCGCGGTCGGCAGCAGCGCGGCCAGGTTCGACGTGACGAGCAGGCGCGAGCCGGAGTCGGAGACCTTGTGCGTCAGCGCGATCTCGCCGTCGAGCGGCGAGAGGTGCGCGACACGGGCACCCGCCTTCAGCGCACCGAAGAAATTGACGGGATGGTCCGGCGTGTTGCCGAGGAACAGCGCGACGGAAGAGTTCCTGCCGCAGCCGGCGCGCAGGAACGCCGCAGCCGCCCGCTCGGCCTGGGCTGCGAGCTGAGTGTAGGTGATCGGACGGTCCCGGAACTCCAACGCGGTGCGCGGGCCGTAATCGGCGGCAGCCTTCGACAGCAGGTCGGGCAACGTGCCCTGGACGATCGGATCGTCCCACCGCACGCCCTCGGGGTAAAACTGTTCGCCGGGATGGGTCATTGTCTGCATCACACTCGGTCGTCATTCCGGGGCGATGCGAAGCATCGAACCCGGAATCCATCGGGCAACACACTCGAAGGCGAAATGGATTCCGGGCCTGGCCCTGCGGGCCATCTACGTTGCGCAATTGCGCAACGGAGAATGACGCCGAGAGTGCAAGCCCCCATCACGCCGCTTTCGACGCCGCGGCGAGCGAGGCGAAGGTCTTGCCTTCCGCCGCGAGCTTCTTCAGCAGCGGCGCGGGCTCGAGGCTCGGATCGTTGGTCTCCTTGGCGTAGAAGGCCAGACGATCGGCGATGTGCTTGAGGCCGACGCTGTCGGCCCAGAACATCGGGCCGCCGCGGTAGATCGGCCAGCCATAGCCGTAGAGCCAGACCACGTCGATGTCGGAGGGACGTGCCGCGATGCCCTCTTCAAGGATCTTCGCGCCCTCGTTGATCATCGGATACATCATGCGCTCGAGGATCTCCTCGTCGCTGACGACGCGCTTCTTGCGGCCGAGGCGGGCAAGCGTTTCGTCGATCAGCTTCTCGACCTCGGGATCGGGCAGCGGCGCGCGGGAGCCGGCTTCATACTTGTAGTAGCCCTTGCCGGTCTTCTGGCCGAAGCGGCCGGCTTCGCACAGCGCATCCGCGATCTCCGACTTGATGCCGCGGTCCTTGCGCGAGCGCCAGCCGATGTCGAGGCCGGCGAGGTCACCCATCGCGAACGGTCCCATCGGCATGCCGAATTTTGTCACGACGGCATCGACCTGCTGCGGCAAGGCTCCCTCGAACAAGAGCTTCTCGGACTGCTTGCCGCGCTGGGCCAGCATGCGGTTGCCGACGAAGCCGTCGCAGACGCCGACCACGGCCGGCACCTTTGCGATCTTGCGCGCGATGTTGACGGCCGTCACGAGCGCGTCCGGCGCGGTCTTGTCGGCACGCACGATCTCGCACAGCTTCATGACGTTGGCCGGCGAGAAGAAGTGCATGCCGAGCACGTCCTGCGGACGCTTGGTCGACTTCGCGATCTCGTCGATGTTCAGGTACGAGGTGTTGGAGGCGAGCACCGCGCCCGGCTTGGCGTACTGGTCGAGCTTGCCGAACACCTCCTTCTTCACCGCCATGGTCTCGAACACGGCTTCGATGACGAGGTCGGCATCGCCGACATTCTCGATGCCGACGACGCCGTTGATCAGCGCCATGCGCTTGGCGGGCGCGTCTGCCGGGATGCCGCCGCGCGCCGCGGTCGCTTCCCAGTTCTTCTGCATGATGCCCATGCCGCGCTTGAGCTGCTCCTCGGCGGTCTCGATCAGGGTGACGGGGATGCCGGCATTGGCAAAGGACATCGCGATGCCGCCGCCCATGGTGCCGGCGCCGAGGATGGCGACGCGGTTCACGGGACGCGGCTTGGTGCCTTCAGGAACGCCGGCGATCTTGGCGGCTTCGCGCTCGGCGAAGAAGGCGTAGCGCTGCGCCTTGGACTGGTCGCTGGCGACGAGCTTCAGGAAGCCCTCGCGCTCCTTCTTCAGACCTTCGTCGAAGGGTAGGTCAATGGCGTAGCCCACGGCGTCGGCGGCGGCGAACGGCGCCTCCAGGCCGCGCGACTTCTTGGTCATGGCGGCGACCGCATTGGTGAAGATCGAGCGGTCGGCCTTGGCGGCCGCGATCTTGGAATCGTCGTCGCGCAGACGCCGCAGCGGACGCTTCTCCGCGATGAGCTTGCGCACGAAAGCTTCGCCGCCCGATGCCGGTCCCTCGATGATCTCCTCGATCAGGCCGTTCTTGAGCGCTTCCGCGGCACCGATGGGATCGCCGCCGACGATCATCTTGACCGCGAGCTCAGGACCCACCGCGCGTGGCAGGCGCTGGGTGCCGCCGGCGCCCGGCAGCAGACCCAGCTTCACCTCGGGCAGGCCGAGCTTGGCTTCTTTCACCGCGACGCGGAAATGACAGGCGAGCGCGACCTCGAGGCCACCGCCGAGCGCCGTGCCGTGGATCGCAGCGACCACCGGCTTCGGCGAGTTCTCGATCTCGGACAGCACGTCGTTGAGGGCGGGCGGCTTCGGCGGCTTGCCGAACTCGGTGATGTCGGCGCCGGCGATGAAGGTGCGGCCGGCGCAGGTCAGCACGATGCCCTTGATGGCGGGATCGGCGATTGCCGCCTTGATGCACTCCAGGATGCCACCGCGGACCGCGGCACTCAGCGCGTTGACCGGCGGGCTGTCGACCGTGACGATGCCGATCTCGTCATGACGCTCAAGCTTGACCACTTCGCTCACGGTGTTCCCTCCTTGGTGGGGATTGCTTTTGTTCGATTTCGCGGTGCGGAATTTAATTCCGCATCTTGACGGCAGGGTTATTTTGAAGCACGGACGTTGTCAACGACTCCGCGCAAGAAGCAGATCAGGGATGAAGCGTACAGGAAAGAAGACAGCGACCGATCGGAATTTCGTCGTCGCGCTTTCCCGCGGACTGGACGTATTGCGAGCATTCCACCCGAACGACGGCCTTCTCGGCAATCAGGAGATCGCGGCGCGCACCAATTTGCCGAAGCCGACGGTGTCGCGGCTGACTTACACGCTGACCAAGCTGGGTTATCTCGCGCCGGTTCCCCGCTTCGAGAAGTACCAGCTCACACCCGCCGCGATGTCGCTCGGCTACGCCGCGCTCGCCAATCTCGGCGTTCGGCATTTGTCCGAGCCGTTCCGCGAGGAAGTGATGCGCGCGACCGGCGGCGCCGTCGCGGTCGGCGGCCGCGACCGTCACAGCATGATCTATTTCGGGCAAAGCCGCGGCAGCGAGACGGTCGGCGTTCAACTTGACGTCGGCTCCCGCGTGCCGATCGCAACCAGTGCGATGGGCCGTGCCTATTTCTGGGCGCTCGACGACGCCGACCGCGCGGAGTTGTCGCGTCTGTTGCGCGAACACTACGGCAGCCGCTGGGCAAAGATGCGCGACGGGCTGGAACGCTCCGGCGAAACCGTCGCGAAATACGGCTTTGCGATTTCGGTCGGCGACTGGCACGACGACATCGGCGCCGCCGGCGTTGCGCTCAAGCTCAACGACGGAACCGGACCTTACGCATTCAATTGCGGCGCCCCCGCATTCCGCTTCACGGAAGAGCGTTTGATCAACGACATTGGACCGCGCCTCTTGGCGATGGTAAGGAACATCGAAGCGGCGCTCGGGGGTCTGATGCCGCATTCCAAAAAAGACGTCAGCAAAAAGCTGAAATCAGGAGGGAAAGTTGCGCGTGTGCCCGAGGGGATCAGATAGCCTTTTTCATCGGCGGGAGCGGTTCGCATCGCCCCTTCGCTCACCGAACGACGTGAGCGAGACGAGATGACGCAGGCACAGCTCGCGCAGGGGACATCGCCCCTGCTCGCGGTTCGCGACGTCAGCGTCGTGTTCGGCGGTATCATCGCGCTCAACGGCGTGTCCTTTGACATGCACAAGGGCCAGATCCTCGGCTTGATCGGCCCCAACGGTGCCGGCAAGACCACGCTGTTCAACTGTCTGTCCCGGCTGTATCAGCCCTCGTCCGGCGATATCCTGATGGATGGCGTAAGCATCCTGTCGCGGCCGCCGCACCGGATCGCCGAGATCGGCATCGGCCGCACCTTCCAGAACGTGGCGCTGTTTCCGAACCTCTCGGTGATGGACAACGTTCGCGTCGGAACGCACGCCCGGACCTCCAGCGACATCATCAGCGACTCGCTGCGCCTGGCCTGGATTCGCCGCAGCGAAACCGACGTCAACAAGAAGGTGCACGAGATCCTCGCCTATCTCGACCTCGAGGACGTCGCCCACACCGTCGTCTCCGGCCTGCCCTTCGGCACGCAGAAGCGCGTCGAGCTGGCGCGCGCGCTCGCGGCCGATCCGAAGATCCTGCTGCTCGACGAGCCCGCCGGCGGCCTCAATCACGAGGAAGTCCATGTGCTCGGCGACCTGATCCGCCGCATCCGCGACGAGCGCCACATGACCGTGCTGCTGGTCGAGCACCACATGGGCCTCGTGATGTCGATCGCCGACCACGTGGTTGCACTGAACTTCGGCAAGAAGCTCGCGGAAGGCACGCCCGCCCAGGTGCAGGCAGACCCCGACGTCATCAAGGCCTATCTCGGGAGCAAGGACCAATGACGACACTGCTCAACGTCAAGGACCTGCGCGCCTATTACGGCCAGGTCCAGGCGCTCCACGGCCTGTCCTTCTCGCTCAACGAAGGCTCGCTGACGACGCTCTTGGGCGCCAACGGCGCCGGCAAGACCACCACGCTGCGCGCGATCTGCAACATGGTGCGCTCGACCGGCGGCATCGAGTTCGACGGCAAGCCGCTGAACAACCGCTCCACCGAGAGCATCGTGCGGTTCGGCATCGCCCATGTGCCGCAGGGCCGCGGCACCTTCACCACCATGACGGTGGAGGAGAACCTCCAGCTCGGGGCCATCACCCGCAAGGACAGCGCCGGCATCGTCTCCGACATCGAGCGCATGTATGCGCATTTCCCGGTGCTGAAGCAGCGCCACACCCAGCAGGCCGGCACGCTCTCCGGCGGCGAGCAGCAGATGCTTGCGGTCGCCCGCGCCCTGATGCTGCGGCCGCGGCTGATGCTGCTGGACGAGCCGTCCTTCGGCCTCGCGCCGCTGGTGGTGCGCGACCTGTTCGGCATTCTCGGCAAGATCAATCGCGAGGACAAGGTCTCGATCCTGGTGGTCGAGCAGAACGCCCAGCTCGCGCTCGAGCTCGCCGACCAGGCCTATGTGATCGAGACCGGCCGCATCGTGATGTCAGGCAAGGCCAAGGACATCGCGAACAACGAAGAAATCCGCAAATCCTATCTGGGTTACTGAGGGAGCCGGGACAATGGAACTGTTTACCAACCAGGTCCTGGCCGGCATCGCCACGGGCGCGATCTACGCCTGCATGGCGCTGGCCGTGGTGATGATCTACCAGGCCATCGACCATCTCAACTTCGCGCAAGGCGAGATGGCGATGTTCTCGACCTTCATCTCCTGGCAGCTGATGCAATGGGGCCTGTCCTATTGGGCCGCCTTCCTGATCACGCTGGCATTCTCCTTCGTCGCCGGAATTGCGATCGAGCGCATCCTGTTCAAGCCGCTGGCGAAAGCGCCGGTGCTGACCAACGTTGCCGGCTTCATCGCGCTGTTCGCGATCATCAACTCCTCGGCCGGCCTGATCTGGGACTTCACCATCAAGCAATACCCGACCCCGTTCGGCTCCTCGCCGTTCCTGGGCAGCCAGCTGATCTCGACCCACCAGGCCGGCATGATCGGCGTCACCGTGCTGCTGCTGCTCGGCCTCTACTTCTTCTTCCAGTACACGCGGATCGGTCTGGCGATGCGCGCGGCGGCCTCGGTGCCTGAATCGGCCCGCCTCGTCGGCATCAACACGAGCTGGATGATCGCGCTCGGCTGGGGCATGGCGACCGCGATCGGCTCGATCGCCGGCATGCTGATCGCACCGGTGGTGTTCCTGGAGCCCAACATGATGGGCGGCGTGCTGATCTACGGCTTCGCCGCCGCGGTGCTCGGCGGATTGTCGAGCCCGTTCGGCGCCGTGGTCGGCGGCTTCCTGGTCGGCGTCTTCGAGAACCTCGCCGGAACCTACATCCCCGGCGTGGGCAACGAGCTGAAACTCCCGATCGCGCTCGCGCTGATCATCTCCGTCCTGGTCGTCAAACCCGCTGGCCTGTTCGGCCGGCACATCGTCAAGCGAGTTTGATCATGAGCGCTGCAGAAGAAGTCGTTGCAGAAGGCCACCAGGCGGTCGAGGCCGTTCCGAAGCGGGCGATGACGCTGGGCACCGGCACCTCGCTGCTGGTGCTGGCGGTGCTGTTGCTCGTGCCGGTGTTCGTCAAGAACTTCATCATCTTCCAGATGACGATGCTCCTGATCTACGGGCTGGCCGTGCTGGCGCTGAACATCCTGACCGGCGGCTCCGGCCAGTTCTCGCTCGGCCAGAGCGCGTTCTACGCCGTCGGCGCCTATACGTCGGCGGTGCTGATGGAGTACTTCAACGTCAATTACGCGCTGACAATTCCGGTTTCCGCGGCGGTCTGCTTCGGATTCGGTTACCTGTTCGGCAAGCCGGCGCTGAGACTGTCGGGCGTCTATCTCGCGCTCGCGACCTTCGCGCTCGCCACCGCGATGCCGCAGCTGCTGAAGCTGAATTTCCTCGAGCACTGGACCGGCGGCGTGCAGGGCCTCGTCGTCACCAAGCCGGACGCGCCGTTCGGCCTGCCGATGTCGCAGGACATGTGGCTGTACTATTTCACGCTGATCGTGACGGTCGCGATCTACGTCTTCTCGGTCAACCTGCTGCGCTCCCGCTCCGGCCGCGCCTTCATGGCGATCCGCGACAACGAGATCGCGGCCTCCTCGATGGGTGTCAACGTCGCCCTGTACAAGACGCTGGCCTTCGGCGTGTCCGCCGGCATCACCGGCGTCGCCGGCTCGCTCGGCGCCATCGCGGTGCAGTTCGTGGCGCCCGACAGCTACACCATCACGCTGGCGATCTCGCTGTTCCTCGGCATGGTGGTCGGCGGCGTCGGCTGGCTGCCCGGCTCGTTCGTCGGCGCGGCCTTCATCATCTTCGTGCCGAACATGGCGGAAAGCATCTCCAAGGGCCTTTCCGGCGCGGTGTTCGGCGTGCTGCTGTTCCTGGTCATCTACCTCGTGCCGCATGGCGCAAGGCAGATCGCGATCCTGGGCCAGCAATTCGCCGGCAAGCTCAGAAGAAACTGAAACACTCGAAGACTGTTGTTTAAACCAAGGAGACCGAATTGCGATTTGGAAGAACACTGCGAGCCGCCGCGCTGGTCACGGCAACGGCGGCCATTGCCCTCACCTCCGGCGCTGCACTCGCCCAAAAGAAATACGACACCGGCGCGTCCGATACCGAGATCAAGATCGGCAACATCATGCCGTACAGCGGTCCGGCATCGGCCTACGGCATCATCGGCAAGACCGAGGAAGCCTATTTCCGGATGATCAACGACAAGGGCGGCATCAACGGCCGCAAGATCAACTTCGTCACCTATGACGACGCCTATTCGCCGCCGAAGGCGGTCGAGCAGGTGCGCAAGCTCGTCGAGAGCGACGAGGTGCTGGCCGTGTTCAACCCGCTCGGCACGCCCTCGAACAGCGC
This sequence comes from Bradyrhizobium sp. CFUWI, assembly GCF_056429085.1. Classification (NCBI taxonomy): domain Bacteria; kingdom Pseudomonadati; phylum Pseudomonadota; class Alphaproteobacteria; order Hyphomicrobiales; family Nitrobacteraceae; genus Bradyrhizobium; species Bradyrhizobium sp. CFUWI. The sequence continues at coordinate 156,552 of NZ_JBWJZE010000003.1, forward strand.
GATCCAGAAATATCTCAACGCCAAGAAGATTCCGCAGCTGTTCGTCGCCACCGGCGCCACCAAGTGGAACGATCCGAAGAACTTCCCCTGGACCATCGGCTGGCAGCCCTCCTACCAGAGCGAAGCCCAGATCTATGCCAAATGGCTGATGAAGGAAAAGCCCGACGCCAAGGTCGCGATCCTCTATCAGAACGACGATTTCGGCAAAGACTACCTCAAGGGCACCAAGGACGGCCTCGGCGCAAAGGCCTCGTCCATGATCGTCATGGAAGAGAGCTATGAGGTGTCGGAGCCGTCGGTCGACGGCCACATCGTCAAGATCAAGGCCGCCAATCCCGACGTGCTCCTGATCTATGCGACGCCGAAGTTCGCGGCCCAGACCATCAAGAAGACGGCCGAGCTCACCTGGAAGCCGCTGCAGATCCTCACCAACGTGTCGATCTCGGTCGGCAGCGTGATGAAGCCGGCCGGATTTGATGCCGCGCAGGGCGTGCTGTCGGCGGCCTATGCCAAGGACTCCACCGACCCGCAATGGGCCAACGATCCCGGCATGAAGAAGTGGAATGAGTTCGTCGACAAGTACATGCCCGGCGCCGACAAGACCGACACCGCCATGGTCTACGGCTACGGTGCAGCCTCGACCCTGGCCAAGGTCCTGGAAATGTGCGGCGACGATCTGACCCGCGCCAATCTGATGAAGCAGGCGGCTTCGTTGAAGGATTTTGCGCCGGACACGCTCCTGCCCGGCGTCAAGATCAACACCGGCCCCACCGACTTCGCCCCGATTTCGCAGCTCCAGATGCAGCGGTTCAAGGGTGAGAAGTGGGAACTGTTCGGTGAGATCATCAGCGGCGACGTCGCCTCCGAGTGACACGCTGACCTAATAGTCCGAGCCCAAGAAGCCCCCACGAGCGATCGCGGGGGCTTTTTGTTGACGTCACGCGTCAATCTTGTTCAATGCGGCGCCGATCCAACTCGGGGTGGGAGAATGATGACTGCCGTTCGATGTCAGGTTGTGGCGCTTCTGGTCGCAGTCGCATTGTGCACTGCAATGGGCAGCCCGGCACTGGCGCGGAACAATTACGACACCGGCGCCTCCGATACCGAGATCAAGATCGGCAACATCATGCCCTATAGCGGCCCTGCTTCGGCCTATGCCGCGATCGGCAAGGTCGAGGAAGCCTATTTCAACAAGATCAATGCCGAGGGCGGCGTCAACGGCCGCAAGATCAGGCTCATCTCCTACGACGACGCCTATTCGCCGCCGAAGACGGTGGAGCAGGCGCGCAAGCTGGTCGAGAGCGACGGGGTGCTCCTGATCTTCGGCTCGCTCGGCACCTCCACCAACAGCGCCATCCGCAAATACATGAACGAGAAGAAGGTGCCGCAATTGTTCGTCGCGAGCGGCGCCTCGAAGTGGAACGACCCGAAGCAATATCCCTGGACCATGGGCTGGCAGCCGAGCTACGCCAGCGAGGCGCGCATCTACGCCAAGTACATCATGAAGGAGAAGCCGGACGGAAAGATCGGCGTGCTCTACCAGAACGATGATTTCGGCAAGGACTATCTGAAGGGGTTGAAGGACGGCCTCGGCGCCAAAGCCTCGATGATCGTGCTGCAGGAGTCCTACGATACCTCCGAGCCCACGATCGACGAGCACGTCGTGAAGCTGAAGGCCTCGGGCGCCGACGTCTTCATCAGCATCACCACCCCGAAATTCGCCGCGCAGGCGATCAAGAAGGCGGCGGAGATCAACTGGCATCCGGTCCACATCATCTCCAACGTCTCGGCCTCCGTCGGCGGCGTGATCGAACCGGCCGGCCTCGAGATATCCCAAGGCGTCCTGTCGGCGACCTACATGAAGGACGGCTCCGATCCGCAGTGGAATGCCGATGACGGCATGAAGAGGTTCTATAACTTCCTCGCGAAGTACGATCCCAGAGCCAACAAGCTCGATGCCGGCGTCGTGTTCGGCTATGCCGCCGCGCAGACCATGGTGAAGGTGCTGCAGATGTGCGGCGACGATCTCACCCGCGAGAACGTCATGAAGCAGGCGGCTTCCTTGAAGGATTTCGAACCCGACACGCTGCTGCCCGGCATCAAGATCAACACCGCGCCGGACAATTTCGCCCCGATCGAGCAGTTGCAGATGATGCGCTTCAAGGGCCGGAAATGGGAGCTGTTCGGCGACGTCATCTCCAGCGAGATGGGACATTGAAGCCCTACAAGGGAACAGTTTAAAATAGTTCATATTTTACAGCACAACCTCTGCGCAGCTGAGCAACGACCCGCTTCATCTCGCCCGCCGGAATATTCCGCATCCCCTCGAAAAAGAAGCACCTCGCCGCGACGCCGGCGGCGGGTGTCGTCCTTGCTGGGCGCCTGAGAAGGGTATTCAATGCGTGTCAGAGCGGCGCACAATGATCGCTCCCAACAAGAACAATCGACACATTCAAACCGAACTAGGGAGAGCAAGATGCCTGCAATGCATGTGCGATTGGGGGCCTTCTCGGCCGCCCTCGTGCTGACTGCCACCCTGTCCACGACAGCGTTCGCGCAGAAGAAATACGACACCGGCGCATCCGACACCGAAATCAAGATCGGCAATATCATGCCCTACAGCGGGCCGGCCTCCGCCTACGGCGTAATCGGCAAGACCGAGGAGGCGTATTTCCGCAAGATCAACGCCGAAGGCGGCATCAACGGCCGCAAGATCAACTTCGTCAGCTATGACGACGGCTACTCGCCGCCCAAAACCGTGGAGCAGGCGCGCAAGCTGGTCGAGAGCGACGAGGTGCTGCTGATCTTCAATTCGCTCGGTACGCCGCCGAACACGGCGATCCAGAAATACCTGAACCAGAAGAAGGTGCCTCAGCTGTTTGTCGCCACTGGCGCCACCAAGTGGAACGACCCGCAGAACTTCCCCTGGACGATGGGATGGCAGCCGAACTACCAGAGCGAGACGATCATCTACGCGAAGTATATCCTGAAGAACAAACCCGACGCCAAGATCGCGGTGCTGTATCAGAACGACGATTACGGCAAGGACTATCTGAAGGGCTTCAAGGACGGACTCGGCGCCAAGGCGGCCTCGATGATTGTCATCGAGGACAGCTATGAAGTCTCCGAACCGACCATCGATTCGCACATCGTGAGATTGAAGGCCACGGGCGCCGACGTCTTCATCAACATCACCACGCCGAAATTCGCGGCGCAGGCGATCAAGAAGAACGCCGAACTCGGCTGGAAGCCGCTGCATTTCCTCAACAACGTCTCGGCCAATATCGGGAGCGTCATCAAGCCGGCCGGCTTCGAGGCCGCGCAGGACATCATCTCCTCTGCGTACTTCAAGGATCCGACCGATCCGCAATGGAAGAATGATGCTGCGATGAAGGCGTGGAACGAATTCCTGGACAAATACTATCCCGAGGCCAACCGGGCCGACGGGGCGGTGATGTACGGCTTCATCGTGTCTCAGGGCATGGTGCAGGTACTCAAAGCATGCGGCGACAATCTGTCACGTGAGAATGTCATGAAGCAGGCGGCCAGCCTCAGGGACTTCGAACCTGTTGGCCTGCTGCCGGGCGTGAAGGTTAACACCAGTGCCAGCGACTTCGCCCCGATCTCCCAATTGCAGCTGCAGCGATTGAAGGGCGAGACATGGGAACTGTTCGGCGACGTCATTAGCAGCGACGCCGGCGGTTGAAGAGGCCGGCCGGCACCAATGGCTACTAAAGAAGCAAGCCCCGCGGCCCTGCCCGCGGGGCTTTTCCTTGAAGCTTTCGAGCAAATCGTATTGAATTGCGACCGCGTCACCAAGAACCATCAAGCCAAGAACAAGGACGCACACACCAAGAAAAAACAGGGAGATTGGAATGCCTGCTGTCACCGGCAAAATTGCTGCTGCGTCACTGGCGCTTGCGCTCTTTGCGGCTACGACATCCACCGCGTCAGCCCAGAAAAAATACGATACCGGCGCGACCGATACCGAGATCAAGATCGGCAACATCATGCCCTACAGCGGACCGGCCTCCGCCTACGGCGTCATCGGGCGGACCGAAGCCGCCTATTTCAAGAAGGTCAATGACGAGGGCGGCATCAACGGCCGCAAGATCAATTTCGTCTCCTACGACGACGCCTATTCGCCGCCGAAGACGGTGGAGCAGGCGCGCAAGCTGGTCGAGAGCGATGAAGTGCTGCTCGTTTTCAACTCGCTCGGTACGCCGCCGAACTCGGCGATCCAGAAATACATGAACTCGAAGAAGGTGCCGCAGCTGTTCGTCGCGACCGGCGCCACCAAGTGGAACGATCCGCAGAATTTCCCCTGGACGATGGGCTGGCAACCCAACTACCAGAGCGAGACGCAGATCTACGCGAAGTACATCATGAAGGCCATGCCGAACGCCAAGATCGGCGTGCTCTACCAGAACGACGACTACGGCAAGGACTACCTGAAGGGTTTGAAGGACGGCCTCGGCGCCAAGGCCGCGAGCATGATCGTGCTCGAGGAAAGCTACGAGACGTCGGAGCCGACGATCGACAATCACATCGTCAAGCTGAAGGCGACCGGCGCCGACGTCTTCATCAACATCACCACGCCCAAGTTCGCGGCGCAGGCGATCAAGAAGATCTCCGAAATCGGCTGGAAGCCGACCCACTTCCTCAACAACGTCTCGGCCTCGGTCGGCAGCGTGATCAAGCCCGCCGGCTTCGAGAATTCGCAAGACATCATCTCGGCCGCCTATCTGAAGGACGTATCCGACCCGCAGTGGAAGGACGACGCCGGCATGAAGGCCTTCCTGGAGTTCATGGCGAAGTACTTCCCTGAAGGCGACAAGCTCGACGGCGGCACCATCGTCGGCTACGGCGTGGCGCAGACCCTGGTGGAAGTGTTGAAGAAGTGCGGCGACGACCTCACGCGCGCGAACGTCATGAAGCAGGCGGCGAGCCTGAAGGACTTCCGCACCGAAGTGCTGCTGCCCGGCATCAAGATCAACACCGGCCCGAACGACTTCGCACCGATCAGCTCGCTTCAGCTCATGAAGTTCAAGGGCGAGAAGTGGGACCTGTTCGGCGACGTGATCAGCGCCGACGCCGGCGGCTAAAGCGCGATGCGATTAGGATGAATCGTCATCGCGCTTTAGGTTGTTGTTTAAGCATGATCTTTTCGGAAAACCGCTGCGCACTTTTCCGGATCATGCTTTAGCCCCGCGCGACTTGCCAATGCCACGCCCCCTGCGCCGACCGCGCAGGGGGCTTTTGCTTGCGCGCCGATCATGATGACGCGATTGCACAATCGAATAATGGCAGTGGCCGCTTACGCTTTTGCGCCTGATGCGATAGGCATGTGAGCGGCGTGACCGCCAGCTTGTTCCGTCTGCTCAAGGCCTTTCGTGATGACCGATCGACGCCCCCTGCTCCGCGCACTCTATGACGCCGCCGTCGCCGCCGCCCATCCTAATGTGGTGCTGGCGCCGCACTTGCCGCCCGCGCCCCAAGGACGCGTGGTCTGCCTCGCCGCCGGCAAGGGCGCTGGCGCCATGGCCGCGGCGGCCGAGCGGCACTATCTCGACACGCTCCAGCTCGCGCCCGAACGCCTCGTCGGCATCGCCACCACGCGCCACGGCTACGGCGTGCCGACGCGCCGCATCCGCGTGGTCGAAGCCGGTCATCCCGTGCCGGACGAAGCCGGCCTGAAGGGCGCCGCCGACACGCTCGCGCTCGCAGGCGAGGCCGGGCCGGACGATCTGCTCCTGGTGCTGCTCACCGGCGGCGGCTCCGCCAACTGGATCGCGCCGGTGGACGGCATCAGCTTCGCGCAGAAGCAGGCGGTCAACAAGGCGCTGCTGCGCTCGGGCGCGCCGATCGGCGAGATGAATATTGTCCGGAAACATCTGTCGCGGATCAAGGGCGGCCGGCTGGCGCGCGCCGGCAAGAATGCCGCCGAGATCGTGACGCTCGCGATCTCGGACGTGCCGCATGACGATCCTTCCGCAATCGCCTCCGGCCCGACCGTGCCCGATCCGACCACACTGGCGGACGCACGCGCCATCGTCGCGAAATACAAGCTCGGCATCGACGATGCCGTCCGCCGCGCGCTCGACGATCCCGCCAACGAAAGCTGCAAGCCCGACGATGCCGCCTTCGCGCGCGCGCGTTTCGAACTGATCGCGCGGCCCAAGCAGTCGCTCGACGCCGCGGTGAAGCTCGCGCGCGATTCCGGCTACGAGACCATCGACCTCGGCGCCGACCTCGAGGGCGAGGCGCGCGAGGTTGCCGCCGCGCACGCCAGACTGGCGCTGGACGCGCGCGCGCAAGGCAGGCGCCTTGCGATCCTCTCCGGCGGCGAGCTCACGGTGACCGTGCGCGGCCAGGGGCGCGGCGGGCCGAACCAGGAATACGCGCTGGCGCTGGCCAACCTGCTCAAAGACACGCCGGACGTTTCGGCGCTGGCAGGGGATACCGACGGCGCCGACGGCGGTGCCGGTCACCCCACCGACCCCGCCGGGGCGCTGGTCGACGCGGCGACATTCGCCAAGATGAAGGCGCAGGGGCTGAAGCCGCAGGAATATCTGGACAACAACGACGCCACCGCGTTCTTCGAGGCCACCGGCGACCTGCTGCTGCCGGGTCCGACGCTGACCAACGTCAATGACATCAGGGTCATCCTGGTGGATTAGGCTCGTCCCGTGCGGAAGCGAATCCAGGACATTCGCAGCGACGGCGCGTGGGCGGCTTAGCGTTTGCCGCCGACGTGCTCCAGCAGCGCGAGGAGACCCTTCAGCAAGTCCGTCGGTGACGGCGGGCAGCCCCTGATGTGCAGATCCACCGGGACAGTCTCGGATACGCCGCCGACGCAGGCGTAGCTGTCTCTGAACATACCGCCATCGACCGCACAAGCGCCGACCGCGACGACCCATTTCGGATCTGGCGTCGCGTTGTAGGTCCGCTCCAGCGCTTCCCGCATGTTCTTCGTCACGGGACCCGTGACCAGCAGCACGTCGGCATGGCGTGGCGAGGCGACGAAGCGCAGGCCGAAACGTTCGATGTCGTAGAAGGCGTTGGAAAGCGCGTGGATCTCCAGTTCGCAGCCGTTACAGGATCCGGCATCGACCTCGCGAATGGCAAGAGAACGCCCGAGCCGGGCCTGGGCAGCACGGTCGACCTTGGCTGCAAGCTCGGCCAGCGCCGAACCGTCCGGCGCCGGAGCGGGCTCCGTCAGCGAACCATGGGTGAGGCTTTCGAGCAGGGTCTTGCGCATGGCTTAGAGGTCCACGCCCGAATAGGAACAGTTGAACGATTTGTTGCAAAGCGGGAAGTCGGCAATGATGTTGCCGTCGATCGCGGTTTCCAGCAGCGGCCACTGGAACCACGACGCGTCGCGCAGGTGGCAGCGTTCGACGCGCAACTCGCCATCGAGCCGCAGCCACACCAGAACGTCGCCGCGGAAGGCCTCGGTGAGCGCCATGCCTTCACAGCCACCGCCGCCGCTCCGGGCTGGCAGCGCGGTTTCGAGTTCGCCAGGGCCAAGCCGGTCAAGAATCTGCTCGATCAACGCGACGCTCTGCTCGACCTCGCGAATTCGGATCCAGACCCGCGCATTCACGTCGCCGGCCTGCAGGACCGGCACTTCGAACGACAACGCGTCGTAAGGCATGTAGGCCAGCGCCCGCCGCGCATCGAAATCGCGGCCCGAGGCGCGGCCGACATAACCGCCGGCGCCAAACTGGCGCGCATATTCCGCCTTCACGATGCCCGTGGTGACGGTGCGGTCCTGCAAGGACGCCGTGTTGTCATAGAGCTCGATCAAGCGCGGAAAGACCTTGCGTAACTCCGCGAGCAGCGCGCGTAGCGCGGAAACGCCGTCCGGCGCAATGTCACGCCTCACGCCACCGGGCACGATGACGTCCATCATCAGGCGATGGCCGAACGCGACGTTCGCAGCGCGCAGGCAACGCTCACGCAAAACGCCGGTCTGGGCATGCATCAGCGCGAACGAAGCGTCGTTGCAGATGGCACCGATGTCGCCCAGATGGTTGGCGAGCCGCTCCAACTCCGCCATCAGCGCCCGCAAGAGGGTCGCTCGCCTCGGCGCCTCGATCTGCAGTGCTGCTTCCACGGCACACGCAAAAGCGAAGGCATAGGCGACGGCGCTGTCGCCGGAGGCGCGGCCGGCGAGCTTTGCCGCGGCCTCGAGGCTCGCACCCTGCATCAGCGACTCGATGCCCTTGTGGGTGTAGCCGAGCCGCTGCTCCAGCCGCACCACATGTTCGCCATTGGCGGTGAAGCGGAAATGGCCGGGCTCGATGATCCCGGCATGGACCGGGCCGACCGCCACCTGGTGCAACGCCTCGCCCTCCGCCGGCAGGAATTGGTACGGCCGCACCTCGCGCAATGCGTTGCGGCCGGACAGCGGATAGGATTGGCCCCAGGCGTCGTGATCGAGCCACGGCCGCAGATCGTGCGCAGCTGTCGGAACAAGCCCGAACAGATCATGGATGGTCCGCTCCAGCCGAAGCGCCGGCGGATGACGGTTGGCGACGCTTGGAAATGTGGCGGCCGTACACTCGTAGGTGACGACCGCGACCGCGGCCGAGCCTGCATCGAGCATCGCCATATGCACCGCGCTCGGCTCGCCCCAGAAGCCGAGCAGTGTGAGGCCCCCCTCGACCAGCCGATCGATCGCCACCTGCCAGCCCGCTTCCGTCACGACGGCGCGCGGCCAGGGCCGGTGCGACGACACCGCTTTGACATGGGGGATGCTGTCGAGGATGCCCATCGCTTATCCCAGGAGCTTGGCGACGTTCTGGAAGCCAGTGACCAGCACCGGCGGCAGATAGATGCCGGCCATCAGCACCAATCCGAGGTGTATGAACATCGGCACGTAGGAGGCTTCGGCGGGTGCGGTCCTGCCTTTGGGCTCGCCGAACATCACCACGCCGACCCGCAGGAAAAGCCCGCCGAGCGCGATGATGATGCCGAGCACCAGGATCACCGTCAGCCAGGGCGCGCGGGCGAACGTCGAGCTCACCACCAGAAACTCGCTCATGAAGATGCCGAACGGCGGCAGCCCGACGATGGCGATGACGCCCAGCATCAGGCCCCAGCCGAGCACGGGGTTGGTCGTCGTGAGGCCGCCGATATCGGCGATCTTCTGTGTGCCCTTGACCTGGGCGATATGGCCGACAGCGAAGAAGATTGCCGACTTGGTCAGCGAATGCATGGCCATGTGCAACAAAGCCGCGAAATTGGCGAGCGGGCCGCCCATGCCGAAGGCGAAGACGATGATGCCCATATGCTCGATCGAGGAATAGGCGAACATCCGCTTGATGTCGCGGCGCCGGTACAGCATCAGCGCGGCGAAGATCACCGAGATCAGGCCCATGGTCACCATCAGCGGACCCGGCGCGATCGCCTCGGAGTTGACCGCGAGCATCATCTTGAAGCGCAGCAGCGCATAGAGCGCGACATTGAGCAACAGACCGGACAGCACGGCCGAGATCGGCGTCGGGCCCTCGGCATGCGCATCCGGCAGCCAGGCGTGCAACGGCGCGAGGCCGACCTTGGTGCCGTAGCCCAGCAAGAGGAAGACGAAGGCGACGTTGAGCAATGCCGGGTCGAACTGTGCGGCGTGCTGCACCAGCACCGTCCAGACCATGCCGTCCAGCCCCTCGCCCACCGCGGGGCGCGCCGCCATATAGACCAGGATGGTGCCGAACAGCGCGAGCGCGATGCCGACGCTACCGAGGATGAAGTATTTCCATGCGGCTTCCAGCGCCTCATGGGTGCGGTAGATACCGACCATCAGCACGGTCGTCAGCGTCGCCACCTCGACCGCGACCCACATCAGGCCGATATTGTTGGCGACGAGCGCGAGGTTCATCGCGAACATCAGCATCTGGTACATCGCGTGATAGAAACGCAGGAAGGCCGGCGTCAGCCGCCCGATCTCGATTTCGTGTTGGATGTAGCTCGCGCTGAAGACCGAGGTCGTGAAGCCGATGAAGGTGGTCAGAATTATGAAGACCTTGTTGAGGTCGTCGAGCAGCAGATATTGCCCCGACGCCGGCTCGATCACGAAGAAGGACAGCGAGGTGAGGAAGGTGGCGAGCGCCGCGACGATGTTGAGCTTTGCCGCCAGCATGTAGCCAGGCAGGATCGCGAGCAGAGCGGCCGAGACGGACGGGATCAGCAGGATCGCACCGAGCGCATCGATCGTCATCGCCGCTCTCCCCGGAAGCGATCGAGCGCCTGCACGTCCACGCTGTCAAAGCGCTCGCGGATGCGGAACAGGAATATCCCGATCACGATGAAAGCGATCAGCACCGAGAAGGCTACGCTGATCTCGACCACCAGCGGCATGCCCTTGGCTCCGGTTGCCGCCAGCACCAGCCCGTTCTCCAGCGACATGAAGCCGACGACCTGGCTCACGGCGTTGCGTCGCGTAACCATGATCAGGAGTCCCAGCAGCACCACCGACAGCGCGAAGGCGAGGTCCTCGCGCGCGAGGGCATCGGCGCCCGGCGTCACCCGCAACATCACCACCATCGACAGCGCGACGAGACCTATCCCGGCCATCATCGTCAACCCGATGCCGATCACGTTCTCGATCTCGCGGTGGATACCGAGCCGCTTGATGATCCGGTGCAGCGCCACGGGGATGATGATGGCCTTGAAGACCAGCGCGATCAGCGCCGTGATATAGAGATGCGGCGCCTGCTGCACATAGGCCTGCCAGCCGACCGACAGCGCCAGCACGCCGGCATGCAGCGCATAGACGTTGAGCAGCGCATAGAGCCGATCCTGATACAGCATCATGAAGCTCGCCAGCACGAGGGAGCCGGCGAGCAGATGGGCGATGTCGAATTGCAGGCTGCTCATCTCACAGGCTCCCCGACACGAAGCGCAACAGCGTGGCAAGCAATGCCAGCATCAGCGCCGCGCCCAAGAACTCCGGAATCCTGAACACGCGCATCTTGGCGATTGCGGTCTCGAACACGGCAAGCAGGAATCCGAGGACCGTCAGCTTGCCGAGATAGACCAGCGCGCCAAGAGCGAGCCTTGCAACGCTCGCATCCGCGGTCGCCGTGCCCCATGGCAGAAACACGCAGGCGATCAGCGAGACATAGAGCAGAAGCTTGAGCTGCGACGACAAGTCGATCAGCGCGAGATGCCGCCCTGAATATTCCAGCACCATGGCCTCGTGCACCATCGTGAGCTCGAGATGGGTGGCGGGGTTATCGATGGGGATACGGGCATTCTCCGCCAGCGCCACGATGGTCAGCGCCACGAACGCCATCCCCAACGACACGCGCAGGCCGACCGCGTCCGAGCCCATGAACTCGGCCACCGTGGGGAGCTGCGTCGAGCCGGCGATCATTGCAACCGAGAACGCGGTGATCAGCATCGCGGGCTCGGCGAGGGAGGCGATCATCACCTCACGGCTGGAGCCGATGCCGCCGAAGGCGGTTCCGACGTCCATGCCGGCGAGCGCCTGGAAGAAACGGGCGCTGCCGAGCAGCGCAGTGATGGCGATGAGATCGGCGGTCCAGGAGAACAACAGACCATTGCCGAAGGTCGGCACCAGCGAGGCGGCGACCCAGGTGCCCGCGAAGATCAGATAGGGAATGACGCGGAACAGCCAGGAGGCGTTGTCCGCGAGCACCACGTCCTTGCGCATCAGGCGGATGAGGTCGCGATAAGGTTGGAGCAGCGGCGGCCCGCGCCGGCGTAGCAGCCGAGCCTTCACCTTCCGCACGAAACCCGTCAGCAGCGGCGCGAGCCCCAGCACCAGCGACATCTGCGCGCCCTGGGAGAGGATGTCGCGCAGCTCGTTCATAGCGCCACCACCAGCAGCAGCACGACCAGCGCCACGAACACCAGCGTTAGGTAGCGGCGGATGCTGAAGAACTGCAGGACATTGATGCGCTCCGTCGCAAAGCCGATGGCCTTCGCGATCGGCGCGTACAGCCCGTCCCAGATCAGATCGTGCAGTTCGACCTTGAGCCGCGCGGGAAGCGCCGAGGACGGCGGCGGCATCTCGCCGATCTCGCGTGCGCCAAAGATGACGCTGCCGAACACGCGGCGGATCGGCTGCGAGAAGCTGGAGGCCGAGTACTGGATCGCCGGGTCCGCGTCGGGATAGCCGCAATCCCAGGCCGGCGCGCGGCGCAAGCGGTCGGAGGCGAGACGGTGAATGGCTGACGCCGCGGCCGTGCCGCAGAGTGCCGCGAACAGGAACACCAGAAGGCCGTTATAGGAGCTGCGGCTTTCCGCAATCGGTACGATCGTGAGCCACTGCAATCCGACCTGATGCGGCATGATGTTGCCGACCATGTCCTTGCTCACCGGCGCCAGTGCGTCGATGAACAACCCGGGGAGGATCCCGGCAATGAGACAGAAGGCGGCAAGCGCGAACATTGCGGTCAGCGAGAAGCCGTCAGTCTCGCGCGCTGACGCCGCCACATCCGAACGCGGCCGACCGAGGAAGCTGATGCCGTAGAGCTTGACGAAGCAGGCCGCGGCAAAGGCGGCCGCGAGCGCCAGCAATCCGCCGACCGCCGGAATGACCAGCTTGAGGCCCCAAGAGGGCAGTTGCGGTGACAGCAGGATCGCCTGGAAGGTCAGCCATTCCGAAACGAAGCCGTTGAACGGCGGCAAGGCCGAGATCGCGACGCAGCCGACCAGCATCGCGAACGCCGTCTTCGGCATGCGATGGATCAGGCCGCCGAGCTTCTCCATGTCGCGCTCGCCGGTCGCTCCCAGCACCGCGCCGGCGCCGAAGAACAACAGGCTCTTGAACAGCGCGTGATTGAAGACGTGCAGCATCGCCGCGGTGAAGGCGAGCGCCGCCACCCAGTCGAGCCCTTCCGCCTTGAAAGCCAGCGCCAGCCCGAGGCCGGTGAAGATGATGCCGATGTTCTCAATCGTTGAATAGGCGAGCACGCGCTTGATATCGCGCTGCATCAGCGCATAGAGCACGCCCAGCGTCGCCGTCGGACCGCCGACCAGCAGCACCACCATGCTCCACCACCACACCGGTTCGGGCACGAGATCAAAGACGATGCGCACGAAGCCGTAGACGGCGACCTTGGTCATGACGCCGCTCATCAGTGCGGAGACGTGGCTGGGCGCGGCGGGATGGGCGAGCGGCAGCCAGGCGTGCAGCGGCACCAGGCCGGCCTTGGAGCCGGCACCCAGCAGCACGAGGATGACCACCGTGCCGGTCAGCTCAGCGGAAGGATGCGAGGCTCGGATCGCATCGAAATCGTAACCGGCGTCGCTCGCGAGCAGGCCGAAGGCGAGCAGCAGCGCCAGCGTGCCGAAACTTGCCATCAGAATATAGACATAGCCGGCGCGGACATTCTCCGGGTCCCGGTGATGCGACACGACCATCGCCCAGGAGGTCAGCGACATGAATTCCCAGGCGACCAGGAAGCTGAAGGCGTCGTTTGCCAGCACGACGACGTTCATCGCTGCGAGGTAGGCGGGATAGAACGGCAGCACGCGGCCGGGGGAATCCTCGTGCCGGCCGTAACCGAGCGCGAACAGGCTGGCGGCGACGCCGCCGAGATTAACGACGACGAGGAAGAAGGCGGACAGCGCATCGAGGCGGAAATGAGCACCGAGCCAGGGCAGTCCGATCGGCAATATCGCGCTCGGCGCCGGCTGAGGGGGATAGAGCAGACCGGACAGCGCCGTAACACAGAGCGTCGATGTGGCGATCAGGCATCCGCCGTAAAGGATGATCGAGCCGCGCGGGCGCGTCGACAGCACGATTCCGGCAGGAGCCAGCGCCAGCAGAGCGGCCACCGACCATAGCGCGACGGCGATCATGGCCGGTCCTCGATCATGGTTTGTCGTCCGCGCTCGGAGGTGGAGATTTCAGCCGCACCCCGCGGCCCCCGGCGCTTGACACCGCCCCCTCGGCGATCAACTCGATGCCGGCAACCGACAGCGCCTCAACCAGCTTCACCAGGGAATCGACATTGCCGCGGATCACCCCTTCGGAGGCCTCCATGCGCTGGATCGTCGGCAGCGACAGCGAACAGCGCTGCGCGAGTTCGCGCTGATCGATCCTGAGCAAGGCACGGGCGGCTCGAAGCTGCGCGGCTGTGATCACGGTGCAGGATGTCCGTGGCGATTACAATGATTGATTTGCCAAGCTTAGGGCGCATAAAATGATGTTTCAAGCATCATTTTATATATGCAGCGCGTCATATCCGGTCGACGTCCTCGGAACTCACGCGCTCGCACCAGCAGGCTCGTCCCTATTCAAGGCGCGCCTGACGCGCCCCGAGCGTTATCGTGCAGCTGTCTGGCGGACCGTCCAGGAACGACAGAGCGAGAGGAGAGACGCGGACACCGCGACAGAAGCCAATCAGGCCGGGGCGCGCTCGCGCACTCGGGGAGTGACTGCCCGCCTCAAAACTCGTTGGCGATCTTCGAAAGCATTGCAATCAGGGCTTCGCGGTTGCTTTGCCCGAGCAGATCGTTCAGCCGGGCCTCGTGCTTGGTGGCGACGAGCTTCTTGGCGCGGGCCAGCACGGCCTTGCCCTTGTCGGTCAGCACCAGGATGTGCGAGCGGCGGTCGTTGGTGGAGCGGATCCGCGCGCAGAGGTCGCGGCTCTCGAGGTTGTCGAGCATCGCCACGAAGTTCGGCCTCAGGATGCCAAGGGTGGAGGCGATCTCGGTCTGGTTACGGCCTGGATTCTTCTCGACCAGCAGTAGCACGGAGAACTGCGCCGGCGTGAGCTGGAGCGAGGCCATGCAGCGCAAGAAATTCTCGAACACCTTGAGTTGCGCCCGCTTCAAGACATAGCCGAGCTGTTCGGAAAGCCCGCCGAGCTGGAGCGCCTCGGCAGCCCCCTGCCCCTGCGATTCGGCCGCGTCCTTGCGGCCCTTGGCCGGGTCGGCCGGCTTTTCGGAGGTCTTTTCAGCGGTCTTTTCAGCAGCCTTGGAAACGGTCATCGCCTCGTGCTCGTAATGCCGTTAAATTCGGGACGGGTCGTTCCCCACCCTTGATGTTATATTTGATAATTGTTATGGACCATATCAAATATCGCATGCGTGTATCAATGGCTGTGAGCGGACCGTCCACCGCAATCGAGGGGACCGGTTCGTAATATTGAGGGGGAGCGTCCGGTCTTGAATACCACCATCATGCTGTTCCTGGTGCAGGACGGCATCACCAATGGCGCGATCTATGCGCTGCTCGGCCTGGCGCTGGTGCTGGTGTTCGCCGTCACCCGCGTGATCCTCATTCCCCAGGGCGAGTTCGTCACCTACGGCGCGCTGACCTATGCCTCGCTGGCCGCGGGTCAGATGCCGGGGACGGCAAAGCTGGCGCTGGCGCTGGGCATCGGCGCCTTCGCCTTCGACCTGTTCGTGGCGCGCAAGGCGCTGCACGGGCGGCTGGTCGTGCGCAGCTTCATCACGAACATCGTGCTGCCCGCCATCGTGCTGGCGGTGACCGTGTACTTCGCCGCCCAGAAGCCGCCGGTCGCGATCTGCATCGCGCTGTCGCTGGTGATCGTCTCGATGATCGGCCTCTATCTCTATCGCATCGCGTTCCAGCCGCTGGCGCACACCTCGGTGCTGGTGCTGCTGATCGCTTCAGTGGGCGTCCACCTCGCGCTGCAGGGCCTCGGCCTGCTGTTCTTCGGCGCCGAAGGCCAGCGCGGGCCTGCCGTGCTGTCCGGCGCCTTCACCGCCGGCGCGCTGCGCTTCACCGGCCAGAGCATCACCGTCTACGCCATCACCGTCGCCTTCATCGTCGGGCTCTGGCTGTTCTTCGGCCTGACGCTCTACGGCAAGGCGCTGCGCGCGACCGCCGTGAACCGTCTCGGGGCGCGGCTCGCGGGCATCCGCACCACGCTGTCGGGGCAGATCGCTTTCCTGCTGGCCTCGGTCATCGGCGCGCTGTCGGGCATCATGATCGTGCCGATCACGACGCTCTATTACGACTCCGGCTTCCTGATCGGCCTGAAGGGCTTCGTCGCCGCGATCATCGGCGGCCTCGTCAGCTACCCCTTGACCGCCGTCGCGGCGCTGGTGGTCGGCATCGTCGAGGCGTTCTCGTCCTTCTATGCCTCCAACTACAAGGAGGTGATCGTCTTCATGCTCTTGATCCCCGTGCTGCTGCTGCGCTCGCTCGCCGCGCCCGCCGTCGAAGAAGAGAAGGACTGAGGCCAAGATGCAGAGCCGGCTTCCTATCATTGTCTTCGCACTCGTGATGGCGGCGATCCCGTTTGTCCCGGGGATGCCCCCGTTCTGGATCGTGCTGCTCGACAATATCGGCCTCGCGGCCCTGGTCGCGATGGGCCTCGTGCTGCTGACCGGCGTCGGCGGCCTGACCTCTTTCGGACAAGCCGCGTTCGTCGGCTTCGGCGCCTATACCACGGCGGTGCTGTCGACGGCCTATGGCCTGTCGCCCTGGCTGACGCTGCCGCTGTCGCTGGCGGTCAGCGGATCGCTGGCGGTGCTGCTCGGTCTGATCACCGTCCGCCTCTCCGGCCATTATCTGCCGCTCGGCACGCTCGCCTGGGGGCTCGGCCTGTTCTATCTATTCAGCAAGCTGGAATTCCTGGGGAGAAACGACGGCATCTCGGCGATCCCGCCGCTGTCGATCGGCACGTTCAAGATGCTCTCGCCCGGCTCGATCTATTACGCGATCTGGATCGCCGTGATCGTTTCGGCCCTGCTGACGATGAACCTGCTGGACTCCCGCACCGGCCGCGCCATCCGCGCGCTCAGGCGCGGCCATGTCGCGGCGGAAGCCTTCGGCGTGCATACGCCGCGCGCCAAGCTGCTGGTGTTCATCCATGCCGCCGTGCTCGCCGGTCTTTCGGGGTGGCTCTACGCCCATCTCCAGCGCGCGGTGAACCCGACCCCGTTCGGCGCGCATATGGGCATCGAATATCTCTTCATCGCCGTGGTCGGCGGCGCCGGCTATGTCTGGGGCGGCGTCCTGGGCGCGGCGATCGTCGTGGTCCTGAAAGAGGTGCTGCAAAGCTATCTGCCGCTGATCCTGCCCGGCTCGGGACAGGTCGAGACCATCGTGTTCGGCATCATGCTGGTCGCGCTGCTGCAGCTTGCGCCCGGCGGCCTCTGGCCCTGGCTGATGTCCTTCCTGCCGGAGCGCACCAGTGGCAAGAAGCCCGACACCTCGCAGAGGCTGGAACATCGCGCCCGTGCGGTCGGCGAGTCCGGCGTCCTGCTCCAAGTCGACAAGGCGCGAAAACAGTTCGGCGGCGTGGTCGCGGTCAACAACGTCTCCTTCGACGTCCAGGCCCGCGAGATCGTCGCGCTGATCGGCCCGAACGGCGCCGGCAAGAGCACGACCTTCAACCTGATCACCGGCGTGCTGTCCGCGACGTCGGGCTCGGTCTCGGTGCTGGGCAAGAAGGTCGACAACGCGCCGCCGCAGGAGATCGTCAAGCTCGGCATCAGCAGGACCTTCCAGCACGTGAAGCTGGTCCCCGACATGACCGTGCTGGAGAACGTCGCGATCGGCGCGCATCTGCGCGGCCATTCCGGGCCGATCTCCTCGATGCTGCGGCTCGATCGCGCCGACGAGGCAAAGCTGCTTGCGGAGGCCGCCCGCCAGATCGAGCGTGTCGGCCTCACCGAGCAGATGCACCAGCTCGCAGGCTCGCTCTCGCTGGGACAGCAGCGCATCGTCGAGATCGCGCGGGCGCTCTGCGTCGATCCGATGCTGCTGCTGCTCGACGAGCCCGCCGCGGGCCTGCGCCACATGGAGAAGCAGCGGCTGGCGACGCTGCTGCGTGACTTGCGCGACGGCGGCATGAGCGTGCTCCTGGTCGAGCACGACATGGGCTTCGTCATGAACCTCGCCGACCGCATCGTGGTGCTCGATTTCGGCACCAAGATCGCCGAAGGCACCCCCGCCACGATCAAGACCAATCCCGAAGTGATCAAGGCCTATCTCGGAGTGGCGGCATGAGCGCGCTGTTGTCCGTCACCGATGCCCATGTCGCCTATGGCAAGGTCGAGGCGGTGCGCTCGGTCTCGCTCGAGGTCGGCACGAATGAAATCGTCACCATCGTCGGTGCCAACGGTGCCGGCAAGACCACGCTGCTGTCCGCCATCATGGGCATCCTGCCGCTGAAGGGCCGCGTCGTCTTTGCCGGGCAGGATCTCGCCCGGCTCGACATCGAGGACCGCGTCGCGATGGGCCTCGGCCTCGTCCCGGAGCACCGCGAATTGTTCGTGACCATGAATGTCGAGGACAATCTCGAGCTTGGCGCCTTCCGTATCGAGAGGTTCAAGGCGAGGGCCTCGATGGAGCGCGTCTACACGCTGTTTCCGCGGCTGAAGGAGCGGCGCAAGCAGCTCGCCGGCACGCTCTCGGGCGGCGAGCAGCAGATGCTCGCAATGGGCCGTGCGCTGATGGGCGAGCCGAAGCTGCTGATGCTGGACGAGCCGAGCCTCGGCCTCGCCCCGATCATCGTCGCCGACATCTTCCGCATCGTCACCGAGCTCCGCGCCGCCGGCGTCTCTGTGCTGCTGGTCGAGCAGAATGCACAGGCGGCGCTGAAGATCGCGGACCAGGCTTACGTGATGGAGCTCGGCGAGTTCGTGCTCAGCGGCAAGGCCAGCGACATCGCCGCGAACGAGCGGGTGGCGGCGAGCTATCTCGGCTTCCAGCACGAAGGCGCGAGTACGATTTAGGTCAAGGCGCCCCGACACACTCACTGTCATCGCCCGCGAAGGCGGGCGATCCAGTACTCGGCGGCGTTAGTGATTGACCGATAGGCCTCGGCGTACTGGATGCCCCGCCTTCGCGGGGCATGACACCGGAGCGTGAAAACTGCAGAGGTCAGCCTCAACCCGTCCCCTTCTCCCCCTTCAACGCCGCCACCTCGGCCTCCAGCTCCGCGATCCTCGCATCCCTCGCCGCCAGTGCCGCCGCGACATCCGCCGCGTCGAACTTCTGCGGAATGTGCTGCGGGCAGTTGGTGTCCCAGGCTGCGATCTTGAACAGGATCACCTGCTCCGGCCGGGCGCGGTAACCCTTCGGCATCAGCGACGCCGTCAGCGCCTCGTCGTCCTCGACGACGTGCGCCTCGCCCCAGATCTTCACGCGGCGGCGATGGGCGTAGTCCATCACGAAGATGTACGCCTTGGGATTCTCCGAGAGGTTTCCTTGCGTGATGTATTGCCGGTTGCCGGCGTAGTCGGTGAAGGCCAGCGTCTGCTTGTCCAAGACCTTCAAGAAGCCCTTCGGGCCGCCCCGGTGCTGGATATAGGGCTGGCCATCGGCTGATGCGGTGGCGAAATAGAAGCTGTTAGCGTCAGCGAGGAAGGCGGCGAGGTTGTCATCGACCTCGGTGCGCCATCCTCGCTGCTCGGCATGGGCATAGCCCTCGCGCGATCCCTTTCGCGTCTGGATCGATTTCACCGCCGGCGAAAAGGCGACGTCGCTGGCGTAGGTGTGAGTTGCCGTCATCGGAATAACTCCTGGAATTCCGGCGCATTGCTACATCTGTCAGGGGTCAAAATGGACCTTCCGGAGGCTAAAACAATCGATCCACTTGACACTTCATCATTGCTATATATGCAATAATTACCATGGACCGCCTTGAAGCCATGCATGTCTTCGTCACCGTCGCCGATCTGCGCGGCTTTGCGCCGGCGGCGCGCAAGCTGCGGCTGTCGCCCTCGGCGGTGACGCGGCAGATCGCGGCGCTGGAGGAGCATCTCGGCGCGCGGCTGTTGCAGCGGACCACGCGGCAGGTGACGCTGACCGACGTCGGGACTCGCTATCTGGAGCGGGCGCGGCGGATCCTCGCCGATGTCGAGGAGGCCGACGGCTCCGCACGCGAGGAGCGCAACCGGCCGAGCGGACGGCTGGTGGTCTCGGCCCCGGTCGGCTTCGGCCGCCTGCATGTCGGGCCGGTCATGACCGCCTATCTCAAGCGCTATCCCGAGGTCGCCTGCGAATTGCGGCTCTCCGACCATCTCGTCAACCTGGTGGAGGACGCCGTCGATGCCGCGGTGCGGATCGGCCACCTCGCCGATTCCTCGCTGGTGGCGCGCCAGGTCGGGGAGATGCGGCGGATCGTCGTGGCCGCACCCGGCTATCTCAAGCGACATGGCGAGCCGAAGACGCCGGCGGCGCTGCGCGAGCACCAGACCATCCAGTTCGGCCCATCCGCCAGCTGGCATTTCGTCCAGGACGGCCGCGACATCGAGGTGATTGTAGCTCCGCGCTTCACCAGCAACAGCGCCGACGCCGCCCTGCAATATGCCGAGGCCGGCGGCGGCGTGACGCGGGTGCTGGCCTATCAGGCCGCCGAGGGGCTGAAGCGCGGGCGGCTGAAGATCGTGCTGGCGAAATACGAGCAGCCGGCGCTGCCGATCCACATCGTCTATCCCACCTCGCGCCTGCTCTCGGCCAAGGTGCGCGCGTTCATCGATCTCGTGGTGGAGACGGCGGAGTGGAGGTTCGGGTGACCATCGTCATTCCGGGGCTCGCGAAGCGAGAACCCGGAATCTCGAGGTTCCGGGTTCGGCGCTCCGCGCCGCCCCGGAACGACAACATCACCCCTTCTTCGGCACCACGCGGAACGTCCCGCTCGCCCGCGCGATCACGGCGTCGTCGGCCTTCGCCAGGCATTGCGCGAAACAGATCGTGGAGCCGGTCTTGATCGCCTCACCCTCGACCGCGAGCCACTGGCCGATTTCGGCGGCACCGGCATAGTCGACCGACAGCGAGATCGTGACCAACGAGGTCGACCAGCCCGTCGCCTGGGCACAGCTATAGCCCATGGCGGCATCGGCCAGCGCCGCAATCAACCCGCCATGGATCAGCCCGCGCGCGTTGGTGTGCGGCGTCGCCAGCCGCAATCCCACGGTGACCCCCTTGTCGGTCTTCTTGGAGTAGAGCGGCTCCCAGGGATCGGTGAGCGGCGCCTTGCGGAAATGCGGCTCGAAGCCGGCGGGGATGTCGGTGAGGGTCATGGCTGTCTCGCGTTGCTGAGGTCGCCGGCATTGAACACGACGGACGCGACGAGCGCATCAATTACAAAGTTTCAAACGGGATTTGCGCGGGTGTTTGAAACGCCCGGTGCCGCAATGACAGAGCCGTAGGGTGGGCAAAGGCGCGTAGCGCCGTGCCCACGATCTCTGCACAATTGAGAAAATTGGTGGGCACGCTTACGCTTTGCCCACCCTACGGCACCGTCCTTAAAACGGCAGCCCGACGTAATTCTCCGACAGCGACGTCATCGCCGCTTGCGACTGCGTGACGTAGTCGAGCTCGGCGAGCTGGATGCGGGCGCCGATGCTGCCGGTGTCGGGGAATTTGTGCAGCATCGAGGTCATCCACCAGGAGAAGCGCACCGCTTTCCAGACGCGTGCCAGCGCTTTGGCGGAATAGGCGTCGATACCGGCGCTGGACTTCTCGTCGTAGAATTCGCGCAGCGCGCTCGACAGATAATGCGCGTCGCTGGCGGCGAGGTTGAGGCCCTTGGCGCCGGTCGGCGGCACGATGTGGGCGGCATCGCCGCACAGGAACATCCTGCCGAAGCGCATCGGCTCGGCGACGAAGCTGCGCAGGGGCGCGATGCTCTTTTCGATCGAGGGGCCGGTGACGAGGCTGTCGGCGGCCTCCTGATCGAGCCGGCGCTTCAATTCGTCCCAAAAGCGATCGTCCGGCCATTGGTCGACATGATCGTCGAGCGTGCACTGCACGTAGTAGCGGCTACGCCTGGTCGAGCGCATGGTGCAGAGCGCAAAGCCGCGGGCGTGGTTGGAGTAAATCAGCTCGTGGCTGACCGGCGGGGTGTCCGACAAAATGCCGAGCCAGCCGAACGGATAGATCCGCTCGAACTCCTCGATCGCCGAGGCCGGAACGCTGGCGCGGCTGACGCCGTGAAAACCGTCGCAGCCGGCGATGAAGTCGCAATCGAGCGTGTGGGTGACGCCGTCCTTGACGTAAGTTACACGCGGGTGACTGCCGTCGAAATGGTGCGGCTGGACGTCCTTGGCCTCGTAGACCGAGACGAGACCGGCGGCCTTGCGCGCATTCATCAGGTCGAGCGTGACCTCGGTCTGCCCGTAGATCATGACCGTCTTGCCGGTCGCACCCTTCATGTCGATGCGATGACGACGCCCGGAAAAAGCGAGCTCGATGCCTTCGTGCACCAGACCTTCGGCATGCGCCCGGGTCCCCGCGCCGATCTGGTCGAGTAGCGCGACGGTTCCCTCCTCCAGCAGGCCGGCACGGATACGGCCGAGCACGTAGTCCGGGCTCTGCCGCTCCAGAATGACGTTGTCGATGCCATAAGAATGCAGCAGTTGCCCAAGCAACAATCCGGCCGGCCCGGCCCCGATGATTGCGACCTTTGTCCGCAATACTTGCTCCTTCCGATCCTGTAGGCTTTCGTGGCGGCTCGCTTGTCGCTTCAAGACGCTCGGGATAATTATACCATATAATCGTTGGGCAAAAGGGGCGCGCGGGTCGCTGCGAAGGGCGACAAATCCATGCACGGGGCTGACGGAGGATGCGAGAGGTGCGCCAGTTCTGGCTTGAACCCGTCCGCCATTTAGATAACATGTTAATTAATGAGACCGGGCCAGCGAAGCCCGTCGACAACAGGGAGAGACGCGTGATGAGAAGAGCCTGTCTGGCATTGCTGCTGGCCGCGAGCGTGACGCCTGCCTTCGCGCAGGACAAGACCTTCGATTTGAAGATCTCGCACTGGGTGCCGGCTTCGCATCCGTTGCAGAAGTCGCTGGAAGACTGGGCCGCGGCGGTCGAGAAGGATTCCGGCGGCACCATCAAGGGCAAGGTGTTTCCGGCCCAGCAGCTCGGCAAGGCGTTCGACCATTACGACATGGCGCGCGACGGCATCGCCGATGTCACCTACGTCAATCCCGGCTATCAGCCCGGCCGCTTCCCGATCGTCGGCGCCGGCGAGCTGCCGTTCCTGATCTCGGACGCCAAGGGCGGCTCGATGGGCCTGGACGCCTGGTATCGCAAATATGCCGAGAAGGAGATGAAGGACGTCAAATACTGTCTCGCCTTCGTCCACTCGCCCTCGTCCTTCCATTCCAAGACCAAGAAGATCGTGATGCCCGAAGACGTGAAGGGCATGAAGATCCGCCCGGCGCACGCCACCATGGCGAACTTCGTCACTTCGCTCGGCGGCACCAACGTGCAGTCCTCGGCGCCGGAAGTGCGTGACATCATCGAGCGCGGCGTCGCCGACGGCGTCACCTTCCCCTGGGGCTCCCTGGTGCTGTTCGGCATCGACAAGGTGACCAAGTACGACATGGAGGCGCCGCTCTACACCACGACCTTCGTGTTCGTCATCAATAAGGACAAGTACAATGCGATGTCCGACAAGCAGAAGGCCGCGATCGACAAGAACTGCTCGGTCGAGATGGCGGGCATGGTCGGCGAGCACTGGGGCAAGTTCGAGGATGCCGGCATCGACAAGGTGAAGGCGGAGTCCGGCCACGAGGTCTACAAGCTGACGGCCGAGCAGACCGCCGCCTGGAAGAAGGCCGCCGAGCCGCTGGTGAAAACCTGGAGCGACAATGCCAAGAAGGCCGGCGCCAATCCTGATGCCGCGCTCGCGGACCTCAAGGCCTCGCTGAAGAAGTACAACGCGCTGGCGGAGTAGCGCCGGAACGCGATCGGTCCTTCTTCCCCCTCTCCCCGTCCTTACGGGGAGAGGGTTGGGGTGAGGGGCTGCTTCCGCAAAGATGGTGACGGATGGACTCGCGGAGAGTCCCCCTCACCTGCCACGCTTCGCGTGTCGGCCTCTCCCCGCAAGCGGGGAGAGGCGAAGGGCTGCAGCCGGGTCGAGCACAAGAATGACATCACACAGGACACACCCATGAAGCGCTCCTGGATGGACCGCATCATCGACTCGATCGAATGGATCGCGGCCGGCTTCGTCGGCATCGTCGCGCTCGACATCTTCCTGTCGGTGCTGCTGCGCAATACGCTGAACTATTCGATCCCCGACAGCTTCGACATCGGCCGCATGCTGCTCGGCATCCTCATCTTCTGGGGCATCGCCGCGACCTCCTATCGCGGCACCCACATCACGGTGGATCTGGTCTGGGGCAATGTCGGGCCGCGCTACCAGCGCTGGATCGACGTGTTCGCCACCCTGGTGCTGCTGTTCGTCGTGACCGTGCAGACCTGGACTTTGTTCGACAAGGTGCGCGGCACCTACAACGACAACGTCCAGACCTTCGACTTGCACATGCCGACATGGCCGTTCTTCCTTGTCGCCTGGATCGGCGACGTTTCCGCCGTACTGCTGATCGCGATCCGCACCTACCGCCTGATCTTCCATCCCGAAGACATGCACGATCCCAAATTGAAGGCGACGGAGTAATCATGAGCACCGATGCCGTCGCCTTAATCGGCTTCGTTTCCCTGTTTGTCCTGATGCTGCTGCGCGTGCCCGTCGGCATGGCGATGGGTCTCGTCGGCGTCTCCGGCTTCGCCTACCTCGTCAACGGCAATGCCGCGCTGAAGCTGGTCGGCCAGACCTCGATGCGCACGGTCACCGACTACACCTTCGGCGTCATCCCGATGTTCCTGCTGATGGGCTCGTTCGTCAGCAATTCCGGCATGAGCCGGGAGCTGTTCCGCGCCGCCAACGGTTTCGTCGGCCACTTGCGCGGCGGGCTCGGCATTGCCACCGTCGGCGCCTGCGGCGGCTTCGCCGCGATCTGCGGCTCCTCGGTCGCGACCGCCGCGACCTTCTCCGCCGTCGCCTACCCCGAGATGCGCCGCTTCGGCTATCCGCAGTCGTTCGCCACCGGTGTGATTGCCGCGGGCGGGACGCTGGGCGCGATGCTGCCGCCCTCCACGGTGCTCGCCGTCTACGGCATCATCACCGAGCAGGACATCGGCAAGCTCTTCATCGCCGGCATCATCCCGGGCCTGCTGGCGATGACCATGTACATGATCACGATCTTCCTGATCGGCTATTTCCGTCCCGACTTCCTGCCCAAGGGCAAGGTGACGCCGTGGCGGGAACGCTTTGCGGGGTTGAAGGAGATCTGGGCGCCGGTGCTGCTGTTCGTGTTCGTGATCGGCGGCCTCTATGGCCTGCCCTTCCTGCCGCGCTTCACGCCGACGGAAGCCGGCGGCGTTGGCGCCGCCGGCGCCTTCATCATCGGCGTGCTGACGGGCCGCCTCGACCGCGAGAAGATCCTGGCCTCGCTGCTGCAGGCGACCCGTACCGCGGCCGCGGTCTTCACCGTGCTGATCGGCGCGCTGATCTTCGGCTATTTCCTCACGGTGACGCAGACGCCGCAGAAAGTGACCGAATTCCTCACCGGCCTCGGCCTCGGCAGCTACGGCGTGCTGGCGCTGATCATGGTGATGTATCTCGTGCTCGGCTGCCTGATGGACGCCATGGCGATGATCATCCTCACCGTGCCGATCATCTTCCCGGTCATCACCCATCTCGGCTTCGACCCGATCTGGTTCGGCGTCATCATCGTCATGACGGTCGAGCTTGGCCTGATTCACCCGCCGGTCGGCATGAACGTCTTCGTCATCAAGAGCGTGGTGAAGGACGTCTCCTTCTCCACCATCTTCAAGGGCGTGATTCCGTTCGTGGTCACGGACCTGATCCGCCTCGTGATCCTGATCGCCTTCCCGCTGCTGGCGACCTGGCTGCCGACCCGGATGATGGCGAATTGACGAGGAGGAGCGATGACCACCCCGACGCTCGAGACCAAATACGTCTTCACCATCACGGCGAAGATTGGCGACGTCGTCACCGCCGGTGAGACCGGCATCGGCGTTCGCCGCATCATCCCGATCATCGGCGGCGAGGTGACGGGCGCGATAACAGGCAAGGTATTGCCGTTCGGCGCAGACTTCCAGACCATCCGACCCAACGAGTTGATCGACCTCGAGGCGAAATACGCCTTCGAGACCGACGACGGCGCCGTCGTCTATGTCGAGAACAAAGGCATGCGCTTTGGCCCTGTCGAGCTCTTGCAAAAGCTCAAGCGTGGCGAGCCGGTCGATCCCAAGCTGATCTATTTTCGCACCGTCCCGAAATTCGAGACGGGGCACGAGAAATATCGCTGGCTGATGGAGCACATTTTTGTGGGCTCGGCCGCGCGCCATGCCGATCGCGTCGTGATCGACGTGCATCAGGTGATGTGACTCTTTGGGAACTCACGGGTACCAACCCGTGCCCGGCCTTCCCTGCGCCTTCTGAGCCAATTCGGGAGCGCGGCGGGCGCAAAGCTCGGGCAGATCCTGCCGCGAGAGTGTGGCGGCGTGCCTGAGCTCATTGAAGGTGAGAGCTGAATCCGCCTATGACGCGGCTCTGAGCTGGTTCAGGATACGACTTGCGCAAGATTGCGCAGACCACGGGAGTGCCACCATGTCCCTCATGGCTTCCAGCGACTCAAATCCACGACACAGCTTCGATCCTGCCGAGATGGGCGCCATCGCCCATCTCTATCGGGGCGAGGTCTATCGCTCGACGATCTGGCGAACGCGACTCGATAACACGACCAATTGGGCCATTGTCACGATGGGCATCGCGCTGTCGACGACCTTTTCGAGCCCGCAAGCATCTCCGCTGCCGCTCGTGCTCGTCGGGCTGCTGCTTGCTGCGTTCCTCGCGATGGAGGCGCGGCGCTATCGCTATTTCAACGTCTGGCGCGCCCGCGCCCGCTGGATCGAGAAGAATTTTTACGCGCCGATGTTCACGGGCGAAGCGCACGATGACGGCTGGCAGACGGTTCTTGCGCGTGATTACACCGCGCCCCGCCATCACATTTCGTTCGTCCGCGCTGCGGGGCGGCGGCTGCGACGCAACTACGTTTGGATCCTCGCCATCCAGGCCGTGGCCTACTACGGCAAGATTGCAATCCATCCGACGCCCGCAGCGAGCTTGGCGGAATTTGTCGATCGCGCGGCGGTCGGACCGCTTCCCGGCTGGATCATTCTGCTCATGGGGGTCGCCTACGATTTGGGCTGGCTGGCGTTCGCGTTCGGCACGCTTTGGCTCGACCAGCGCGAGCACGGGACCAAGGGCGATGGCGTTGCAATGGGCTAGCTAGCGAGGGGAAGTCCGGCCGAGCCCCGGGGTCCCCCGCCCGCCCCTAGGGAGTGGATCGGGAACGCGCCCCTCCTTGACTCCACCAGAATTCGTTATACAACATAACTATTCTGACAAGGACGCAAATGACACAGGGAAACGCCGAGCCCGCTGCCGCGGGCGCCTCCGGGCTACTCCGGATCGAGAGGGTGGACCGGGTTCTGACCGTGGGTCTGAACCGGCCGGCCAAGCGCAATGCGCTCAACGACGGCATCATCCTGGAAATCGGCGAGTGTTTTGCGTCCCTGCCCGAGGACATCGGCGCGGTCGTCATCCACGGCGTCGGCGACCATTTCTCCTCAGGCCTCGACCTCTCCGAGCTGACCGAGCACGACGCGACAGGCGGCCTGCTGCATTCCCAGATGTGGCACCGGGTGTTCGACCGCATCCAGTACAGCCGCGTGCCCGTGATCGCCGCGCTGAAGGGCGCCGTGATCGGCGGCGGGCTGGAACTTGCCTGCTCGGCGCATATCCGCGTCGCCGAGCCCTCGACCTATTTCGCGCTGCCGGAGGGACAACGCGGCATCTTCGTCGGCGGCGGCGGCTCGGTGCGGCTGCCGCGGCTGATCGGCGTCGCCCGGATGATGGACATGATGCTGACGGGCCGCGTCTATAGCGCGACCGAAGGCGCGTCCTACGGCTTCGCGCAATATGTGACGGAAGCTGGCAACGCGCTCGGCAAGGCGATGGAGCTTGCGACCAAAGTCGCCTCCAACGCGCCCCTGACCAATTTCGCCGTGCTCCAGGCCCTGCCGATGATCGCGGAGGCCAATCCGCAGACCGGTCTGTTGATGGAATCGCTGATGGCGACCGTGGCCCAGAGCGACAAAGAGGCAAAACGCCGGATCCGTGAATTCCTCGAGCACAAGACCGCAAAGGTAAAGCCGAAGCCATGAGCGCACAGCCGTCCTCTTCCAGCACGGAGCGCGGCGCGAGCACTTTCCCGCTGCGGCCCATCTCGTTCGGCGATCCCGCCGTCAACATCGAACGGCGCGACGACGGCACGATCTACCTCCGGCCCAAGCAGCCGCTCGGCGATTATCCGGTCCGCATCACCGACCGCCTGCATCATTGGGCGACGACCACGCCGGATCGCGTCTTCATGGCGGAGCGCGAAGGCGGCCGCGGCTGGCGCAAGATCACTTACGCCGAGCTGCTCGTCGCGGCACGGCACATCGCGTCAAGCCTGATTGCGCGCGGCCTGTCGGCGGAGCGGCCGGTCGTCATCCTCTCCGGCAACTCGATCGACCACGCCCTGCTCGCGTTCGGCGCGTTCTATGCCGGCATTCCGTTCTGCCCGGTGTCGCCGGCCTATTCGCTGGTGTCGAAGGACTACGGCAAGCTGTCCTATCTGATGAAGCTGCTGACGCCCGGCCTTGTCTTCGCCGAGGATGCCGACAAGTTCGCCGATGCGCTCGCCGCCAATGTCTCGCTCGGCACCGAGATCGCCGCCTCGTATGGCGGCGTGCCGGGCCGTGACGTCACGCTGCTCGCCGACCTCATGGGGACACCGATCCGCAGCGATCTCGACGACGTCCATGGCAGGATCGGTCCCGACACGATCGCGAAATTCCTGCTGACCTCGGGCTCGACCGGCAATCCGAAGGCCGTCATCAACACCCAGCGCATGATCTGCGCCAACCAGGTGATGCTGCGCGAGACGCTCGCTTTCCTGAAGGACGAGCCGCCCGTCATCGTCGATTGGCTGCCCTGGAATCACACTTTCGGCGGCAACCACAATATCGGGCTGACGCTCTACAACGGCGGCTCGATGTATCTGGACGCCGGCAAGCCGATGCCCGGCGGCATCGAGGAGACCGTGCGCAATCTCCAGGAAATCTCGCCGACGGTCTATTTCAACGTGCCCAAAGGCTATGAATCGCTGCTGCCCTATTTGCGCGAGGACCAGGGCCTGCGTGCAAAATTCTTCGACCGCCTGCACGCGATGTTCTTCTCGGGCGCCGCGCTCTCGCCGTTCATCTGGGACAGCCTCGACGAGCTCGCGGTGAAGGAAAAAGGTTATCGCGTGCCGATGCTGACCGGGCTGGGCGCGACCGAGACCGCGCCGTTCTTCATGTCGGTCAATCCGCGCACCAGCCGCTCCGGCCATGTCGGCCTGCCCGTTTCGGGCAACGACGCCAAGCTGGTGCCGAACAACGGCAAGCTGGAGGTGCGGGCCAAGGGGCCGAACGTCATGCCCGGCTACTGGCGCCAGCCCGACATCAGCGCGAAATCCTTCGACGAGGAAGGATTTTACAAGATGGGCGATGCGCTCAAGCCTGCCGATCCCGACGATCTCAACGCCGGCTTCGATTTCGACGGCCGTGTCGGCGAAGACTTCAAGCTCGCCAGCGGCACCTGGGTCAGCGTCGGCCCGTTACGCGCGCGCCTCACGGCCGCCTGCGCCCCGCTGGTGCGCGACGTCGTCATCGCCGGCATCAACCGCGACGAGATCTCGGCGCTGGTCGTGCTCGACCTCGACGGTTGCCGGCTGATCAACCCGACGCTGCCGGCCGACGATCTCGTCGTCGCGACGCGCGACCGCCTGGTACGCGAGGCTTTTCGCGAGCGCCTGACCCGTTTCCTCAGCCAAGCCACCGGATCCTCGACGCGGATCACGCGCGCGATCCTGATGGACACGCCGCTCTCGATCGACAAGGGCGAGGTCACCGACAAGGGTTCGATCAACCAGCGCGCCGTGCTGGAGCACCGCACCGAATTGATCGAGGAGCTCTACGCTGCCAATCCATCCAACCGTGTGATATCGGTCGGATAACATGACAATTGGAATGAACCGATCGGCTGCTCCTTCACCTCGCCCCGCTTGCGGGGAGAGGTCGAATTTGCGCAACGCGCAAATTCGGGTGAGGGGGACTCTCCGCGAGTCTCACTCTCGCCGTCTCCGCGGAGAGTCCCCCTCACCCCAACCCTCTCCCCGCAAGCGGGGCGAGGGAGCGCATCGAGCGCTTGGATACGATCGCGTCTGAATTAGAATCGAAGGAGAAACGCCATGTTGTTGAAGGATCAGGCAGCCATCGTCACCGGCGGCGCATCGGGACTGGGCGCGGCCACCGCGCGAAAGCTGGCGGCGCAGGGCGCGAAGGTCGCGGTGTTCGATCTCAATGCCAAGCTCGCCGAAACGGTCGCCGCCGAGATCAAGGGCGTCGCCGTGACCTGCGACGTCTCCGATGCCGCCTCCGCTGAAGCCGCGATCGCGCAGGCGACGAAGGCCCACGGCCCGGCCCGCGTGCTGGTCAATTGCGCCGGCATCGGCGTTGCCAAGCGCGTGGTCGGCCGCGACGGCCCGATGGCGCTCGCCGATTTCGACAAGGTGATCAAGGTCAACCTGATCGGCACGTTCAACATGCTGCGCCTTGCCGCGACCGAGATGTCCAAGCTCGAGCCGCAGGCGACCGGCGAGCGCGGCGTCATCATCAACACCGCGTCCGTTGCCGCCTATGACGGCCAGATCGGGCAATCAGCCTATTCGGCGTCCAAGGGCGGCATCGTCGGCATGACCCTGCCGATCGCGCGCGAACTGGCGCAGTTCGGCGTCCGCGTGCTGACCATCGCACCCGGCCTGTTCCTGACGCCGCTGCTCGCCAACCTGCCGCAGGAAGCCCAGGACTCGCTCGCCGCCGCCATCCCCTTTCCGCGGCGGCTCGGCCAAGCCGACGAATTCGCCGCGCTCGCACTGCACATGGTCGAGAACGCCTATCTGAACGGCGAAGTGGTGCGCCTCGACGGCTCGCTGCGTATGGCGCCGAAGTAAGGCGCCGCCCATGTTCGTGAACCGGCGCGAGGTCCAGATCCAGTGGGGTGATTGCGACCCCGCCAACATCGTCTACTACCCGCGCTATTTCGCGATGTTCGACGATTCGACCTCGACCCTGTTCGAGGTCGCCGGCTTCTCCAAGCAGGATCTGGTCCGCAAATACGGCCTGGTGGGCATCCCCATGGTCGACACGCGGGCCAAGTTCTACATCCCCTCGACCTATGGCGACTGGATCACCATCGAAACCAAAATCGAGAGCATCAAACGCTCGAGCTTCGAGGTGAAGCACAACGTCTACAAGGGCGAGGCGCTGGCGATCGAAGGGTTCGAGACCCGCGTTCTGGTCGGCCGCGATCCCGTTAACCCAGACAAATTGAAATCGGCACCATTCCCGGCGGAAATGGTAGCCAAATTCACGGGAAGCTAAATCGCCGCATCACCAAAAGAGGGGGCTGAATTACCCCCCGATTTCTGCTTTCAAAGAAACACGTAAAGGGAGGAAATAGATGAAACGCTTTTACCTGACTGCCGCCATCACCGCGGCGGCGCTTGCCCTGCCGGCGCTGCCCGCATTGGCCCAGACCAGCGAAGTCACGATCGGCATCACCACCACCACGACCGGCCCCGGTGCCGCGTTGGGTATTCCCGAGCGCAATGCGCTGGAGTTTGTGCCGAAGGAGATCGGCGGCGTGCCGCTGAAGGTGATCGTGCTCGACGACGGCGGCGATCCCACCACTGCAACCACCAACGCCCGCCGCTTCGTGACCGAATCCAAGGCCGACATCATCATGGGCTCGGCGCTGACGCCGCCGACCATCGCCGTCTCCAACGTCGCCAACGAAGCCGGCATTCCGCATTTCGGCCTGGCGCCGTTCCCGATCACGCCGGAGCGCATGAAGTGGTCGGTGGCGATGCCGCAGCCGATCCCGATCGTCGGCAAGGTGCTGTACGACCACATGAAGGCCAAGGGCGTGAAGACGCTCGGCTATATCGGCTATTCCGACTCCTATGGCGACCTCTGGTTCAACGACCTCAAGGCGCAGGCCGTGCCGATGGGCATGACGATCGTCGACGAGGAGCGCTTCGCCCGTCCCGACACGTCCGTGACGGGACAGGTGCTGAAGCTCGTTGCCGCTAATCCCGACGCGATCCTGGTCGGCGCGTCCGGCACCGCGGCCGCGCTGCCACAGACCGAGCTGCGCGAACGCGGCTACAAGGGCCTGATCTACCAGACTCATGGCGCCGCCAGCATGGACTTCATCCGCATCGCCGGCAAAGCGGCCGAAGGCGTGCTGATGGCTTCGGGTCCCGTCATGGCCCCCGAGGAACAGCCGGACAGCGCCCTGACCAAGAAGCCGGGCCTCGCGCTCAACTCGGCCTATGAGGCCAAGTACGGTCCGAACAGCCGCAGCCAGTTCGCCGGCCATTCCTATGATGCGTTCGAGATCCTCAAGCGCGTCATTCCGGCTGCGTTGAAGACGGCCAAGCCCGGCACGCCTGAATTCCGCGAAGCCATCCGCCAGGCGCTGCTGACGGAGAAGGAATTGGCCGCCAGCCAGGGCGTCTACAACTTCACCGAAAAGGACCGCTACGGCCTCGACGAGCGCTCGCGCATCCTGCTCACGGTGAAGGACGGCAAGTACTCGATGGTGAAGTAGGCCCAGCCAGCAGTTGAGACGACGAGAGCCGGCCCAATGGGCCGGCTCTTTTGTCTTGCGTTTGAAGATAGCCCGAAACCCCGGCGGCGGTATGTGCTCCCTCTCCCGCTTGCGGGAGAGGGTCGGGGAGAGGGTGCTTCCGCGTTGGGATTGCCCGAGGCTTGCCGAGAAAGTCTCCCAGCCGAGAGAGCCCTCACCCGCCGCGCTCTGCGAGCGCGTCGACCTCTCCCGCAAGCGGGAGAGGTGCACCGTGCATGCGGAAACAATATCCGCCTCACGCCGCCTGCCGCAACGGGGTCCAGGCGAACTCGGGATAGTAGTCGTCCATCATGCGGTCGACAAAGGCGGTGAGGTTCGGAAATGCCTCGGTGCGCTCGCGCAAGGCCGATTCGAAGAACGGCGTCAGGATGCCGGCGAGCATACCGAAGGCGGTAGCATCGACGCCGCAGGGCTTGTTGCCCATCAGGTACGCCTTGTCGCCGAGCTGCACCGAGAGTGCAAACAGCGAGCGCACGGCGAGGTCGACGTCGTCATCGGGCGCGTGGCGGCCGAGGCCGGACAGCAGATAGTTCTCGGCGACGCGGAACTGCGCATCCTCGCGCAGCTTCTCGCGGTTGTGCTCCGGTGCGCCATCGAAGAAATGCGCGGGTCCTTTGGCAAAATTCACCGGATCGACCCAGCGTGCCCCGACCAGTCCCCAATAAATATGGTGCTCGATCATCCGTTCGAACGCCCAGGCCTGCGCACGCTCGGCCAGCGACAGGCCGGCATCGAAATCGAAGCCGTAGCGGCGCTCGATATGGGCGCGGATGAAGGTGGAATCAGCCACCGCCTCACCGCCGTCGTCGATGAACGGCAATTGCCCCTTGGGAGAGGCCGGCGGCATCGCCCGCTCCTTTCGATAGGGCAGCCCCGCCATCTTGAGCTGCACCTCCGTCTTGGTGACGAAGGGGCTGATTTCCGGCAGGCCGAAGCCGGTGCCAAAGCCGTAAAGCGTGATCATGCGAGCTCTCCTGAACCTCTCTCGAAAGTTGGCGGAACCTAGCGACCGGCTGCTGCCACCATGGTGGCAGCAGCCGTGATATCTTCTGCAAAGCGAGCCCCGCGCCAGGCGCGGCCCATCACGTGGCGGACCAGCGCGTCCGCGGCCTGGGTCAGCAAGCGTGCCACGACGCTTGCGAGGGCAAACCGGAGGTCGAAGGCCATGAGATCGAGCGAAACGAGGCGCCCGAATGCCGATACGGACCACGCCTGTGCCCGCAGCATCGGAATCCCCGGGCCGAAATGGGTTGGAATGATCATGGACAAATCCCCTTCAGTCGATGTGTTGTCCCGGTATAGAACCCCCCTGCTGCCAACATCCTGTCAGCAGCCGCGCGCCGCCTTCTGAAAAGACCACCGATAAGAGAATTGTCATGAGACGCGCCGACCGGCTGTTTCAGATCATCCAGGTGCTGCGGCGGACGCGGAAGCCGCTGACGGCGGACGCCATCGCGGCCGAGCTCGAGACCTCGAAGCGCACGATCTATCGCGACATCGCAACGCTGATCGGCCA
The DNA here is from genome assembly GCF_056429085.1 of Bradyrhizobium sp. CFUWI. Taxonomy (NCBI): domain Bacteria; kingdom Pseudomonadati; phylum Pseudomonadota; class Alphaproteobacteria; order Hyphomicrobiales; family Nitrobacteraceae; genus Bradyrhizobium; species Bradyrhizobium sp. CFUWI. The sequence goes on from NZ_JBWJZE010000003.1 coordinate 190,662, forward strand.
GCGCGTGCCGATCCGCGGGGAAGCCGGCATGGGCTACATCCTGGAGAAGGGATTTGACCTGCCGCCCTTGATGCTGACACCCGACGAGATCGAGGCGGCCGTACTGGGCGCACAATGGGTCGCCGGCCATGCCGATTCGGCGCTGGCGCGCGCGGCCGAAGATCTGATGGCCAAGATCGCCGACACCGTGCCTGAGCGACTGCGCCCCTTCGTGCTGGAGCCGGCGAGCCGCGCACGCCCAAGCTGGAACAGGGAGCCGGACCGCCTGGACATGGTGCGCACCCGCACCCAGATCCACGAAGGCAAGAAGATCATGCTGCGCTATCGCGACGAGCAGGGCCGCGCCAGCGAGCGCACGATCTGGCCGATCTCGGTCGGCTATCTCGAAGCGGTGCGCCTGCTCGCCGCCTGGTGCGAGCTGCGCGGCGACTTCCGCAGCTTCCGCACCGACCGCGTCGTGGAGGCGAACTATCTCGACGAGAAATATCCGGAACGACGCGACGTGCTGCGCGCAAGATGGCGTCAGAGCCTGGTCTGGGGCCCGCCAAAGGACACGTGACGAAGATGCAAGAGAGCTCCCCCATCGATCCGTCGAGCTGCTGCCAGAGTTGCGGCGCGTGCTGCGGCTATTCGGCCAACTGGCCGCGCTTCTCGATCGAGAGCGAGGAGGAGCTTGCTGCGATTCCGGAGACGCTGGTCAACGAACGCCAGTCCGGCATGCGTTGCGAGGGCGATCGCTGCTCGGCCCTGCAGGGGGACATCGGGAAAGCCACGGCGTGCGGCATCTATGCGATGCGGCCGGAGGTGTGCCGCACCTGCATGCCGGGCGATGCCGAATGCGCGATGGCGCGGCGGAAGTTCGGGTTGCCTTCTATCGCTATCGTTTAGGCCGGAACTGCTTCGCCGATCTCGTCGTCGAGCTCGTCCTCGAGCGGTGCGAGCACCGAGAGCGGCTTGGTCGACAGCGTGATCGGCTTGCGGCCGCCCGACAGCGACGGCGAGGCTTTCGCCGCGCCTTCCCGCGATAGCGCATAGAGCGTCGAGCCGACACGGCCGCCGTTCTCGATCAGGTCGCGCTCGCTGCAGCTCGCTGCGATCACGACCGCGAGCGAATGCAGATGGTTGCGGCGATAGCAGAACAGCGCCAGCCTGGCGCGCGCGTCAGGGGAAACACTCTCAACCAACCTCGGCAGGCCACTCTCGCTGGCGCGGTACATCTCGCCAAGGAGCTCGTCGCGAACCGGGCAGAAATCGCTTTCAAAGGCGTCGCGGCTTGAAAACATTGCAGTTCTCCCTCGTGTGAGGAAGATGCAGCGCAATTCTCTAATGAAAGGTTAACCACGCTGGCCGGTAGTCACCCGGGGTGCTCGCGCGTGCGCCGCGAATTGGTGGGGCGGCGGGAATTGCTGCTTGCCGTCATTCCGGGGCTCGCGAAGCGAGAACCCGGAATCTCGAGATTCCGGGTTCGGTCCTGCGGACCGCCCCGGAATGACTTCGCAGCCGTCAGTTCGCCGCCATGAAGATGGAAAGGCCGAAGCCGGTCAGATGATGCAGCGCCTGATCGACGCCGATCAGGGTCCAGAACCAGGGATGCGCCAGGTCGACCCCGAAATTCGCCGAGACGAATCCCTTGGCACGGTCGATCGTGATGTGGATCACGAAGTCGATGAAGGCCACGAACCAGAATTTCGGCGCCACGATCAGGATCAGCGGCAGCGCAACCGCAAGGTGAACGAGGCAGTGCACCAGAAGCGGCAGGGCCCAGCCGTGCTTCTGGTCCTTGCCGTGCGCCATCCAGGCGGTCTGGAGGACGAAGTCGGCGATGATGTGCTTGAAGGTGAGCAGCAACATCCAGCCAATGAGCGCTTCGACCGGAATCGCCGATGACAGGGGTGGAAACGACAAGGCTGACGCCCTCATTGACGTGACAAGAAAGATTGGAGCGTTCAGCGCAACTTATTCTTGGACCCAGTTCTGGACCGGTCAAATCGCCGGGAGGCGCGATTTATGCCATCTCCCGCGGCGGAATGCAGCCGGGGGAACCGGAAATTCGCCAAGTGTGGCTAACCGGGCATAGGACGCCCCATCGCCGTGGAAGCCTCGCGTAAGGTTACCTTCGGCTCGAAATTTGCTTTCCGTGACCTTCGCGCTATCATCGCGGATAGAGAATATCTTTCTTTTTTCAGGCGTTTACGAATTAAGGGCGCTCCCCGCGATCGCATCGGCGAGCCGCCCGCCACCGAAACAATAAGGCCAGAGTGCTGCCATGAGTACTGAAGGCCCGACCTCGTCGCTCACCGAACCGCCGCCCCGGCGCCCCAAGGTGATCAAGACCAATCAGCAGCAGGTCTTCCTCTACGTCGTGCTGACCCTGCTGTTGTCGCTGGCCACCGTCTGGGGCGGCCGCGCGATGCTGCACAATTCGGAAACGCTGACCTTTGCCGTCGGCGCTCCCAACAGCGACGAAGCGCTGTTCGCGGCCAAGCTCGCCACGGTGCTGACGTCCAACGCCTCGCGCTTCCGGATCAAGATCGTCAACAACGCCGACAACGCCAAGGCGCTCGCACAGTTCGACCGCAAGCAGGCCGACCTTGCCGTCCTGCGCACCGACGCCAAGGTCCCGCTGCGGGCGCGCACGCTTGCCATCCTCGAGCACGATCTCGTGCTTCTGCTCGGTCCCGGCAACAAGAAGATCAAATCGATCGCCGAATTGAAGAAGAAGAAGGTCGCCGTTTTCGCCGAGAGCGAATCCTCCCTCGCCTTCGTCCGCAGCATTCTCGATATCCCCGACGGTCCGGACGCGGCGAAGATCCAGATGGCGCCGCAGGGCGCAACGCTCGACAAGCTGTTCGCACCGGCAAACGGCTTTGGCGCGGTCATCGCCATCGTCCATGCCTCCGGGGCGGTGCGGGACAAGGCCTATGAGCAGGTCGCCAGGCGCGGCGGCTTCACGCTCAACGCGATCGACGAGGCCAAGGCGCTGGCGCGCAAGCTTCCCGGCATTTCCAGCGAGACGCTGACGGCAGGCACGCTATCGACATCCCCGAAAATTCCCGATGACGACCTCGACACGATCGGGCTGGAATGGCTGCTGGTCGCACAATCCAGGATGTCCCCGACCGCGGCAGGCGAGCTCGCCCGCATCGTCTACGAGAACAAAGCCGCGCTCGGGCTCGACAACGGCTTTGCCACCAGGATCGAGCCGGCCTCTGTCGAGAAGGACGCCTTCGTGATCGCGCACCAGGGCGCGGCCGATTACATCAACGACGACACCAAGTCGTTCATGGATAAGTACAGCGATCTGATGTATGTGGGCGCCGCCGCGCTCAGCGTCATCGGCTCGATCTTCGCCGCGATCTACGCCAAGATCACCCGCATCGCGCCGGAGAAGGCCAGCGAACTCTCCACCGCCATCCTCGACATCGGCGAGCGGATCGAGCACGCCCACTCGCTGGATCAGCTCGAATGTCTTCAGGACGAGCTCGAGGGCATCCTGCGCGGCGCCGTCATCGGACTACGAGACGGCACGATCAGTACCGATGGGCTCGACACCTTCAAGCTCGGCTACGAGTTCGTCCGCGACGAGATCGGCATGCGGCGCGACTATCTGAAACGCCATGCCAACGAGACCGGGAAGCCGGCGCCGGGTGCCGGCCCCGCCCCGCACGACGACAGCAATGTCGTGATGGTGAAGACCGCCCAGAGCGCCTGAGAAGCCGGGTCGTTTGGGGCCGCCATTCTTGTCCCGGACAAGCCGCAACGCCAAAGGCGCTGCCGCGCAGAGCCGGGACCCAGGAGCCGCGGGATCGGGATGCGCTGCTGCTGGGCCCCGGCTCTGCAGCGCATCACTACGTGCTGCGCTGCGTCCGGGGCACGGGGCTGGGGTTGTGGCTTCCCCCTTATCATACCCCCGCCCGTCGTTGACGGCCCCCGCCGGGGCGGGCACTTTGGCGCCGACGTCCCAGCCGGGATTCCGAAGATTTGTCCAGAGACCGAGCCGCCCTCCCGCATGTCCAAGCCGCTGATTTCCGCTCTGGCCCAGTTTGCGGCCGCCACGGCCGGCCGCAACATGACCAAGGCGGCCTATGTCGCGGTCACCGTCGGCGTGCTCAGCATGGTGTTGCTGTCGGACAAGCGGGCCCACGAGGCGCACGGCTGGATCAGCGCTCTGCTCTGGACCTGCCTCGCCTATTTCATATTCGAATGGCTGGTCCGGCTGCGCCACATGACGCAGCATGGGCGGCTTTCGCTGTACATGTCCTCTTCCGCCGGGCTGGTCGACGCGATCGGGGCTCTGGCGGTGCCGGTCGCGCTGGTTCTCGGCGTCGAGCCCCGGACGGCCTGGCTGCTCGGCGTGCTCTGGGTGCTCAAGGTGGTGCCGGGCATTCCGGGCCTGCGGCAGCTTCGCCGCGTGCTGGTGCTGGAATCCGGACCTCTGGCCAGCGTGCTCGTGATCTTCCTGATGGTGGTTTTCCTCGCCTCCGTCGCCGAATATTTCCTGGAGCGGGACGTGCAGCCGCAGACGTTCGGCAGCGTGCCGGCCGCGCTGTGGTGGGCGGTGGTGACGCTGACCACGACGGGCTACGGCGACGTCGTGCCGGTCACGCCGCTCGGGCGCCTGGTGGCGGCCGCGGTGATGATCTCCGGCCTCGGTGTGTTCGGCCTCTGGACCGGTATCCTGGCGACCGGATTTGCCGCCGAGACGCGGCGCGACAACTTCCTCAAGACCTGGGAATCCGTCAGCAAGGTGCCGTTCTTCGCAACTCTGGGACCCGCTGCAATCGCCGACGTTACCCATATGCTGCGGACCATTGAGCTGCCGGCGCGCACCACGATCATCCGCAAGGGGACGCAGGGCGATTGCATGTATTTCATCGCCGCCGGCGAGGTCGAGGTCGAGCTGCCCGGCAAGAAAGTTCAGCTCGGCGACGGCGCCTTCTTCGGCGAGATGGCGCTGCTCGGCAACAACAAGCGTGGCGCCAACGTTTCGACCACGAAAGTGTCGCGGCTGCTGGTGCTCGACCTCGTCGACTTCCGGGTGCTGATGGCACGGCACCCCGATCTCGCCGAGACCATCGACGCCGAGGCGAAACGCCGCGCGCTCGAAAACAAGTAAGATGGAGACAAGAATGTCGGACATCACCGACGCAGCGACTGGCCCCCTGCTCGAACGCAACGGCGCGCGCGCCACCATCCGCCTCAACCGGCCGAAGCATCTCAACCGGCTCCAGGCGGAAGACCTCGAGGAGCTCGTCCGGCTGTTCGACCTGATCGAGGCCGATCCTGATATCCGGGTGCTGGTGCTGACCGGCACCGGCCGCGCCTTCTCCGCCGGGTATGACCTCAACTCAGTCGCCGAGCGCGCCGTCAGCGCAAACGAGCAGCAGAGCGCGGGCTCTGCCTTCGAACTCGTCGTCAACCGGCTGGAGGATCTCGGCGTGCCGACGATCTGCCGGCTCAACGGCGGCGTCTATGGCGGCTCGACCGATCTCGCGCTCGCCTGCGATTTCCGCATCGGTGTCGACACCGCCGAGATGTTCATGCCGGCGGCGCGGCTCGGGCTGCATTATTACCGGAGCGGCATCAAGCGCTACGTCACCCGCCTCGGCGTCGACAACGCGAAACGACTGTTCCTGACCGCGCAAAAGATCACCGCCCCGGAGATGCTGCGCATCGGCTATCTCACCGCCATGGTGCCGGTGGAGTTCCTGGACGAGGAGGTCGACCAGCTCGCCACGGTTCTCGCCGGCAACGCGCCGCAGGCGATGCGCGGCATGAAGCGCGCGATCAACGAATTCGCCCGCGGCGAGCTCGATGATCGCGCCGCCGACCAGCGCCACCGCGACAGCATGCGCGGCGAGGAGATCAAGGAAGGCATCAAGGCGTTCGCGGAGAAGAGAGCGCCGAGGTTTTGAGGGAGCCAAACCCACCGCTTCCCGGACAAGCGCGCCTCAGGCGCGCGCAGATCCGGGACGACGGCGGAGGTTGGCGTGACAGCTTAGCTCGGAATCGCCTTGGCATGCTGCGCGGCCATCTCCTCATCCGCCGCATTGATGCGCTGGAATGCCGGTCGCGAGGTCATGCGCTCGGCATAGCGGACGAAGACGTCCTTCTTCGGCACGATGCCGAACATCATGGTCCAGCTGAACGCCACGCCCCACAACACATCGGCAGCCGTCATGCGCTCGCCGAGCAGATACGGCCCCCTCGACAATTGCCCTTCAAGCGCGCCGAGCATGGTGTCGTAGTCGGCATAGGGAGACTGGGTAATGGGCGCCGGCTCGCGCTGCATGAACTTGTCGATCAGCGCCGGCTCGAAGGATGAGCCGTAATAGGCGATCCAGCGCAGATATGGGCCGCGCAGGGGATCGTTCAGCGCGGGCGTCAGACCCGCCTGCGGGAAGAGATCGGCGAGATAGATGGTGATCGCGACCTGCTCGGTCACGAGCGCCTCACCGTGGCGGATCGCCGGGACCTTGCCGAGCGGATTGATGGCGAGATAGGCCGGCTTCCGCTGCTCGCCGGCCTTCATGTTGAGGACGTGGAGATCATAGGGCGCGCCCAGTTCCTCCAGCAGCACCCGCGTGCCGGTGGCGCGGCTTTGCGGCGAGTAATACAGCGTGATGCGGTTCGGATCGGTCATGGCAGGTTCTCCTGGGGCGCTCTCTGGCGAGGCGCATCTTGTAGAGGCTCATACCTGACATCCTCTGTCAGGTATGGTTTAAGGAAATCATGCGCGCGAGCCGGATGCTGTCGATCCTCACCACCCTCCAGGCCAGGGGGCAGGTCACCGCGCCCGAGCTTGCGGAGGCCTGCGAGGTCTCGGTGCGCACGATCTATCGCGACATCGACGCGCTCGCGGCCTCGGGCGTCCCCGTCTACGCCGACCGCGGCGCAGAGGGCGGCTATCGCCTGCTCGACGGCTATCGCGTGCGACTGAACGGCCTGTCGCAGAGCGAGGCCGGCGCACTGTTCCTGACCGGATTGCCTGGCCCTGCGGCCGCCCTCGGCCTCGATGCGGCGATGATCGCCGCGCAGAATAAGCTGATGGCGGCGCTGCCTGCCCATCTGCGCGAGGACGCCAGCCGGATGCAGGAGCGCTTTCACCTGGATGCGCCGGGCTGGTTTGGCGAGGCGGAAGAACCAAAACATCTGCGCACCATCGCCGGCGCGGTGCTGCGCGGGACATTGATGAAAATCCGCTACCAGAGCTGGCGTTCCGAGAAGCAGCGCCGCCTTGCGCCGCTCGGCCTCGTGCTGAAGGGCGGGAACTGGTACCTCGCGGGTCAGGTCGATGCCACCGTGCGCACCTATCGCGTCGCGCGCGTGCTCGACTGCACGGCGCTCGACGAAAACTTCGAGCGCCCCGCCGATTTCGATCTTGCCGCCTATTGGCAGGCCGCGACGCTTCGCCTCGAGGCCGAGATGCATCCCAATGTCGCGGTGGTGCGGCTCTCTCCGTTAGGCGTCAAGCTGCTCGACGCACTGAGCCAGCCTTACGTCAAGGCACGCACGCAGCTCGCAGAGACCAGTGATGCCGACGGCTGGCGCATTGCGCGCGTGCCTGTCGGCAAGACATCCTGGCACGCCGCAGCCGAATTGTTGCGGCTGGGCCCCGAGGCCGAAGTGCTGGAGCCCGCCGATCTTCGCGACAGGATGACGGAACTGACACAGGCGATGGCCGCGCGCTATCGCGCGGCGCGGAAAACATGACGCCGGCACATTTCGCCGCAGGCCACGAAACAATCCTGAAACACGATTCTCCTCATCCCGCGTGAACGCGATCGCATCTCGGCCCGACCGAGATGCAGGGACACAACAACGGCCCTAGCGCCAAATGGAGAATGAAGATGTTTCGTAAGCTTGCTCTTGGTCTGATCGCCGCCGGTACGCTCGGCGTTGCCGCTCTGGCCCCCACCGCCGCTTCGGCCGGCGGCTTCCATCACCATCATGGTCATCACCACTGGGGTCCCGGCTGGGGCTTCGGCGGCATCTACCTCAACACCGGCGTCAGCAACTGCTACCAGGAGCGCCTGGTCCGGACCCGTCACGGCCTGCGCGTGCGCGTCGTGAACGTCTGCGCCTACGGAATCTACTGATATCTCGATTTCACGACAAAGCTCCGGTCGCATCGCGGCCGGAGTTTTGCGTCGATGAAGCAGCCTGCCGCTGCCGGCGAAACCAGGCCCAGGTCTCGCGCGTCGTTGTGATGTAGCCGTGGCCGCGATGGACGATTTCGCCGTCGACGATCGCGTTCAGCTTCGGCAGCGCATGAAAGGGGATCGAGGGGTAGGCATGGTGCTCGACATGGTAGGGCATGTTCCACGCGAACCATTTGACGAACGCGGCGGTATAGGTGGTGCGCGTGTTCTCAAAAGCGCTGCGGGTGCGCTCGCAGCCGGTATGCTCGGCATAGAGATAGGGCCGCAGGAAGAACTGCCCGATGATGAGCGGGACGATCCAGACCCAGAGCAGCAGCGCTGACGTGAACCACAGCGAGAGCGCGAGCAGCAGAGCATAGAGCGCGACATAGGCTCGCGCCTCTGTCACGATGACGGCGCGTTTGCCCTCGGGGATCCAGGGCACGGTGACCCTGCCGGTGATGGCATGGCCGAGCATCAGCCTGAGACGGCCGGCGACTTGGAGCAGGCCGCTATAGGCGATCGCGAGCTGCGTGTCGGATGTCGGTTTCACCCCGACGATCAGCTCGGGATCCTTGTCAGGATCCTGGGTGTAGCGGTGATGATCCCAGTGAAACTGGCAGTAATATTCGTAAGGCAATCCGATGATGAAGGCCGAGACGTGGCCCACGGCGAGATTGAGGCCGCGGCTCCTGAACGCGGTCTTGTGCGCGGTCTCGTGCACCGCCATGAAAAGGAAGGCGACGACATAGCCCTGCACCGCCATCAATGGCAGCGCCCAGAGCACGCCCCATCTCGACGAAACCATAGAGATCAGCGCGCCCACCAGCACGATCGCGCCATAATGGCCAAGGGTCTGCATGGCGCCCCTGAGATCGGAGCGGACCGACAATTCGCGCAGCATCGCCGGCGTCAGCGGCTTCAGGCGGTTGCCAGTCTCTGAAACGGTCGCATCGGTCATGATCGAAATGCCTGTCCTACTTGCCGAGAAGCGCCGCGACCTCGGCCTTGAGGAAGGCCTGGTCGCGCGGATTGTTGACTGGGTTGCCGGCGCGATGGCCATGCAGCGACGGGATCGGACGCAGCACGGCCGATTTCGCGTTCACCAGCCGGCCGAGCTCGTCCTCGTTGTCGCGCAGGTCGAAATAGCGATCGGTCGCGCCCGGCATCAGCAGCATGTGGGCCTTGATTGCCGCCAGCGCGCGATCGAAATCGCCTGCGAACGTCGCGCAGCGGCTGATATCGCCGTTCTGCCAGATGCCGACCTGCGCCAGGAGATCATTGGCGTCGCGCCGGGCAAATGTCGCGTCCCAGGTGCGGACGAGATAATCCTCCAGCGAGGTGAAGCCGGCCTCGCGCCAGAGCTCGTCGCGATAGAAGCCGTGCGACATCGCCCAGCCGGCATAGACCCGCCCCATGGCGCGATAGCCGGCGACCGGCTTCTCGGCGAAGCGACCGTCGCGGAAGGCGGGATCGGCGGTGAGCGCGGCCTTCACGCTTTCCAGGAAGACGTAATTGTAGGGCGCGCAACGCGCACTGCCACAGACCACGGCCGCGCGCTCAACCATCTCGGGATGCAGCGCCGCCCAGTGATAGGCCTGCATGCCGCCCATCGACCAGCCATAGACCATGGCCAGCTTCGAAATGCCAAGGCGCTCGGTGAGGAGGCGGTGCTGGACCGCGATCGCATCGTGATAGGTCACCTCGGGAAATGGCGCGGGGGTATTCGACGGCGAAGATGACAGGCCGTTGCCCAAAAGGTTCGGGATGATGACGAAGTAGCGCGTGGGGTCGAGCACGCCGTCGGGCCCGATCAGCCATTCGGTGTCGACGTGCTGCGCGCCGAACGAGGTCGGATAAAGGATGACGTTGTCCCTGGCCGGGGTCAGCGTGCCATAGGTCTTGTAGGCGAGCTTCAGCGAGGGGAAGACGGCCCCGGATTGCAGCACGACGTCGCCGGCGTCGAAAATCTCGTAGTCCTGCTGCCCCGTCATGCGTCCAACTCCCGCTCACGCGGCCGCAGGGTGCCGCGGCTTCCACGATGCATCGATCATGCCGGGCTCGTATCTGCGTCATCGTTTATACTGTACTTATAGTACAGTTATTTAAGACGAGCAAGATAAATCCGGCTCAGGCGATGGCTGCCAGATAGCGCGCAACCGACGCCGCGAAGGCGGCCTTGGCGCCGCTGGCGATGTTGCGTCCCCACCACGCGCCATAGATGCGATCGAAGGCGAGCGGCTCGACGGCTGCCGCGATCCGCCGCACCGCGGCTGCATTGAGCGGCATGTAGTTGGGGTAGGAGTACATGAAGCTGACGAAGCGACGGTCCATCGTCACCTGGGCGATGTCGCCGGTGAGCAGCGCGCCCCTGCCGTCCGCACTGCGCGCCGAGTGCAGCATGGTGGCGCCGGCGAAATGACCGCCGGTTCGCAGCAGCAGCAAATCGTCGAAGATCCGATGGCTTTCGCCCGTCCAGTGCACGATCGAAGAATGCGGTCGCGTGACGAATGCGCGATCGTCCGCATGCAGATAGACCGGCACGCCGCCAAAGGCGTCGCTCCAGTCGGCGACCGCGCCGTAATAGTGCGGATGCGAGATCGCGATTGCCTTCAGTCCGCCGAGGGCTGCGACGTACTGGATGGCTTCATCGGCTGCGAGCGGAATGCAATCCCACATCACGCAGCCGTCGCCTTGAGGCACCAGCAGCGCGCGCTGCCCGATGGCGAAGCTCGGCTCCAGGCCGATGCCGGTGAGGCCAAGATCGTCGCGGCCCACCACTCGGTGCTCCCGCGCCAGTTCCTCGCGCGTGAGAAAGGTCTGTCCTTTCCAGTTCACGAACTGCCGCTCGTCCTCACAGATCACGCAGGAGGCGGGCGGATTTCCGCCGTTCGGGAATTGCGCGCCGCAGGTTTCGCAGGTCCAGAGAGGCATGGTTCGAGCTCCGTGGGAAGATCGCAGGATGACATTGCGAACAAGCTTTCAGCAAGGTCGATGAGCATCAGGAGTGACGGGAACCAACGCGGCGAGCGCCCGTTACGTTCAGACCAACGCCAGATCGATTGGCCAAGAGGATCACGACAGACGAACAGCATGCTTGGGTATCGATGACATCGCGGCCTCCCTCCCCGTCCCGTATCTGGCCTCTGTTCGCGCTCAACTTCTTCATGGCCGACATGCAGTCGGGCATCGGGCCGTTCGTCGGCGTCTTCCTCCAGGAGCGCGGCTGGGCGACCGGGCTGATCGGCACCGCGATGACGATCGGAAACGTCGCCGGCATGCTGGTCACGACGCCGATCGGCGGCTTCATCGATTCCAGCCGCAACAAGCGCCTGTGGGTCGTCATTCCCGGCATCTGCGTCGTTCTCGCCTCCGCCATCATCCTGATCTCGCAGAATTTCTGGGCGGTGACGTTCTCCCAGGTCGCGCAATCGCTGGCGAGCGCCGCGATCGTGCCGGCAGTGACGGGCATCACGCTCGGCATCGCCAAGCAAAAGGGCTTCAACGCGCTCAACGGCCGCAACCAGGCGTTCAACCACGCCGGCAACATGGTCGGCGCGGCATTGTCGGGCTATCTCGGCTACAAGTTCGGCTATGTCGCCGTCTTCGCGCTGGCGGCCGTATTCGGCGCGATCGCCATCGCCTGCGTCCTGATGATCCCCGCAAGGGCAATCGACGACCGCGCCGCGCGCGGCAGCAAGGAGGACGACTCCAAGGCTCCGCCGGATGCGATGACGATGCTGCTCAAGCACCGGGCTCTGCTCGTGCTGGCTCTCACCCTCGCGCTCTTTCATCTCGGCAACGCCGCCATCGTCCCGCTCTACGGACTAGCCGCGGTGGCCGAAGGGCAGGCCAACGGCCCGAGCTTCGTCGCAACCACCGTGGTGATCGCACAGGGCGTGATGATCGTGACCTCGCTGATCGCGATGAAGGCCGCGAGCAAGCGCAATTACTGGCCGGTCATCCTGATATCCTTCATGTTCCTGCCGATCCGCGGCGTGCTGGCGTTCTTCGTCACGGGATGGTGGGGCGTGGTGCCGATGCAGGTGCTCGACGGCATCGGCACCGGCCTGCAGACGGTCGCCGTTCCCGGCATGGTCGCGCGCGCACTCAACGGCACCGGTCGCATCAATCTCGGCCAGGGCGCCGTGATCACGGTGCAGGGCGTCGGCGCCAGCCTCAGTCCCGCGCTCGGCGGCTGGGTCGCGCAATGGATCGGCTACGGGCCGACCTTCCTGCTGCTTGGCGGCTTTGGCGTCGCGTCGATGGTGCTGTGGTTCGCGTTCGGGGCGGTGGTGAAGAAGTACTGAGCTTCGCCATCGCGCGAACGCCGCAGAAGCGCTCGTGCGATCCCGGCCTGCCGAACTGCGGCACCGGGTCGCGGTCTGCGCGCGTCATCGCGAGTGGTTTATCACGCAATCCCGCGCTTTTGCCGTTGCGGTGCACCGGCCTGACGGTACAACCTTCCTCCAGATCACCGACAAACCTGCGCTTCCGATCGATGACACAGCCACAACTCTCATTCAGCGGCGATCCGACGGGGCCGGCCTATGAGGGGTGGCGCGAGCAGTTCTGCCGGAAGGTGATGGGCACCGATTTCGTTCCGATCGGGAACGGCCCAGTGCACCGGACAATCACGCCGGCCATCCTTCCGCGCCTGAGGCTGTCCGCCTCCTACGGTACGCCGATGAGCTTCGTGTCCACGGGCACCAACGACGAATTGGTTGTCGTCATGTCACCGAATTCGGCGCTGAGCGGAACCATGGGCAGGCGCCCGCTGAACGTCGCGGCCGGCGACCTCACGATCGGAGATCCGTCGATCAGGGGGGCCAGGGTCAGTCAAATGGCCTATGGCAACTTTCAGACCGCACTGTTGCCCCGCAAGGCGCTGCTGCGCGCGTGCCCGAATGCCGAGGACCTGATCGCGCAGCCGATCCCCGGCACCAGGCCGATCACATCGATGTTCCTGCGATATTATGACCTGGCGCATTCGCATTCGGACAAGCTCGCCCCGGCCGAGCTCGACGCGGTCTCGCAGCACCTGTTCGACCTCGCCGTGCTGATGATCGGAGCACGCGGCGATGCCGCCGAGGAGGCACGCCTGCGCGGCCTTGCAGCGGCGCGCTTCGAAACCCTCAAGTCAGATATCCTGGCGCAGCTCGACAGCCCCGGGCTGTCGCTCACCGGTCTTTCGGCCGCTCATCGAATCAGCCCACGTACGATCCAGCTGCTGTTCGAGCAGGCCGGCATCACCTATAGCGGCTTCGTGCTGGAGCAACGCTTGCTGCGCGCCGAGCGCCTACTTCGAAATCCCGCCATGCGCACCCGCAAGATCATCGAGATCGCGCAGCTCGCGGGTTTCCACGACGTCTCCTATTTTCATCGCGCGTTTCGCCGCCGCTTCGGACAGACCCCGGACGACGTCCGGAAGCTTTCCGGCGAGGCCGGCTAAAGCATGATCCGGAAAAGTGCGCAGCGGTTTTCCGAAAAGATCATGCTTGAACAACAACCTAAAGCGCGATGACGATCCATCCTAATCGCATCACGCTTTAGGCGAACTCGAGCACGATCTTGCCGAAATGGCCGCCCTGCTGCATCAGGCGCAGCGCGTCCGGGGAAGCGCTGCCGCTCAGGTGCCAAAGCTCTTCTGCACCGCCTTGTCGAGCGTCTCGCCGCCGACGAAGCGCTGGCGCAGCTCGCGCTTGAGCAGCTTGCCGCTCGGATTCTTCGGCAAGGCATCGACGAAGATGACGCGCTTGGGCACCTTGAAATGCGCCATCTGGGCGGCGCAATGCTTGATGACGGTTTCTTCGTCGAGCTTTTCGCCGCTCTTGACCACGATGATGGCCGTCACCGCCTCGATCCAGCGCGGATCTGGCAGGCCGACCACGGCGACCTCCGACACGGCGGGAATGCGATAGACCATCTCCTCGACCTCGCGGCTTGCGACGTTCTCGCCACCGGTCTTGATCATGTCCTTGACGCGATCGACCACGGTGATGTGGCCCTCGTCGTCGACAGTGGCGAGATCGCCGGAGTGAAACCAGCCTCCGGCAAACGCCGCCGCGGTCTTCACGGGATCATTGTAATAGCCGGACAGCAGATGCGGCGAGCGGTGCACGATCTCGCCGACCTCGCCGACCTTGACGTCCTCCATCGCATTGTTGACCACGCGCGTCTCGACATTGAGCACGGGCTTGCCGGCCGAACCCGCTTTCCGGAGCTGATCTTCCGGCCGCAGCACGGTCGCGAGCGGCGCGATCTCGGTCTGCCCGTAGAAGTTCCAGAATTTTACGGCAGGCAGGCGACGCTGAAGCTCGAGCAGGACTTCCACCGGCATGATCGAGGCGCCGTAATAGCCCTTCTGCAGGGTCGACAGATCGGTCTTGTCGAAGTTCGGCGAGCGCAGCATCGCGATCCAGATCGTCGGCGGCGCGAAGAAGGACGTGATCTTGTGCGCCTGGATCAGCGCCAGAATGTTGTCGGCCGTCGGCTTGCCCGTGATCACGCCGGAGGCGCCGAGATAGACTTGCGGTCCCAGGAACACGTCAAGCTGGGCGCAGTGATAGAGCGGCAGCGCGTGCAGGAACCTGTCCTCCACGCTCATGCCACCGTCGATGATGCAGCTGACATACTGCCACATCACGGCTTCATGGGTCAGCATCGCGCCCTTGGGCAGGGATTCCGTGCCTGAGGTGTAGACGATCTGGGCGAGATCGCGGCTGTCGACCGACGCTTCGAGGAACGAGCCGTCGGCATCAAGCAGATCGTCGAAGGTGGTAAGACCCGCGGGCGCCGACGCGGGATCCTCGCCCGGCAGCCAGATCATGTTCTCGACCGCGCAACCCTTGGCGCTGGCTGCGCGCGCGGACTCGACGAAATCCGGTCCGGTCGCGAGCAGCTTCGCGCCGGAGCTCTTCAAGATGAAATTGATCTCGTCCGGATTGAGCATGAAATTGATCGGCACCAGCACGGCGCCGATCCGCGCCGCCGCAAAGCGCAGCACGGCGAAGGCGTGCGAATTGCGCGACAGCACCGCGATGCGATCGCCCTTCCCGGCGCCGAGGCCGAGCAAGCCGCGGCCGAGCCGGTTGCAGATCGCATCCATCTCGGCAAAGCTCCAGCTCACGTCGCCGCAGCTCACCGCGAGCTTGTCCGGCTCGCGTCCCGCCGAGCGGCGCAGCAGATCGCCGATGGAATGCTCGCGTGCTTTCGCGATGGTGGCTGCGGTGTCGCCGGTCATGTGTTCCTCCGTGTGATATCTTTGTTTGTTGTGCTGCACGAATTCCAAAGGCGCTATCTGCGGCGGGCCGCCAGCGCGTGCTCCATGTACATGTGTTCGACCGAGCGATCGAGCGACGCGATTTTCTCGAAGCCGCGCCGCCAGTCCTGCAGGTGCCGGCGCGTCCATAGCACGCCGGCTTCGCGGTCGCGGCGGCGGATCGCATCGATGAGATGGCGGTGCGCCGCGACGAGACGCGGGCCGCCTTCGGCGACACCTGTCACGATCATCTCAGTGGTCGGATAGAACAACTGCGCTGCCGGCTCCCGCGCGAGCTGGAGCACGCGGTTCTGCGAGGCCTTGGCGACCAGAACATGGAATTCGGCATCGCATTCGGCAAGCATCGCGGCGTCGCCGACTACGGCCTCGCTACGCGCGAGATTGCCGGCGAGCTCGGCAATGTTCTCCTCCGTCGCCCGTTCCACCGCGCCCTCGATGCTGGCGACTTCCAGCGTCATCGAGGCCTCGTAGAGCTCACGGAAGGTGACCTCGTGGAGGACCAGCGCGCGGCTGAGACGGCTCGCGAGCTTGCTGTAGCGCGGCAGGCAGGCGTGCAGGCGGCGCGAGGAATCGCGCCTGATCAGCCCGCCTTCCTCCAGCACGCGGATGCCCTCGCGAATGGTCGAGCGATTGACGCCGAATTGGCGGACCAGGTCGTGCTCGGTGCCGATGGGATCGCCCGGCTTGATGCGGCCATTGACGATCTCGCGCTCGATGGCGTCAGCAACCTTCTGATAGGCGGGCGCGACATCGATCGGACGAAACAGCGGAGCGACCGGCAAATCAAACTCCATTGGCGATTGTCCGACAAGCTTTATCCCTTACCGGAGAATGCGTCAAACTCCGGTATTCAAGCCTCTGGCGCAAGAAAATTGACACTGCCGGATCCTGGCTCTAGCTTTGTCGGACAAAGGGACAGAATAGCCCCATATAAGAGGAAACGTATCCAATGAGACCTATCGCGGCACTCGTGTCTGCGGCCGGATTGCTGTCGGCTGCCTTGATCGCCCCAACCTCGGCCCAGCAGGCGCCGCTCAAGATCGGAGTGCTCTCCGACTTCTCCTCGGTCTATTCCGACATCGGCGGCATGGGGAATGTCGAGGCGACCAAGATGGCGATCGAGGATTTCGGCGGCCAGATGTTCGGCAAGCCGATCGACATGGTCTCGGCCGACGTGCTCAACAAGCCCGATGTCGCCTCCACCATCGCCCGCAAATGGTGGGAGACCGAGGGCGTCGACATGATCATCGACCTGCCGACCTCGGCGACCGCGCTCGCGGTGATGGAGCTGTCGAAGCAATACGAGAAGATCATGATCGTGACGGACGCGGCGAGCTCCGACATCACGGGAAAATCCTGCTCGCCCTATACCGCGCATTGGACCTACGACACTTACGCCAACGCGCACACCGTCGGCAGCGCCATCGTCAAGAACGGCGGCGACACCTGGTTCTTCCTCACCGCCGACTACCTGTTCGGCCATTCGGTCGAGCGCGATACCGGCGATGTCGTGAAGGCCGCCGGCGGCAAGGTGCTGGGCAGCGTCAAGCATCCGCTCAATACGGCGGATTTCTCCTCGTTCCTGCTCCAGGCCCAGGCGTCCAAGGCCAAGATCATCGGCCTCGCGAACGGCGGCGGCGACACCATCAACGCGATCAAGCAGGCCGGCGAGTTCGGGATCGTTGCCGGGGGCCAGAACCTGGCTGCGATCGTGATGTTCATCTCCGACGTGCACAGCCTCGGGCTCAAGCTGGCGCAAGGGCTGATCGTCACCGAGGCCTATTACTGGGATCTCAACGACAAGACCCGCGCCTTCGGCAAACGCTTCCTGGAACGCATCAAGCGCATGCCGACGATGAACCAGGCGGCGACCTACAGCGCGACGTTGCATTATCTCAAAGCCGTCCAGGCGGCCGGCACCAGGGACACCAAGACGGTGATGGCGAAGATGCGCGAGCTGCCGGTGAAGGATGCCTTCACCGACAACGGCGTGCTGCGCGAGGACGGCCGCATGGTGCACAGCATGTACCTGTTCCAGGTGAAGAAGCCGGAGGAATCGAAGGGGCCGTGGGATTATTACAAGCTGCTCGCCGAGGTTCCTGCCGACCAGGCGTTCCGCCCGCTGAAGGATGGCGGCTGCCCGCTGGTGAAGTGAGGCGGCGAGCGAGCCGATCGCAATCCGCTCAGCAAACTCCGCTCGACCGCTTGATCCATCTGGGCGGACGAGCGGCAACGACGCCGCGCAGCCCAAAATAGAGGCAAGGACGATAGAGGCAAGGACGCCTCGCGCCGCCATCTGATCTGCATCAAGTTGCGGTGCAAAATTCGCTGCAATGTTGAGGCCGCCCTTCGCGCGATCAGCGGCCGGGCGCATGTCTCTCAACAATGGGCGCCGCCGCACGGCGTTTTGAACAGATGAACTTCACTCCGGGTCGCGTCATCGCCGCGATCGCCGTCCTCGTTGCAGGTGGCGCCTACTATTATTGGCAGCACCGCGATACCAACACCCTGCCGGCAGGCTTCGCCCGCGGCAACGGCCGCATCGAAGCGGTCGAAATCGACATCGCGACCAAGACGCCGGGCCGGATCCGCGAGATCCTGGTTGGCGAAGGCGACTTCGTCCGCGCGGGCCAGGTGCTGGCGCGCATGGATACCGAGCAATTGCAGGCGCAGCGCCGCCAGGCCGAGGCGCAGCTGCAGCGCGCCGCGATCAATGTCGAGACCGCGAAGAGCCTGGTGAACCAGCGCGAGGCCGAACGCAAGGCCGCGGAGGCCGTGGTCGACCAGCGCGTCGCCCAGCTCGACACCACGAGCCGCAAGCTCGACCGCTCCGAACAATTGATCAAGACGAGTGCGGTGGCGCAGCAGGTCCTGGACGACGACCGCTCCGCCAACGCCACGGCGAAGGCGGCGCTCGCCGCGTCCCACGCTCAGGTCGCGGCATCCGAGGCTGCGATCAGCTCCGCCCGCGCCATGGTGATCGATGCCGGCGCCGCCGTCGACGCGGCAAAGGCCGCGATCGAAAGCATCAATGCCGACCTCAATGACAGCGTGCTGAAGGCGCCGCGCGACGGCCGCGTGCAATATCGCGTGTCGCAGCCCGGCGAGGTGCTCGCCGCCGGCGGCCGCGTCCTCAACATGGTCGATCTCGGCGACGTCTACATGACGTTCTTCCTGCCGACGGCCGCTGCCGGCCGGGTCGCGATCGGCGCCGACGTCCGTCTCGTGCTCGACGCCATTCCGCAATACGTGATCCCCGCCAAGGCGACTTTCGTCGCCGACGTCGCGCAATTCACGCCGAAGACCGTCGAGACCGAGGAGGAACGCCAGAAGCTGATGTTCCGCATCAAGGCGCATATCGCGCCCGAGCTGCTGCGCCAGCACATCGAGCAGGTGAAGACCGGCCTGCCGGGAATGGCCTATGTGCAGCTCGATCCGGCCGCGCAATGGCCAGGCAATCTCAACATCAAGCTGACGAGATGAGCACGAGGGCCGCAGCCGAGCTGCCTGCCGGGCGCGGCAGCGTGGTGCATCTCGACGACGTGGGCTTGAGCTACGGCAAGACCCGCGCACTGGAAGCCATCACCCTCGACCTTCCATCCGGCTGCATGGTCGGACTGATTGGCCCCGACGGTGTCGGCAAATCCAGCCTGCTCTCGCTGATCGCCGGCGCCCGCGCGATCCAGCAGGGGCATGTCCACGTGCTCGGCGGCGACATGGCGAGCGGGCGCCACCGCCGCAACGTATGCCCCGACATCGCCTACATGCCGCAGGGGCTCGGCAAGAACCTGTATCCGACGCTATCGGTGTTCGAGAACATCGACTTCTTCGGCCGCCTGTTTGGACACGACAAGGCGGAGCGAAACAGACGGATCGCCGGCCTGCTGCGCGACACCGGGCTGACGGCCTTCGCCGACCGGCCGGCCGCAAAACTCTCCGGCGGCATGAAGCAGAAGGTCGGCCTGTGCTGCGCCCTGATCCACGATCCCGAGCTCCTGATCCTGGACGAACCGACCACCGGCGTCGATCCGCTGTCGCGCCGCCAGTTCTGGGAATTGATCGCCTCGATCCGCCAAAGCCGGCCCGGCATGAGCGTGATCGTCTCGACCGCCTACATGGAAGAGGCCGCTCAGTTCGATTTTCTGGTCGCGATGAATGCCGGCCGCGTGCTGGCGACCGCAACGCCCGCCGCGCTCAAGCGGCAGACCGGCGCCGATACGCTCGATGAGGCCTTCATCCGTCTCTTGCCCGAAGCCGATCGCGGCGATCATGCCGGTGTCGTCATCCCGCCGCGCGGCGAGGACCATGACGAGATCGCGATCGAGGCCGACCACCTGACCCGGCGGTTCAACGGCTTCGTGGCCGTCGACGACGTCAGCTTCCGCATCAGGAAGGGCGAGATCTTCGGCTTTCTCGGCTCGAACGGATGCGGCAAGACCACGACCATGAAGATGCTCACCGGCCTCCTGCCGGTCAGCGAAGGCACCGCGCGGCTGTTCGGCAACACCATCGATGCCGGCGACATGTCGGTGCGGCGGCGCATCGGCTACATGTCGCAGGGCTTCTCGCTCTATTCCGAGCTCACGGTCGCGCAGAATCTCGATCTGCATGCGCGGCTGTTCAAGCTGCCGGCGGAGACCATCGCCCCGCGCATCGACGAGATGATCGCCCGGTTCGATCTCGCCGAGGTCGCCGATTCTCTGCCCGATGCGTTGCCGCTCGGGCTGCGGCAGCGGCTGTCGCTGGCGGTCGCGATGATCCATGCGCCCGACATCCTCATCCTCGACGAGCCGACCTCGGGCGTCGATCCGGTCGCCCGCGACCGCTTCTGGCAGATCCTCGCCGAGCTGTCCCGCAAGGACAACGTCACCATCTTCGTCTCGACCCATTTCATGAACGAGGCCGAGCGCTGCGATCGGATCTCGCTGATGCATGCCGGCAAGGTGCTGACGTCGGACACGCCTGCGGCGATCGTCGCCGCGCGCGGGACCGCGACGCTGGAGCAGGCCTTCATCGCCTGCCTGGAAGAGGCGATCGCGGACACGACGGAGCCGGCCAGCCGGCCGGCGGTCGCCTTGCCGGCGCCCGCACCGGCAACCGCCGCGCCGCCCGTCCGGCGCAAAGCCGCATTCAATGCGACGCGCATGCTCGCCTATTCCCGGCGCGAGGCGCTCGAGCTGCGGCGCGATCCGATCCGCGCCACGCTCGCGATCCTCGGCAGCGTGCTGCTATTGTTCGTGCTCGGCTACGGCATCAGCATGGACGTCGAGAACCTGACCTTCGCCGTGCTCGATCGCGACGACAGCACGATCAGCCGCGACTACAGCCTCCAGATCGCCGGCTCGCGCTATTTCACCGAGAAGCCGCCGATCATCGACTATGCCGATCTCGACCGCCGCATGCGCGCCGGCGAGATCGGCCTCGCCATCGAGCTGCCGCCGGGCTTCGGCCGCGACGTCAGCCGCGGCCGCCATGTCGAGATCGGCGCCTGGGTCGACGGGGCCAATCCGACGCGGGCCGAGACGCTGCGCTCCTACGCCCAGGCGATCCACGCCAGCTGGCTGGCGCAGAAGGGCCGCGAGCTCTACGGCGAGGCGGCGGTCGCCGGCACCTACCAGCTCCAGGTGCGCTACCGCTACAATCCGGACGTCATCAGCGTCGTCGCCATGGCGCCGGGCATCATCCCGCTGCTGCTGGTGATGATTCCGGCAGTGCTCGCCGCGCTGGCGGTGGTGCGCGAGAAGGAGCTCGGATCGATCGTCAATTTCTATGTGACGCCGGTGACGCGGCTGGAATTCCTGCTCGGCACGCAGCTGCCCTATGTCGTGCTGGCCTTCGGCAATTTCCTGCTCCTCGTCGGCTTTGCCCTCGTAGTCTTCCGGGTGCCGTTCACCGGGAGCTTTCCGACCTACGCGCTGGCCGCGCTGCTCTACGTCACGGCGACGACCGGGATGGGGATGGTGATCTCGGCCTTCATGAACAGCCAGATCGCGGCCCTGTTCGGCACGGTGCTGATCACGCTGATTCCGGCCATCCAATATTCCGGGCTGATCGACCCGGTTTCATCCCTTCAGGGCGCGGGCGCGCTGATCGGACGGCTTTATCCCACCACCTATTTCGTCACGATCTCGCGCGGCACCTTCTCCAAGGGCCTGGCGTTCGACACCCTCCACAACGATCTCCTGGCGCTCGCCATCATGGTCCCGGTCCTGGTGATCGCCGGCACGATGCTGCTGAAGAAACAGGCCCGCTGACCATGCGCATCGACAACGTGCTCCAGCTCGGCATCAAGGAATTGCGCGGCCTCGTCCGCGATCCCATGCTGCTCGTGCTGATCGTCTATTCTTTCACGCTGGCGGTCTATGCCGGCGCCAAGGCGCTGCCGGAAACGCTGAACCACGCCGCGATCGCCATCGTCGACGAGGACCATTCGCCGGTCTCGACCAGGATCGGGATGGCGTTCACGCCGCCCTATTTCTCCGAGCCGCGCCTGATCTCGCAATACGAGATGGACCGCAGGATGGACGCCGGCCTCGACACCTTCGCCCTCGACATTCCGCCCGACTTCCAGCGCGACCTCTTGGCGCGCAAATCGCCCAGCATCCAGCTCAACGTCGATGCGACGCGGATCTCGCAGGCGTTTAACGGCGGCGGCTATATCGAGCAGATCGTCAGCGCGGAAATCGCCGAATTCCTGGCGCGCACGCGCGATGCCCAGACCGTGCCGATCGAGCTGACGCTGCGGGCACGGTTCAATCCGGAGCTGAAGAAATCCTGGTTCGGCGCCATCGACCATGTGATCACCTCGATCACCATGCTCTCGATCATCCTGACCGGCGCGGCGCTGATCCGCGAGCGCGAGCACGGCACGATCGAGCACCTCCTGGTGATGCCGGTCACGCCGCTGGAGATCATGGTGAGCAAGGTCTGGTCGATGGGCGCGGTGGTGCTGGTCGCCTCGGCGCTGTCGATCGCCTTCGTCGTGAAGGGATGGCTGCAAGTCACGATCGACGGCTCGCTGGCGCTGTTTCTCGTCGGCGCCGCGCTACAGCTGTTTGCCACCACCAGCATGGGCATCTTTCTTGCGACCGTCGCCGGATCGATGCCGCAGTTCGGCATGCTGCTGATCATGATCCTGCTGCCGCTGCAGACCCTGTCGGGCAGCATGACGCCGCGGGAAAGCATGCCGCAATTCGTCCAGGACATCATGCTGGCGGCGCCCAACACCCATTTCGTGATGCTGGCGCAGGCGATCCTGTTCCGCGGCGCCGGCCTCGAGGCGGTGTGGCCGCAGCTCGCCGCGCTCGCCGTGATCGGCGGCGTCTTCTTCGTGATCGCGCTGCGGAGGTTTCGCGCGTTTCTGGCGTGAGGCGCGAGGGGCTCCGCTGCAAAAAGCGCGAAAACAACCCCATGCACAGTAGCCAAACCCTTGCTTCGCCTACAGAATTTATTTTGCCCGTCGAGCAGTAAGACGCGTTGCGCGGGCTGGTCCGGGCGGGGGGCGGAGTCAGCTCAGCTCACTGCCCCGGGCGAGCATCCCGGCCAGCATCGCCTCGGCCTTGCGCTGCAGCGGCAGCGCGCCGCTTTCGGACGCGATCGCGATGGCCCCGCGCAAGGACGCGAGGACGGCCGCCTTGCTGTTCTCGCTGGCGACAGGCGTCACCACGGCCTCGCCGAACAGGGCCTCGGCCTCGAGACCTGAAAACCCCTGCTGGCGGGCGGTGTTGCGCGCCTCGCGCAGCATGTTCTGCGCCGCCTGAACATCGCCGAGACGCCAGGTCGCGAGCGCCAGGTAGATCGAGCTGCGCAGCACCGCCGAAGTATAGCCGACCGCCTTCGCCTCCTCGCGCGCCTCGGTCAGCATGCCGCGCGCCCGGTCGAACAGCCCCTGCTCCAGATAGGCGATGCCGAGGTGGCAGGCCATCACCGGCACGAACAGCCGGATGCCGTGCTTCTGCGCCAGCACAAAACCGTCTTCGAGGATGGCGGCAGCCGCCGCCGGCTCGCCCCGGCCGAGCATGAGCCAGCCGCCGCTATAGGCGGCGGCGACGCGGTCGTAGGGACGGCCGGTCTCCTCGGCGATCTCGGCGGCCTGTTGCTGGAGCTGCTCGGCGGCCTCGAGCTCACCCATGACCGTGTGGGTGAAGCTGTTCATCATGCAGCAGAGGAGGAGGAGGGATCGCGGGGTCGTGCCGATCGGGGCGCTCGCTTGCGGTCCCTCCAA
Source organism: Bradyrhizobium sp. CFUWI (assembly GCF_056429085.1). Taxonomy (NCBI): domain Bacteria; kingdom Pseudomonadati; phylum Pseudomonadota; class Alphaproteobacteria; order Hyphomicrobiales; family Nitrobacteraceae; genus Bradyrhizobium; species Bradyrhizobium sp. CFUWI. The sequence continues at coordinate 214,309 of NZ_JBWJZE010000003.1, forward strand.
TTGGGCGTGAGCGACGGCCAACATTTGCCCTGCTTCGCGATAGCGGCCGGCGAGGAAATAGGCCTGTCCGAGACCGTATCGCGCGAGGTTAAGCCACCCCGCATTGCCCCACTCTTCGGCGAGCCGCACCACTTCCTCGGAAACCACGACGGCTTCGACCGGCGCTCCGAAGAAGTTCTGTGCGCCGGCCCTGACCGTCATGGCGGCGACCTTGCGTCCGATGTCATCGATCGCTCCCGCCCGCCGTTCGGCCTCCCTTCCGAGATCCAGCCACTCGGTCACCTGGCCGGACGCGATGAATGCCGCACGGGCTTCCATCCGCAAATCGATGGCATCCGTCTCCCGCAAAGGCGTCATCGGCGTCTTGTCGAGCGAGCCCATCGCGATCTCGAAGTAGCTGGCCGCGTCCGAAAATGCCGAGCGGCTCAAGCATTTTCGACCCGCGCTCCTGCCGTGGCTGAAGGCCTTGAGCCAATCGCGGGCGCGCACCGCGTGATAGCACAGCGCGTCGGGCTCATCCGCGCCCGCCCCGTCGCTCTCGAGCCTCGCAAGAATGCGCGCGTGAATGCCTTCGCGCACCTTTTCGACCATGGAATCATAGGTCACCTGACGGACCATCTCGTGCCGAAACTCGAGTACATCGCCCAACTCGCTGTCGGTCCTCACCAGCAGTTCGGCGCGATCGAGCGACGCGAGACAATCCTGCAGCGTATCCTCGCGCAGCTCGAGGAGCGTGCGCAGCATCGCCACGCTCGATCGCGGGCCGAGCGCAGCCGCAACCTGTAGGACCGACCGCTCCTGCCGCGACACCCGATCGAGCCGCGCGGCAATGACGCCCTGAATACTCGAGGGAATGCCGAGCTCCTCGATCGGACGCATCAGCGCGAGATCGCCCCATTGGCCATGGAGTGTTCCGCTATCCCGAAGCCCGCGGCAGACTTCCTCGATGAACAGAGGGACATTGGCCGTGTGCGAAATGATCCGGCTCTTCAGGTCGTCGTTCGCCGTGGAGGGGCCGAGCATGTCGGCCAGCATCGCCAGCCCCGAATCATCGTCGAGAGGCTGCATCGCAACGATTTCGGCGCGGCAGCGCGCAATCCAGACCGGCATGCCGTTTGGCCTGGATGTGAGGAGGACGAGAAGGCCCGGCACCTGAAGCGAAGCGATCGTCGCCATGATCGTATCGCTGGCCCGGTCGATCCAGTGCAGGTCCTCGATTAGGAGAACCGTTGGCTGGCGACGGGCTATACCCTCGACGATGGCGCAGCTGACCTCGGAAATCGCACGTCCCCGGGCGTGAGGCTCGAGCTGATTCCATTGCGGATCCGCAATCGGCAGATCGAGCACCGCGTCAAGGGCGCAACGCTGAATCTCTACCAGATCGTTCCGGGGATCTGGGGGGCTGCCGGGCTCCTTGGCGACCGCCTCCAGCGCCGAGAGCAGGAGCCGCTTGAGCGTGCTGAACGGCGCCCCCTGGAGGTTCGGGCTGCACTCGGCGTCGATCAGGCGCCAACCGTGGGGCCTGAGCTCCTGGACAAATTCGTGCGCGAGCCGCGATTTGCCGATACCGGCATCGCCCAGCAGCAGAACCGTCTGCCGGCCCGTTCCGGCGCTCTCGACCGCACGGGCCAGCAACGCGCGCTCGGTCGTCCGATCGACGAATCGCGAGACGCTGCGCGCACGCCGCACCCGCCAACTCGACAGATCGCTGGCCCCAACGATCCGATAGACCGGCACGGACTGATTGAAGCCGCGCAGCGGCTTGTTACCCAGAAACTCGAATCGGACGTGCCCTTCGGCAAGCTCCTGGCAGGCCTTCGACACGTAGATCTGATTCGCCTCGGCCGCCGCCTCCAGCCGGGCGGTCAGGTGCTGGGCCGCCCCGCCAATCTCGTAGACCTTGGAAAACTCGCTGGCGACCATATAGGCAACGACATGGCCGGAGTGGAGACCCACCCGAACCTGAAGGCCGGGGTCACCGAGACCGGCAACACGCCGGACCAACTCGATCGCCGCGTGGCAGGCCAGCGGCGCATGATTGTCGTCAGCGATCGGAGCACCGAACACCGCAGAGAGCCCGTCGCCCAACTCCTTGCTGACGATGCCTCCGAACTGACGTACCGCGCCTCTCATCGCAGCCAACGCCGGCTCAAGGCGCGAGACCGCCTCCTCCGGATCGAGATCGGCAACGAGCCCGGTCGAATCCACGACATCGGCACGGAGAATCGTCACGAACCGCCGTTCGCTCTCCGGTTCGGAGCGCCGCACGGCCACCCCGCACTTGGAGCACCAGCTGTCGCCTGGGTCGATCGCCGACTGACACGCGGCACAATGCATTTCCGTGCCTTCAAAAGTCGCAGCACCGTCCTTCGATCGGCGCTCGCGAGGAGCCTGACGCAAGATTACCTATCGGAAGATTCATGGCAATCGAACTTGCACGCAAGCATGGCTGCATCACCAGCAGGCCTCTCTCTGGACGAAGCACAATTTCAGATGGTAGCGTTTACGCGCGCGAACATGGGGCCGCGCGTTCTGGGGGCGCCGAGGGCTTTCGTTCAGCCAACGAGCTTTTCTGGGCTGCAGGTCACCCTGATTAGTTGGATCATATCGAAGGACAAGGCGATGGGCGGCAGGACATATAGCGGCAAGGCATTTCGAGACTTGATGAACAGCAATTACTACCCTCTGGGAAACATGAAGAAGAGCGTCGCCAAGCTCAAGGCATCCGAAGACATCGACCTGCCGACCTTGGAATACGGCCAGTACCACCTGATCCTGAACCCGCCATCGAGGTGGCCGCAGGGCAGCGCCAAGTACTGGCATAAGGAGAAGGGACGGGCGCGTCTCGACCTCAGCACCCAGCCCAATACGGTCCCGCTATCCAAAGATGAGCCCGGCGTCATCCCGCTGACCCGGTGCGACCTGCTCGATGCCTGCGTGCGGAAGTGCTTCAACTCCGAGCCGCCGATCCCGATGAAGACCAACATCATCGTCCACGGGCCGAACGACGCCTATGCCCACCGGCATGAGATCCGGTTGGAGTGGGAATACAAGAAGGGCTCGAACACGCCGACGCTGCTGAATCTGACGATGGTCTGCCCGTACAGATCCTGATTGGAAAGATTCTACCCTGTTGGCGAAAATCATCGTCGCCCGCGCGCTCCAGACGCGCGGGCGTTTTGTTCGCGGGCACCGTGACGTGGTCTCGCCCGTCTCACATTCCGCCACCGGCCTGTCGCACGAAGATGATCCGCTGCGCTTCGGTGCGCGCGCGAGTCGGCCCAGACGGCGGTCGTCGCATCGAGGTGACCGTCGCGGGCGAAACGGTCGACATCGACCACTGGCTGGTCGAACAGGGCTTTGCCTATCCGACGCTTTACTCCTCGGTTAACGAGGACGAGATCAGGGCCCTCCTTGCCATCGCCAAGGCCGCGCGCACCAGGAAGCTGCCGGTGTGGACGCATCTCGCCAGGATCTTTTCCAATGCAAGAGACGGTTCCCGGACCTCCACGCCCACGGAGGCGACGAGTTCGCGTCTGGATTCTCATCCCGCCGAGACCTCGATAAGTTGCGCGTTGATCCAGCGATTTTCATCGGACAGCAGAGAGGCGATCATTGCCCCGATATCTTCCGGCCCCTCCGGTCGGCCGAGCGCCCTCAAGCTGGCGACCTGAGCGGTGATTTTGGGATCTTCCCACACCAGGGCGTCACTGAAATCAGCTCGGATCGCCCCGGGGGCGACTGCGTTGACCGCTATGCCTCGCGCGCCGAGTTCTTTTGCCTGGTATCGCGTCAACACCTCGATCGCGGCCTTGAATGCACCGTACGGGCCGCTGCCGGGCACGATGATTCGGGCGAGCCCGCTCGACATGTTGACGATACGGCCGCCGTCCTTGATGAGAGGCAGCAATTTTTGAGTGAGAAAGAACACTGCTTTGAAATTAACCCGGTAGATCGCATCGAGTTCTGCCTCGGTCGTGCTTTCCAACCTGCCATGATGCGAGATCCCGGCATTGTTGACCAGATAATCGAAACGGGTGGCGCCAAGAACTCCAAGTGCTTCGCGGAATCGCAGTACGAAACCGTCGAAGCTGCTCGCTTCCGCGAGATCAAGCTGCAAAGGAATGGCTCTCCGGCCGATCTCCTCAACGGCCGTCGCAACCGCATCGGCCTCAACAAAAGCGGCTTTGAATGTGAAGATGCTGTCGACACCTCGCCTTGCCAGACCGAGAACCGTACTCCGCCCGATGCCGCGGCTGCCGCCCGTCACAATGGCGATTCTCCGGTCCTGTTCCATCGCTGCTCCTGCCGTTGCTTTTTCAAGCGGTCTTGCGGAGAGGAGGAATATGGACCAGACTTGGCCAGCCAAGGAGTTATGAACTGCAAGGAAGTGAAAAGCCGCCGCGGCTCCCCTGACCGCTCATGCCGGATTCTTCCCGATCACGCCAAGCGCGCCAGAAGATCCGCCGCGCCCAGGAGATCCGACGAGCCGGAATCTTCCTCGTGAGCCGCCAAGACCGGCTCGAGGAGTGCGCGCGTCTCTGCTACCCGCCCATGCACGATCAACAGCTGCGCCAATGCGAGCGCAGCCCTCAACTCCCATGCCAACGCGCCTTGGCTCCTTGCGTAGTTGATCGACTCTCGCAGCAATGACTCTGCCTTGTCGGGCTGGGCATCCGCACCTCTCATGACTATTTGCGCTTGCGTGCGCAGGAGGCCGGGCATTGAAAACTTCTGACCCATTTTTTGTGCTGAAGAGATCGCCGTCTGGATCGTCATTCGTGCCTCGACCAACCTTCCGCTCTGTGCCAATCCATCTGCCAGAGCCTGCGCGGCGGCGCACGTAAGCATGCGAAATTGTTCGCGGTACAGCAGCTTCAAGGCTCGGCGCAACGTTTCCACGCCGGCTGCAGGTTTTGCCGTCATCGTGAGCCACTCCCCCTTCAACGCCAGGGCAGCGGCTGCGAGCGCCTTGAGAGAGTGCCTTTCAGCCTGCACGATTGCGCGATCTATATGTTCGGCGCAAACTTCGGTGGCGCCATTCCAGAGCAGGATAGGGACAGCATGGACTACAGCCATGCAATAGTTGCTCGGCGGTGACAACCGTTCGGCCTCATGGAGAGCCGCCACAGCCAACCCGCACGCGCGCGTTGCCGCCCCTCTGAGCCAAAGCGATCGTGCCAACGCGAGCTCCGCGCGGAGGCGGTGATCGTAGCCGAACAAATTGAGGTCGAGGCGGCTATTGGTGGCCTCGAGCTCAAACCCCAGTTCGCAATGGGCGATGGCATCGGCTTGATGACCGGCAAGATGCAAGGCGGCGGCAAGCATCCATTCGGAGATGACCCGATCGCTGATCGATCCGCTCCGGTCCGCCACGGCTTTGCATCTCTCGGCGGCCGCCAGCCCGCCATCGAAGTCGCCAATCCTCGTCAGGAAGAGGTTGAGGCCGGCCAGAAGGCGAAGTTGTGCCAATCCTTGCTCGCCCGCTTCGTACAGGTCCAGCCCACGCTGGATCGCATGTTTCACCTCCTGCGTATTGCCCCACATATGCATGGAGGCGACAGCGAACGCCTCCAGCAAGCGCGCCTCCCGGTGCGACATCTCGCTCATGTGCTGGATCGCGGTCAAGGCAAGGCGCGACCAGTGGCTGCAGTCCGCAAGCAGCCAAAGACCAAGAAACAAAGGCGCAGCATCGGCCGCCAATTCAACCCCGATCTTGCGATTCTCCTCGCTGGAAAAACTCCACTCGAGTGCCTTTCGTACATTCCCGAGGTGTGGTGCATGGCGCCCGATCTCGGCATACGCGCCGTGCTCGAGAGCAAGTGATTTGAACAAGGAAGCAAAGTAGCGAGCATGGCGACTGGCAATCGGCTCGCCGTCTTCGGATTGGCTGAGCTTCGCCGCAGCATAGGCGCGCGTGGTATCGGGGAGGCGGTAAAATACCGCTTCATCGGTCGGTCTTACCCAGACCAGAGACTTATCGACCAGTCTCTCCAGAGTCGAAGCGATAGCTGGCCGGTCGCTCTCTTCTTCGCCCGCGACGGAGCAGGCCGCCTCCATTGTGAACAGACCGACGAAGGCGGACAGGCGCGAAAGCGTTCGCCTTTCGTCTTCTGCGAGCAGATCGTAACTCCAGTCAAGCATCGCTTGAAGCGTTCGATGTCGAGGAGAAACATTGCGTCTGATGGGTAATGCCATCTCCGCATTTTGCGCCAAGAGGCCTGCAACGCCGCGGATCCCATAACTCCCGACGCGGCTGGCGGCCAGCTCTATCGCCAGCGCAATTCCGTCAGTCCGCCGGCATATATCCGAAACGATCGGCGCATCGGCGTCAGTCAGATCTTCGGTGAATCCGCTGAACGCCGCCCTATCCATGAACAGACGCACGGCCGGCGTTGCCAAGGCATCCACCGCCGTCGGGGCTTCCTCCGCTGGATAGGCGAGCGGACCGAGCAGATGCACCGTCTCACCCTCGACATGCAACGGCTCCCTCGAGGTGGTCAGCAAATGGACGAAGGGGGCCTCACGGAATAGCCGGTCCGCCAGCAGCGAGATCGGATCGAGGAGGTGCTCGCAACTGTCGAAGACAACCAGCATGCGCTTATCTGCAAGGAAGCTCGACAGTTCGGCGACGGGATCGGATCCCCCCAAGGTGCAGCCAACCGCCGAAATCACGCTGCCAGGAACCAAGCCAGGCTCGAGCACCGCGCCAAAATCGACGAAGGCGACGTTCTCGTCGCCAAATTCGGCTCGCAGCCGCGCGATCAAGGCAACCGCGACCGCCGTCTTGCCGATGCCGCCGGCGCCCACAATACTGACAAACCGTCGACTCGCGAGAAGCCTGCTTATACCAAGAACGACCTCGTCGCGGCCGACGAAAAGCCCCCGATGCGACAGGAATTGACGACTCAGCCGATCAACCGAGTTGGAATCCGACGAGTACGCCAGGCTCGTGTGAGACCGCTTGATTGCGGCAACGAAACTGTATCCGCGGCCTGCGACGTTGACGATGTAGCGCGCATCATCCCGGCCATCGCCCAAAGCTCGGCGAAGCGTCGACATATGCACCCTCAGTCCCGCCTCGTCGGTCACAACACCATTCCACACCGACTCGAGGAGATCACGCTTGCTGACAACTTCGCCCACGCGATCGGTCAGCGCGATCAGAATGTCGAGGCCGCGCGACCCAATTCGTACGGGATTTCCGTCCTTGAGAAGCAAGCGACGCCTGCGATCGAGCTGGAAGTCGCCAAAGCAAATTATCGCATCGGAACTCATCGACGCCTGAGTATTGCTCGACATCATCCCGCTTCACCTGAAGGTGCGTCTCCAACCTGAGCGGCCGGACGCAGTTACCGGCTTCGCAAATGTACGTGCGAACCGGCCTGCCGGGTAGCGTCTTCGCGTTCCATGCTTTCGCGACATCACGCGCGTTCCACTCGTCGCAAGTGGCTGATTGAACTCGGATATTGGAAAGAGCGGTTCTGCGTGAGCGACCTAACGTCACGGCTGCGGCGGGCGATCGCAGCGTTCGATTTAGCAAAATCCAACGTTTCTTAAGAGGAGCTAACGCGCCTTCCGAAGGAGTGCAGGCTAAATCCACTCGGTATCGCAAGCACAAGCCAACAGAGGAGAGCCAGGATGCGCGACGACATGCATGCGGTCCCCCCCGAACACGGTCATCATCCCGCGTTGAGCGACAAGAGGCATCCGCGAGCATATCCTCTGGAGGAGCGGGCGTGGCGCAGGCCGGAACAAAACGGTGCGTCCCTGGCCCAGGAAATCACCATTTCGCGCTGGCTCGATCTCCGAACCGCGTCTCGTACCGAGGAGGCGGTCACCCCGAGTGATCGCTACTTCATTGGCGTGGCATCGAGGACGACGCGCATCAAGTTGACAGGAGAACAGCGAACAATCTTCGAGGGCGTCATGCCGGAAAGCACGCTGTATGTCAGCGCTCCCTCAAAGCGGCTCGTCGCACGCTTCGATGCACCCTGCGACTTCCTGCATTTCCACGTTCCGGACTCATATTTCACAGATCGGCTACCAATTGCGCAGCATCGCCCAACTCAGCATCTGAATGACCTTATTCTGCTTCGCGACATGTTCGCAGGACAGCTCACTCGACCGCTGCTCGGACGCGGCGAACCGATCGACGAGACGTTCGCCCGCTGCATCGGACAAACGCTGGCGATGCGGCTCGCGCGCCTCGAATTTCCACGCACCAAGGTCGGAGCGCTGGCAAATTGGCGGCTTCGGCGCGTCCAAGACCACGTCAAACAGAATTTTCGTCGGTCGATAAGGCTTCCGGAGCTGGCTCGAGTTGCCGGACTTTCCCGTATGCATTTTGCCGCACAGTTCCGGGCCGCGACGGGATACCGCCCCCACGAATATCTGCTGGCTCAACGGGTCGAACACGCGAAGACGCTGCTGAATACAGAGGCGCCTCTGGTCCAAGTCGCGCTCGCGGTCGGATTTTGCACTCAGGCACATTTCTCGACCGTGTTCAAAGGGATCACCGGTGAGACCCCGGCTGATTGGCGAGCGCGGTCGAGTAGCAGGGCCGCTTCCGGACCCGTGTAGCGCACTTCCGTACGACAGCGGAGAGTGACCCAAAATGCCGAACGCCGCTGTGACCGCGCCTCGCGCAATTCGACCTGGCCGATATGCGGCGAATTCGTCATGCGATCTCGCAATAGGTCGCGCACTCAAGAAGGACGCAACACCGGCGCTCTGAACAATGATGCCTGAATCATCCTGAAAGGGCTCGGGAGCAATGACCTCCACCGCGACGAGCATTGAAACGGAAGGGCGCGCCCCGCCTCCCGCAGACGCTGCAACTGGGGCATCCGAACATCTGGGCAGGGCGGCAACGGAGCGGGCGCGTGTGTTGCCGAGACACTTGGTGCCAGTGATGCTGGCGATCGCGGTGGTTTGCGGCGGGACCTATGCTGGTTGGGGGTATTGGGCGCATTGGCGCTTCGAAGCGGCCACAGACGATGCCTATGTGCAAGCCGATGTCGTTTCGATCGCACCACAGGTTGCCGGGAACATCGCATCATTGTTCGTTGACGACAACCAGCATGTGAAGATCGGACAGGTTCTGGCCGTCATCGACCAACGCGACTACGAGGCAGTTGTCGAACAGGCGGCCGCTGGCGTCGAGCAGGCCACCGCCGGGATCGCGACCATCGAGGCCGAGATCGCCCAGCAGCGGGCCGTGATCCGCCAAGTCGAGGCGACGATCGATGCGGACAAAGCACAGGAGCTGTTCGCGAAGGAGAACAGTCAACGCTACGGCAAGCTTGCAGACGACGGCTATGGCTCGGTCCAGGACGCACAGCAGGCGGCCTCGCAGATCGATACCGCGACGGCGGTCGTCGCCAAGGACCAGGCCGCGCTTGATGCCGCCAAAAAGCAGATCGAAACCCTGAATGCTCAACTGGCGCAGGCCAAGGCGACGCTCGAGCGAAACGAAGCGGCATTGCGGCAGGCACGGATCAATCTCGGATACACCACGATCACCTCGCCGATTGATGGCGTCATCGGCGATCGCACGCTGCGGCTTGGCCAGTACGTTCAGCCAGGCACCCAGCTTCTCGCCATCGTCCCGCTCGCGAAGATCTACGTTGTGGCGAATTACAAGGAAACCCAACTGGCCGAGGTGCGCGCCGGGCAGCCCGTCGTGCTGGAGGTCGACGCGTTTCCTGGGAAACGAGTTCGCGGCCGCGTCGACAGCCTGGCGCCTGCCAGCGGGCAGGAGTTCGCTCTGCTGCCGCCCGACAATGCCACCGGCAATTTCACGAAGATTGTTCAACGCATTCCGGTCAAGATCGCCGTTGACCCGAGCGACCCGCTCGCCGGCATGCTGCGTCCCGGCATGTCGGTGACTGCCACGATCGACACAAGGCGCGGCGCCACGCCTCAGGGATCGCAGCGATGAGCGGCGCGATCGATGATCGAAACACCGAGCGCGCGTCACTGCGGACCTGGGTCGCCGTCTATGGCTGCATGCTCGGGGCGCTGATCGCCGTGCTGGACATCCAGATCGTCAATTCATCGCTTGCGGAGATCGAAGGAGGAATCGGCACGGGAATCGACAACGGCGCGTGGATATCGACGTCTTACCTGATCGGCGAGATCATCATGATTCCGCTGACCGACTATCTCAGTCGCGTGTTCGGCTTCCGCCGATTCCTGCTGACCAACGTGACGCTGTTCCTGACTTTCTCGGTCAGCTGTGCCTTTGCCGACAGCCTCGGCACCATGATCGTCACCCGCGCGCTGCAGGGCTTCACGGGTGGCGTCATGATTCCGATGGCATTTACCATCCTGCTTACCAAACTCCCTTCCGGACAACGCCCGATCGGGCTGGCGATATTCGCGGTCACCGCCACCTTCGGTCCTGCCATTGGGCCGACCATCGGGGGCTATCTCACCGAGCACTTTGGCTGGCAGTACATCTTCTTCATCAATCTTGTCCCCGGCGCCGTGATGCTCGCCCTGCTATTTCCGAGCCTTGACCGCACGCCGATGCAGTTGCACCTTCTCAAGGACGGCGACTGGTACGGCATAGGCTCGTTGGCAATAGGGCTTGCCTGCTTTCAGACCGTGCTCGACGAGGGCAACAAGGACGACTGGTTCGGCTCTCCCTACATCACGCATCTCGCCGTCGTCGCGGCCGTGATGTTGACGGCGTTCGCGGTCATCGAGCTGAGAAGCGACAAGCCCGCCGTGCAGCTTCGCCTGCTTGCGAATCGCAATTTTGGCCTCGGCACACTCGCCAACACACTCGTCGGATTCGGCTTGTTCGGATCGGTCTATGTGTTGCCGGCCTATCTCGATTCCGTCCAAGGCTATAATGCCGAACAGATCGGGCTTGTGCTCGCCTGGTCAGGCTTCCCGCAGCTCGTCATCATTCCTTTTGTCCCGCTGCTCCTCAAGTATTTCGATGTGCGCGTGGTCGTCTGCGCCGGACTGATCGTGTTCGCAGCGAGCTGCGTCATGAACACCCATCTGAGCTTCAACGACTCCGGGCCGCAGTTGATGTTGACCAACCTGGTGCGCGCGGTCGGCCAGTCGCTCCTCGTCGCACCCTTATCAAGCATCGCGATGGCGCACATAAAGCAGGATGAATCGGCGGCGGCGTCTGGCCTGTTCAATATGCTTCGCAGTCTGGGCGGCGCGATCGGAACGGCCGCGCTGGCCACAGTCATCACGAAACGCGAGCAGTTCCACTCCAACATCATCGGACAAGCGGTGACTTCGTTCAATCCGATCGACCAGTCTTTCCTGACCCGGATGCAACAATACTTCTTGCCCCATGGCGTGCCAGATCCGGCGCGCTCCTATCAGCAAGCCGAGATCTTGCTCGGCGAACTCGTCAAGCAACAGGCAACGATCATGGCCTATTCAGACGCGTTCTATTCGATAGCGGTAGTGCTGCTAACTGCAGTGCTTGCCGTAGCGCTCACAAGATCGCCGATGAACAAGCGGGCTTCTGCCGGATGAGCGGGGGATAGGATTTGAAACTATGGCACACCCGTCCGTCGTCGATCACCGCATGGCCGTGGATCAGCAGATTGCGAAAAGCGATGATCTTCCGTACGTCGGGCACTCGAAGCCCCCCAAAAGCAAGAAAGCCGCCCCGAAGGGCGGCTTTCTAAAACCTCGTCAAATCAGAGGCCTATTTGGTTGCGGGGATAGGATTTGAACCTATGACCTTCAGGTTATGAGCCTGACGAGCTACCGGGCTGCTCCACCCCGCGTTAAACACTTGCATGCCTTCGGTTAAATCTCGGGGACGGTCGGTTGAGGCCGGCGCTGTTCGCGTGGCTTTTCCAGTCCGTCCCAAAGGCTTCCTTGGAAGGCAACCCCGGGGCAGTGCCCATCGGGTGCGGGGCGTATGTATCAAGGCGGGCTGGCTTTGGAAAGGGCTGCGGGGACGTTTTTTTCGACTTTATGACAGGGGAATCGACCGATTTCCGCTGCATTCCCTGCGCTCTTGCCAGAAGTTCCACAAAGGGTCAGCTTGCGGCAACAAGATTAAGCTGAAACGCGCCCTCGAGGGAGGAACGCCGTGGACAAATCCCTGACGGGCGACCCGGTCGGAGCGCTGGAGGAGGCCTTCCACGCCATGGTCGCGCGGTCGCGGGACGAGCCGGCACCCGGCCTTGCCGAGCGGCTCGACCGGCTGGCGCGGCTGCGCAGCGTCGTCGCCGACAACGAGGAGCGCTTCCGGCAGGCGATCTCGGCCGATTTCGGCCACCGCTCGGCGGTCGAGACCACCATCGCCGAGACCATGCTGCTGTTCTCCGAGATCCGGCATGCCACAAAGCACCTGAAGAGCTGGATGGCGCCGCAGCGGGTGGCGACCGCGCTGCAATTCCTCCCCGCCCGCAACCGGCTGATGCCGCAGCCGCTCGGCGTCGTCGGCATCATCGCGCCGTGGAATTATCCGCTCCAGCTCACGCTCGCGCCCGCGATCGGCGCGCTCGCTGCCGGCAACCGCGTCCTCATCAAGCCGAGCGAGCTGACGCCGCATTTCGCAGCCCTGCTGAAGCAGACAATCGCCGCAAGGTTCGATGCGACCGAATTGCTCGTCACCGGCATCGAGGGCGAGATCGCCGAGGCCTTTGCGCGCCTGCCGTTCGATCACCTCGTCTTCACCGGCTCGACCCGGGTCGGGCGGCTGATCGCGGAGGCCGCGGGACGCAACCTGACGCCGGTCACGCTCGAGCTCGGCGGCAAGTCGCCGGCGATCATCGACGCCTCGGCCGACCTCGATGAAGCGGCCGAGCGCATCGCCTACGGCAAGCTGCTCAATGCCGGGCAGACCTGCATCGCGCCGGATTACGCGCTGGTGCCGGAGCCATCCCTGCAGGCCTTTGCCGAGAAGGTGCGGGCCCAGATGCGGCGGATGTTCGGCACCGATCCTTCCAACAAGGACTACACCTCGATCATCTCGGACCGGCATTATGCGCGGCTCGAAGCCCTGGTCGCCGATGCGGCGCAGCGCGGCGCGACAATCCTGCAGCCGGCGAAGGCGGACGATCCGAACTGGAAGGCACACCGCAAATTCCCGCCGACGCTGGTCGTCGGCGCGACCGCAGCGATGGCGGTGATGCAGGAGGAGATTTTTGGGCCGGTGCTCCCTCTTCTCGGCACGCACGACCGCACTGATGCCATCGCCTTCATCAACCATCGCGACCGGCCGCTGGCGCTGTACTGGTTCGGCAAGGACGGTGCCGCGCGCGACGAGGTGCTGGCGCGCACCGTCTCCGGCGGCGTCACCATCAACGACTGCCTGTTTCACTTCACGCAGATCAACCAGCCGATGGGCGGCGTCGGCGCGTCCGGCACCGGCGCCTATCACGGCGAATGGGGCTTTCGCACCTTCAGCAAGCTGAAGCCGGTGTTCTATCGCTCCAAGTTCAACCGCCTCGCCGACCTCTATCCGCCCTATGGCGGCAAGGTCGCGCGGCTGGAGAAATTGATGCGGTTCATGTCGTAGCTCACAGTCATTCCGGGGCGCCTCGAAGAGGCGAGCCCGGAATCCATCTCACAATCACAATGCGGCCAAATGGATTCCGGGTTCGATGCTCCGCATCGCCCCGGAATGACGACAATGGGGGGAACTAAATTGACCGACACATTCGATTTCGTCGTCGTGGGCGCGGGCTCGGGCGGCTGCAGCGTGGCGGGGCGGCTGTCGGAGGATGCGGGGACATCGGTCGCTCTGCTCGATGCCGGCGGACGCAACGACACTTGGCGGATCACCACGCCGTTCGGGCTCGCCCTGCCATACAGTGCAGCCAACTGGGCCTTCGATACCGTGCCGCAGAAGGGATTGAACGGCCGTATCGGCTATCAGCCGCGCGGCAAGGGGCTCGGCGGCTCCTCGGCGATCAACGCCATGGTCTACATCCGCGGCCACAAACGGGACTACGACCACTGGGCCTCGCTCGGCAACGTCGGCTGGTCGTATGCCGACGTGCTGCCCTATTTCAAGCGCTCGGAGAACAACACCGATTTCGACGGCGAATATCACGGCAAGGGCGGCCCGCTGCATGTCAACAGGCTGCGCACGGACAATCCGATCCATGACGTCTTCCATCAGGCCGCGCGCGAGGCGCAGTTTCGCATCTGCGAGGACTTCAATGGCGAGGACCATGAAGGCCTCGGCAGCTACCAGGCGACGCAGCACAATGGCGAGCGCTGGAGCGCGGCGCGCGCCTATGTGCAGCCCCACCTGGACAAGCGCGCCAATCTGCGCGTCGAGACCGGCGCGCACGCCACGAAAATCCTGTTCGAAGGCAGCCGCGCGGTCGGCATCGAATATGTGCAGGGCAAGCAGACCAGGCAGCTGCGCGCCCGCCGCGAGGTGATCCTCGCCTCCGGCGCCTTCCAGTCCCCGCAATTGCTGATGCTGTCGGGTATCGGCGACGGCGATGCGCTCCGTGCGCACGGCATTGGCGTCGTGCATCATCTGCCGGGCGTCGGGCACAACCTGCAGGACCATCCGGATTTCGTGTTCGTCTACGCCTCCGACTATCCGCACTTCGTTCACGCCTCGCTCGGCCGGCTGCCGTCCCTGCTCCGCGCCATCCAGCAATACCGCCGCGAACGGCGCGGCCTGATGACCACCAATTTCGCCGAGTGTGGCGGCTTCCTGAAGACCCGGCCCGACCTCGACGTACCGGACATCCAGTTGCACTTCGTCATCGCGATGCTGGACGACCACGGCCGCAAGAAGCACAAGCAGGCGGGCTTCTCATGCCATGTCTGCCTGCTCAGGCCGAAGAGCCGCGGCAGCGTCTGGCTGAAAAGCGCCGACCCGCTCGCCGCGCCGATGATCGATCCGAACTTTCTCGGCGAGGACGACGATCTCGAGGCCCTGGTCGCGGGCTTCAAGACCACGCGGCGGCTGATGGAAACGCCGGCGCTGCGCGCGCTGCAGAAGCACGACATGTTCACGGCGAACGTGAAGACCGACGACGATATCCGCGCCATCCTGCGCGAGCGCGTCGACACCGTCTATCACCCGGTCGGCACCTGCAAGATGGGAACGGATGCGATGGCCGTGGTCGATCCGGCGCTGAAGGTGCACGGCGTCGACGCCTTGCGCGTGGTCGACGCCTCGATCATGCCGACCCTGATCGGCGGCAACACCAACGCGCCGACCATCATGATCGGGGAGAAGGCGGCGGATATGATCCGGGGGGAGCTGCGGTAGGATCTCTTCTCCCTCTCCCCGCTTGCGGGGAGAGGGTTGGGGTGAGGGGGAGTCTCCGCGGGGACGCGGGGAGCTGGACTCGCGGAGAGTCCCCCTCACCCGGAATCTGCTCGCGCAAATTCCGGCCTCTCCCCGCACGCGGGGAGAGGCGAAGCGCTCCCCGTCATGTACCCCCGGCGCCTCCTCGACGCTTCCTGCGGGTAGCCCTGGAGTTTCGGGGCCATCCAATACAGACGATTTTAGCGATCTGAAACCGGAATGACCGGACTTGCGTTGACTTGCCCCATCAAGGCAAGGTTGTGCTCATGAACAGTTTCGATCTGGCCGTCTACGCCGCGCTCGCCGTCGCGGTCGGCTTCGGTTTCAGGACCGGCCTGCTGCGCAGCGCTATGACCATCCTCGCCTATCTCCTCGCCGCGCCGATTGCGGTCGCGCTGCTGCCGCTGATTGCGCCGCAAATTGCAGGTAACCCGAATTCACCGCTGCTGCAGAACTGGATCTGGTTCTTCGGCATCTTCGTCGTGGTCGGCATGCTGTTCGGGCATGTCGGCCGCATCGCGTTGAACGACACCATCGGCGAGGCCGGCATCGGCGACCGGCTCGGCGGCGCCGCGCTCGGCGCCATCAGGGTCGGCCTCGTCGCCACCACGCTGGTCCTGGTGTTCGACCAGATCGTGCCGGCCAACCGCCAGCCGCCGTTTCTCGTCGGCTCGCATCTGCGGCCGCTGTTCTCGATGGCGGGGCAGATGGGCTTCAAGTCGCTGCCGCCGGAAGCGGCCTCCGCGATCGACCGCCTCAAGCAGGAACGGCGGATCTAGAGCGCATTTGCATCGCTAGCGCCCGGCGCATGCATTTTGGTGCGAGCCCATCCCTTATCAGCGGCGCCGCACTTGGCTAAAGTGCCCGCCGTCCAAACCTGCCTGACATTACGGGAGTGAAACAGTGGATCTTGGGATCAAAGGTCGCCGCGCCATCGTCTGCGCATCCAGCAAGGGTCTCGGCCGTGCCTGCGCCATCGCGCTGGCGGACGCCGGCGTTCACGTCACGCTGACCGCACGCGGCGCCGAGGCGCTGAAGAAGACGGCCGACGAGGTCCGGAAGGCCTATCCCGACGTGACGGTGACCGAGATCGTCGGCGACATCACGACGCCGGCGGGCCGCGAGGCCGTGCTGAAGGCATGCCCGGAGCCCGACATTCTGATCAACAATGCCGGCGGCCCGCCGCCCGGCGATTTCCGCAACTGGACCCGCGACGACTGGATCAAGGCGATCGACGCCAACATGCTGACCCCGATCGAGCTGATCAAGGCGACCGTGGACGGCATGATGGCGCGCAAGTTCGGCCGTATCGTCAACATCACCTCGGCCGCGGTGAAGGCGCCGATCGACATCCTCGGCCTCTCCAACGGTGCGCGCGCCGGCCTCACCGGCTTCATCGCCGGCCTGTCGCGCAAGACCGTGATCAACAACGTCACCATCAACGGCTTGCTACCGGGCCCGTTTGAGACCGATCGCTTGACCAGCACCGCGAAGGGCGAAGCCGACAAGCGAGGCGTCACGCCGCAGCAGATCCTGGCCGAGCGCGCCAAGCTCAACCCCGCCGGCCGCTTCGGCCAGCCCGACGAGTTCGGCTATGCCTGCGCCTTCCTGTGCGGCGCCAAGGCCGGCTTCATCACCGGCCAGAACATTCTGCTGGACGGCGGCGCGTTCCCGGGGACGCTGTAACGTTGCTTCGCACTCTCCCCGCCCTGCGGGGAGAGTGCGTTTTGCAAGATCACCGTTGTTTCGTCGGCTCGTCTTCGTCCTGCTGGCTTGGAGCGGAGGAATCGGCTGTCGTACGCTCGTCGCTCCAGTCGATGCCGAATGCGTCGAGCCCGTCGGCGAGCAGATCGCCGAGCATGGGCTCGCCAAGCAGATAATGCACCGTTTCGCGGCGCGGGCTGCGATATTCGGTGCGGGCCTCCGCCGCGCGTGCGCGCAGATCGTCCCAATCGTCGATCGTGCCGTCGCCGCGACCGAGCCAGGTCAGCGCGACGAGATCGAGCTGCTCGTCCTCGTTCAGGGCGATCATGAAGCTGCCGAGTTCTTGGACGACAGGATCGGAGCCGTCGTCCTCGAGGACATCGAGCGCATCGTCATCGCTCGGGTTCGATCCGGAATCCGGATCGGAATCGCCCTCCTTGACGTCAAATTCGCGCGCCTTCTCGATGATGAAGGCGACTTTGTCAGCGGAAATCGCAAGCTCTGGCATGGCTCCTCCTCCGGTTCCCGCGATAACGCCGTATCGCGTCAGATGATCCATTGCGCCAAGATGCGGAAGTGCGCATGTTTCCACCGTCTTTCCCCGTCATTCCGGGGCGCGACGAAGTCGCGAGCCCGGAATCTCGAGATTCCGGGTTCGATGCTTGCGCATCGCCCCGGAATGACGGGAAGTGAAGCAAAAAAAGAAATGGGGAGCTGCCGGATGCAGTGGAAGGTCGGTCGGGTCAAGATCACCAAGGTGGTGGAATTGGAGACGGTCGGCTCGACCCGCTTCATCCTGCCGCTGGCCGGTCACGCGGAGATCCAGAAGCTGCCTTGGCTGATCCCGCATTTCGCCACTGTCGAAGGCCGGCTGAAGATGTCGATCCATTCGCTGGTGGTTGAGACGCCTTCGCGCCGCATTGTGGTCGACACCGGGCTCGGCAACGACAAGCAGGGCCGCAATGTTCCGACCTGGAACAACCGCACGACGCCGTTTCTGGAGACGATGAGCGCGGCCGGCTTTGCGCCCGAGAGCATCGACACCGTGCTGTGCACGCATCTTCATGTCGATCATGTCGGCTGGAATACGAAGCTGGCTGGCGGCAAATGGGTGCCGACATTTCCCAAAGCGCGCTACGTCTTCGGCAGGATCGAATACGAGCATTGGCGTGACCACTCCACCGAGCCGGACAAGGCGGCGGTGTTCAATGATTCCGTGCAGCCGATCGTCGATGCCGGCCGGGCCGAGCTGATCGCGAGCGACCACCGGCTCTGCGAGGAGATCAGCATGATTCCGACGCCGGGCCACAGTCCCGGCCATATGAGCATTCTGATCCGGTCGGACGGCGAACAGGGTCTGCTCACCGGCGACGTCGCCCATCACCCTTGCCAGATGGCGCACCTCGACTGGTCCTCGACCGCCGATTCCGACCCGGCGAAATCGGCCAGGACACGACGCGAATTGTTCGGCCGCTTTGCCGACACGCCGACATTGGTGATCGGCGGCCATTTCTCGGCTGGGCATATCAGGCGGGACGGAGACGCGTTCCGGTTCGTGGCGCTGGGCTAGGTCTCGTGCCCCGGACGCGGTGCAGCGTGCAACGCTGCTCCGCCGAGCCGGGACCCAGATGCCGCGGGATGGGCCCCGGCTCAGCAGCGCACCGCTTCGCGCTGCGCAGCGTCCGGGGCACGACACCTTGCCGCTCCCACCGAATCCAGAAGCCTGCAATGCGGTGCGCTTTGAGCGGTTGAATTTCCCGCCGCCCTGTTCCATGAAGCTGTTAACCGATCGGTCCAATCTCCAGGGAGAAACGAGAATGAAGCTTGTTCGTTACGGCGAGAAGGGTGCGGAAAAGCCCGGCCTGATCGACAAATCCGGCCAGTTGCGCGACCTGTCGGCGCATGTGAAGGACCTCACGGGCGAGGCCTATTCGCCGGAGAGCCTGAAGAAGCTGGCAGGCCTCGATCCCGCTTCGCTGCCCGCCGTCTCCGGCAAGCCGCGGTTCGGCGCCCCCGTCACCGGTATCTCGAAATTCGTCGCGATCGGCCTCAATTATTCCGACCATGCCAAGGAGACCGGCGCCGACATCCCGAGCGAGCCGATCATCTTCATGAAGGCCAACACCTCGCTGTCCGGCCCGAACGATCCGGTGGAGAAGCCGCGCGGCTCGACCAAGCTCGACTGGGAGGTCGAGATCGCCGCCATCATCGGCACCCGCGCCAAGTACGTCTCGGAAGCCGACGCGCTGAACCATGTCGCCGGCTATTGCGTCTGCAACGACGTCTCCGAGCGCGCCTTCCAGATCGAGCGCCTGGGACAGTGGACCAAGGGCAAGTCGCACGACACGTTCGGCCCGCTCGGCCCCTGGCTCGCGACCAAGGACGAGATCAAGGACGTGCAGAACCTGTCGATGTGGCTCGACGTCAACGGTCAGCGCCGCCAGACCGGTTCGACCAAGACCATGATCTTCTCCATGGCAAAGTGCATTTCCTACGTCTCGCAGTTCATGACGCTGCTGCCCGGTGACGTCATCACGACAGGGACCCCGCCCGGCGTCGGCCTCGGCATGAAGCCGCCGACCTTCCTCAATGTCGGCGACGTCGTCACGCTCGGCATCGAAGGCCTCGGCGAGCAGCGCCAGGAGATCATCGCGGCGTAAGCCGTGCCCTCCCGTCGTCATTGCGAGGAGCGAAGCGACGAAGCAATCCAGACTATTTCCGCAGAGACAGACTGGATTGCTTCGCTTCGCTCGCAATGACGAAAACAACCGCCGAATACTGCTTAGGACATTTCCCGTGAAGCTCACCTTCTCCCCCGCCTCGCCCTTCGCCCGCAAGGTGCGCATCGCCGCGATCGAGCTCGGGCTGATCGACAAGATCGAGCTGACGCCGGCGAGCGTCGCGCCGGGCACGGCCAACGAGGATTATTCGAAGATCACGCCGCTGAAGAAGCTGCCGGTGCTGATCACCAATGACGGCGACGTCATTTTGGACTCCTACGTCATCGTCGAATATCTCAACGAGATGGCCGGCGGCAGCCTGATCCCGGATTACGGCCCGCGGCGCTGGAAGGCCAAGACCAACCACTCGCTGATCAACGGCATGCTCGATTCCATGCTGCTGTGCCGCTACGAGAAGATGGTGCGGCCGCAGGGCCTGCAATGGCAGGCGTGGTCGGACGATCATTGGAACAGGGCCTGGACCGGCATGGCGCGCTTCGAGAACATGCCCGACGTCCTGAACGGTCCGTTCGACATCTCGCAGATCGGTCTCGTTTGCGTGCTCGGCTATGCCGATTTCCGCTTCGCCGATTGCGGCTGGCGCAAGGCCTATCCGAAGCTCGACGCCTTCCACCAGAAGATGCTGGAGCGCCCTTCCGTGAAGATCTCGGTGCCGCCGGCCGCATAACAGCTGGAGTTCTCATGAGCCTGAAATTCTCGGTCGGCGATCTCACCATCCATCGCATCATCGAGCAGGAGACCTCGTTCGTCCCGGCGCTGGAGATGCTGCCTGGGCTGACGCCGCAACTGCTGGCCGAGAACCGGGCCTGGATGCGGCAGGCCAAGGCGCTAGACGAAGAGGACGTGCTGCTGCTGTGCTTCCAGTCCTACGTGGTGAAGACGCCGCATCATACCATCCTGATCGACAGCTGCATCGGTAACGACAAGCCGCGGCCCAATCGTCCGAAATGGAACATGAAGACGGACGATACCTACCTGCGCGGACTCGATGCCGCGGGGTTCTCGGTCGACGACATCGACGTCGTGATGTGCACGCATCTGCATGTCGATCACGTCGGCTGGAATACGCGGCTGGAGAACGGCCGCTGGGTGCCGACCTTCCCGAAGGCACGCTACGTCTTCGCCAGGCAGGAATTCGAGCACTGGTCGGAGCAGAACGCGAAGGCGGAAGTCCCGCCCTTCGCCGACAGCGTGCTGCCGGTGGTCGAGGCCAACAGGCACGAGCTCGTCGGCAACGACCACGAGATCGGCGACCACGTCCGCATCCTGCCGACCCCCGGCCACACGCCGGGTCATATCGCCATCACCATGGGCCGCGGCAGGGACGATGCGGTGTTCTCCGGCGATCTCATGCACTCGCCGCTGCAAACGCTATATCCGGAGCTGTCGATCAAGTTCGACGTCGATCCGGCCAAGGCGGCAACGACGCGCCGGGGCTTTCTCGAACGTTATTGCGACACCGACACGCTGTGCTGCACCGCGCACTTTCCGTCACCATCGGCGGGAAAGATCCGGCGCAAGGGCAACGCGTTCGTGTGCACGGCGGTGTAAGGACGTTCCGTAGACTTCCAGCTCCGTCATGCCCGGGCTTGTCCCGGGCATCCACGCTCTTACAATCCGACATTAACGAAGAACGTGGATGGCCGGGACAAGCCCGGCCATGACGAGGAAACATCATGGCCGATCTCCCCGAAATCCCGCTCCCCACCGGCATCCGCTCGCGCACCATCGACGACGTCAACGGCCTGCGCATGCATGTGCTGGAAGCGGGCTTCGAGACCAGGGGGCGGCGCTGTATTCTCTTGTTGCACGGCTTTCCTGAACTCGCCTTCTCCTGGCGCAAGGTGATGCCGGCGCTTGCCGCGGCCGGCTATCACGTGATCGCGCCGGACCAGCGCGGCTATGGCCGCACCACGGGATGGAGCACTGACTACGACGGCGATCTCGCGCCGTTCTCGCTGCTCAACCTGCTGCGCGACGCGCTCGCCCTGGTGTCGGCGTTCGGCTACAGGCAGGTCGACGTGGTCGGACATGATTTCGGCAGCCCGGTCGCAGCCTGGTGCGCGCTGATCAGGCCCGACGTGTTTCGTTCGGTGACGCTGATGAGCGCGCCGTTCGGCGGAGCGCCGCCGCTGCCGTTCGACACGATCGACACATCGGCAAGGCCGCCGATCGATGACCCCGTTCATCGCGAGCTCGCCGCGCTGCCGCGTCCACGCAAGCATTATCAGTGGTACTACTCGACGCGTGAGGCCAACGCTGACATGCACCGCGCGCCACAGGGCCTGCACGATTTCCTGCGCGCCTATTACCATCACAAGAGCGCGGACTGGGCCGGCAACAAGCCCGCTCCGCTGACATCGTGGTCGGCGAACGAGCTGGCAAAGCTGCCGACCTATTACGTGATGGATCTGAACGAGACCATGGCGGAGACGGTTGCCAAGGAGATGCCTTCGCACGCGGCGATCGCCGCCAACCAATGGCTGCCGGACAGCGAGCTCGCCTATTACGCCGCCGAATATGGCCGCACCGGATTCCAGGGCGGGCTGCAATGGTATCGCTACGGCACGTCAGGCATGCTGAACAACGAGCTGCAATTGTTCTCCGGCCGCAGCATCGACGTGCCCTCCTGCTTCATCTCGGGCAAGCAGGATTGGGGCACTTACCAGCGTCCCGGCGTGTTCGAGGCGATGCAGGCGCGCGCCTGCACGCAGATGCTCGGCTGCCATCTCGTCGACGGTGCCGGCCATTGGGTGCAGCAGGAGCAGCCGGCCGAGGTCGGCCGCCTGTTGCTCGACTTCCTCGCCAAAGCCGGCACGGCCTGATTTGACCCGGGAACAATGGCTCCTATATAGTTTAGAATAATTCTAAACTACTGAAGCAGGACAGCGTGAAGACTTTTGCCGATCTGACCGAGCGCGAGGTGCTGGCGGTCGCGATTTCCTCGGAAGAGGAAGACAGCCGCATCTACATGGCCTTCGCCGAGGACCTGAAGGAACGCTATCCGGACTCGGCCAAGCTATTCGAGCAGATGGCCGAGGAAGAGCGCGGCCATCGCCACATGCTGCTGGAATTGTACGAGCAGCGCTTCGGCCAGCATCTGCCGCCGATCCGCCGCGAGGACGTCAAGGGCTTTCTGCGCCGTCGCCCGATCTGGCTGACCAAGAACCTGCCGCTCGACACGATCCGAAAGGAAGTCGAGACCATGGAGCTCGAGGCGGAGCGCTTCTATGCGAAGGCCGCCGAGCAGGCCGAGGACGTCAACGTGCGCCGACTGCTCGGCGACCTCGCCGAAGCCGAGAAGGCTCACGAGCACACCGCCGCCAGACTGACCGACGAGATCCTCAGTCCCGACGTGCGCGCCGAGGAAGATCGCACGCGGCGGCGGATGTTCGTGCTGCAATATGTGCAGCCGGGCCTCGCCGGCCTGATGGACGGCTCGGTCTCGACGCTGGCGCCGCTGTTCGCCGCCGCCTTCGCCACCCACCAGAACTGGCAGACGTTTCTCGTCGGCCTTGCCGCCTCGATCGGCGCCGGCATCAGCATGGGCTTTGCCGAAGCGCTGTCCGATGACGGCTCGCTGACGGGGCGCGGCTCGCCCTGGCTGCGCGGCGTCACCTGCGGCGCGATGACCACGCTCGGCGGGCTCGGCCACACCGCGCCCTATCTCGTGCCCGACAGCTGGGCCAACGCGTTCTGGATCGCAACGGCGATCGCCTGCGTCGTGGTGTTCTTCGAATTGTGGGCGATCGCCTTCATCCGCTCGCGCTACATGGACACCCCGTTCCTCCAGGCCGTGTTCCAGATCGTGCTCGGCGGCGCGATCGTGCTCGCGGTCGGGATATTGATCGGGGCGGCGTAGACGCTCCGAGTGTCATTCCCCGCGAAGGCGGGGAATCCAGTATTCCAGAGAAGCTTGTGATCGGACCGAGAAGCCGCGGCGTACTGGATCGCCCGCCCCAGTGCGCAAGTGCGCACAAGGCGGGCGATGACACCGGCGGACGCCGCCTTCCCGCGATTTCGAACATCAATCGCGATCAAGCAGCCGTTGCGGCATTCGGCCAAACTGCACATCATCGTCCGACAACAGGAACAGGAGACGCGCGGTGGCCAAATCGGAATGGAGTTTCAAGAGCGCGGTCGAGCTGTCGGCCGCATTGAGCGCGAAGAAGGTCTCCGCGGTCGAGCTCACCCAGGACGCGATCGCCCGTATCGAGCGTCACGACGGCAAGATCAACGCGATCTGCGTCCGGGATTTCGATCGCGCCCTTGCTGCCGCCCGCGATGCGGACGCCGCCCTGGCACGCGGCGAGCGCAAGCCTCTGCTCGGCCTGCCCGTGACGGTGAAGGAATCCTTCAACATCGCCGGCCTGCCGACCACCTGGGGATTCCTGCCGCAGAGGGATTTCAAGCCTACCGAAGACGCCTTGCCGGTGGCACGCATCAAGCAGGCCGGCGGCGTGATCCTCGGCAAGACCAACGTGCCGGTGGGCCTCGGCGACTGGCAGAGCTACAACGACATCTACGGCACCACGAACAACCCCTATGATCTCGGCCGCACGCCGGGTGGATCGTCCGGAGGATCGTCGGCAGCCCTCGCCGCAGGCTATTGCGCGCTCGCCACCGGCTCCGACATCGGCGGCTCGCTGCGGGTGCCGGCCTTTCATTGCGGCATCTTCGCGCATAAGCCGACTCTCAATCTCTGCCCGGCCCGCGGCGAGACCCCGCCGCCGTTTCCGGCGATTCCGCGCGAGGGCGACCTCGCCGTCATCGGGCCGATGGCGCGCACGGCAGCAGATCTCACCCTGCTGCTCGACGTCATGGCCGGGCCGGATCCGCTGGACGCCGGTGTCGCCTACAGGCTCGACCTGCCCGCTGCACGGCATCATTCGTTGCGGGACTTTCGCGTCCTGGTGATCGACAGCCACCCGCTGTTGCCGACCGACGCGAACGTCCGCGGCGCAATCGACAGGCTCGCAACCGATCTGTCGAAGGCCGGCACGCGGATCGCGCGCGAGAGCGGCCAGCTCCCGGACTTCGCGGAGACGTCGCGGCTCTACATGCGCATGCTCCTGAGCTTTCTCGGCGCGTTCTTCCTGCCGGATGAGCTTGCGGATGCGCAAGCCGGGGCGAGCCAGCTTTCGCCCGAGGATCGCAGCCTCGGTGCGGAGCGACTGCGCGGCATCACCGCAAGCCACCGCGCCTGGGTGCTCGACGCAGGCAGCCGCGCTGGCCTGCGTGCGCAATGGCGCGCGCTGTTCAAGAGCTTCGACGCGGTGATCTGCCCGATCATGCCGACGCCGGCCTTTCCGCATGACCATTTGCCGGACCAGAGCCTGCGGCGTATCAGCATCGACGGCAGGGATTACCCCTATTCCGATCAGCTCGCCTGGCCGGGTATCGCGACGTTGCCGGGCCTGCCTTCGACGGCCGTTCCGCTGGGCCTGTCGAAGGACGGCCTGCCTGTCGGCGTGCAGATCGTCGGCCCGTGGCTGGAGGATCGCACGCCGCTCAAGCTTGCCGAGCTGATCGAGCGCGAGTTCGGCGGGTTCGTGCCGCCGAAGATGTTCGACGATTAGTCGCCCGTCATTGCGAGTCGCTCTTTGCGACCAAGCAATCCGGAAATCCGTCCGCGCTGGGAGATCGGATTGCTCGGTTCCGCCTTGCGACGGCGGACAAGTCGCTCGCGATGACGGCGTAAAACAATGTCGAGATTCCGGGTTCGCGCTCCGCGCGCCCCGGAATGACAGCGGAAGAGATCGACGGCCGCCTGTAAAGAAATCGCTAACCAAACAATCTTTTCCCAAGCAATGTGCAAACTGCACATCTGAGATTTATACAACTAGCAATTGTTCTCCCGTCAAGACTGCAAGTCACGAAAGGATCGTCAGGAGGCTTGGACCTCGCGGGCGTCACGACAATGCGCTGCGAAGTTCGAAGTGCTTGTGAACCTGGCGAAGGGTACCGCTCGAAGCCAAGAGTGATTGCGTGACAGATGACACAATCGAGATAGGCGCGCTCCGCGAGCCCTATCATCGCGTCAATGCAGACCAATCGCTGCCCAAGAGATGGCGCATTCCGATCGTCCTCATGCTGACGTGTGGATTTGCGGGCCTTGCACTCCGTTACCTCGCCCGGGGGCACACCAACAGCGACGCCTTCCAGTTCCTGATCCCCTGGTATGTCTTTGCCCGGGATCATGGCATCGGTGCGCTGGCCGAGCCTTTCACCAACTACGCCCCGTTTTACAGCTACCTCCTGCTGATCGCCGCCCCTTTTGATTGGCTCGGCCAGCCACTTTCGCTCGTGAAGACAATCTCGGCGATATTCGAGCTCGGTTGCGCGATCGTTGTCGCACAGATCGTCTGGCGTACAACGAAGGTGCCATTGCGCGCGTCCATGGCCTTCTGCTCGGTTTGGCTTGCACCGACGGTGCTCTTCAATGGAGCAATGTGGGGGCAGGCCGATTCGATCTGGACCTTCTTCACGCTGCTGTCCGTATCGATGTTCATGCGCAACCGAAATGGCGTTCTGCCTTTCGCCGTAGGCTGTTCGGTGAAAGCGCAGGGCGTGTTCCTGGGACCGTTCGTGCTCGGCATGATCTTGCGCCGCAAGATTCACCTGGCGTGGCTTGCCGCCATTCCGGGAGTCTATGCGATCCTCGCCATTCCGGTTCTCGTTGCAGGCCGATCTCTGGTCTCCGTGCTCGGCATCTATCTCGGCCAAGCCGCCACGTTTCATCACCTGACCATGAATGCAGCGAACGTCTGGGTATTCGCAGGAGGAACGCCCTACACAGTCGGAGTCGCCCTTGGCCTCCTGCTCGCGGCAGCGAGCGGGCTTGCCCTATCGATCTTCATCGCGCAGTCCAGGCGGACCGGGCCGGAGTTCGTCCTGCTCGCCGCATGCGCGTCGCTCATTCTGATGCCGTACCTGCTTCCCAAGATGCACGAGCGCTACTTCTACGGGTTCGAACTTGCGAGCATCGCCCTAGCCTGCCTCAACCTGCGCTATCTGCCGTTCGCGGTGATTGCCCAGGTCGACGGCGTGTTATCCTATCTTGCATTCGAGAGCGAGATCGTCATGGGCCTGTTGCCGGCGGCGCTCTGCAACACCTTTTTGGTGTTCTACCTCGTGCTCGATCTCCGCCAGGGCGAACGTGGATTTCGCCTTCCAAGATTGGCCTGGCTTGGCTTCATTGCGTCGACGGCAGGATTGTTCTCCTATTTGCTCTTCGCAGGTGCCGGCTTGAACATATCCCCTGCCTATATGCTCGCCGCGGGCCTTGCCGCGCTCATGACGCTGCTGCTCATAAAGGAGTCGCGCGCCTGATCGGGCGCGCCGGCATCGGCCGTTCTAGCTGTCGAACACGATCACGCTGCGCAGCGTCTTGCCGGCCTTCATGTTGGCAAAGCCTTCGTTGATCTCGTTCAGCTTCAATTTCGCCGAGATCCAGTCTTCCAGGTGCAGCCGGCCGCGCAGGTAGAAGTCCACCAGGCGGGGCATGTCGACGCGAAAATGGTTCGAGCCCATCGACGAGCCCTGGATCCTGCGCTCGCGCAGGAAGTCGAAGCCGTGCAGCTCGATCTTCTGGCCGAACGGAATCATGCCGACGATGGTCGCGGTGCCGCCCGAGGCGAGCATGCCGAACGCCTGCTCGGCGGTCTCCTTGCGGCCGAGCACCTCGAAGGAATGATGCACGCCGCCATTGGTGAGGTCGCGCACCTGCTTCACGACGTCGCCGTCCGCCGGGTTGATGATATCGGTGGCGCCCAGCTTGGTCGCGAGCTGGAGCTTGGCCGGGTTGGTGTCGATGGCGATGATGCGGCCGGCGCCGGCGATCTGCGCGCCGTTGATCGCGGCCATGCCGACGCCGCCGCAGCCGATCACGGCGACGGTCTCGCCGGCCGTCACCTTCGCCGTGTTCACGACCGCGCCGTAGCCGGTGATGACGCCGCAGCCGATCAGCGCGGCGAGATGGAGCGGCATTTCTTTGCGGATTTTGACGATGGCATTCTCGTGCACCAGCATCTGCTCGGCAAACGAGGACAGGTTGAGAAACTGGTGCAGCTTCTCGGGCTTCGACCATTGCATCCGGTTGGAGACACCAGGCAGCATCTTCACCGTGGTGTCGGTGCAGAGCACGGTGCGGCCGGTGGTGCAATTGTCGCAGGTGCCGCAGAACACGGACAGGCAGGTGACGACGTGATCGCCCGGCTTGACGTAGGTGACGTCGGAGCCGACCTGCTCGACGACACCGGCGGATTCATGCCCGAGCACTGCGGGCAGCGGATGCGGATAGAGCCCCTCCATGAAGTGCAGATCGGAATGGCAGAGGCCGGCGACCGCCGTGCGGATCAGGACCTCGCGCGGACCCGGCTTCGGCAGGCTGACATCCTCGATGACGAGCGGCTGGTTGACTTCATGGAGGACGGCGGCCTTCATCGGTGTTTCCCCGTTGTTATGATTCTCGTTGCGCGCAGACTTCACCTCTCCCCTTGGAAGAGGTGAAGGCAGCCTACGCCGCCAGAACCAGTTCGCCAACCTCGCTCATGCCGGCATCGCGATCGCCGAGCAGCAACGCGGCGATCTTCGCTTGCGCGGCATTTTCCGTCAGCCGGAACGGATCGCTCGGCGACACCCTGTGGTCGACGACGAGCCGCGACAGCAGCAGCCGGCGCGCGTCGCCGCGCATGGCATGAATGCGGTGCGCTTCCCAGGCGAGCGCCACCGCGCTGGCAACATGATAGAGCAGACTGGTGGCGCGCCGCGCGTCGGCTTCGTTTTCCGACTTGCCCGCAACCTCGCGCGCAAAATCCACGGCGCGATCGGTGAGGCCGCGCAGCTTGTCGCGCCAGGCCTGCGGCACCGACGCGCTGTCATCGAGCCGGGCATGCAGATCGGCCGCGAGCGCGGATTCGGCGCCATGGCGGCCGACCGCGCGCCGGAGCGCGTCGATCGCGACGATGTTGCCGGTACCTTCCCAGACCGAGCCGAGATGCGCATCGCGCAAGAGGCGCGCGGTGGCGAACTCCTCGATATAGCCGATGCCGCCGCGCATCTCGAGCGCATCGCCACAGACCTTTCGGGCGTCGCGGGTGGCGCGGAATTTCAAGGTCGGGGTGAGGATGCGCAGCAGCGCCGCCGCATCCTGGCTGCCGGCTTCGGCGCGGTCGAGCGCGTCCGCGGTGAGGAAGCTCATCGACAGCGCCTGCTCGACCGGCAGCATGATCTTCAGCATCTGCCGGCGGCCGAGCGGCAGGTCGATGATGCGGCTGCCGAACACCACGCGGTTCTTCGCGACCGTCATGGCATCGTGATAGGCGCGGCGCATCAGCGCGGTGGATTTGACGCCGTTGGAGAGCCGCGACGAGTTGACCATCTCGGCCATCTGCACGAAGCCGCGGTCGAGCTTGCCGACCGCGTACGCAATCGCGCCTTCGAGCTTGATCTCGCCCGAGGCCATCGAACGCGTGCCGAGCTTGTCCTTCAGGCGCACGATCCGGTAATGGTTCTGCGCGCCGTCGTCGAGGAGGCGCGGCATCAGGAACAGGCCGACGCCGCGCGTGCCGGGGCCGGCGCCTTCGGGGCGCGCCAGCAGCATCACCACCTTGGCATCCGCATTCGAGCAGAACCATTTTTCGCCGTAGAGCCGCCAATGATCGCCCTCCTGCACCGCGCGGGTGGTCAGCGTGCCGACGTCGGAGCCGCCCTCCTTCTCGGTCATGAACTGGCCGCCTTGCGTCAGCTTGCTCATGTCGGTCGTGGTCAGGCCGTCGAGATATTTCGACTTGAGCGCCTCGCTGCCGAAATTTGCCAGGAGCTTGGCGCAGCCGTCGGTGACGTTGATCGGGCAGCCCATGCCGAATTCAGTCTGGTTGAACAGGAAGGTGAAGGCGTGCTTGGCCACCACGGGGTATTTGTCCGGCCAGCCCATGATGCCCTTGCGGATCGAGAGGGCATGAATGCCGAACTCGCCGAATGCGGCATTCTCCAGCTCGCGATAGGCCGGGTGATACTCGATCGACTGCACGTCGCGGCCGAACTTGTCGCGCTGGTGCAGCACCGGCGTGTGCCGGTCGGCGAGCCGCGCGCATTCGTCGAGCCGGCCGCCGGCGAGCTCGCCGAGGCGGTCGAGATGCGGCTCGATGTGGCGAAACAAGAGCTCCGGCAGATGGATGCGCAAGAGATCCGTCAGCGCGGGATCGGCGCGGTAGAAATTCATGCCTGTGGTATCGGGCGCCAGCAGGCCGGATGGCTCGGCCGCGGCGTCGTTCGGCTGTGCTGGGGCCGGCTTGTGCATGATCGTTCCTCTATCGTTTCCGCCGTGCGGGCATTTTGTGCTGACTTGGCGCTTGCCGCTTGGGATGATGGCGATCATGCTCCAGCGGCGGAGAGCGATAAAGCCGCAAATTGTCAGGGAGGCATGATCGCAATGATGGAGCAATTCGCTCTGCGGAATTGTGACCGTCCCGGCTGGTTGTTCGCGTAGGCATGCATAGATCAACGGCTCCCCATCCTGAGAGACCACGCCATGGAACATCCGAAATACAAGATCGCCCTCATCGTCGGCGCCGGCGAAGGCCTCAGCGCCTCGCTGGCGCGGCTGCTCTCCGCCCAGAATATTCGCGTGGCGCTGGCCGCCCGCAAGATCGAGAAGCTTGGCGCGCTCTGCAGCGAGACCGGCGCAAGGGCCTATGCCTGCAACGCGGCGGATCCGGAGGAGGTCGAGCGGCTGTTCGGCCTCGTCGAGCGCGAGATCGGTACGCCCGACCTCGTGGTCTACAACGCCAGCGGCCGCACGCGCGGGCCGTTCGTCGACCTCGTTCCGGCCGACGTCGCCAACGCGATCGCGGTCAGCGCCTATGGCGGTTTCCTGGTGGCGCAGCAGGCCGCAAAGCGCATGCTGCCGAACAAGCACGGCGCGATCCTGTTCACGGGCGCCTCGGCCAGCGTCAAGGGCTATGCGCAATCGGCCTCGTTCGCGATGGGCAAGTTCGCGCTGCGTGGACTGGCACAGAGCCTGGCGCGCGAGCTGTCGCCGCAGGGCATTCACGTCGCCCATTTCGTGATCGACGGCGGGATCCGCAGCGCGGCGCGGACGGAAGCGGCGGACAGACCGGATTCGATGCTCGATCCCGATGCGATCGCGCAGAGCTATTGGAACGTATTGCAGCAGCCGCGCAGCGCCTGGAGCTGGGAGCTCGAGCTGCGGCCCTGGGTGGAGACATTCTGAGGCGATAACATCACAACAACCGTCATTGCGAGCGAAGCGAAGCAATCCAGAGATGTCTCCACGGAAGCAGACTGGATTGCTTCGCTTCGCTCGCAATGACGAAAGAAAGGGAGGATCAATGACCACCGAAACCACCATCGACACCGGCACCAACGAGCTGCTCTGCGTCATTCGCGACCGCGTCGCTGTCATCACGCTGAACCGGCCGGAGGCGCGCAATTCGCTGTCGGACGCGCTGACGCCGGCGCTGCGCACGATGATCCGGACCTGTGGCGAGGATCGCGACGTCGGCGCGCTGCTGCTCACCGGCGCGGGCGAGGCGTTCTGCGCCGGCGGCAACGTCAAGGGCATGGGTGCGCATCGCGACCCCAAGAAGCTGGACATGTCGATCGAGGAGCGGATCGCCGATCTGCAGGAGCGGCAGCGGCTGCTGACCGGCGCGCTGGTGTCGGTGCGCAAGCCGACCATCGCCGCCCTGCCCGGCCCCGCGGTCGGCGCTGGTCTTGCCATCGCCATGGCCTGCGACATCCGCATCGCCGCGCAATCCGCCTTCGTCGCCACCGGCTATGCCCGCATCGCGCTGTCAGGCGATTACGGCATCGCCTGGCTGCTGACGCGGCTGGTCGGCACCGCGCGGGCGCGAGAATTGATGTTCACCGGCGACCGCGTCGATGCCGCGCGGGCCGAAGCGATCGGGCTCGTCAACCGCGTCGTGCCCGACGACAAATTGCAGACCGAGGCCTTCGCGCTGGCAAAGTCGCTCGCCGAAGGACCGCGCCTCGCGCTGCGCTACATGAAGGACAATCTCGACGAGGCCGTGCTGTTCGACTTCGAGACCGCGCGCGACCATGAAGCCGAGCGGCTGGTCCGCCTGACCACGACCGCCGATCACAAGGAGGCGGTGCAGGCGTTCATCGAGAAGAGGAAAGCGGTGTTCACGGGGAAGTAGGCGCCTCGACGTCCACGGCGTCATTCCGGGGCGATGCGGCAGCATCGAACCCGGAATCCATCGGGCCGCGAAACGCGCGGTGAAATGGATTCCGGGTTCGCGCTGCGCGCGCCCCGGAATGACGCTGGAGAGAGATCGCGAGGGCAAAAAAAAGCCCGGCTGGCTTCACCAGGCCGGGCTTCTCAGTGATGTCAGGCCGAGGCTGAGGGGCGTTCGGCCTGACGGGAAAGGGCGGCGAGGCGCCAGCTCGCGCAGGGGATGTCTTTCGATGCGACCTGGATCTCCTTGTCGAAGCGCACCAGCTTCCAATCGTCGGGATGATTGACGAACGTGAAGCCGGATTTGCGCGCGAGCGAGACCATGGTCTCGTTGGAGCGCAGCGTCTCGCCGAAGATGTGCTCGGCGCCAAGGGCGGCGGCGCGGCATTCGAGGTTCTTCATGAGTACGGTGGCGATGCCGTGGCCCTGCCAGCGGTCGTGGACCGACAGGCCGAACTCGAGCGTCGCGGCCTCGGGATGCAGCGCGTAGCGCGCCTCGGCGACGATCGTCTCGAAGCCGTCGACCATCACGGTTGCGACGATCGTGAAGCGCTCGCGATCGCCGATCTGGAGAAAGTCGTGCAGCAACCCTTCCGGCAATTCGCTGATGGCGCCGAAGAAGCGGTTGTATCGCGAGCGGGTCGAAAGCGAGCGGAAGTAGTGCTGGAGCTCCTCGGTGTCGCGCGGCTCGACGAAGCGGACGTTGAGCGCCTCGCCATGCCGGGTGCGCAACGTGTCCGAATATTGCTTCAGCTCTTCCAGGCGAAGGGTGCTCATGACACAGGCCATCCGGGAAAGGGACCGCCGGCGCCCCTGTGCTCAGGCGGCGCCGGCCTGGCGGCCAATCAGGCCCGCCAGAAGGGTTTCTCGGCCTCATAGGCGATATCGGACCAGGACAGTCCGACATCCTGGAGATCGCGTGCGGTCCAGTGGGTGAGCTCACGCCTGGTCCGGTAGCGCTCATACCAGACGTGAAGCGTCTCGCCGATCTGCTCGATCAAGCCAGGCGCATGATGATTTGTCATCGAGGTGTGGGTCAACGTAGACATTTTGAGCTCCTAGAGCTAACTTGAGTGCTAATATCTGCTTCCTAGTGCACTGCGACAAACGACAATTTGTACCCATTCGCATGAAATAACGTCATGTATCCTGCTGCCAAATGACTGCCAGATTGCCGTCCCTGAACGGATTGCGGGCATTCGAGGCCGCCGCGCGCCATCTCAGCTTCACGTTGGCGGCCGCCGAGCTGAACGTGACGCAGACCGCGATCAGCCATCAGATCCGACGGCTCGAGGAGGAGCTCGGCATCCGCCTGTTCATCCGGCAGAACCGCGCGCTGGCCCTGACGCCGGAAGCGCGCGACTATCTCCCTGGCGTCCGCGCGGCCTTCAACGACCTGCGGCTTGCGACCGACCGGTTGCTGCGCAAGGACGACGACAAGGTGCTGACGGTGTCGACGCTGGCTTCGCTCGCCGCGAAATGGCTGCTGCCGCGGCTGAGCGATTTCCAGGAGCAGCATCCCGGCATCGACGTCCGCATCACCACCTCGACCAGCCTCGTCGACTTCCAGCGCGACAATGTCGATGCGGCGATCCGCTACGGCCGCGGCCAGTGGCCGGGCCTGCGCGCCGACTGGCTGATGGCGGATGAGCTGTTTCCGGTGTGCAGCCCTTCGCTGCTGCGCGGCGACAAGCCGCTGCGCCGGCCGGAGGATCTGCGCAACCATCCGCTGCTGCACACCTCGAACGCCAACAGCGATGACTGGCGGCTATGGCTGACCGCGGCGGGACTGCCGGCGGACATCGCAAGGCAGCCGGGCATCACCTTCGACATGATCTTCATGACCATCCAGGCCGCGATCGACGGCATTGGCGTGGCGATGGGGCGGACCTCCTATGTGCAAGACGACATCGCCAAGGGCCGGCTCGTGGTGCCCTTCAAGATCGCGCTGCCGGCCGATGCCGGTTTCTACCTGGTCGCCCCGGAGGGCCGCCGCGAGTCGCCGAAGCTCACCGCGTTCCGCCAATGGATGCTTGCTGCCACCCAAAATAAAGCCTGAAAAATCGGCGGCTTCTTCCCCCTGGGATGTCATTCCGGGGCGCCTCGAAGAGGCGAGCCCGGAATCCATTTCTCCCAGCACTTTTGTTGCGCGATGGATTCCGGGCTCGCGCTACGCGCGCCCCGGAATGACAGTGGGGCTTACAGCTCCACCACCACGTAGTCGCTCTCGACGCTCACCGGAATCGTCTCGGCGACATACGGCCCCTTCACCACGCTGGCACCCGGCTCGACATGGGCCGGATAGGCCTTCACGCGGAAGCGGCGCGGGTCGCAATAGGATTGGCCGGTGCGGATGTCGAACTCCCAGCCGTGCCACGGGCAGCGGATGATCTCGCCGAGCCTGGTGTATTCGATCTCACCAGGGTCCTTTGACTGCGCGAGCCCGATCAGCGGGCCCTCGCACAGCGCCGCGCCCTGATGCGGGCAGCGGTTCATCAGGCCGAAATATTCGCCCTTGATGTTGAAGACCGCGATCGGCCGCCCGTCGATCTCGAGGAATTTTCGCGTGCCCGGCGGAAGCTCGTCGACCGCGGCAATCACATGACGCGCCATCAAGCTAGTCCATAGAGCTTCTTCGCATTGCCGAGATAGAACGCCTCGCGATTGGCTTCGCTGACGCCGGCCGGCAGGACGCGCGAGGGCTCGTCATAGTCCCAATGCGGATAGTCGGTCGCGAACAAGAGCCGGTCCCAGCCGATCCAGTTGATGACGTCGAGCAGATCCTCGCGGCTTTCGGGATCTTCCATCGGCTGCGTCGTCCACCACACCTGCTCGCGGATATATTCCGACGGCGGCCGCTTCACATGCGGCACCTCGCTGCGCAGGCGTTGCCAGGCCTTGTCGAGCCGCCAGGCCAGCGACGGTGCCCAGCCGAAACCGGCCTCGATCATCACCATCTTCAGCTTCGGGAAGCGCTCGAACACGCCTTCCAGCACGAGGCTCGCCAACGCCGATTGCTGGCACTGCGAATGCCCGACCATCTCCTCGATGTAATAGGATGGCCAGCCCGATGGCGTGATCGGGTTGCCGCCGAAGCCGAAGGCGTGAACGCCGACAGGGAGCCCCGCTTCCTCCGCGGCCTGATAGATCGGCCAATAGCGGCGCTGGCCGAGCGGCTCGACATTGCGGCTGAGCAGCAGCACCTGCACGAAGTTCTTGTCGCCGGCGCGCTCGCGGATCTCGGCGGCGGCCGAGAGGCCGTCCTCATTGCCGACGACGATCGAGGCCTTCAGCCGCTTGTCCTTGCTGGTCCATTTGTCGATCTGCCAGTCGTTGATCGCCGAGCACAGCGCGGCCGACAGCTCGTGATTGCGGATGCCCTGCCCGGTGTTGAGCGGATTGAGCACGCCCAGCTGCACGTTGTTGGGATCGAGCAGCTGCTTCTGCATGAAAGAGAGCGAGGAGCCCTGCGGCCCGCCTTCCGGCGGATAGGCGTCACGACGCGAGGCGTTGGGCTGCGCCTTTGGGTAAGGCGGGCCTTCCATCATGCCCTGATAGGCGTGCACGCCGTAGACCTCGAGATGATGCTGCCAGCGTTTGGCGAGGTAGGGATAGAGCTCGGTGCGGGTGGCGCGTGCCGGATGGATGTCGCAGTCCGCAATCGCGGTTTTGACGGTCAGCGGGGAAGCGGCTTCTTGTTTCTCGCGGAACTGGATATTCATCGCCTTGCCTCCTTTGGCAGCGGGCTCACGTCAGGCGGGGATAGGTTGCATGCGGATTGTCGATCATGATCTTGCGCACGAGATCGGGGGACAGCCCTTCGGGCAGCGCGTCCTGGCCGTCGAATTGCCAGTGCGGATAGTCCGTGGAGAATAGGACCAATTCGTCGGACTGCATATGCTCAAACAGGCGATTTAATGTCGCCTCGTCCGGCGGTGCATCAAATGGCTGTAACGAGAAGCGGATGTTGCTTCGCACAATGTCGAGCGGCGCGCGATCGACCCACGGCGTCTCCATCCGCACCCCGCGCCAGAACTTGTGCAATCGCCAGAGATAGGGCGAGATCCAGGAGATGCCCGATTCCAGCAGCACCATTTTCAGGCGCGGATATTTGGCGAACACGCCCTCGACGATCAGGCTGGTGAGCTGGGTCTGGAACGCCTGGGCCTGACCGACATAATCCTCGATGTGGTAGGACCCCCATCCCACGGCGGTCGGCGGATTGTGATAGGCGGAACCCGCATGCACGCCGACGGGCAGTTCCAGCCGTTCCGCGGCTTCGTAGATCGGCCACAGCGCGCGCTTGCCGAGCGGCGTGTCGCCCATGACCAGCATCAGCACCTGCACGAAGCGCTTGTCCTGCGCACAGCGCTCGATCTCGGCCACGGCCTTCTCGACGCTCTGCGTGGGGATCACGATCGAGCCGCGCAGCCGCGGATCGCGGTCGAGCCATTGCTTCACGAGCCAGTCGTTCAGCGCACGGCAGAAGGCCGCCTGCATGTCCTCGGAGAACACCATCTGCACGCCGTAGAGCGGATTGCAGATGGCATGCTTGAGCTTGAAGGGATCGAGCACATGACGCTGCATGTCCTCCAGGCTCTCGCCGGGTTTGCCTGTCTCGGGACGCCAGTCGGGACGCGCCGTGATCGGCGAGTTCTGCGGATAGGATTGCGAGATGAGGTCGACCATGCCGCGCGTCGTCACCTGATCGCGCCAATATTCGTTCAGGTACGGCAGCAGGCTGGTCAGATGCGGCACGGCCGGATGCACGTCGCAATCGATGCCGCCGGCGATCAGGGACGCCATCACGTCTCCCTTCTCACGTTTCCTCGCATGTCTTTTTTGTCCCCGCCATTCAAGCAGGCCTGCCCGTCGCCCGCAACTCGGCCAAGGCTTCCGGCATATGCTAGGAAGGCGCAGCTCGGTTGCGGGAAACGAGAGGTTCAGGGAATGAAAGAGCTCGTCGGCATTGCGGAACAGATCGCCGCCAAACTGATCGCGCGCAAACAGACCATTGCCGTCGCCGAATCCTCCACCGGCGGCCTGATCGCCGCCAGCCTGCTCGCGGTACCCGGCGCGTCCGCCTATTTCCTCGGCGGCGCGGTGGTCTACACCCGGGATGCCAGGCGCGTGCTGATGGATATTTCGGACGAAGGAATGAAGGGCTTTCGCTCCTCGTCGGAGCCCTACGCGCAGCTGCTGGCCGGGCAGATGCGAACGCGCTTCAACAGCGACTGGGGCCTGTCCGAGACCGGCGCAGCCGGCCCCACCGGCAACCGCTACGGCGACGCCGCCGGCCACAGCTGCATGGCGATTGCGGGGCCTGTGTCGGAGGTGATGACGCTGGAGACGGGCAGCAACGACCGGCTCGGCAACATGCAGATGTTCGCGGCGACCGCGCTGAAGCTGTTGCTGGGGAAGCTGGAGGGGTGACGCTGGTGCCGCTCGCAGCAATCACGATTTCAGAACCGTCATCCTGAGGTGCTTCCCTTGCATCGCAAGGGGAGCCTCGAAGGACGACGGCCCGGCTGCACCTCGGCCGCTCATCCTTCGAGGCTCCGCACGAGGCGCGTTGCGCCTCGTGTCTCGCACCTCAGGATGACGGTGAGGAACCGTTGCTCGAGTTCAACGTCACCGTCCCAAATGCCGCATGAAGATCCGCACCACATATCCCTGCACCCGCGGCGCTTCGTCATAGACATCCGACGCGATCCGCTCGATGGACTCGCGCAGCGACAGGAACTGCGCCTGCCGCGCGCTGCTCTCGGTGCCCTGCATGCCCGCGAGCTCGTCCATCGCGGCATCGCTGATCTGGCAATGCACGACCTCGCCGTCGTTCAGCATGGTGAAGCGAAAGGCCAGCCGTTCACGGTCGTGGCCGATGATCCTGTCCCGCGTCAGTGGCATCAAGTCGTCCCGGTCGAGCCCCCGCGACGGACAATGCTGAAAATCGCTCCGATTGTCAGCAGCAAAGAGCAGCTTCGCCCTACTGGAACGCCACCTCGGCAAAACTGCGAAGCTTCCGCGAATGCAGCCGCTCCGATTCCTGCTGCTTGAGCCGCTCCAGCGCCTTCAGGCCGATCTCGAGATGTTGGCCGACGCGGCGGCGGTAGAATTCGCTGGCCATACCGGCGAGCTTGATCTCGCCGTGCAGCGGCTTGTCGGAGACGCACAGCAAGGTGCCGTAGGGCACGCGGAAGCGGTAGCCGTTGGCGGCGATCGCGGCCGATTCCATGTCGAGCGCAACGGCGCGCGATTGCGACAGGCGGCGGATCACCCCGGGCCCGGAGATCTCCCAATTGCGGTTGTCGACGCTCGCCACCGTCCCCGTGCGCATCAGGCGCTTGAGCTCGAAACCTTCGAGGCCGGTGACGTCCTCGACCGCCTCTTCGAGCGCGACCTGCATCTCGGCCAGCGCCGGAATCGGCACCCACGGCGGCAGCTCGCGGTCGAGCACGTGATCCTCGCGCACATAGCCGTGCGCGAGCACGTAATCGCCGAGCCGCTGCGTGTTGCGCAGGCCTGCGCAATGGCCGAGCATCAGCCAGGCATGCGGGCGCAGCACGGCAACGTGGTCGGTAACGTTGCGCGCATTGGACGGGCCGGTGCCGATATTGATCAGGGTGATGCCGCGATAGCCCGATACGACCAGATGGAAGGCCGGCATCTGCGGCATTCGCGCCGGCGCGGTGCCGCTGATCGCGCCGCCGCTCTGCGTGATGAGATTGCCCGGCGCGACAAAGGCATCGAGGCCGGCCTCACCCGATTGAAGCCGCTGCTGACAGAGCTGCGCGAAAGCGTCGACGTAGAACTGGTAATTGGTGAAGATCACGAAGTTCTGGAAATATTCGGGATCGGTGCCGGTGTAGTGATAGAGCCGGCGCAGCGAGTAATCGACGCGGGCGGCGCGGAACAGCGACAGCGGCTCGGGCGCACCGGGCCGGAGCTCAAACGTGCCGTCGGCGATGGAATCGTCGATGGCGGCGAGATCAGGCACGTCGAACGCATCGCGCAGCGATCGCGCGACGGACGAATTCTCGCTGGTGGTGATGGCGGCCTCGATATTGATGTCGCGGCGATAGGCGAAATGGATCGGGATCGGCTCGGCCGATTCGCCGATCTCGACGGGCACGCCGTGATTCTGGATCAGCAATCCGATCTGCTCGACGAGATAGCTGCGGAACAGATCCGGCCGCGTCACGCTGGTTTCATGCACGCCGGGCCCGGCGACGAAGCCGTAGGCGAGACGCGAATCCAGCCGCGCATGCGTCGCGGTGGTGATGCGTACGAAGGGATAGTAGGCCCGCACCCGCGTGGTGACGGCCTCGCCGCCGACATAGGCCTCGAACCGCTCGCGCAGGAACTTTGTGTTGCGCTCGTAGATCTCTTCGAGGCGAGCGACGGCGAGGGACGCGTCGGAGAAGGATTCGGTGGCGACAGATGGAGGAGATTGCATTGTTCGACCGCCGGGTTGCTGTTGCAATCGCAGTATAGCAAACTGGTAGCCAAGTCGTCATTGCGAGCGTAGCGAAGCAATCCAGGAGACCCTCCGCGGGAACAGACTGGATTGCTTCGCTACGCTCGCAATGACGGGTGAAAATGACACGCTTTCGCGCGTCACTTCTCCCTGAACGCGCGCATCAGCTGGTCGTGCAGCGGCTTCATTAGATAGGACAGCATGGTGCGGTCGCCGGTCTGGACGAAGGCTTCCACGGGCATGCCGGGAATCATCTTGACGTCCCCGAGGCGGGCAATCTCTTCGGCCGGCATCGAGACGCGGATGGTGTAGTAGCTCTGGCCGGTGCGCTGGTCGGTGGTGACGTCGGGCGAGACGCGGCTGACGAGGCCGTTGAGCTCGGGCGTGGTGCGCTGGTTGAACGCGGAGAGGCGCAGCAGCGTCTTCTGGCCGATCTGGAGCTTGTCGATGTCGACCGGATTGACCTTGGCCTCGACCTGGAGGTCGTCGGCCTGCGGCACGATCAGCATGAGAGCGTCGCCGGCGGTGACGACGCCGCCGATCGTGTGCACGTTGGATTGCAGCACCATGCCGTCCTGCGGCGCGCGGATGTCGATGCGGCGAAGCTGGTCTTCGGCGGCGACCTTGCGCTCGATCAGCTCGCCGATCTTGTCGTTGGTCTCGCGCAGATCCTTGGAGACTTCGCTCACCACGTCCTTGTCGACCTGGATGATCTGCAACTCGGTCTCGGTGATCTTGCCCTTGGCCTGGGCGCGCGCGGCGATGTACTGCGCGCGCTCGCCGTTGAGACGCGCCGAGTCGCGTTCGAGCTGGGTCAGGCGCGAGAGCTGCACCAGACGCTTGTCGTAGAGATCGCGTACGCCGGTGAGCTCGTTCTGCACCAGCGCGATCTCCTGGTCCTTGGCCTTCTCCTGGGCGCTGAGACCGGCGATCTCCTCGTTGAGCTGGGTGATGCGCTCGCGCAGCTGCGCCTTCTGTCCGGCGCGGCCGTTGACGCGGACGTCGAACAGTTTGGTTTCGGCGGAGAGCAGCAGCCTGACGTCGGGATCGTTGGCGCGTTCGAGCAGGGTTTGCGGAAATTCGATTCTGTCGACGCCGCGCTGCTCGGCCTGCAACCGCGCCCCGCGCGCCTGCGCGGCATCGAGATTCTTGGTGACGATGGCGAGGTTCGCCTTGGTGACGGTGTCGTCGAGCCGCACCACGATGTCGCCGGCCTTGACCAGATCGCCGTCGCGGGCGCGCACCTCGCCGACCACGCCGCCGGTCGGATGCTGCACCTTCTTGACGTTGGATTCGACCACGATCTGGCCCGGCGCGATCAGCGCGCCCGAGATCAGCACGGTCGACGCCCAGCCGCCGAGACCGACGACCAGCACCAGCACGATGCCAAGTCCGAGCAGGAGGTGAAACTTGATCGAGTCCCGAACGGTCTTCTTCGCGCCTGGCTTAGGGCCGCCGATGGCCATCGTGCTCATGGCTTTGTGCTCATGGTTTGGCCACTCCGCCTTCGCTGACGATCTTGATCGGCGCTGGCGGCGTCGCCCGCGGCTGCAGCACCTGGGCCAGCACCTGTTCCTTCGGGCCGAACGCCTGCATACGGCCGTCGCGCAGCACCAGAATCTGGTCGACCGCCTCGACGCCGATCGGGCGGTGCGCCACCACGACCACGATGGCGCCGCGCTCGCGGGCAGCGCGGACGGCGCGGGTCAGCGCCTCATCGCCTTCGGTGTCGAGGTTGGAGTTGGGCTCGTCCAGCACGATCAGGAACGGATTGCCGTAGAGCGCGCGCGCCAGCGCCACGCGCTGCGCCTGGCCTGCCGAGAGTGCGGTGCCCTGCTCGCCGACTTGCGTGTTGTAGCCCTCGCGCATCTTGATGATCATCTCGTGCACGCCGGCTTCTTTCGCCGCCGCGATGATGGCGTCGGACGTCGCCTCGGGATCGAACCGGCTGATGTTCTGGGCGATGGTGCCGCCGAACAATTCGACGTCCTGCGGCAGATAGCCGATGTGCCGGCCGAGCATGTCGGACGACCATTGATCGAGCGCCGCGCCGTCGAGCCGCACCTTGCCGCGCACCGGCTGCCAGACCCCGACCAGCGCGCGGATCAGCGACGACTTGCCGGAGCCGCTCGGGCCGATCACGCCGAGGCCGTTGCCCGCACTGAGCGTGAAGGTGATGTCCTGCACGATGAGGCGCTGGTCGCCGGGCGGCACCATGGCGACGCCTTCGACGGAGAGCCGGCTGGTGGGCGCCTGCAATTGGGTCGGCGTCGCCTGCGCCGGCATCTGCTCCAGCAGGCGGGTGAGGCGGTGCCAGCTCTGGCGCGCCGCGGCGAAGGATTTCCAGTGCGCGATGGCGAGATCGACCGGCGCGAGCGCGCGGGCGGAGAGGATCGAGCCGGCGATGATGATGCCCGCGGTCGCCTCCTGGTGGATGACGAGATAGGCGCCGACCGCGAGCACGGCCGATTGCAGCATCATGCGCAGCACCTTTGCGACCGCGCCGAGACCGCCGGCGACATCGCTGGCGCGCTGGTTGCCGGCGAGATATTTTTCGTTGGCCTCGCTCCAGCGCTGGTTCATCCGGCCGGCCATGCCCATCGACACCATGACTTCGGCGTTGCGGCGGCTGGCCTGGGCGAGATCGTTGCGCTGGGCGGCAAGGCCCATCGCCTCCTTCGCCGGCTGGCGGGACATGAATTCGGTGACCAGCGTCAGGCCGACCAGGATGACGGCGCCGATCAACGCGGTGACGCCGATCATGACGTGGAAGGCGAAGCAGATGGCGAGGTAGAGCGGCAGCCAGGGCAGATCGAAGAACGCGCTCGGGCCCATGCCGCCGAGGAAGGAGCGGACGTTGTCGAGATCACGCAGCGGCTGGAGACCTTCGTTGCGGCTGCCGACCAGCAGCGGCAGGCGCACGATGGTGTCGAACACGCGCTTGTTGAGCGCCTCGTCCAGCGCGGTGCCGATCCGCCCCAGGATCCGGTTGCGGATCATGTCGAGCACGCCTTGCGCCATGTAGAGGAAGCCGGCGAGGATGATCAGGCCGACCAGGGTCGGAATGCTGCGGCTCGGCAGCACCCGGTCGTAGACCTCCAGCATGAAGATCGACCCGGTCAGATAGAGCAGGTTGATCATGCAGCTCATCAGGCCGACGCCGACGAACGCCGTGCGACAGGCGCGCAAGGCGTCACCGAGCTCTGAACGGCGGGCGCCAGGGGCTGCCATCAGTCTGATCTCTTTCTGGCGGGGCCAAAGCCCCTGATTTCACGGGCAATTCAGGATACGTGCCCCGAATTAACATCATGTTGGCGTGGCGTCCAACGCGGGCCGGTTCATTCAGAGCCCCGATCGGCCACATCTACTCCTGGCGGCCGAGCACGCAAGTCC
Source organism: Bradyrhizobium sp. CFUWI (assembly GCF_056429085.1). Lineage (NCBI taxonomy): Bacteria > Pseudomonadati > Pseudomonadota > Alphaproteobacteria > Hyphomicrobiales > Nitrobacteraceae > Bradyrhizobium > Bradyrhizobium sp. CFUWI. The sequence continues at coordinate 257,121 of NZ_JBWJZE010000003.1, forward strand.
GGTATTTCACAGTCTTTGCGGCTTTTTAGTGCAGACGTCGCCGCCTCTCCCCAGGTCTGGAAGAGGCGGCAAGTTCCGATCGATCGAGCCGGGCGGCTGCTAGAGCCGGCCGCCGCCCCGCACCAGCCGCACCACCAGCAGCAGGATGACGGCGCCGATGGCGGAATAGACGATCTCGGAGATCAGGCCCGTGCCGAGGCGGATGCCGAGCTTTGGAAACAGAAGGCTCGCCACCAGCGCACCGCAGATGCCGATCACGATGTCGCCGATCAGGCCGAACCCGGCGCCCCGCACGATCTTGCCGGCAAGCCAGCCGGCCACCAGGCCGACGAACAGGATGACGAGCAAGCCTTCGTTGGAAATGTGCATCGGTGAGGTCCCTCTCCATGAACGGCCGCATGGAACGGGAACCGGGATGAATGCAGTGTGAATGCCGGGCGCCGATGAAAAACTCGAAAACAACCCCATGCACAGGTAGGGGCGCCCGCTTCTCGGCACCGGCTCAACTGTGACAAGTCGGTGATGAAAGTTTGAAGTTAAGAGTGCGGCGGCTCTTTACCTTCCTCCGCAAGAGCGGGGCGAGGACCGCATCGGCTACGTCGCGACCACCGGCTCTGCCAGCACACATCGTGCCGCCCGCCCCGGACCGACCTCCACATTCGCAGGCAGTTGCTCCAGGCAGCGCGGCTCGGCGAGCTTGCAGCGGGGGGCAAAGGAGCAATTGTGCGGCTTCTCGGCCAGCGACGGCGGCGTGCCGGGGATGGTCTCCAGCCGCTGGCCCCGCCTGGCGCCGTGGATGGTGGAGGCAAGCAGGCCCTTGGCATAGGGATGCACCGGCGAGCAAACGATGTCGCGCAAGGTCCCCTGCTCGACGATCTGGCCGGCATACATCACCGCGACACGGTCGCAGATCTCGATGGCGACGCCGATGTCGTGGGTGACGAAGATCACGGACATGCCGAACTCGCGCTGCAGCTCGCGCAGCAAGAGCAGGATCTGGATCTGCACGGTGGCATCGAGCGCCGTGGTCGGCTCGTCCGCCAGCAATATCTTGGGCCGGCAGGCCAGCGCCAGCGCGATCATTGCGCGCTGGCGCATGCCGCCCGACATCTCGTGCGGATAGGCATCCAGCCGCCGCTTCGCCGAGGGGATGCGCACGACCTCGAGCATCTCGAGTGCACGAGCCCTGCCCTCCGCATGGGTTTTGCCTTCGTGGCGCACGACGCTTTCCGCGATCTGCGTGCCGATGGTGTAGACCGGATCGAGCGCGAGCGCAGGCTCCTGGAAGATCATCGAGACGGTCTGACCGCGGAACGACGACAATTGCTCGTCATTCATGGCGAGCACGTCCTGCCCCATGACGTTGACCTTGCCCGAAATCTGCGTGCGCTTCTTCGGCAACAGCCGCATCAGCGCGCGCAGCGTCACGCTCTTGCCCGAGCCGGACTCGCCGAGCAGGCCGAGCACCTCGCCATCACCCAGCGACAGGCTGAGGTCGTTCACGGCATAGACCGTGCGCTCACCGGTGAAGCGGATATTGAGGCCTGAGATCTCGACGAGCTTGGTCATGACGGCAGTTTCGGCAATCGATCGTGATAGTCGGTGGCGCGCTGGAAGGCGGCGCCGATGGTGAGCAGGGTCGCTTCATCGAAGGAGCGGCCGATCAGCTGCATGCCGACAGGCAGGCCGCTTCTGGTGAAACCCGAGGGCACGGTGAGCGAGGGCAGACCAAGGAAGTTCACCGGGCGGGTGAACAGCGTCAGCCGTTGCAGCAGCGCCGGCGCGTTCGGGCCGCCGCCGACATCGCTCTCCTCGATCGTCGGTGCCGGCACCGGCGAAGCCGGCGCGATCACCGCATTGACGCCGGCTGTGGCGGCGTTGTGCGCGGCCAGCGCCGGCCCGCGCCAGCGCATGGCCTCCAGATAGGTGATGGCGGGAACGGCGAGGCCGTTCTGAAGCCGCATCAGCACCTGCGGGCCATAATCCTGCGGGCGCTCGATCATCCAGCGCTTGTGGAAGGCGGCAGCTTCCGCGGCGAGCACGAGCTGGCTCGCCGAGGACAATTGCCGCTGATCCGGCAGCTCGACCTTGACGATGTCGGCCCCCTCGCGCTTGAGCACCGCGATGGTCTCGTCCAGCACGCGCGCGACCTCGGCGTCGAGATCGTCGACGTAGAACGAGGTGGGGACGCCGATCTTGAGACCTTTCAACGAGCCCTTGGTGGCGGCGACGTAGTCCGACAGCGGCTCGTGGCTGCAGGTCGAGTCGGCCGGGTCCGCGCCGGCCATCAGTGCCAGCAGCAGCGCGCAGTCCTCGGCGGTGCGGGCCAGCGGGCCGACCGTGTCGAGCGATTGCGACAGCGGCATCGCACCGGCGCGGCTGACGCGGCCGACCGTGGTCTTCAGCCCCGTCACACCGCAGAAATGCGCGGGCATGCGGATCGAGCCGCCGGTGTCTGAACCGAGCGCCGCATAGGTCAGCCGCGCGGCGACCGCCGAGCCGGAGCCCGAGGACGAGCCGCCGGTGATGTGCGCGACGTTCCAGGGATTGCGGACCGGGCCGTAATGGGCGTTGTGGCCGGTCGGGCCATAGGCGAATTCGGCCAGATGCAGCGTGCCGAGGCGGACCTGGCCGGCGTCCTTGAGCCGTTGCAAGGCGGTGGAGGTCACGGTTGGCACGAAGTCGCGGCGGATCAGCGAGCCGCAGGTCGCGACATGGCCGGCATCGTAGTACATGTCCTTGTGCGCGAGCGGCACGCCGTGCAGCGGACCGCGGACCTTGCCCGCGGCGAGCTCGGCATCGGCGGCCTCGGCCGCCTTCAGCGCGGATTCTGCCTCAATCGACATGAAGGCGTTGAGATGCGGCTGCCATTGCGCGATGCGGCTGAGCAGCGCGCGCGTCACCTCATGCGAGGACAGCTGCTTCATCGCGATCGCGCGCGCGACCTCGGTGAGCGTCATCAAGGCAGGCTCAAGGCTCATTTCGACACCTTCTGCGTCTGCACGATCGGGTAGAGCGCGGGCTCGAGATCGAACGGCAGCGTACCGGCGATGGTTGCAAAGCCTTCGAAGGCAGGTCCGATGGAGCTGGAGATGCGGGTCGCGATCTCGTCATCCACGGGCACGCCGGCGATTTGCGCGATGGGCTTGATCTCTTTCGGCGTCGGTCTCGTCATGCGGTCTTCTCCCTGGGCGCGCGGCTATGGCCAGAACCCGGTATAGCCATGTAACACGCGGCCTCGTGGCCCATTCTATCGAGCGCGGTGAGCTTTGGGGTCGCATTTGCGCAGAGCGGCTCCGCAAACGGGCAACGGGTGTGGAAGCGGCACCCCGAGGGCGGATCGATCGGGTTGGGCGGATCGCCCGTGATCGGCGGCGTTTCGGTGCGCCTGTCGGGATCGGAGGACGGCATCGCAGCAAGCAGTGCGCGGGTGTAGGGATGCGCAGGGCTATCCCAGACCTGATCGACCGGACCGAGCTCGACCACCTCGCCGAGATACATCACCAGGACGCGGTCCGAGATGTAACGGACGACGTTGAGGTCGTGGCTGATGAACAGATAGGTCAGGCCGAACTCGCGCTTGAGGTCGACAAGCAGATTGAGCACCTGCGCCTCGACGGATTTGTCGAGCGCGGAGACGGCTTCGTCCAGGATCACCAGGCGCGGCGACAGCGCCAGGGCACGCGCGATGTTGACCCGCTGGCGCTGGCCGCCGGAGATCTCGTGCGGATAGCGGTTGGCGAAGTTCTCAGGTCGCAGTCCGACCTTGCCGAGCAGCTCACGCGCGAGGGTGCGCGCCGCGCCATCGGCCATGCCGTGGACCTTGGGGCCGAAGGCGATCGATTCCTCGATGGTCAGGCGCGGATTGAGCGAGGCGTAGGAATCCTGGAACACCATCTGCATGCCGCGGCGCAGCTCGCGCAGGCTCAGCGACTGTCCCACGGTCATGCCGTCATAGATGATGTCGCCGGTATCGCGCGGCATCAGATGCATCAAAAGCCGCGCGGTGGTCGACTTGCCGCAGCCGGATTCGCCGACAATGCCGACGGTCTCGCCCTTGGCGACGGCAAAGGTGACGTTGTCGACCGCACGCACGGTGCGCTTGGCGGCGAACAGCCCGCCCCGCACGGGAAAATGCTTGGTCAGCCCGTTAACCTGCAGCAGCGGCTGCGCGAGGCCGCCGACGTCCTCGACCGGCTCCAGCATGGCGGCGGAGGTGTTAGTTTCGCTCATGGCCCATGCCTCCCACCTTTGCGCATCGAGACAGGGCGACCGCATATGGCTGGTACTAAAGCCTCCATGCCGTCATGGCCGGGCTTGTCCCGGCCATCCACGCCTTGCCACGCGGAACGAAGAACGTGGATTCCCGGGACAAGCCCGGGCATGACGGCCGTCCATACGGCGCCATTGCGCATCTCCATCACCATCGTCAGTTCCTGATGTCCATGGCGCTGCGCAGGCCGTCCGAAAGCAGGTTGAAGCAGATCGAGACCGCGAAGATCATGGCGCCGGGCAGGGCTGCAACCCAGGGATTGACGTAGATCGCGGTGCGCAAGGTGTTGAGCATCAGGCCCCATTCCGGCTCCGGCGGCTTGGTGCCGAGGCCGAGGAAGGACAGACCGGCGGCCAGGATCATCGAGACCGAGATGAGGCTGGTGGCATAGACGAAGATCGCGCCCAGCACGTTGCCGAGGATGTGCACGCGCATGATGGTGAAGGGCCCGGCGCCGGAGGCACGCGCCGCCTCGACGAAGTCCATGTTGCGCACGCCGGTGGTGACGCTTTCGGCAACGCGGGTGATCTGCGGCACGAACACGACGGTGAGCGACACGATGGAATTGAGGATGCCGGCCCCAAGAGCGCCGGAGATCGCGATCGCCAGCAGCACCGACGGAAAGGCATAGAACACGTCGATCGTGCGCATGATGGCGGTGTTGAGCTTGCCGCCGACATAACCGGCAATGAGGCCGAGCGAGGTGCCGATGCCGAAGGCGAGGATCACGGGCAGGATGCCGATCACCAGCGACAGCCGCCCGCCATAGATGAGGCGCGCCAGCATGTCGCGGCCGAGCTCGTCGGTGCCGAGCGGATAGCCAGGCGTGCCGATGTGACGAAGGCGGCGGATCATCGAGCCCTTGTAGGGATCTTCAAGGCCAAGCCAGGGCGCGAGGATCGCCGAGAGAAAGATCAGCAGCAGCACCAGCGCGCAGGCCATGCTGACCTTGTCGCGCCGGATGCGGCGGCCGACGGTCGCCCAATAGCCCCGCGCCTTGGTCGCGGGCGCGGCCTGCAGCGCGGCATCGGCGGTGGCGGACAACGGAAGCTCGCTCATCGGCTGGCTCCCGGTGCGTATTGGCGTGTCCGGCGCGCGCCAAGGCGGCAGCGCACCTCTCCCGCTTGCGGGAGAGGTCGGCGCGAAGCGCCGGGTGAGGGTTCTCTCCTCTTGGGGGCTCTCGATTGAGGAGACACCCTCTCCCCAACCCTCCCCCGCTCGCGGGGGAGGGAGCGCACTGCCTTCGCGGCGATAGCTGAGTTCGATCCCATCTTCTAGCCCCGCTTGATGCGCGGGTCGATCGCGGCTTGGGCGATATCGACCAGGAGATTGAGGAAGACGAAGAACAGCGCCAGGATCAGGATCGTGCCCTGCAGCAGTGGCAGGTCGCGCTGGAAGATCGCCGAGTTGAGCAGGAAGCCCGAACCCGGCCAGGAGAACACGGTCTCGATCAGGATCGAGCCGCCGAGCATGTAGCCGAGCTGAAGCCCCATGACCGCCAGCGCGGTCGGCGCGGCGTTCTTGATGACGTGGCGGAATACGCCGCGCTCGTGCAGCCCCTTGGCGCGCAAGGCCTCGACGAAATCCTGCGAGAGAATGTCACCGGTGAGCGCGCGCACGGTGCGGGTGACGATACCCATTGGAATCACCGACGTCGTGATCGCCGGGAGCACCAGATATTTCAGATGCGCCCAGTCCCAGGCCCAGGAATTGGAGCCGCTGGGCCCGGCGCCGACGGCGGGCAACCAGTTCAGCTGCACCGAGAAGATGATGACGAGCAGCATGCCGAGCCAGTAATGCGGCACCGACACGCCGGCGATGGCGAAGGAGGTCGCGACCTTGTCGATCCAGGTCTCGCGGAAATAGCCGGCGATCAGGCCAAGCAGGATGCCCATGGTGAAGCCGATGATGGCGGCGGCGATCGCCAGCGTCACGGTGTTGCCGACCGCGCGCATGACCTCGGCCAGCACGGGACGCCCCGTCGCGATGGAATTGCCGAGATCGCCATGCAGGGCACGGAGCAACCAAAGCCCGAACTGCACCGGCAACGGGCGGTCAAAGCCATAGGCGGTGCGCAGTTGCGCGGCGAGCTCCTGCGAGGCGTCGGCCGGCAGCACGGCAACGAGCGGATCGCCCGGCGTGATATGCACGAGCAGGAAACACACCAGCGCGACGCTGATGACGATCGGGACGACATAGACGATGCGTCTGGCGATATAGGCGAGCACTGATTTACCTAACGTGATGTCGGGCGACTGATGGCGCTGGGGATAGTAAGGGACGCACTATGCGAGGGTTCCCTCCCCCCTTGCGGGGGAGGGTTAGGGAGAGGGGTGGCCACACAGGGACCGCCCGTGTGGACCCCCTTCCCCAACCCCTCCCCGCAAGGGGGAGGGGAGCCCTACCAGCGTGCCCGCCTCACTCCTTCATCGACACCAGCGAGAAGTCGATGAACCAGCTCTTCGGCTGCACCACGCCCGTGACCTTCGGGCTCATGGCGCGGGGGCCGACGTCGTGGGCCACGTAGAGGAAGGCGGCGTCGTCGACGGAGGCCGCGTGCAGCTCGGCGAGCGCGGCGTCGCGCGCGGCGGGATCGAAGGTCTGCCGCGCCTTCTTCACCAGCTCGTCGAACTTGGGATTGTTGATGAAGCCCCAATTGTTCGAGACCGGCGGCGCCATGCCCGATTGCAGGAAGCGCACCAGCGCGAAGAACGGGTCCATCGCGGCATAGGTGACGTTGGTGGCGTTCGAGCCGTTGGCGCTGGGATCCTTGGCACCGCGGCGCCAGTTGGTGAACAGCGTATTCCACTCGATGACGTCAAGCTTCACGTCGAAATAGCATTCGGCGAGCGCCTGCTGCAGATATTCGTTCATCGCCAGCGGCTGCATCTGACCGGAGCCGGAGGCCGAGGTCTGCGTCTTCACCGTCAGCTTCTTGTTCGGGCCAAAGCCCGCTTCCTGCATCAGCTTCTGGGCGGCCGCCTTGTCGTATTTGATCTCGAAGCTCGGCTTGCCGCGCCAGGGATGGCCGGGCTCGAAGGTGCCGGTTGCCGGCACCATCAGTCCGGCGAGCAGGCCGTCCTTGAGGCCTTCGCGATCGACGCAGAGGTTCGCCGCCTTGCGCACGCGGATGTCGTTCCAGGGCGAGCCCTCGACGCGCGAGAACTGCCACGGCCAGACATGCGGCTGCTCGTTGGCGTAGAGCTTGAAGCCGCGCTGCTTGAGCTCGGGCAGCGCGTCCGGCGCCGGCGCCTCGACCCAATCGACCTGCCCGGAGAGCAGCGCCGCGGTGCGCGCGTTCGCCTCCGGCATCGGCAGCAGCACCATCTTGTCGACCTTGGGCACGCGTGCCTTGTCCCAATAGCTCGCGTTCTTCACCAGCTCGAGCCGCTCGCGCGGCGTGAAGCTCGCCATTTTCCACGGACCGGTGCCCGCGGCGTCCTTGGCAAACGCGGTCCAGGCCGCCTGCGATTTGGCCTTGGCATCGGCGCCTTCCGCCTTGTCGTAGAAGTGCTGCCACTTCGCCGGGCTCGCCATGAACAGATTGGTGAGGTTGATGGGCAGGAAGCTGTCGGGCTCCTTGGTGGTGAGCTCGACCGTCATGTCGTCGATCTTCTTCGCCGACGCCAGCGTCGGCATGCGCGAGGCCGTGACGCCGACCTGGCTGGCATCGAATTGCGGCGCATCCTGCTTCAGCACCTTCTCGACGTTCCACACCACCGCGTCCGCGTTGAACGGCGAGCCGTCGTGGAAGGTCACGCCGGGGCGCAGCTTGAAGGTCCACTTGGTCTTGTCGGCATCGTCGACCTTCCACTCGGTCGCAAGGCCGGGGATCACCACGCTTGCCTTGTCGGCAGAAGACAGGTCCCAGCCGGTGAGCGCGTCGTACATGGTGAGGCCGGTGAAGCGATTGCCTTCAAAACCCTGATCGGGCTGGCCCAGCGTGCGCGGAATATCGGCAGCGGTCATGCCGATGCGCAGCACGGTCTCCGCGCCGGCCACGCGCGGCCAGGCGGCCGCCGTCGTTAGAGCGAGCATCGCGATCAATGCCGCGCGTGTGTTCTTCTTAGTAAGCATCGCCTCAATCCTTTTCCGGCTTCGATGACTATTTTTGATGCAATCGTATGCAATGGCTATGCCAAAGAGAAACTTATTCTGCAATTTGGCCCTGCGACGACAAGTCCTTGTAGGCACTACGCCGGTGTGCGCGTCGCGCTGCCTATTCTGGCATCAAGATTGCAAGTTTGGTCCCGAAATCCCTGGGAGCTCTGGACCATGCGTATTCGTCTGTCGATTTGTCTCGCCGTGCTTGCACTGGCGTCGTCCGCAATCTCGGCGCGCGCCGAAACCGTGCTGCGCTACGGCATCTCGATGGCGGACATCCCGCTGACCACGGGGCAGCCCGATCGCGGCGCCGGCGCCTACCAGTTCACGGCCTACACGATCTACGATCCGCTGGTGGCGTGGGAGATGGACGTCGCCGATCGTCCCGGCAAGCTGGTGCCGGGGCTTGCGACCGAGTGGAAGGTGGATGACGCCGACAAGACCAAATGGCGCTTCACGCTTCGCAAGGGCGTCAAGTTTCACGACGGCAGCGAGTTCAATGCCGATGCGGTGATCTGGAATCTGGACAAGGTGCTCAACGACAAGGCGCCGCAATTCGACAAGCGGCAGAGCGCGCAGGTGAAGACCCGCCTGCCCTCGGTCGCGAGCTACGCCAGGATCGACGACTTCACGGTGGAGATCACCACCAAGACGGTCGATTCCTTCTTCCCCTATCAGATGCTGTGGTTTCTGGTGTCGAGCCCCGCGCAGTACGACAAGCTCGGCAAGGATTGGGACAAGTTCGCCAGCCAGCCCTCCGGCACCGGCCCGTTCAAATTGACGAAACTGGTGCCGCGCGAGCTCGCAGAACTCAGCAAGAATCCCGACTACTGGAACAAGAAGCGGATCCCGAAGGCCGACAAGATCGTGCTGGTGCCGATGCCGGAGGCGCTGACGCGCACCAATGCGCTGCTCGCGGGCCAGGTCGATCTGATCGAGACGCCGGCGCCGGATGCGGTGCCGCAGCTCAAGGCCGCCGGCATGAAGCTCGTCGACAACGTCACGCCGCATGTCTGGAATTACCATCTGTCCGTGCTGCCGGGCTCGCCCTGGACCGATATCCGCCTGCGCAAGGCGCTGAACCTCGCGATCGATCGCGACGCGGTGGTCGGCTTGATGAACGGCCTCGCAAAACCCGCCAAGGGCCAGGTCGATCCGTCCAGCCCGTGGTTCGGCAAGCCGGGCTTTGAGCTGAAATACGATCCGGCCGCCGCCAGGAAGCTGGTCGAGGAAGCCGGCTACTCCAAGGCAAAGCCGCTGAAGGCCACCTTCATCATCGCGCAAGGCGGCACCGGGCAGATGCTGTCGCTGCCGATGAACGAATTCCTGCAGCAGAGCTTCAAGGAGATCGGCATCGAGATCGATTTCAAGGTGGTCGAGCTGGAGACGCTCTACACGCATTGGCGCAAGGGCGCGGCCGACGAGATGAACGCAGGCATCACCGCCAACAACATCGCCTACGTCACCTCCGACCCGCTCTACGCCATCGTCCGCTTCTTCCATTCGGGCCAGATCGCGCCGGTGGGCGTCAACTGGGGCGGCTACAAGAATCCGAAGGTCGACGCGCTGATCGACGAGGCCAAGCAGACGTTCGATTCCACCAAACAGGACGAGCTGCTGGCGCAGGCGCACGCGCTGATCGTGGACGACGCCACGCTGGTCTGGGTCGTCCACGACACCAACCCGCACGCGCTGTCGCCGAAGGTGAAGCAGTTCGTGCAGGCCCAGCACTGGTTTCAGGATCTGACGACGATCGGGACGGAGTGAGGGCGGCAAACGCAGCTGCCGTAGGGTGGGCAAAGCGCAAGAGTGCCCACCATTTCAACATTGCGGCGCGAGATGGTGGGCACGGCGCTGACGCGCCTTTGCCCACCCTACAAGAGCTGACGATGATCGGGATGGAGTGAGGGCGGCAAACGCCGCTGCCGTAGGGTGGGCAAAGCGCAGCGTGCCCACCATTTCAACATTGCGGCGCGAGATCGTGGGCACGGCGCTGACGCGCCTTTGCCCACCCTACGGCAGCGCCGATGCGTCGACTACTTCGTCAGCAGCGCATATGCCCCGGTCCAGTTCTCCGGCGGCGGATTGAGCTGGAAATCCTTGATGCGCGCCTCGTAGAGCCTGAACAGCTTTTCCAGCGTGTCGGCGTCCTCGCTCTTGCGGCCGCGCTCGATGGCATCCAGGGCGCCCTGCCAGTCGCGGCCGCGATAGCAGCTGAGCATCTCGATGGTGATGTTGCGCAGGCGCTGGAAAGCGGCCGAATGCATCACGTCCTCGCGGCCGGCGATGGCGTAGATCACCTCAGGCTCGGTCTTGCCCTTGACCATGATGAAGTCGAGCTCGAGGATCGCGAACTTCTCCTTGGCGGCGAGCGCGGTGCGGGAGCCGACGATGATGGGAAAGCCGTATTCCTTCGACTGGCCCTCCAGGCGCGAGGCGAGGTTCACGCTGTCGCCGAGCACCGAATAGTTCTTCTTCAGGTCTGAGCCCATGTTGCCGACCACGCCGATGCCGGTGTTGAGGCCGATGCCGACATTGAGCGGAATGTAGACGTGGCCGCCCTCGGCGGCCTCTTCCTCGCGCTCCTTGTTGACCGCGTCGATCTGCTCCAGCATCCGGATCGCGGCTTCGCAGGCGTTGACCTCGTGCTCGGCATCGTCGAGCGGCGCGTTCCAGAACGCCATGATGGCGTCGCCCATGTATTTGTCGATGTATCCCTTCCGCTCGATGATGACGTCGGTCAGCGGCGTCAGGAAGCGGTTCATCAGCGCGATCAGGCCTTGCGGGTCGTGCTTGTAGCTCTCCGAGATCGTGGTGAAGCCGCGCACGTCCGAGAACATGATCGTCATCACGCGCTCCTCGCCGCCGAGCACGAGCTTTTCCGGCGACTGCGCCAGCTGCTCGACCAGGACCGGCGACATGTATTGCGCGAACTGCCCGCGGATCTGCACGCGCTGGCGCTGCTCGCGCACGAAGCTTGCGAAGATCAGCGTCAGATAAACCGCCGTGGTCGAGAGCAGCGGATAGGTGAAGTCGATGAGGTAGCGGTACTGCGCGTAGAAGAACCAGGACGTGCCGACCAGGATCGCCGCGAACGTCGCACCGGCGAGCACGAGGCGCACGGGACCGAGATTCGGCGTGAAGATGATGACAAGCAGGCCGATGATCAGCGCGGCGAGCAATTCGACCCCGAGCGCGTAGTTCGGCTGCGAGATCACCGCGCCGCTCAACACGCTCTCCAGCACCTGGGCATGGATCTCGACCCCCGGCATGGTCGCAGAGACCGGCGTGGTCTTGATGTCGTTGAGCCCGGCCGCAGAGGTTCCGACCAGCACCAGCTTGCCGGCGAACCTGCTCGGCGATGCGCTGTTGTCGAGCACGTCGGCGGCGGAGACGTAGATCGAGGGGTCCCGACGCGCGTAGTGCACCCAGAACTGGCCGTTCTTGTCGGTGGGGATCTCGACACCCTTGATGCGGATCGACCTGATACCGGTCTTGTCGGTCCGGACCAACAGCGTCGGCGTGCCCGTGACGACGCGCAGGATCTCGAGGCTGAGCGAGGGCATGATGGTGCCCTGCGCGCGCATGATCATCGGCACGCGGCGGATGAATCCGTCCCGCTCTTTCCTGATTGAAAACAGGCCGCGGCCGGCTGCAACCTTCTCGATCACCGGCACGTTGCGCAGCAAGCCTGGAAACTCGAACAGGAAGCGTTCGGCCCCCTCCTCCCCGACCGTCGCCACCCCCGTGAACGGAAGCGATTTGTCCAGTTCGGACAAGACCTCTGGAAGCCCGGTCTCGCCCAGCACCACACGCGAGCGCTTGATGGCATCGGCGAGAATCTGGTCGTTGGTCGGCAACTCACGCAGCTTGGCGCGCGTGGCGTCGTCGAGATAGCGCATCTGGCCCGCAACCAGATCCGGGTTGAGCCGGTCGGGCTCCGAAAACACCACGTCGAAGCCGATCGCGACCGCACCGCTGCTGGTGAGGTTCTGGATCAGGTCGGCGATTCGCGTGCGCGGCCACGGCCACTGGCCCAGCTTGGCGAGGCTCTTGTCGTCGATGTCGACGATGACGACCGGCCGCGCCGCCTTGTGGCGTGGATCGATCAGCTGGAACATGTCGAAGGTGCGCAGCCGCAATTCCTGGATCGGCGGCGGATCCCACAGCCGCGCGCCGGCGAACAGCACCAGCAGCGCAAGGCACATCAGCCGCGCGAAGCCCAGCTTCCGCGCAAACCACCGCCGCAGGATCTTGAGACGTCTCATTTCGATCGGACTTCCTGCAACCGCCTGGAGCCCAATCTTGGATCGCCAGGACGCAAATGGCCATCGCTTCGGCAGCCAAGGATAGGGATTTTTTGCCGCGGTCGAGGCGCAAGGAAGAGCCGCGTCCCGGCAGGGGCGTCGCTCTAGCTCACATGAAGGATGAAATCGCTGGCGTGGAGATTGCCGACAACGACATTCTTCAGGAGAACCTTGTCATTGGCATCGAGCGTGAGCAGGGTATCGGCGCCCTGCTGCTCCGCGAGCGCGGACACTTGCGTCCACGACGTGATGTTGGTGAACTGCCGCAGGTCGATTTTGTCGAGCCCGGTCTCGAAATCGGTCACAGCGTGCTGGATCGGATCCAGCGACGACGTCGGCGCGAACACGAACTGGTCTTTCGCGCCGCCACCGGTCAAGGTGTCGCTCGACTCGGTCGCGAAAATGACGTCCTTGCCGCTGGTGCCTTCCAGAGTGATGCCCTGGCTGTCGGCGCCCTCGACGAAGATGAAGTTGACGGTGTCGTAATGGCCGGCCGAGTCGGCAACGGTCAGTGTGATCCGGTCGGTCGCGGGCGGCGTCGCGTCGGGATCGGCGCCGATCGGATCGTAGGCGATACCCGCGCCCTCCGCGAGCCCGGCGTTGATCTGCTCGAGCGTGCCGGCCGTCGGATAAACGCTGGCGAGGCTAACGTCCGGATTTGCGGTCGACAGCGTGACCGTGAACGTATCGGTCGCAGCACCGGGGTCGGTGTCGATGACGACGAGGTCGGTGATGATGTCGTTGCTGTTCTCGTTGATGTGCTCGACCTGGAAGCCGGAGGTATCGATGACAGGCCCGCCGCCGGCTTTAACGACCACATCCTCGGTTATCGTATAGGTGTCCGTCAGCGGCCCGCCAAGGCCGTTAGCGGAGTCGATGACGGTGACGCCGACGTGCAGGTTGAACTCGCCGTGGTACCCGACCGGGGCAGTCATCGTCAGTCCCGAGGTCGCCAGCGATGCGATTTCTGCCGCCCCGATCAGCCACTGGCCGGTATCAGCGCCGGTTCCAGCATGACCGACCGAGAAGGTCGCGCCAGCCGGATAGCCCGAGAGCTTGATCAGGAGCGTTTCGGACCCGTCGCTATCGACTGCCGCCGCAGTGATGGCCGGCAGCTGGATCGGACTGTCGGAGCCAAATCCGGGCAGCGCGAACACGCGCGCTTCGACGTCGTTGCCCCCGTCGCCCGGGGAGAACCAGGTCGAGACGATCTTGCCGTCCGAAGTCACGGCAGTCGGATTGGAGCGATCGGCCAGGAACAGCTGGTCGCCGTTCGTGGTCTCGTTGATGACGAACGACGAGCCGACCGAGTGCAACGATGCATCAAAGCGCTGACCCAGAAGTCCGAGGCTCCCGGGAGCGTCATGGCCCTGATAGGTGACGAGGAAGCCGCCGTCCGGCAGGGCTTGCAAGGTAGCGGTGGTCGCATCCGAGATGCTCACCTCGTTGCCGATTGGCGCACCGGTCGAACTGAAATGCCTCAGCACGAGCGTATTCGCGTCGGTGTACGACACGACGATCGACCCGTCCTTCAGGACGGCGAGTTCGCCGCCATATTGATCGCCTGCGGTGTTGGTGTTGACCTGCACCTCTCCGCCGAGCTTGTTACCTTGCGCATCGAACCGCTGGAAGTAGACGCCCCAGCTGCCCGATACCTCGTCCTGACCATAGGAATGCCAAGACGCCACGAAGCCGCCATCGGCGGTCCCGGCAACGGAATCACCCTGCTGCTGGCTGGCTGTCGTCGTGTTGATCAAGAAAGGTCCGGACGTCGGGACCCCGCTGGAATCGTAGACGATCCCGTAAGTGCCTGACGCGCTGGCGTCGGACGTGACGTAGGTGATGACGAAGCCGCCGTTCGACAGCGCGGCAAGCGTCGCGTTCTCGCCATATCCGGCGACGGAGACCTCGCCGCCTGCCGGCGAACCCGAAGAATCAAAGCGCTGCAGGTGGATGGTCGCTCCGTTGTCGCTGCCGGTGGTCCAGCTCACGACGAACCCTCCGCCCTCCAGCCCGACGACATACGGGCTCGACTGACTGCCCGCGGTCGCCGTGTTGACACGGAACTCGCCCCCGATCTTTGCGCCGGAGCTGGCATAGTGCTGAGCGTAGATGCCGGCGCCGTCGCCGTCCTGCCCCTGCGACACCCAAGCGATAACGTAGCCGCCGTCCGAGAGCGCGCCGATCGCGCTGTAAGTCTGGTCGTTCGCGGTCGTGGTGTTGACCAGGAACTCTCCCGCATCCGCGATCGGCGTATGGTCGATGTTGAACGCCGGCGCATCGGCCACGGGGGTCACTTCCGTGCTCAGCGTCGCCGCCGCTGAGACGCTGGAGCCGATCGAGGGCGACGTGATATCGATCAGGACGGGCGTCGTGACATTGCCGCCATAGGTATCATCCAGGGCATGCACGTCGAGGCTACCCGGCGCGCCGCTGAAATTCGCGGCCGGCACGAAGCGGACCAGCGTGTCGGTGGCAAGCAGGAGCGCGCTGCTGTCGCTGACACCCGCGATATCTATCCACTGATTGCTACCGGCAACATGGTACTGCCAGACGCCTTCCGCGGCGGTTGCATGGGAGGCAGTGACGGCGACGGCCTTGAAGCTCGCGCCCGCATCGGCATCGTGGAATCCGGCGGCAAAGAGCGCCCCGACGCTGGACCCGGCGGGAGCAGTGGCATCTTCGCTGACCGCGCCGAGCGTCGCGCCATTCAGCGTCGGCGCGTCGTTCTTGCCGGTGATCGTCACCGTGACATCGGCCGTGGTGCACTGGCCTTGATGGTCGTCGAGGGTGATGGTCGAGACCACCGTTGCGGTCTGCCCCTCGCCAAGGAAATCCAGCGCGCTGTCGACGATCGAATAGCTCCAGTCGACCGCGCCGTTGTTCTTGCCGGTCCCGAGGATCGCCAAGGCCTGCTCGAGTGCGGCGGCCTGACCAGACGTCAAGGTCAGTTCCGTGCTGTGATCGGCAGCCAGCCATGTCGTGGCCTGGTGCGTGATCGTCGCCGTCGGACGGTCGGTCAGGTCGATGTCCTTGAAGTGAACCGTACCGCTCCCGCCCGAAACCGGGTCGAGCGTCGTGGAGCCCGTGGTATTTTCCAGCTCGGAGAAGGCCAAGGTCGGAGACGCTTCGGTCGCGGTGAACGTCGGCGCATCGTCGTTCGCGTGGATCGTAATCAGCGTGCCGCCATGACCATCGCTGCTTCCGGCAAAGTGAAAATCGCTGTAATCGGCGCCGGTCAGGTTCAGGCTGATCTGGTGGCCGTCGGAGTCGGAGACCGTGAGCACGCCGCCGGTCGAGGGGTCGGAATTGGCGACATAAACCGCGCTGGTGCCGAGCCCGTAATTGATGGTTGACAGGTCGATCGTATCGTTCGCGGACAGCCCTGCGATCGAACCGCCAAAGGTCGCGGTATCGATCTGAAGGCCCGCGCCGTCATCCTCGAGCGTGATCGTCTGCGCCACCGTGCCTTCGAGCTTCAGGAGCGCGCCGGCGTCGACGGTGACCGATCCCGTGCCGGACAGCGAGCCGAACAGGGTCAGGGTCCCGCCATTGACCTCGATGTTGCCAGTATTGGTAATCGTGCCCGAGATCGACGCCGTGCCCCAGCTGTCGATATCGCCATCATTCTCGATGCTCAGCCCGGTCCCGGAGATCGACGCGCCGTTGAGCAGATCGATATCGCCGTGGTTGATGATCGACGACGCGTTGCCGAAGACGCTGGTCCCGGCGACCGTCCAGGTGCCGCCCGCGTTGTTGTTGAACGTGGCGCGCGCGACCGAGATGTTACCGTTGATGTCGCCGGTGTTGTTGATCTCGACGGCGCCGCCGGTCTCGACGATGGCGTAGGTCGCCGACGTGACGCTGGAAGCGACGGCGGGACCGATCGTGCCGGAATTGTCGATCGTCGCCGTCCCGGTCGCGTTCTCCTGGATGAAGATCGCGGTGTGGCCGGTCGGAGCTGCGATCGATCCGGTATTGGTGATGTGTGTCGAGCCGGTCGCACCGGCCGCGTTCTGCGTGACGCTGATGCCGGCCAGATTCGTGCTGGTGATGCTGCCATCGTTGACGATGGTGATATCGCCGGCGCCGTTCGCGACGGCGGCGAGGCCGACCGAACCAATGGCGGAGCCCTGGTTGGTGACGCTGACGTCGCCGCCGCCATTGTTGAACGCGCCGATGGCAATGCCCGCGGCCGTGATGGACGACAGCGCGCCGGTCGTGACCGTGACGTCCCCGGCGCCCCAGGTGAACGCCTCGATGCCGTAACCTGCGCCGGCTGTGATCGTCGCATCGCTGGCGACGATGACGTCGCCGTTGACTGCGCTCGAGAAAGTGCCGGTGCCGCCCGGCTTGTAGCCGGCGATGATCCCGCCCGGCGTCGTGCCGTCGTTGTTCAGTGTCGCGCCGGAATGGATCGCGCCGTGCGCCTCGACCGAAATCGTGCTGCCCAGGCCGGCCGCGATCGCGACGGCGTAGTTGACCGCGACGATGCCCGAGCTGCCCGAGGTAATATTGTCGCCATCCGCAAGGGTGACCGTGATGTCACCGGCATCGAGGCTGTAGGCCCTTATGCCGTAGCTCGTCGCGCCCGAGATCGTGACATCCTCGCCGAGCGTGACCGTCACGTCGCCCGTGCCGCCGCTCAAGGCCGCGGCGTTGATGCCGATGCTCTGGGCGCCCGAGACCGATATCGCCGTCCCGGCGAAGCTGTTCACCGTGACGTCGCCATTTCCGTAATTGAAGGCGTTGATGCCGTGGCCCACCGCGGTGATGGCGGCGTGATTGTTGACGATCACGGTGGCATTGACACTCGTGTTCGCACTGGTGCCGGTCGTGGCACCGGTGTAGCCAGCCTCGATGCCGGCCGGCGCATTGCCGGCCAGGTTCAGGCTGCTGCCGGAATTGATCGTGCCATAGGCGTTGACCGTGATCGTGCTCAGGTCGGCCGCGTCGAGCGAGTTCGCACGATTGACGGCAACGATGCCGGAACTGCCCGAGGTGATGGCGCTGCCCACCTCTGTCGTGACGGTCTGGTTCCCGCTGCCATAGCTGCGCGAGCGGATGCCATAGATCGAGCTGCCCGTGATCGCGCCGCCGGCATCGATGGTGATGTCGCCGTCGCCCTGCGTGAGCGCGTCGATACCGTATGCGCCACCCACGGCGCCGCCGAGCTGGGTGATCGAGATGTCACCAGCATTGGCGGCGTTGATATTCTCGACGAGGACGCCGACCGAATTCGCGCCGGTGCCGGTCGCCTTGCCGGTGAGATCGTTGACCGTGATATCGCCGGAGCCGGTCGCACTATCGCTCAGCCAGATGCCGTGGCCGGCGAGGCCGGTGATGTCGCCTGTCGCGGTCAGCGTAATGTCGCCGACGCCGTTCTGGGTCACGTCGATGCCGTTGATCGCGCCCGTGAGCGTGCCGGTTGGCGTCAGCACGACGCCGGCCTGCGCCGCCTGCGATACCGTAAAGTCGAGCGCATCGCCCGTCGACGTTGTGATGTCGGCGTTGCCGGTGATCGTGAATATGCCGTCGGCCGAGAGCTCGCCCGAGATGGTGCCGGTGAAGCTCTGGCCGGCGACCTTGTCGAGCTGCAGCGTGCCGGTGCCGCCGGCGAACGTGACATTCTGCGCGTCGGCACCGCCGAGCTCGAGCTTCGCGCCATTCTCGATGATCAGCGTACCGGCGCCGATGATGCCGCCGGCGAGGTTGAGCGTGCCGGCCTGGACTTTGATGGTGCCGCCGGTGTTGGTGACACCAGCCGTGATCGTGTTGGAGCCCGAGACGCTGTAGAGATTGCCGGCATTGCTCAGGCTGCCGCCGTTGATCGAGACGCCGGTCAGATAGAGCTTTGAGGCGTTGTCGACCGAAATCGTCCCGCCGGTATTGGCGATGATGGCGGCCGTCAGCTTCAGCGTGCCGCCGGTCACCGCCTCGATCAGGCCTTGATTGGTGATGGCGTGGATCGTAGCCGGGTCGATCGTCAGCGTGCCGCTGGTGACGGACAGCATGCCGGTGCTGGCGATCGTGATCTCGGCATCATCGATGGCGCTGATGCCGGTCGATTCCAGCGTGCCGAGAATGGCGACGGTGCCGCCGTCGATCGTCGCACCGTCGACGACCAGCGTCGCACCGGCATCGGTCTGGATGGTGCCGCCGCTATTGGTGACATCGCTCTTCAGCACCAGCGTTCCGCCGGACAGGTCGATCAGGCCGGAATTGGCGATGGCGGTGAGCGTATCGATCGTGCCGCCTGCTTCCAGGGTGAGCGTGCCCTCATTCGTGATCGTGCTGGTGTTGGTGACGACCACGCCGGATGTCCGGGTGATGGTTTCGACGTCGATCGCCCCGCCGACGGTGACGTGGCCTCCGAGCGAGTTGGTGAACTTCGCGTCGGCATTCAGGGTGAGCTTGCCGCCGATGGTCAGCGTGCTCTCGTTGATCACCTCCGGCACCTTGTGGCCCGGCGTGGTGTCGTAGTCGTCGAGAGTCAACGACTTGGCGAAGGCCGCCACGTCGATCGTCACCGGATAGGACGGGGTCAGGCCGTGGAGCTGATCGGTGATGACGATGACGTCGTCCTCGTCGGTCGGGACCGTGCCGGTGGCCCAGTTGCCCGCGTCCTTCCAGAACCCGCCGGAGGGAACGCCGGGCTTGTCGGTCGCGATCCACACCACGGCAGGCGCATCGGTGCCCGTGATCGTGACGGTGATGGTTTGCTGCGAGGCCGCGCCTTGCGAGTCCGTGAGCGTCACGGTGTAGACCAGCGTCAGCACCGCGCCTTGGGGGATGAAATCGGCCAAATAGACCGGCAGATCAGCCAGCGACCAGTTGATGGTGCCGGTGCCGTCCCCGGTGCTGTCTGCGCCGGCCGCGATCGCGACGGACATCGCGCTCTGGAACGCCGCAAGCGGACCCGGCGGCACGCTGCCATCAGGCAGAGTCGCACTGGTCAGCGCCACCGACACGGTATGCTTGTCGGTGAGATCGACGTCGTTGAAATTCAGCGTACCCGACGTCGGCACATCGCTGGTGAGCGGGCCACCCGGCACGCTGGTGCCGCCCTCGAAGGTGATGACCGGGACATCGGTGGTGATCGCCGGCTTGTCGTTGGTCCCCGTGATCGTGATCGTGATCGGGATGAACTTCGACTCGGGGTTCACAGCGAAATTGGTGTCGACGCGGACCATGTAGGTCAGGGTCACCGTTTCGCCGGCAGCGAGGAAGTCGAAGACGTGGTCCGGGAGCGTGTAGGTCCAGATCGCCGAGCCGTTGTTGTTGTTGCCGGGGTCGGGGACGACGCTGATCTGGATCTGCGTCGCTGCGATGGCGTGCTTCTGCAGATCGGTCAGCGAACCGGTGACGTCGTGCTGGCCGGCGTCCTTGTAGACATAGTTCGGCGCTTCGGCGAGGCTGATGCTCACCGTCGGCTTGTCGCCGAGGTTTTGATCCACGAATCTGATCAGGCCGGTAATCGTATCGGCATGCGTGTCGCCGGTCGCGCCGGCACGCTCGGTCAACGCGAACGCCGTCTTCACAATGCCGCTGGCGTCAAAGCTCTGCGCGATCGGCTGGCCGGGAATACGCACGACGGGCGGCGTGGGCGTGCTGGGCCCTTCCGATCCCTGCGGAGTGAGGTTGACGAAGGTCGCGACCGCGGTGGGGCCTGAACTCGACTTGAACACCACGTCCAGGCTCATCGGCGTGAGCGTGTCGGTGAAGTTCGTGGTCAGCTTGGTGTTGGTGTTGTTGTCGGTGAACTTCAGCGTGAACACGTCGGTGATCAGCTTCTGCACGTCCGGCGACATCAGCGCATTTGAGATCGAGACGTTGCCGCCGCTGATCTGGATCATCTGGCCGGCCTGGTTGACCGTCGCGATCGGCAGCAGCGTGACTTTGTCGAACAGGATGTAGGAGCCCGTCGTGCCGTTCGGCTCGACCAGCACCTGGAAGCTCGCCTGCGGCTGCGGATCGCCGCCGCCGGCGGGAACGACGAAATTGATCTGGGTGAGCACCGCGGTGCCGCGGATGCCCATGGTGGCGACCGGGGTGTCGATCTTCATGTCGCCGTGCTTGGCGGTCTCGCCGGCGACGAAGGTGATGGTGCCGGCGACGAGGCTCAGCAACGAGGAATTGCTCGACCCGTTGGGGTCGTAGACCATTTCGTTCAGCACCATCCGCGCGTTCGAGGACAGGCCGAACACGGTGCCGTCGATGAAGGTTATGCCGAGGGTCGAGTCGGCGCCGGTCGAAACCACGTCGCCCTTCTCGACGTTGTCGCCGTTGTTCAGGATGACCGAGACGCCGTTGCGGATCGCGGTCGCGCTGCCCACGAGCTTGGTGACGTGCCCGATGACCTGGGCCGCGGCAGCGCCGGGCGCGGCTTGCGCAACCTGGACATGGCCGGTAAGCGCGCTGACGATTTCACCGGTGAGGTGGGCGCCATCGGGCGAGGCGAGCGCGGCGCGCTTGTCGCCCCGGAAATAATCGTGAACGACGAACTCGTGCCCCTCATGGGACAAGACGAGATCGAGGCCTGTGCGCTTGAACTCGCCGTTGAAGATCAGGTTGGGGTCGGGAACGACGAACGCGCCCTCGGGCACGTGACCATGTGCCTTCGCCGTAAAGGAATCGACATGGGCATTGCCGGGCGAGCGGGAACCCTGGCCGTCCAAGGAAATCGCGCCGTCAAATTGGCCAGCGTAATTCAACCGGGCACCGTAAAAGGGTTAAAATTTAAGTAAGTATCAATTGCCTAAGCTTGCATAGCATTAGCAAGTCCTTAGCGATACCATCTATTGCTTGTGTGATTTCGCATCACTTGGGCTTCAGAAGCCCCCGCGGGTCGGCCCACGCGAGAGAAGCCGAAGTAATCCATCAAATATTCCGAAGTCGAATTCGGCCTTTTTGCGCTCATTTCAAGTCATCCAAAGTAATCTGCTGTATAATTGCGGAGCAGATACTTGCGTCATCTTTCCTTCGCGAAGTCCCGCCACATCCTGCGGCAAATACGGGGTTAAATCTGTGATCTAACTAACAGAACCCCATGAAATTGGGGGGTGTTAGCCATGACGCGCGGATTCGGCCTTCCTACAACCTGCACCTGCAATTGCCCTCCGTTTGGCGGCAGCCGGGTACCCTCTAGCTAGCGAATCGTAAAATTTTACGCAATTCGCGCAGGTCTATTTCAGCCTGTTGCCCGGTTTTGCCACCCCAGCCGGGCGCGTTAAGCAGAACAAAACAGCCCGTCTCGCACTATCTCCCCGAAAGCAACAAAGCCCGGCACGTCGAGGTCGAGGGGGACCCGGCGAAGCCAGGCAAGGGGATGTCAGATGGAGACCGCTGCTCGCTCGCGCGCCTGGCGCGCAATCCTTGTCCTGTGCGGATTGATCCTGTTCGGATCGGCCGCCGAGCTTCGCGCCGGCTCGCTGCTGTCGCCGGGAGCCGGCCTTCTCGTGCGCAAATCCGCCGAGCCGTTCGGCGTGTTCGCCTTCGCCATTTCGTCCGGCAGCCTGCGGCAAAAATGGCTCGCGCTGAGGGACAGGCTGGACGACGACATGGTGCAGCTTGCGCTGTGCGACGGCGACCGGGACAATTGCGCATCGCCTGCGGCCCTGAAGCTGCTCGCCATCGTCGACCAGGCCCGCACTCGCGACGGCCGCGCACGGCTCGGCGAGACCAACCGCGCCGTCAACCTCGCCATCCGGGCCGCCAATGACGGCATCGACGACGTCTGGAGCTCGCCGCTTGCGACCTTCGCGAACGGCGCCGGCGATTGCGAGGACTACGCCATCGCCAAGCTGGCCGCGCTGCGGCTGGCAGGCATTGCCGCCGAAGACCTTCGCATCGTCGTGGTGCGCGACGTCAGGGCCGGTGAAGATCATGCGGTCGCCGCGGCAAAGCTCGACGGCCACTGGCTGATGCTCGACAACCGCCGCATGGCGATGCTCGAGGACGACGCTGCGCGGAGCTACCAGCCGCTGTTCGCACTCTACCAGTCGGGCGTGCTGAAATATGTCGACGACCCCGTGCGATTCTCGATGGTCGCTGCCGAGGCACGTTGATCGGTTCGGCAGCCTCATAGCTGCGCATCACTGCGACTTCCCCACAAGGCCATTCCACCGCGCCATGCGGAACGCTAGCATGGCCGGGGCCACGCTGGGGGACGACGAGAATGCGCATCACCGTGCTGTCTGTGCTTGCGCTACTGGCATTGCCGGCCGTCCCGGCCTTCGCGCAATCCGCGCCATCCGACCGCTCCATCGCCGATCGGCTGCCGCTATTCGCCAAGAACAACTGCCAGCAGATTCGCGACCCCGGCAACCAATTGTTCTGCGGTGATGCCACGCTTGCGGCGGCTGCCGAGAAGCTGAGCGCGGCGATCGAGGCGCGGCTCGCCCGCCTGCCCGATCGCCTGCCTGCGATCGAGGAGAATGCGATCTGGGTCCGCCAGCGCAATCTCAGCTGCGGCATCGTCGGGCAGAGCCCCGTCCGCGCCGACGATCTCGATCGGGTGAAGGCGTGCCTGCTCAAGGTGACCGAGGAGCGCGCCGCGATCGTGCGCGATCCCGACTTCGACTGCCTGGCGGCCAACACCGCAGCGGGCGCGCTGATCTGTGCGGACCCAGCGCTGGCGCTGGCGGAAACGGAGCTCAATGCCCAGGTGCTCGGCCTGATCGGCAAGCTGGACCCGACCGCGGCGCGCTTTGCCTTCGCCGAATATGGCAGGTGGAGCCGCGAGCGCGACCGCAAATGCAATCTGGTCGGCAAGGAGAACGTGCCGCTTCAGGAGCTTGAATCCGCCGAGGACTGTCTTGCCGATTATTTGAGGCGCAAGACCGAGGAAATCCGCGCGGCGAAGGCAGACCCCAGGAAGGTGTTCGGCCGGCAGGTCGCGGCCCGCCTCCCCGACACCGACGCGATCGACTTCTGCGCGGCGCGGATCCATGCGGCCAATTCCTGCGGCAGCTTCCTGCGCATCAACCGCGTCTACGCACTCGACAGCCAGGTGACCGAGCAGGAGGCGCAGGTCACGGGCGAGATCGAGATGGCCGTGCTGGCGCCCTTCACCATGTGCAGCAAGGTCGCGACCACCTGCACCGGCACCTGCTGGGACGCAAGGACGGGCCGTCCGCAGGCAGGCGCCGCCAACAACGAGCGCCAGGCGGGATCCTTCAACGTGACGCGCCGCCTGCGCATCCAGCGGACCTTTGCTTTCGTGAAAGCCGCCGACGGCTGGCGGTGCCGGGAGGATGAGCTGGCGCCGGTGAATTCAGGAACGGCGGGCGGGGGATCGTAGCTTGCTCTCCCCGCTCTTCGCGGGGAGAGGGTTGGGGTGATGGGCTGTCTCTGCGATCACGGTGAGTGTTGGACTCGCGGAGAGTCCCTCTCACCCGCATCGCATCTCCAATGCGATGCGGCCTCTCCCCGCACGCGGGGAGAAGCAAGAAGCATCAGAACATCAGATTGTCCTTCACCAGCACCCAGCGGCCGCCCTTGACCTGCTGCACCTGGGTGATGGTGTTGGCGAGGTGGTCGGTCTTGGAGAACTTGGTCGGCGGCGAGTTGAAGATGTCGAGGAATTTCTCACCCGATTCCAGTGCATCAAGCATCTTCTGGCCCGTGAGATCCTTGCCCGCCTTCTGCGCGTAGAAGGCGAAGGTCATCATCGCATTGTAGCCGATGATCGCCTGCGTGTTGGCGTCGGTGCCGAACATCTTCTTGTAGTTGACGAGCCAGTCTTTCACCTTGCCCTTGGCGGTGTCCTCATAAGGGATCTCGAAGCCGCTGGCGGCGTAGAGACCCTCGACGGCTTCCTTGCCCAATGCAGGAACCTCCATCACGTTGGTGGGGGTGGCACCGAGGAAGGTGACGTCCCAGCCGAGCTTCTTGGCCTCGGACATTGCCCCGATGGTCTCGCGGAGCACGGTACCGAGCACGACGAGGTCGCAGCCGTCGGACTTCATCTTGGCGATCTGCGCGCTGAAATCGGAGGCGCCGCGCTTGTAGCTCGTGATCGAAGCCGGCTGCGCCTTCATGGCGGTGAGCTGCTGATTGAAGCCGTCGAGCACGTTCTTACCGTACTCGTCGTCCTGATGCATGATGCAGGCCTTCTTGAAGCCCTTCCATTCCATCATGTATTTCAGCGCGGCTCGGGTGCTCTCGACGTAGGGCAGCAGATTGTTGAACTTCAGTCGCTCCTGCGGCTTGGCCGGATCGAACTTGAAGGTGAACTCGGCCGCCGTGAGCGGGAACAGCTGCAGCACGCCGGCGTCGAACAGGATGTCCTGCGCGGCGAGCACGGTGGGCGACCCCATCGGTCCCACCATCGCGAAGATCTTGTCGCGCTCGATCAGCTTTTGCGAAGCCAGCACGGCCTTTTTCGGGTCATAGCCGCTGTCCTCGACGACCAGCCGGATCTTGCGGCCGTTGATCCCGCCGGACGCATTGATCTCCTCGGCGGCCATCTTCATGCCGTTTGCGACCGGGACGCCCCAGCCCTTGATCGGACCCGACAGGTCCTGGTGGGTACCGATGACGATCTCGGTTGCCGAGATGCCCTCGTTGGTGACCTTGGTCTGCGCCGCGGCCGGCAGACAGGTGAGCACCACGGCACTCACAGCAAGGCCGAACGCGCTGAACGATTTCGACATTGACGTCTCCTCTCCTAAAGGCCCGTATTACGCGAAGGGCGGGGGCCATCGCTCCTTCGCTTTCTCAGATAGTCCGGCGCCTCATGCCACGGCGCGCTGGCGATACATCGCTTCGATCTCGGCGGCATAGCGCTTGTTCACGAAGCCGCGCTTCAGCTTCATGGTCGGCGTCAGCTCCTCGTCCTCGGGCGTGAGCTGGCGCTCGATCAGGTAGAACCTCTTGATGGTCTCGACGCGGGCAAAATTGCCGTTGACCTGCTCGATCTCGCGCCAGATCAGGTCCTGAATCTCCACTGCCCGGCACAGGCTGGCATAATTGGTGAAGGGAATGTCGTGGTCCTGGGCGAACTTCTCGACATTCTCCTGGTCGATCATCACGAGGCAAGTGAGATACGGCCGCTTGTCGCCGATCACGACCGCATCGGAGATGTAGGGCGAGAATTTGAGCTGGTTCTCGATCTCGGACGGCGTGATGTTCTTGCCGCCGGAGGTGATGATGATGTCCTTCATCCGGTCGGTGATCCGGACGAAGCCTTCATTGTCGATGGTGCCGACGTCGCCGGTATGCAGCCAGCCGCGTGAATCGATGGTCTCGGCGGTCTTCTCCGGCTGGTTCAAATAACCCATGAACAGGAAGTCGCCCTTGATCAGGATCTCGCCCTCGGGCGACAGCGCGACCTCGCCCCAGGGCACCGCGGTGCCGACCGAGCCGAGCTTGACCCGCTCCGCCGGCATCATGGTGGCGACGCCGCAATTCTCGGTCTGGCCGTAGACCTCGTGCATGTCGATGCCGAGCGCGAGATACCAGCGGATCAGCTCCGGCGCGATCGGCGCTGCGCCGGTGAAGGCGATGCGGCAGCGGTCGAGCCCGATCATGCGTCGGATGTTGCGGAATGCGACCCGGTAGGCGATGCGGTTTGCGAGCCGCAGCGACAGCGGCGGCGGCTTGCCCTCGAGCCGGTACTCGACCATGCGGTAGCCGAGGCCGATGGCGCGGCGATAGACCCATTGCTGCAGCGGCGTCGCATCCTTCAGCGCGATGGTGATGGCGGAGTAGAATTTCTCCCAGATGCGCGGCACCGCGAGGAAAACGGTCGGCTGCACCTCGCGCAGATTGTCCGGCACCGTCTCCGGGCTCTCCGCGAAATTCATCACCGAGCCCAGCGCGACCGAGATGTAATAGCCGCCGATGCGCTCGGCGACGTGGCAGAGCGGCAGGAAGATCAGCCTGTCCTCGTCGTCCCGCGCCGGGATGAAGTCGTTGGCGTGGCGCATCTGGTGCGTGACGCTGCGGTTGGCGTGCATCGCGCCCTTGGGCGGGCCGGTCGTGCCGGACGTGTAAACGAGGATGGCGAGGTCGCCGACGCTGCGGCTGTCGATCATCTCCTGCCACAGCGCCTCGCGCCCGACCATGTGATTGCGGCCGAGCGCGCGAAATTCGTCGAGCGACATCACCATGTCGTCGGAGAAGCCGCTGAGACCCTCCATGTCGAACACGATGATCTTCTGCAGGGACGGACAGCGGGCACGGCAGGCGAGAATCTTGTCAAGCTGCTCCTCGTCCTCGGCGAAGATGACTTTCGTCCCGGAATCGTTGACGAGGTATTCGACCTGGGACGATGCGTCGGTCGGATAGATGCCCGAGGAGACGCCGCCGGCGCACAGGATGCCCATGTCGACATAAACCCACTCCGGGACGGCGTTGGCGATGATGGAGGCGACGTCACCGGGCCTGAAGCCGGACGCGTGAAGCGCGTAGGCAATGTCCTTGGATATCTCCAGCCATTCGCGCCAGCTCGTCGGCTGCCAGATTCCGAACTTCTTCTCGCGGATAGCCGGCCGATCGCCCCGCGTCTCCGCAGCGCGCAAAAAGCTCCTTGCGATCGTATCAGCGACCGTCAGCACCGCCGGTCGGGCCATGCGCGTCTCCTCCTTGTCGCTCTCCCCTCCGCGGCCTGCCTTGCCGGCGGTCTTTGCTTGCGGATGGGCAATCCCATCTTACTGCCAGCTCTTCCTCACCGCCACGTCTTCTTCTTCTTCCAGCGCCGCTCGCCGCGGGCGCCGGCTTCCTTGGCGCCAAGGTAGAACTCCTGGATGTCCTGGGAATGCATCAAGCGGTCGCAGCTGTCGTTCATCACGATGCGGCCGATCTCCAGCACGTAGCCGTAATGCGCCGTCTCCAGCGCCACCTTGGCGTTCTGCTCGACCAGCAGGATCGACATGCCCTGCTCCTCGTTGACGCGCCGGATGATGGTGAAGATCTCCTTCACCAGCAGCGGGGACAGGCCGAGCGAGGGCTCGTCGAGCAAGAGCAGCGTCGGCCGGTTCATCAGGGCGCGTCCGATCGCGAGCATCTGCTGCTCGCCGCCGGAGAGCTGGCCGGCCGGCTGGTTGATGCGCTCCTTCAGGCGCGGGAAATAGCCGTAGACGCGCTCCAGGTCCTCCGCCACGCCGTCACGGTCCTTGCGCGGATAGGCGCCCATCATCAGGTTCTCGCGCACCGACAGGAATGGGAACACCTCCCGCCCCTCCGGCACATGGCTGAGGCCGAGCCGCACGATCCGGTCGGCCTCCATGCGCTGGATCGGCTTGCCCAGGAATTCGATCGAGCCCTTCTGCGGATCGAGAATGCCCGAGATCGTCTTCAGTACAGTGGTCTTGCCGGCGCCGTTCGCCCCCAATAGCGTGACGATGCGACCGCGCGGAACCTCCAGCGAAATGCCGCGGATCGCCATGATCGGCCCGTAATAGCTCTCGATGTTGGAGAGCTTCAGGATGATATCGGGTGTCACCGCAGCATCCATGCGTCAGGCTCCCAGATACGCGGCGACGACGTCGGGGTGCTGCTGCACTTCGGCGGGCGAGCCCATCGCCAGCACCCTGCCGTAGTTCAGCGCGATGACCCGGTCGGAGACGCGATTGACCAGCGACATGTCGTGCTCGACCATCAGCACGGTGATGCCGAGCTCGCTTTTCATGTCGCGGATCCAGAACGACATGTCGTCGGTCTCCTCGACGTTGAGACCGGAGGACGGCTCGTCGAGCAGGATCAGCTTCGGCTCCGAGCACAGGGCGCGCGCCAGCTCGATCACCTTGCGCACGCCGTAAGGCAGGCCGGAGATCAGCTTGTCGCGATAGGGTTCGAGATCGAGGAATTCGATGACCTGCTCGACCCTGCGGCGGTGAACCTTCTCGTTGGCCCGCACGCTCGGCAGGAACAGCAGCTCCTGCCAGAGCTGCGTGGTCGAGTGCCGATGGCGGCCGACCAGAAGGTTGGAGAGCACGGTCGCATTCTCGAACAGCTCGATGTTCTGGAAGGTGCGCGCGATGCCGAGCTTGGCGATGTCGTAGGGCGCCTCTTCCGTGATGTCCTGGTCCTCGAAGAAGATCCGGCCCGAGGTCGGCCGGTAGATCCGCGAGATCAGGTTGAAGATCGAGCTCTTGCCGGCGCCGTTCGGCCCGATGATCGACAGGATCTCGCCCTTCTCGAGCGCGAAGGATACCGCATCGACGGCCTTGAGGCCCCCGAAATGCAGCGACAGGTTCTCGGCGCGGAAATAGCTCATCGATTCCGCTCCGACTTCACGTAGATCTTCTGCCGCTTGAAGGTGGCGCGCTTGTAGAGCGGGAACAGCTGGAAGAAGAGCTTGATCTTCAGCCAGCGGCCGTAGAGGCCGAGCGGCTCGAACAACACGAACAGCACGATGATGATGCCGTAGATCGCGCCTTTCAGGCCGTTGAGCGAGGCGAAGGCCGCGACCTTCGATTGGATATCTCCCGCGGTGGCCGGGCCGGCGCCGAATGCCGCCGCGATCCCGGCGATCATGCCGGGCATGTCGTCCTTGAGGTAAGTCAGGAACGGATCGATCATCACGATGAAGATCGCGCCCAGCACCGCGCCGTGCAGGCTGAAGGTGCCGCCGATCAGGATCACGATGATGAACTCGATCGAGAGCTGCAGCGTGAACATTTCCGGCGAGATGAAGGAGAGCTTGTGCGCGAACAGCACGCCGGCAAAGCCGGTGATCGCCGCCGAGATCGCAAAGGACTTCACCTTGTAGAGCGCGACATTGACGCCCATGCTGCGCGCCGCGGTCTCGCTGTCGCGGATCGCGACGAAGGCGCGGCCGGTCGGCGAGCGCAGCAGGTTGAGCGTGCCGACGATGGTCAGCACCAGCACGGCAAGGCAGAGGTAATAGAAGGTCGGGCTGTCGCGCGGCACCGCGACGCCGAGCAGCGACAGCGTCTTGACCCGCATGCCCTCGTTGCCGTGGGTGACGCTTTCCCAGCGCGCCAGGATCTCCTCGACGATCAGGGCAAAGGAGATGGTGGCGATGACGAGGTAGATGCCGGTCAGGCGCAGGGCGGGAAACCCGACCATCGCGCCGATGATGCCGGTCAGGAGCCCGGCGGC
Source organism: Bradyrhizobium sp. CFUWI (assembly GCF_056429085.1). Classification (NCBI taxonomy): domain Bacteria; kingdom Pseudomonadati; phylum Pseudomonadota; class Alphaproteobacteria; order Hyphomicrobiales; family Nitrobacteraceae; genus Bradyrhizobium; species Bradyrhizobium sp. CFUWI. The sequence goes on from NZ_JBWJZE010000003.1 coordinate 286,875, forward strand.
GAGGAAGTAGACCGGGAACGGTACGTTGTATGTCTGCAAATAAGCGGCCGTGTAGGCCCCGATGGCGAGGAACGCGGCGTGGCCGAGCGAGGCCTGGCCGGTGAAGCCAGTCAGGATCAGAAGCGCGACGCCGACGATCGCGTAGATGCAGACGAAGACCAGCTGGCTCATCAGATAGCTGGAGAGCACATGGGGCGCGATCAGCAGCAGCGCGAGCAGGACGCCGTACGAGACCCAATAGCCCGAATGCGGGAACAGCTTGATGTCGTCCTCGTAGTCGGTCTTGAACAGGAAGCGCATGGCGTTCAGACCTTCTTGCGGACGTGGTGGCCGAACAGGCCTTCGGGCTTCAGGAGCAGCACCGCGAGCAGCACGACATAGGGCGCGACGTCCTTCCAGCCTTCGGGCAGGTAGAAGCCGGCCATGCTCTCGATCACGCCGATCAGGACGCCGCCGACCACGGCGCCCGGGATCGAGCCGAAGCCGCCGAGCACCGCGGCCGGAAACGCCTTGAGGCCGAGCACGAGGCCGACATTGGAATGGATGAAGGTGATCGGCGCCAGCAGCACGCCGGCGCAGGTCGCGACCGCCGCGCTGATCGCCCAGACGATCGACACCACGCGCTTGACCGGAATGCCCATGTAGTAGGCCGCGAGCATGTTCTCGGAGCTGGCACGCATCGCGGTGCCGAGCGTGGTCTTGTTGAAGAACAGCCACAGCAGCGTGCACAGGATCATCGTCGCCGCGATCACCGACAGCTTGTCGTAGGCGAGCACCAGCGAGCCGATCCGCAGCACGCCCTGGCTGAACGGGGTCTCGATCTTCAGATCATCGGTGCCCCAGATCATGCCGGCGATCGAGCGCAGGAAATAGCCGAGGCCGATGGTCACCATGATGATGGAGAATTGCGGATAGCCGAGGATCGGCCGCACCACCACGCGCTCCGTCAGCATGCCGAACAGCGCCATCGCGGCCACCGCACCGGCAAAGCCGATCCAGTAGTTCAGGCCCATCATGCCGATGAAGGTGAAGGCGAAGAAACCGCCGATCATCATCAGATCGCCCTGGGCGAAATTGACGACCTCGGTGGCCTTGTAGACGAGCACGAAGCCGAGCGCGATCAGGCCGTAGACGCAGCCGAGCGCAACACCGCTGACCAGCTGCTGAACGAAATCCAGCATTGACGCGCGTCCTCCCGATGCAACCGGCGGCTCTTCCCGGCCGCCGTGCCGCATCTTGTGTCCAGTCGCTAGGCAGTCGTTTCGCTGCGCTAGCGCCATTTGTCCGGAACCAATTCAGCCTGAACCGCCAAGCGCTGTCAACAAACGGTGACTTGTACGGGTGACTTGCCTCTAGTCCAATCCGGATGACGGAATTTGCTGCGGCGCGATTCACCGCGCCGAAACATCTTCGGATCATGGTCGGAAGCGATGCAAAACCGGATGGTATGGCCGTCATGAAGCCGGACAGCTCGGCGCTCGAAGTCCTGGGGTTAACGAAGCGTTTTGACCGTCTGGCGGTCGACAGCCTCGATCTCACCGTCCACGCCGGCGAATTCTATGCGCTGGTCGGCCCCAACGGCGCCGGCAAGACCACGACTTTGCGCATGGTGGCGGGCCTGCTGCGCCCCGATGCCGGCCGCGTCTCGATCTTCGGCATCGATGCGCTCCAAGACCCTGTGGCCGCCAAGCAGGTGATGGCGTGGGTCTCCGACGAGCCGATGATCTACGACAAGCTGACCCCGCTCGAATATCTCGAATTCGTCGCCGGCCTCTGGGGCATCGCGCCGTCGGTGTCCGAGCCGGTCGCCCAGGACCTGCTCTCCTCGCTCGGCCTCGCGCCGCACCGGCACGAGCGCTGCGAGGGGTTCTCCAAGGGCATGCGTCAGAAGGTGGCGCTGGCTGGTGCGCTGGTGCACGATCCCCGCCTCATCATCCTCGACGAGCCGCTGACAGGGCTCGATGCGGTCTCGGCCCGCCATGTGAAAGGCCTGCTCGGCGAGCGTGTCCGCGCCGGCTGCACCGTCATCATGACCACGCATATTCTCGAGGTGGCCGAGCGCATGGCCGACCGCATCGGCGTGATCGCCTCGGGCCGCCTCGTCGCCGAAGGCACGCTGACCGAATTGCGCCAGCAGAACGGCGATGCCGATACCAGCCTGGAGGATCTCTTCATCGCGCTGGTGACGCTGCCGGAAGCCGCATGAGCTCGGCGACCGCGCTCTCCTGGTTCGCCCGCCACGAGCTCCGGCTCGCCTGGCGCGAATGGTTCGCCATGATGACCGGCGGACGACGCAAGCGGACGCGCGCCGCAATCATCGGCCTCGTCTGCTTCGCCGCGCTGCTGCACCTGCCGGCCTGGGCGGTGATCGGCCGTTTCGCCGAGCTGCAACTGCCGCTCGACAAGTCCTCGCTGATCGTGATCTCGGCGACGATCTTTCTCGCCTGGACCTTGATGCTGTCGCAGGCGATCGAATCGGTGACGCGGGTGTTCTACGCCCGCGCCGATCTCGATCTGATCATGTCCTCGCCGGCGCGGCTAGCCAATCTGTTCTCGGTCCGCATCGCCGCGATCGCGCTGACCGTCACGATGATGGCGCTGCTGTTCTCGACGCCCTTCATCGACGTGCTCGTGATCGGCGGCGGTGCGCGCTGGCTCACTGCGTTCGGGGTCGTCGTCGCCCTGGGCCTGTCGGGCGCGGCGATCGCGATCGCCGTCACCATCCTGTTGTTTCGCCTGATCGGCCCGGCGCGGACGCGCCTGATTGCCCAGATCCTCGCCGCGATCATCGGCGCCGGCTTCGTGATCGCGCTCCAGGTCGCCGCGATCATGTCCTACGGCACGCTGTCGCGCTTCACCCTTTTGACCTCCGGCACATTGGCCGCCTACGCCCCCGACGTCGACAGCATCTGGTGGTGGCCGGCGCGGGCGGTGATGGGCGACAACGAGGCCCTGCTGCTGCTCCTGGGGCTCGCTTTGGTGCTGCTCGGAAGCGTCATGGCGGTCTTCTCGCACCGCTTTGCCGACACGGCGATCGATGCCGCGGCCTACGGCACCTCTGGCATGAGGCGCGCGAAGGAGCGGCCGTTCCGCATCGGCTCGCGGCAACAGGCGCTGCGGCGCAAGGAATTCTCGCTGCTCTGGCGCGATCCCTGGCTGATCTCGCAGACGCTGATGCAGCTGCTCTATCTGGTGCCGCCGGCGCTGCTGCTCTGGCGCAATTTTGCCGACAGCTCGGCGGCGCTGACGCTGATCACGCCTGTCATCGTGATGGCGGCCGGACAGCTCGCCGGCGGACTTGCCTGGCTGACTATCTCGGGCGAGGACGCTCCCGACCTGGTCGCGACTGCGCCATTGACGCCAGCCAGCCTCATCCGCGCCAAGATCGAGGTGGTGCTGATCGCGGTCGCCGTCATCTTCTGCCCGTTGGTCGCGGCACTCGCTTTCGCTTCGCCGTATCAGGCCGCGATCAGTGCCGGCGCGGTCATCGTCAGTGCGGCCTCCGCGACGGCGATCCAGCTCTGGTTCCGGGTGCAGGCCCGGCGCAGCCAATTCCGGCGCCGCCAGACCTCGTCGCGGCTGGCGACCATTGCCGAAGCCTTCTCCTCGATCGGCTGGGCCGCGACCGCAGCGCTGCTGCTCGCGCTCCCCGTTGCGGGCCTCATCAGCGGCCTGATCACCGCGAGCCTCGTTGCGGTCACCTGGAAGTTCAGCCCAAGGCGGGAGTGAGGCTGATCGAGCCGCAAACGTCAGGTGTCGAAAGCCGGCTGTGCGCGGCGTACCGTGGCGACCTTCCGCCGATCAACCAGGCGCCTGACCCAGTTGCGCCCGGGCTCCTCGACAAGACGATACGTTGCAACCGACAGCAGGACGGTCAGCAGCAGCATCGCTATTTGCAGCAGATCGCCAAGCCACAGCGATCCATCGATGGAGACCACCTTCGTCGGCTCATGGCCCGAGCTCAACGCGGAGGAGACGAACAGGTTGGTATGCCCCAGCCGCTCGACGACCATGAGGATCGCCCGCACCACGGCCCTGACGAGCGGATGCAGCATGTAGATCGAATAGGTCAGCGTCCCGACCACGAGCATGAACGGCATCGTCAGCCGGCGACTGACCGCCCCAGCTTCGCGGGCGAACACCAGAACGACCAGCGTGAACACCACCGGCGAGCCCACCTGCAAAGCGGCGCTGCGCCCGGCCGCCGAAACATAGCCGATGACGAGCAGAAGGCTCGCCGTCTCCAGCAACGTCTCGCCGAACGGCGTCAGGCCTGCGCGCAACACCGTGAATCGCTCTCGTAGATCGAAGGAGAGAACGCCAAGCGCGAAGCCATACAGACAGCGCACCAGACCGTAATCGTAAGTCGCGTTCATGCCGTCCGGGCTTATCGTGGCGAGGACGATCGGCCCGGCGATGATCGGGAGCAGCCAGGGCCAGATCGTCGGCCCGATCCTGCTGACGACCGCGGCGAAGATCACATAGGCGGCGAACTCGGCGCTGATGCTCCAGCTCGCGAAATTCAGCCAGTTCTGCGGATTGACGCCGAGTCCCTGCAAGAGGAGCAGGTTGGTGACGATGGCCTGCAGCAGGTTCGGGCCGATGCCGTCCTTCGCAGCGTCGACGGGAATGAACAGCAGCAACGTCACAAGATGCAGCGGATAGATCCGCCCAAGCCTCAGGAGGAGAAAGCGGCCGATGCCGAAGCCCTCGGCAAGGCGTGAACGGTAATTCGACGCGATGACGAAGCCGCTCAATACGAAGAAGAAATCGACGAACAGATAGGCATGTCTGGTGAGCGGCAGGAAGGACAGATGGCTGATCACGTCGAAGTGGAACAGCGCAACCATGCAAGCGCAAATGCCGCGCCAACTGTCGAGCGCGCGATATCGCTCGATATTTGCGGCCGCGTCCATCGGGTAATGGGTAGGCAAGACCCGACACCGGAACAAGCGGAGGATGACTCTATGCTTAATGTGGCACGCGACGGCATGACGCCGCAACAATTCGAAGATACACTGACCGGATCGTCGACTGAATGGCGGATGGACCAGTGATGTCTCGACTATTGCTGACGGCCTTCGGTTTCCTCGGCTGGCTGCTGGCCCCAGCCCTTGCCCAGCAGCCGCAGCGCAGCGAGTGCCTGGCGATGGCGAACGCGGCGCCCCGTGCGATGCCGGTCGCATTCCGGCAGGTGGCGGCCGCGGCCGAGGTCGAGATCACCTATGCCGGCCATTCCACCTATTACGTCGACACGCCCGGCGGCTTGCGCATCGCGACCGATTACAGCGGCGCCTATCAGGTGGGACGGCTGCCCGACGTCGCCACCATGAACCGCGCCCATAGCACCCACTACACTCTTTTTCCCGACAGGCGAATTCCCCACGTGCTGCATGGCTGGAGCGAGGACGGCAAGCCGGCAATCGTGTCGCAACGCATCGGCGATGCCTTCATCCGAAATGTCACGACCGACATCCGCCGTTATTTCGGCGACGATGCCGGCACCGACATGATCCGCGACGGCAATTCGATCTTCATCTTCGAGGCCGCGGGCCTCTGCATCGGCCATCTCGGCCACCTCCATCACAAGCTCGACGACAGCCATTTCGCCCAGATCGGGCGGCTCGATATCGTGATGGTGCCGATCGACGGCACCTACACCATGTCGCTGGAGGGCATCTCCGAAATCACCAAGCGGTTGCGCGCCTCGGTGGTGCTGCCGATGCACCGCTTCGCCACCCCGCTCGACGACTTCATGCGCCGGATCGGCCAGCAGTTCGAGATCGACCGGCGCTCCGAGCGGACCTTCCGGATGTCGCGCGATGCGCTGCCGTCGAAGCCGACGGTGATCATCCTCGACGGGGTCTGAGCCGCAATTTTCTCCAAGCCGGCCGCCGGCCGGTCGTGTTGATCTGCCGGCAACAGGAGAGCAACATGACCGACTTTGCCAGACTTTTGCACGCGGACGGACCGAACCCCGAGCATGCGGCGGCGCTTCAACTCTATGGCCGCTTCGTCGGCGACTGGGATGCCGAGATCACCGCCCATGGATCCGATGGCACGAAGCACGTAGCGCCCGGCGAGATTCATTTCGGCTGGGTGCTGGAAGGCCGAGCCGTCCAGGACGTCTGGATGATACCCCGGCCCGCGGGCGCGCCGGCCTTTCCAATCGCCGGCAATTGGTACGGCACGACGCTTCGCGTTTACGATCCGACCATCGATGCGTGGCGGATCTCCTGGTTCGATCCGGGTCGCAGCGTCTTCCGCCAGCAGATCGGCCGTCCCCGCGGCGAGGACATCGTGCAGGAAGGCACGACCGAAGCCGGCGAGCTGACGCGGTGGAGCTTCACGGAGATCACCGGGGACTCCTTCCATTGGCTCGGCGAGGCGAGGCCGGCCGCCGCGGCCGATTGGCGGCTGATCGTCGACGTCAGGGCCAGGCGACACAAGGGCTGACAAAGGCGCCGCTGTGCCGGCGGTGAAGGTTCTCGCAAACCGCAACAGATATCTACTAACTCGAGCTGCCGTCATAACGAGAAGACGGGCCGGGATGTTGATTCCCGAACCCGTCTTCGTCGTAGCCGCTGGGAAGCGTCCTTGAAAGTTGTTGTGAGCTTCTAAAGCGCGATGCGATTAGGCTGAATCGTCATCGCGCTTTAGGTTGTTGTTTAAGCATGATCTTTTCGGAAAACCGCTGCGCACTTTTCCGGATCATGCTCTAGCCTGCGCCCATCAGCGAGGCGGGGCGGCGCTCGCCGGTCGAGGTGAAGATCTTCTTGAGCTTGTTCACGACCCGGATCAGGAAGCCGATCATCACGGGATTGGTCTTGCGGCAGAAGGCGATCTTCTTGACGTGGCCTTCGACGTGCCATTTGGCATGCGCGCCATCGCGGAAGAAAATGACGTCACCGGGGCCGTAACGCTTCGGCGGCATGCCCTCGCTTTCGAGCACGATCGATCCTTCCATGATCATGATCGTCTCGTCGATGTCGTAGTACCAGTTGAAGCGCCCTTCGGTGCAGTACCAGATGATGGTCTGGGCGGTGCCGTCGGCGCTGGTCGACAGGACGCGCGAGCGCGACACCGGGTTGCCTTCGATGATCCAGGACGGCTCGATCGGCCGCAGCTCGAGGTCCACGTTGCAACTACCGACTTCAATCAATGCCATTTGCTTCCTCGGGAAATGATATTTGCGGCCGATCCGGCCGGGAGTGTTTCGAAAGATGCTCGGACGCTAGTAGCCCGTTTTTAATTCTTTCTTACATCCATTTCGGGAATCAGCCGGAAGCGACAAGAGCAAACGGTTAACGTCGCAATTCCCGTGCAAATCCGCGCACATGACCCAGTCCTTTTCCGGGGTGCGACAAAATGCGCGAAGGCACCAGAACCCACATACCTTTCCGCACGCAAGGAACGAGCGCACGGAAAATCTGTCGCCGCACCAATCCCTCCTGGAAGAGAGGTAGGCAGACTACTTCGCCCACTCGCCCTTGCGGAACACCGGCACCTTGCTGCCGTCGGGCAAGATGCCGTCGATATCGGTCTCGGCGGAGCCGATCATCCAGTCGATATGGATCAGGCTCTGGTTGCCGCCTTGCGCCGCGATCTGCTGCGGGGTGAGCTGCGCGCCGTTGACGAAGCATTTCGAATAGCACTGGCCGAGCGCGATGTGAGACGCAGCGTTCTCGTCGAACAGCGTGTTGTAGAACAACAGCCCGCTCTGCGAGATCGGCGAGGAATGCGGCACCAGCGCCACTTCGCCGAGGCGGCGGGCGCCCTCGTCGGTGTCGAGCACCTTGTTCAGCACCTCCGCTCCGCGCGAGGCCTTTGCGTCCACGATCTTGCCGTCCTCGAAGCGCACCGCGATGTTGTCGATCAGCGTGCCCTGATAGGACAGCGGTTTCGAGCTCACGACATGGCCGTAGACGCGGCGGCAATGCGGCGTGGTGAACACCTCTTCGGTCGGGATATTGGCGTTGCAGCTGATGCCGTTCTTGGAGAGCGAGGCACCACCCTCCCATTCGTGGCCGTCGGCCAGGCCGATGGTGAGGTCGGTGCCCGGCCCCGAATATTGCAGCGCGCGAAAGCGCTGGCCGTTGAGCCAGTTGGTCCGCTCGCGCAGCACCGCATTGTGGCTGGCCCAATTGCCCATCGCATCCTCGCGATCGACGCGGGACGCGGCGAAAATCGCATCCGCGAGCTTGCCGACCGCGACGTCCTCGGGATCGTTGGGGAAGACCTGCTTGGCCCAGGACGGGCTTGGATAGGCGATGATATTCCAGTTGGTGTCGAAATTGACGATCTTCTCCAGCGCGGGCTGATAGGCCATCGAATTCGCCTTGCTCGCGCGTGCCACCTTGGACGGATCCTCGCCCGACAGCAGCATCGGGTTGTCGCCGACGATGGCGAGCCGCGCGGTGTTCTCCGAGAACGCCTTGGCCATGCCCTCATAGAGCCAGCCGGCGGCGCGATCGAAACTGCTGTCATGGCCATGGCGGTAGCGCGCCAGCGTCATCTCCTCGTCCGACAGGATCGGCGTCACGAGGCCGGCGCCGGCCTTGTAGGCATGCACGGCGATGCGCCTGACCAGCGGTAGCGCGATCGCGGGCGCCGTCAGAAGCAGATCCTGTCCTGGCCGCAAGCCCAGGCCCACCTTCACCGCCACCTCGGCCAGCCGGTCGAGCTTCGCGGGATCAATGGAATTGCGGTGATCAGTCATGCCGGGCCCTCTGCCGAAAGTCTCTGGTTCAATCTAAGCCTAGCACCGCAAGGCGCAAGTGCGCGAGCACCTTGCGACACGGAGAAGATACGCAGTTTCACGCATATTGGTTTTCAACGCGTTGCCGATTTCAGCACCCGGTCAACCATGGCGGGCGCGAGTCCGAGGTAATTTTTCGGTGAGGTGAGCGCCTCGATTGTGACACGGTCGATACGGCTCGATACGCGGGAGTCGGAGGACAGCGCATCCGCCAGGCTCAAGCCTTTGTCGTTGGCGAGCCGGCAAGCGTCATAAACCACGTCATGGGCCTCTTGCCGGCCGAGCTGCGGCGCGAGCCCCATCATGACCGCTTCGGCCACGATCAGGCCGCGGCTGATCGCAAGATTGTCGTTCATCTTCGCCTCGTCCACGATGAGGCCCGCAAGTGCAAACTTCGCCTGATGCAGCGCGCCGGCGGTCAGCACGAAGCTTTCGGGGATGGCCATCCATTCGGCGTGCCAGGGACCCGTGGCGCGCTCGAAATCCTGCACCATGGCGTCGAGCATCAGGCCGGCGTGCTGGCGCACCGCCTTGGACGCCGCCAGCATCAGCTCCGACGAGATCGGATTGCGCTTCTGCGGCATGGTCGAGGAGGCGCCGCGCCCCTTGACGAACGGCTCGTAGACTTCGCCAAACTCGGTCGAGGCCATGATCATGATGTCGAGCGCGATCTTGCCGAGCGAGCCGGTGACGAGCGCAAGGAAGTTCACCGCCTCGGCAAATCCGTCGCGCGCGACGTGCCAGGTCGAGACGGGAACGCCGAGCTTCAGCTCGGCGCAGAGTGCCTCCTGCACTTCGAATCCCTTGTTGCCGAGCGAGGCCAGCGTGCCGGCGGCGCCGGCGAACTGACCGACCAGCACGCGCGGCTTCAGCTGCGCCAGCCGCTCGGCGTGGCGATCGAACATGGCGAGCCAGATCGCGGTCTTGTAGCCGAAGGTCACCGGGAGTGCCTGCTGGAGGTGGGTGCGGCCGGCCATCGGCGTGTCGCGATGGCGTCTCGAGAGGTTCGCCAGGATGCCGCGGAGCTCGTCGATGTCGCGCGCCACGATCTCGAGCGCAGCGCGGAGCTGCAGCACCACGGCGGTGTCCATGATGTCCTGGGTGGTCGCGCCCCAATGCACGTAGCGGCCGGCCTCGCCGCACTGCTTCACCATCTGGTGCACCAAGGGGAGGATCGGATAGCCGACGATGTCGGTCTCCTGCCTGAGCAGATCGAAATCGAGCGCGGCGACGTCGGTCCGCGCCGCGATCGCCTCGGCCGCCTGCTGCGGGATCACGCCACAGCTGGCTTCCGCCTTCGCCAGCGCCACCTCGACCTCGGCATAGCGCGCCACCAGCGCGACGTCGGAGAACACCTCGCGCATCTCAGGCGTGCCGAAGGCGTCGCGGAACAGCATCGAATCGAGCACGGTGGTGGAAGCGCTGAAGGCAGGCATGGGCGTTTCTTCGTGGTTGGCGTTTGTGTGGGAGGTAGCTTACGGAGGCGGCGCAGCTTGCGCAAAGCACATTCGCAGTTTCGCCGGAATAGCTGCGGCAACGCGGCGATTTCGTCGGCGCGCACCGCGTGCTGACGGCTGCCGCCGGGATGTCAGGAGACACGGCGCTCGCGGCGTCCGCCCTGGACGGTCTACGCCGCGCTCAGCCCCGGGGTCTCACTCGCCTGGATCACGCGCGAGCTGCCGGTGCTGCGGGACGAGGATCGAGCGCATTACCTGGAAGGATTGTGGCACGCGGGAATGAAGTGACGGCGGCTCGACAATGACGCCGCGTCTTCTTCGCCGGCAGCGGTGATCGCGGGCTCAGCGCTAATCGTCCTCGGGCCCGAACAGCCTGATCTGCGGGAAGCCGCCGCGCGGCCGGCCGGCGTAGTCGCGCGCATCGGAATCTTCGCGGATGTTGCGCGCGACGTCGTCCCAATCGGTGCGGTCGCGCATGCCGCGCGGCTCGCGGCCCTCGTAGTAATGGCGGCGCTCGGCCCAGCGTTCGCGCCGCTCGATCCGACGCCGCTCGGACGCAGCGCGCCTCACGTCGAAATCCTTCGCCTTGGCATAGGCGTTGTCGAGTGAAGAGGCCGGATCGACCGATGCTTGCTGCTCGCCGGGTTTTGCGGCCTTCGGCGACGATGCGACGGTTGGCTTGAACTGGTCCTTGGACTGGTCCTTGGGTGGCTCGACCGCGGCCGCCTGTGAAGGCGGCGGTGCCGGCGGTTCGGCAGTCGCCTGAGCGGGCTGGGTGCCAGGCTTTGCGGCCTCAGACTTGCCGGCTTCGGGCTTCAGTTCGGCTTGGGCCGGTGCGGCGATCATCGCGCCAAAGGCTTGCGAGCCGGTGAGGTAATTGACGCGTTCCGAGGGTGCGTTTGTCGCCGCCGGCGCGCTAGCGGATTCGGCACGCTGCGCCATCTTGCTGGTGTCCGGGCCCTGTTTGGACGCGACCGGATTCATGATGTTGCCGGCCACGATCCCGCCGCCCAAACCAATGGCAATGGCTGCGACAATGGTTCCGGCACCGACGAAATAGGCTGTCGAGGCGCGCATTGATCCACTCCCTCTTTGGGGCGAGCAACGCGCGTTGATTGCCGGATGTTCCTGGTACGGAAGCAGTTCCCAAAGGAACTTAAGCGTCAGATCTGCTGCGCGACCTTCTCGAGCCCGATGAGTCGAGCGAGCTTGCGCACTTCCTCTTTCTGATCGTCACGCAGCTGGAACAGCAACGGCATGGCCGCCGACTTCAACTGCTGGACCTCATCGCAATTCGGGTCGATCTGCGCGCTGGGCGGCGCGTTCGGATTGGAGAGCTTGTTCGCCGAGATCTTGCGGACAACGTTGCGCAGCGCGCTCTCGACCGAGGGCCAGTAATATTCCTGCGACGAGGACAGTTTCAGGCGGTCCCTGATCCCCGCAATCTGTGCGTCGGACAGCAGGGTATAATGCTTCTGCGGCTGCGGCTTGGCGACCACCTTCGGCTTGGCGGGGACTTCGACAGCGGGAACCTCCGCCGCGGCGGGCGCTTCGGACACGCCGGGCGCCGCCTTGGGCATCGGGAAATCGGACGGTGTGGCAGCAGCGAAGGCCTGGCGCAGCGGCTCGGTCAGCACGGGCGCCTGCGAAAGCCTGTCGGCGGGCACCAGGACCGGCTCGATCGCGGCCGATGCCAAGGCGAGGGTCGGGACCAGACGGTCGGCCTTGGCGGCGCGGTTGGTTGCGAGCGGCTTGGGCGGAGGCGTCTGCGCGATCATGTCTTCACTGACGCTGGGGACGCTGTCGCGGCCAAGAATGGCGGTGGTCGCGGCGCCGAGGACGAGGAAGCAGGTCAGCACAACGATGGTGATGGCTTTGGACAAACGTCTCTCCGGGAACGGACGCTTCACGAGTTTGTTAGAGATGCCCGGGAAAAGGGCACGAATTATGGCTTGAGTGCGCCTTCGTCGCGACAATCAGGACAATCAGCATGTCTGCAGCGACATTTTGCGTAAAAGGCAAAGGATATCAGGCAGCTGCGGCCAGATCGTAGGCGTCCTGGATGTCCGCGACGATCTCCGAGGCCTCCCAGACCGCGCGCGGCTCGACCGATTGCAGCGCCACCGTCCAGTTGCCGCCCCGGCGGGTGCGGGGGACGCTGACGATGTCGAAGCGAACGTTGCGGCACAGCGGGTGGCGGGCCAGGGCATGAGCGACGCGAACGCGGATTTCGTCCAGCGAAGCCGCCGTCTTGGTGTTGAGATAATCGAAGTCCATCGCCTGTCCCTCTCGGTCCTGATTGGCGGCCGTGAGAGGATTCTTGGCGGGCGATGGTTAATCTGCCGTTAAGTGAGCGGGGCGGAAGAGCGCGGGATTAACCGTGATCGGGACGAGCGGAGCCCGCCTTTCCGCAATTCTACGGGGGGTCGTGCGCCCTCGCCTCACGATATTCGGCCGCCGTCCGCGCAACGAGATCGTCGACCCCGAGCACGTCGGTGACGCCCGAGGTGGAATGCCCCCCGCTCCAGATGTCGCGCCAGCGTTTCGGACGGCTCTCGCGCGCGCCAACGTCGATATCCCTGGCGATGTCGATCGCCCCGCGCGCCGGCAGATCGTCAGGATCAAGCCCGGCGGCCACGATCGACGGCCTCAGCATGCTGGTCTGCAGGCCTGTGAACGCGGTCGTGAGCAGGATGTCGTCGGCGCTGCTGTCGACCAGCATTCGCTTGTGGCGGTCGTCCGCCATGCTCTCGCGCGTCGCGATGAACTTGGTGCCCATATAGGCGAGATCGCAGCCGAGCACTTCGGCCGCATACAGCGCGCGGCCGTCGCTGATGCCGCCCGCGAGCACGATGACGCCGTCATAGAACGCGCGCACCGCGCGGACGAAGGCGAATGGGTTGAGCCAGCCGGTCTGCCCGCCGGCGCCCGCGGTGAGCAGCACCAGTCCGTCGACGCCTGCTTCCGCCGCACGTTCGGCATGGCGGATGGAAGCGACGTCCGCCAGCACCAGCGCGCCGGCATCGTGCAGCGGCTTCACCACGGGCGCAGGCGAGCCGACCGACGTGATGACGATCTCCGGCCTGTGCCGCAGCAGCACCGCGAGATCCTGCTCCAGCCGCGCATTGGAGCGATGCACGATCAGGTTCGGGCAGAGCGGCGCTGCCTTGCGGCCGGTCTGAGCTTCGTGCTGGCACAGCCGCGTCTCGATGGTGGTGAGCCATTCATCGAGCTGGTCCGTGCTGCGGCAATTCGCGGTGGGGAAGCTGCCGATCACGCCGCTCCGGCACGCGGCGACCATGAGCTCGACGCCCGACACCAGGAACATCGGCGCTGCGATCAGCGGCAGAGCGAGACGATCGCCGAAGCGTTGCAGCCGATCTGACGTCACGCAAATCTCCTTGTCACGCATACCTCCTTGCGCGGGCTTTGTGGTTTCCTCCCGCAGTCCGTGTGCTAGCGTCATCGGCAACATTGGCACGTCAGAAGCCGGTGACAAGCAACGAGGAAACATATGTCCGATCCGCTCCACGCATCGTCCCCGACTTGTGCGCAGACGCTACGGGCGCTGTCGCGCTATCCCGGCCGCACCGCCTTCGCCTGGCCCGGCGGATCGTTGAGCTATCAGGGCACCATCGACCTCATCGGACGCATCCAGGGCGTCTTCATGCGTCTCGGCTTGCAGGCGGGCGCGCGCGTCGCCTTCCTCACCGCGAACCGCGCCGACACCTGGTGCGCCGGCGTCGCCGCGCAATTGTCGCGGCTCTGCATCACCTGGCTGCATCCGCTGGGATCGCTGGAGGACCAGCTGTTCCAGCTCGATGATTCCGAAGCCGAGATGCTGGTGGTCGATGCGGCCGCCTTCCGCGACCGCGGTGGCGAGCTTGCGGCGAGAGCGCCGCGGCTGAAGGCGATCTTCACCATGGGCCCGGCCGGTTACGGTGCCGATCTGTTGGCAGCCATCGAGAGCGCGGGACACGCCAGCGCGCGGAACCTCGCCAGCCTCGATGATCTCTCCACGCTGAACTACACTGGCGGCACCACCGGCAAATCCAAGGGCGCGCTGCGCTATCACCGCGAGAATGCCGGAGCCGCGGCCGCGATCCTCGCCGATTTCGAAATCCCCGACGCGGCACGCTACCTCACCGTCGCCCCGATCAGCCATGTGGCCGGCACGAAAGTGCTGCCGACTCTGATGCGCGGCGGCACCGTGCACATGCTCAAAGGTTTCGATCCCGAGGCGGTGCTGACGACGATCGCACGCGAGCGCATCAATTTCACGCTGTTCGTGCCGACCATGATCTACGTGCTGCTCGATCATCCCGTGCTGGACAAGACCGATCTGTCCTCGCTGGAGCTGGTGCTCTACGGGGCGTCGGCGATGTCGCCGAGCCGGCTGGTCGAGGGCATCGAGCGTATCGGACCGGTGTTCTCGCAGCTCTACGGCCAGACCGAATGCTATCCGGTCTCGGTGCTGCGCAAGGCGGATCACGATCCGAAGACGCCGGAGCTGTTCCTGTCCTGCGGCTTTCCGATCGCGGCGTGCGAGGTCAGGATTCTCGACGACAACGACCGGGAGGTGAAGACGGGCGAGGCCGGCGAGATCTGCGTGCGCGCCCCGCATGCGATGGCAGAGTACTGGAGACGGCCCGACATCACCGCCGAGACGCTGAAGAACGGCTGGGTCCACACCGGCGACATCGCGCGCCAGGACGAGCGCGGCTACATCTTCATTCTCGACCGCAAGAAGGACATGATCGTGTCCGGCGGCTTCAACATCTTCCCGCGCGAGGTCGAGGACGTGCTGTCGCAACATGCCGATGTCGCCATGGTCGCGGTCGTCGGCATTCCCGACGAAAAGTGGGGCGAGGCCGTCACCGCCATCGTCGTGCCGCGCGAGGGCGCAAGGCCGGATCCGGACGAGCTGATCAACCTGGTCAAGACGCGAAAAGGCTCGGCGCATGCGCCCAAGCAGATCGAGTTCGTCAAGCAATTGCCGATGACCGGAGTCGGCAAGGTCGACAAGAAGGTGCTGCGCGCAGGCTTCTGGAGCGGCCGGGACCGGATGGTGGGATAAATACCCGGGATTCTACGGGGCCACTGTGTCCCGGACACCACAACGCGGAACGGAGTGGATGGCGGCGCGGCGCACGCAATTGCCGCCGAATCGGGGAATCACCTAGACCGCTGACGGGGCTGGGAAGCGGAGTAAGAGATGAGAGTCGCTTCCCTGGAAAGTGCAGTCGCCGCGATCACGTTGATCACGGCTATCATTGTGGTGCTGTGGGAGATCAAGATCTTCTACGGAATGTGAACTGGCAGGATGCCCCGGTCGAACACGACCTTGCATCCCTTCCGCGGCGGCGGAAGCCTGCCGTTCAATTGGGCGGCCCGAACAGCGACGCTTGCCGTCACGCCTCAGCGCTTCTCGATCACCAGGCTCTGCACCGCGCGGCCGAAATAGCCCTGGCGGTCGGCGAGGCGCGACATTGCAAGCCCGGTGCCGTCGGCGCCGATCCAGGACTCGCCGTCGAGCAGAATCCACTCGCCGACCGGCTGACGCGCGAAGCTCACGGTGAGGTCGGCATTGATGTAGGTCCAGGCGCGGAAGTCGAGCGTCGAGGCGGTGCCGTTGGAGAAATCGGCGGCGACCACGGCGCGCATGGCCTGCGAGATCGCCTCCCCCTCGATCAGCGGATGATCGACGCGAAACCAGATCGCGCCGGCGCCGGCCTGACCGAAGCGGCCGCGCGCGGCACGCATCGAGACCGAACGCACGAACGGGCTGGTGGCGGCGTGACCGTCCTCGGCCAGCGAGTCCTCCGGCGAGGGCAGCGTGACCGGCAGCTCCTCGACATCGTCGGGCAGCGCCAGTGCCTGGCGCCGGATCTTGAGCACGGTCGCGCCGACCACCTGCACGCCATCGGCAAGCAGCTTGATGTTGCAGAGCTGGATCTTGCGGCCCTCGCGCAGGACCTCGGTCGCGATCGTGAGCGGCGCCACCGGCACCGGGCGCATCAGGTCGATGGTGACGCGCGCGATGTCCATCGGAGCCGGCGTCGGAACGCGCTCGGCCGCCCACGTCACCAGCGAAGCCGGCGCCGAGCCGTGCTGCATGCGCCGATCCCAGGGGCCGGCGGCATCCGGGCTGGTGACGACGCTGTCGCCGTCGACGCGGTAGATGGCGGTCATCGTTCAATCAGCCTCGGTTGACGTTCCCCGGATGCTGTGCCGCGCGTAGCGGTGCGCTGCTGATCCGGGGTCCATACGTTGCTGCGTGGGTCCCGGCTCTGCGCAGCAGCGTTGCGCGCTGCAGCGCGTCCGGGACACGAGATCGTCACAACGGCGGATCGATCGCTTCGTCGTATTCCTTCTTGAAGCGCGCGATCAGCTCCGCTGCAGGCAGCACCTTGTCGATGCTGCCGATGCCCTGGCCGCTCCCCCAGATCTCCTTCCAGGCTTTCGGCTTGGCGCGTTCGCCGGAGGCGTCGGTGCCGAAATTCATCTTGGAGGGATCGGAGGTCGGAAGGTTCTCCGGATCCATGCCGGCGGCGAGGATCGAGGGCTTCAAATAATTGCCGTGCACGCCGGTGAAGAGGTTGGAATAGACGATGTCGTCGGCGCTCGAGCCGGCGATCATCTCCTTGTAGCGCTCGACCGCGTTGGCCTCCTTGGTGGCGATGAAGGCCGAGCCGATATAGGCGAAGTCGGCACCGAGGATGCGCGCGGCGCGGATCGCCTGGCCGTTGCCGATCGCGCCCGACAGCGCGATCGGGCCGTCGAACCACTTGCGGGTCTCGGCAACGAAAGCGAGCGGCGAGATGGTGCCGGCATGGCCGCCGGCCCCGGCCGCGACCAGGATCAGGCCGTCGGCGCCCTTCTCGATCGCCTTGTGCGCGAACTTCTGGTTGATCACGTCGTGGAAGACGATGCCGCCCCAACCGTGCACGGCCTGGTTCAGCTCCTCGCGGGCGCCGAGCGAGGAGATGATCATCGGCACCTTGTACTTGGCGCAGAGCTGCATGTCGTGGTCGAGCCGGTTGTTCGACTTGTGCACGATCTGGTTGACCGCAAACGGCGCCGACGGCCGTTCCGGATGCGCGCGGTCATAGGCCGCGAGCTCCTCGGTGATCCGTGCCAGCCATTCGTCGAGCAGCTCCGGCGGCCGCGCGTTCAGCGCCGGAAACGAACCGACCACCCCCGCCTTGCATTGCGCGATCACCAGATCGGGCACCGAGATGATGAAGAGCGGCGAGCCGATCACGGGGATCGACAGGCGCCCTTTGAACAAGGCAGGCATGGACATTGCGAGACGATCCTCTGTTGGCCGGTCAATGGAAGGTTGGGCGCCATACCAACAAGGCAATCTTTCCACTGTCAAGTATTGCGTTTTGACGCCGTCACGGATGCCGCTGCCGCAATTCCAAGCAGCGGAATTCTCAACCCCACATCTCTCCTCCGTCATTGCGAGCGTAGCGAAGCAATCCAGACTGTCTCCGCGGAAGCAGTCCTGGATCGCTTCGTCGCAAGGGCTCCTCGCAATGACGAGGAGAGAACTGTGGTCACTGACAGCTACCCGATCAAATCCGGATTGATCAGCCGCTCGAACGAGAACATCTCGTCCCACTTCTCCTGCGTCAGCAGCTTGCGCTCGACCACCACGATCTGGTGCAGCGACTTGCCGCTCTTGTAGCCCTCGCGCGCGATCTCGGCGCATTGCTTGTAGCCGAGCAGCGGCTTCAGCACCGTGACGATGCCGAGCGAGTTCAGTACCATGTTGCGGGTGTGCTCGTCGTTGGCGGTGATGCCGACGACGCAATTCTCGCGCAGGCTATTGACCGCGCGTTCCATGGTGCGGATCGAGAAGAACAGCGCGAACGAGATCACCGGCTCCATCACGTTGAGCTGGAGCTGGCCCGCCGAGGCCGCGAGCGTCACCGTCGTGTCGAGCCCGATGACGAGGAAGCTGGTCTGGTTGACCACTTCGGGGATCACGGGATTGACCTTGCCGGGCATGATCGAAGAGCCCGGCTGCAGCTGCGGCAGGTTGATCTCGTTGAAGCCGGCGCGCGGGCCGGAGGCGAGCAGGCGGATGTCGTTGCAGATCTTCGTCAGTTTGCTCGCGGTGCGCTTCAGGACGCCCGAGAGCTGCACATAGGCGCCGGTATCCGAGGTCGCCTCGACGAGATCGCCGGCGAGGATGAAGTCGACGCCGGTGAGCGCGCTCAGATGCCGGACCGCGAGCTTGGGATAGCCGACCGCAGCCGTGACGGAGGTGCCGATCGCGGTGGCGCCGAGATTGATCTCGCGCAGCAGCGCACGCGCTTCCGAGATGCGGTCGACCTCCTCACCGATCGTGGTGCCCCAGCCCCGGAATTCCGCGCCGAGCGACATCGGCACGGCATCCTGCAGATGCGTGCGGCCCATCTTCAGAACACGGTCGAACTCGCGCCCCTTGCTGAAGAAAGCTTCCTGGAGCTGGCGCAGCGCGGTCATGTAGCTCTCGAGCCGCAGGATCAGCGCGAGGCGAAAGGCGGTCGGATAGGTGTCGTTGGTCGACTGGCCGTAATTGACGTGGTCGTTGGGACTGACGTGCTGATAGTCGCCCTTGCCGAAGCCGAGCGATTCCAGCGCGAGGTTCGCGATCACCTCGTTGGCGTTCATGTTGGTGGAGGTGCCGGCACCGCCCTGGATGAAGTCGGTGACGAACTGATCCATCATCTCGCCGGCGATGACGCGGTCGCAGCCGAGAATGATCGCGTCCGCGACCCTGGCGTCGATCGCGCCGAGATCGCGATTGGCCATCGCGGCGGCCTTCTTGACGTAACCGAGCGCCTTCACGAAGTAAGGCTCCTGGTTCATCGAAATGCCGGTGATGTGGAAGTTCTCCTTACCCCGGATGGTCTGGACGCCGTAATAGATGTCGTCGGCGATCTCACGCTGTCCGAGGAAGTCCTGCTCCGTACGACTCATGGGCGCTCCTTGTTGCTCGCGCGACGTCCTCTAAAGCATGATCCGGAAAAGTGCGCAGCGGTTTTCCGAAAAGATCATGCTTAAACAACAACCCAAAGCGCGATGATGATTCATCCTAGTCGCATCGCGCTTTAGTTCTGGCACAGCGCGCTGGTCACGAAAGTATCGGTGCGGCAGTCGTCCGGTTTGCGTTGCCGGCCGGGGATCAGAACCTTGGCCGAGCATTTTTCCGCGGAATCGGCATTCAGGCTCTTGCCTTCCTTGTAGCCCTTGCTCTGGCAGAGCTGGTCGGCGGCCTGCTTGCAGTCGGGCGCGCCGTTCGACGAGAGCGGGCAGGCCACGCGCCCCGACACCATGGTCGAGGGCTTGGCCAGCCGTGACAGGTCGTTCATGGTTTCACTGGGGCTTTTGATCGGCGGCAGGATCGAGGGCAGCTTGTCGAACAGCTTGCCCATTTCATTGATCAGCCCGGGATTTTCCTCGCGTGCCGGCGCGGCGGAAGAGGCCGGCGTCGAGGGCGACGGCGCGGCCTGGCCCCCCTGCTGCTGGAGGCCGAGCGATGGCGGTGCAGATTGCGTCCATCCGATGCCGCCGCCACTGAGGAGGAGCAGCAGCGCCGCTGACATCAGCGTCCCGAGCCGCACCGCCGGATTGCCGGATCGAACCATCATGGCGGCAACCGTAGCCGAAGCCGGCCCTGCGGCAAAGCCGCCAGCGCCTAGATCAACTTGACCGCCACCACGAAGCCGAGCACCAGCACGATGGCACCCAGCGCGACCCACAATCCGAGATGCTTCTCGATCCGAACCCGGATCCAGTCGCCATAGCGGTTGAGCAGGATCGCGACGACGAAGAAGCGTCCGCCACGGGCGATAATCGAGCAGAGGATGAACAGGATGATGTTGTAGCCGGCAAAGCCCGAGGTGATGGTGACGAGCTTGTAGGGGATCGGCGTCAGCCCCTTGAGCAGGATGATCACCGCGCCCCATTCCGCATAGGAGGCGCGGAAGGCGTCGACCTTGTCGCCGAGGCCGTAGACCTGGATCAGCCACTGGCCGACCGAGTCGAACAGCAGCGCTCCGATGGCGTAGCCGACGATGCCGCCAAGCACCGACGTAGCGGTGCAGACCGCCGCATAGAGCCAGGCGCGCTGCGGGCGCGCCAGTGACATCGGAATCAGCATCACATCCGGCGGGACCGGAAAGAATGAGCTTTCGGCGAAGGAGACGACACCCATGATCCAGAGCGCGTAGGGCTTGTGGGCGGCGTCGATGCACCAGTCGTAGATACGTTTCAGCATGGCGCCGCGATGAAGCACCATGGGACGGATTTGTCCATGCCGAGATTGAGGCGAATTGTGACGTTTCTAGTGGCGCTTGCGCGCAGCACGCCCCTCGAGCGCGACAATTGGCCGCCTGGCCGCCACGCGCGGTGACGCGACCTTGGGCAGTTTCATTGAGGATTTCGGCAGCTTCTCGGCGATGCCGAGCATATCTTCCCGCCGCGACATCTCGCGCCAGACGTCCTCGGGGCGCACGCCGGCTGAGGCCCAGAGCACGGTGAGATTGTACAAGAGGTCGGCGCTTTCCCGGATCACGGCCTCGGAGTCGCCATTGACGGCATCGATCACGACCTCGATGGCCTCTTCAGCGAGCTTCTTTGCCATTTGCGAGGGCCCGCGCTGAAACAGCCGGGCGGTCCGCGATGTTGCCGGATCAAGATCCCTGGCCGCGAGCACAGCCAGATATAGCCGCTCAAGCGAATCACTCATGGTACTCAAAACTACTCTAAACAAATGGCCGGCGTGTTAACGCTCGGCAATAAAAGCAGAAAACAGGCCGGCGCGGCAAGCGCGCCGGCCTGTTCGCCGATGACGCATGGCCGACCGGTTAATAGCAGCTGTAGCCGGAATAGCCGTGGGCGCAGGGGTTCTTGTAGCCGCCATAGGTGTAGCGTCTGCTCGAGTCGTAATAATAGGGACCATAGCCGGGGCTGCTGTAATAGACCGGGCCGCTGTCGTAATAGTAACCCGGACCCGGATCATAGGCGTAGGCATTGCGGCTGGCTGCGATCGCCAGGCCGGTCGCGGCCAGGCCGAACATCGCAGCAGCGGCGGCGCCGCCACCACCACCGTGCCAATGACGGCCGCCCGCGTAGGAGGCGTTGGGTGCAGCCGCAGTCAGAGCCACCACGGCGGCGGTAGCAAGAACGGCCTTGCGGCCCGCAATCTTGGAGAATCGGTCGAACATGTCTTGGGCCCTCCTTTGGGACCTGGAACGGACGCCTGCGGACAGGCTCATGCCTTTCAAACCCGCATGACCTAAGTTGGGTTCCCCAACCCCAACACAAGCTGAACGGGGTTGCGTAATCGTGACGCAACCGCCGCTCATCCGCCGTTCATGTTGGCGCGCGCACGGTATCGTCGGCCGGCGCTGCAAGCGTCACGAAACCATAACAATGCGGGACCGGCGCAACTGATGTCTCAATTCAAGACGATCGCGCTTCGTTGCCTGCTGGCCCTCTCGATCTCGCTTGCGGCACTGAGTCCACGCGGTGTCGGCGCGGCCGAGACGCCTGCGCCGCCCTCCGTTGCCATTCACTTCACCTTCGACCGCCCGCCCGACGCGAGCATGGCGCCGTTCTTCCTTGCCGCGAAGGACGGCAGGTTCGGCGCCGAGCGTCTCAACGTGTCCTTCGGCAGCGCGACCGGATCGCCGGAGGCACTCGCACGCGTCGCCAAAGGCGACAGCGAGCTTGCGCTCGTCGACATCAACGAGCTGATCCGGTTTCGCGACAAGGAGGATCCGGCGCCGGTCAAGGCGGTGTTCGTGCTGTTCAACCGCGCGCCTTACGCCATCGTGGCGCGCAGGAGCCGCGGCATCCATCTGTTGCCCGATCTCGACGGCAAGACCGTCGGGGTTGCCGAGGGCGATCTGTCGATGCGGCTGTGGCCGGCGCTGGCGCAGCAGAACGGCATCAAGGCATCGCGCGTCAAATTCCACAAGATCGGCGCGGCCGTGCGCGAGCCGATCCTGTCCGCGGGACAGGTCGATGCCGTCGCGGGCTTCAGCCATCTCTCGGCGGTGAACCTGCGCGATCGCGGCGTGCCCGGTGCCGATCTCGTCGTGCTGCGTTATGCCGATTACGGCTGCGAGGCCTATGGCTTCGCCGTGGTGGCCAATGCCGCCTTCGCCGCGGCAAAGCCGGACGCCGTGAAAGGCTTCGTCCGCGCCTTGATCGCCGGCATCGCCGCAACCGTCAAGGAGCCGGCGCGCGCGGCGGACGAGGCCGCGAGCCGCATCGACGGCGGCGACCGCGACCTGGAGCTGGAACGCCTGCGCACCGTCCTTGCCGACGACATCCTGACCGACGAGGTCAAGCGCAACGGGCTCGGCGGTATCGAGCCGCTGCGCCTGCAGCGCTCGATCGAGCAGATCGCGCAGGACTTCAAATTCCGCAAGCGGCCGACCCCCGGCGACATTTTCGACGACCAGTTCCTGCCGCCGGTCGCGGGGCGGCTGATCAATTGAGAAAAACCGGCAGCTTCGGCTATATCTCGCGCGCGATCCCTGCTTAGAATATGAGCTCCGTCATCCGCTCGAGTTCGCCCCCCACATGTCCATCCTGCGCCTCTATACCCGCGTTCTCGAGTTGCTCGGCAACGAGGCGCGGCTGGGCTGGCTGCTCGCGGTCGCCAATCTCCTGCTGGCGGGCTCGCAATTCGCCGAACCCGTGCTGTTCGGCCGGATCGTCGACGTGCTCTCCGGCAAGACCGTGGCCGGCTCGAACTCGGCCTGGCCGTTCCTGGCCGCCTGGGTCGGGTTCGGGCTTTTCACCATCCTGTGCAGCGCGCTCGTGGCCTTGCAAGCCGACCGGCTCTCGCACCGTCAGCGCCAGGCGGTGCTGACCGACTATTTCGAGCACATCCTGCAACTGCCGTTAACGTTCCACTCCGGCACCCATTCGGGCCGGCTGATGAAAGTGATGCTCAACGGCACCGACGCCTTGTGGCGGCTGTGGCTCGGCTTCTTCCGCGAGCATTTTGCCGCGATCCTCTCGGTCGTGGTGCTGCTGCCACTGTCGCTTTACCTGAACTGGCGCCTCGCGATCTTGCTGTTCGTGCTCTGCATCGTCTTCACGGCGCTGACCACCTTCGTGGTGCGCAGGACGTTCGGCATGCAGATGGAGGTCGAGGAGCACTACAGCGAGCTTTCCGCGCGCGCGTCGGATGCGCTCGGCAACGTCGCGCTGGTGCAGAGCTTCGTGCGCGTCGAATCCGAGGTCAAAGGCCTGCGCTCCGTCGCCGACGAGCTGCTCGCGGCGCAGATGCCGGTGCTGTCCTGGTGGGCGCTGGTGACGGTGATCACCCGCGCCTCCACCACCATCACGGTGCTGGCGATCTTCACCTTCGGCATCGCGCTGCACGACCAGGGGCTGACCTCGGTCGGCGAGATCGTGATGTTCGTGAGCTTCGCGACGATGCTGATCCAGAAGCTCGAGCAGGTCGTGAGCTTCATCAACAACGTGTTCATGGAAGCCCCGCGCCTGCGCGAGTTCTTCAATGTGCTCGACGCCGTGCCCGCGGTGCGCGACCGCTCCGACGCGATCGACGCCGGCAGGCTGTCCGGCCTCGTCGAGTTCAACGACGTCACCTTCTCCTATGACGGCAAGCGGCCGGCGATCGAGGATCTCACCTTCACCGCGCTGCCCGGCCAGACCATCGCGCTGGTCGGCCCGACCGGCGCCGGCAAATCGACCGCGATCGCGCTCTTGCATCGCGCCTTCGACCCGCAATCCGGCGTCATCAAGATCGACGGCATGGACGTGCGCGGCGTGACGCTGACCTCGCTGCGGCGGAACATCGGCGTCGTGTTCCAGGAGGCGCTGCTGTTCAACCGGTCGATCGCGGACAATCTGCGCGTCGGCAAGCCGGACGCGACCGAGGCCGAGATGCGCCAGGCGGCGGCGCGCGCCCAGGCGCTCGAATTCATCGAGCGCAGCGGCGGTTTCGAGACCAATGCCGGCGAGCGCGGCCGCATGCTGTCCGGCGGCGAGCGGCAGCGCCTGTCGATCGCCCGCGCGCTACTGAAGGACCCGCCGATCCTGATCCTGGACGAAGCGACCTCCGCGCTCGACGCCATCACCGAGGCCAAGTTGAATACCGCTCTCGACGAAGTGATGAAGGGCCGCACCACCTTCGTGATCGCCCATCGCCTTTCTACCATCCGCAACGCCACGCGGATCCTGGTGTTCGAGAACGGCCGGGTGATCGAAAGTGGAACTTTCGATGAACTGGTGGCCAAAGGCGGCCATTTTGCCGAGCTCGCCCGGGCTCAATTCATGGTGCAGGAAAACGCACGGGCCAGCGTGACGGCCTCTGAGGCTGCCGCGACGGCAGCCAAATCCCCCTAGCAAGTCCCCACGGCGCCGTCGAAATTCGGCCTATTTCATTGCGGAATACCGCACCCAGCCCCCTATTCTCGACGCATCAGCCGGTATAGGTTTGCGGCGCCGCAAGCGGCGGCGCTGGATTTTCAGAACCGACAATCAGATCACGAGAACCCCGGGAACCGGCGGATCTCCAAGGACCGGAATCGGATAGTGCACGCCCTACGCCCGCTGCTTCGCAAATCCTTGTTCAACCTGGTCGCTGCGAGTGTCGCATGCGCCGCGCTGCTGGCGCCGCGCGCGGCGAGCGCCGAAGCGCTGCTGCTGATCGAGGCCGACAGCGGCAAGGTGCTGCAGGCGGATAACGCCACCATTCCCTGGTATCCGGCCTCCGTCACCAAGATCATGACCGCCTATGTGACGCTGAAGGCGGTCAAGGATGGCAGACTGACGCTCGACACGCTGCTCACGGTTTCGCCGGTCGCGGCCTCGCAATCGCCTTCGAAGATGGGGTTCCGCCCGGGAACGCAGCTCACCGTCGACAACGCGCTGAAGATGATGATGGTCAAGTCGGCGAACGACATGGCCGTGGTGCTGGCCGAAGGCGTCGGCGGTTCGATCGACGGCTTCTCCGCGATAATGAACAATACCGCGAAGAGGCTCGGCATGACGCAGACCAGCTACGTCAATCCGAACGGCCTGCCCGCCGACGGCCAGATCACGTCGGCGCGCGACCTCGGCATCCTCGCGCGCGCGTTCCTGCGCGACCTGCCGGAATACGAATATTTCGTGCACATCCCGGCGATCCGCTTCGGCAAGCGCATCACCGGTAATTTCAACAAGCTGATCGGCCGCTATCCCGGCGCCGACGGTTTCAAGACCGGCTTCATCTGCGCCTCCGGCTACAATCTCGTCGCCTCGGCCACGCGCAACGGCCGCCGGCTGATCGCGGTGGTGCTGGGCGCAGGCTCCGGCACGGCGCGCGCGGTGAAGGCGGCACAGCTGCTGGAGCGCGGTTTTGCCCAGGACAATCTCACCTGGCTGCGTCCCTCGCTCGGCACGGTCGATAACCTCGTGCCGGTCGACGCCTCGCCGCCGAACCTGCGTGACGAGATGTGCGGGCCCCACCGCAAGCGGCCGGCCAGCGACGACGACGATGCGCTGATTGCCGCCAATGGCGGCGCATCAGGATCGGCCGCGGCCACCGGCGGCGAAGCCCAGGTGACCTTCTTCACCGCCGGCCTGCAGCCGCCCCTGATGAAGGCCTCCGAGCTGATGGCCTCGGCGGCGGCGCCGACCGAGCCTGTGCTGGTCTATACCGGCCCGACCCGCACCGGCACCGCCCTGATCGCGGCGGTCGCGGCCGATGCCGACCAGCAGGCGGCGTCCTCCAAGCCGCGTGGCAAGAAGTCGCGCGTGGCCAAGAAGCCGGATGCGGCCGACAAGCCGAAAGACGCCGGCAAGGACGCCAGCAAGGACACCAAGACCGCAGCGGTGAAGCCGGATGCCAAGCCGGCTGGGGTCAAGAACAATGGCAAGAGCGACGGCAAGACCGACGCAAAGAGCGACACCAAGAGCGATCCCAAGAGCGATCCCAAGATTGCGGCGAAGCCGGCAGCGCCCAAGCATGCTGCCGCCAAGCCTGATGCGGCGGCTAAACCCGCCGAGAAGCCTGCGGCCAGCGGCGATCAGAAGCCCGCCAAGCCCAAGGCCGCGACCAAGCCCGCGGCCAAGCCGGCCAACAACAGTTAACGGCGCACCCCGGGCCGATCCGGCCCGGCTTCGCACCTGCGGCAGCCGTTCGCGACGATTCCGGTAGCCACCTTCCGACCTTTGCCCTAAGCGTCGACGGCTTGCCAGCGGTTCAGGCAGGCTCGATACTGGCGGTAATGAGGCAAGCCCGAGACACAACGGGCTCTGGTCAATGAGGGGAGTTTTCCATGGAGCGCATCTGGCTCAAGCAATATCCGCCCGGCGTGCCCGCCGATATCGAGCCGACCCAATACGCATCGTTGGTCGACCTGCTGGAGGAGAGCTTCACCAAGTTCGCCGACCGCAAGGCGTTCATCTGCATGGACAAGTCGATCAGCTACCGCGACCTCGACCAGATGTCGGTCGCGCTCGCGGCTTACTTGCAGGGCCGCGGGCTGCAGCGTGGCGCCCGCGTCGCCCTCATGATGCCGAACGTGCTGCAATATCCGGTTGCGACCGCCGCGGTGCTGCGTGCCGGCTTCGCCGTCGTCAACGTCAACCCGCTCTACACCCCGCGCGAGCTCGAGCACCAGCTCAAGGATTCCGGCGCCGAAGCCATCATCGTGCTGGAGAATTTCGCCCACACGGTCGAGCAGGTGATCGCCAGGACGGCGGTGAAGCATGTCATCGTCGCCAGCATGGGCGACCTGCTCGGCTTCAAGGGCGTGATCGTCAATCTGGTCGTTCGCCGCGTCAAGAAGATGGTTCCGGCGTGGTCGCTGCCGGGCTCGGTCTCCTTCAACGACGCGCTGTCCGCCGGCCGCGGCATGACCTTCAGCAAGCCCAAGCTCTCGCCAGGCGACGTCGCCTTCCTGCAATATACCGGCGGCACCACCGGCCTCTCCAAGGGCGCCACACTGCTCCATCGCAATATCGTCGCCAACGTCCTGCAGAACGACGCCTGGCTGCAGCCGGCGCTGGCCGCGCCGCCGCATGTCGATCAGCTCATGATCGTCTGCGCGCTGCCGCTCTACCACATCTTCGCGCTGACGGCCTGCTACCTGCTCGCGGTCCGCGCCGGCGGCTGCAATCTCCTGATCCCCAACCCGCGCGACATTCCCGGATTCATCAAGGAGCTGGCGAAATACCAGGTCAACAGCTTCCCGGCCGTGAACACGCTCTACAACGGGCTGATGCACCATCCCGATTTCAAGAAGCTCGACTTCTCCAAGCTGAAGATCTCCAACGGCGGCGGCATGGCGGTGCAGCGCCCCGTGGCCGATCAATGGAAGGCGATCACCGGCTGCTTCATCGCCGAGGGATACGGCCTGTCGGAGACCTCGCCGACGCTGACCTGCAATCCGGCAACGGCAACTGAATTCACGGGGTCGATCGGCATCCCCGTGCCGTCGACCTGGATCTCGATCCGCGATGACGACGGCAACGAGATCCCGCTCGGTCAGCCCGGCGAGATCTGCGCCAAAGGCCCGCAGGTGATGTCGGGCTACTGGAACAGGCCGGAGGAGACCGCCAAGGTGATGACCGCGGACGGCTATTTCCGCACCGGCGATATCGGCATCATGGACGAGAAGGGCTACACCAAGATCGTCGACCGCAAGAAGGACATGATCCTGGTCTCCGGCTTCAACGTCTATCCGAACGAGATCGAGGAAGTCATCGCCAGCCATCCCGGCGTGCTCGAATGTGCCGTGATCGGCATCCCCGATTCCAGGTCGGGCGAAGCGGTGAAGGCCTTCGTGGTGAAGAAGGATCCCAACCTCACCGCCGAGGCGGTGATCAAGTTCTGTCACGAGCAGCTCACCGGCTACAAGGTGCCCAAGCACATCGAATTCCGCACCGACCTGCCCAAGACCAATGTCGGCAAGATCCTGCGCCGGCAGTTGCGCGACGAGAAGAAGGCAGAGGCGGCGTAGGCTGCACCGCCGATGACGGACGTCGGCGACATCGCGCCATCAGGAATTCTCACCTTCTGGCGCGATGCCGGCCGCGAGCGCTGGTACAAGCGCGACGACGCTTTCGACGCGGAGATCAGGCGCCGCTTTCTTGCGCTGTGGCAGAAGGCGGTCGCCGGCGAACTGGCATCATGGGAAGACAGTGACGCAGGCGCATTGGCGCTCGTCATCGTCCTCGACCAATTTCCCCGCAACATGTTTCGCGGCACGCCCGAGGCCTTTGCCAGCGACGCGCTGGCGCGCGAGGTCGCTAGCCGCGCCATCGATCGAGGTGTCGACACCAGGGTCGATCCGATCCTGCTCGAATTCCTCTATCTGCCCTTCATGCATTCGGAGCACCTGGCCGACCAGCTGCATTGCGTCGCGCTGTTTCAAAACGCCGACAATGCCAACGAAGCTGACAATGCCGAGAACCTGAAATACGCCCGGGAGCATGCCGACATCATCCGCCGCTTCGGCCGCTTCCCTCACCGCAACCGCGTCCTCGGGCGTTCGTCCACGGAGGAAGAGCAGGCCTTCCTCGACAGTGGCGGCTTTTCCGGCTGATGACATCGAGGTGAAGAGCCGCCGCCTCCGCCGCTTTCACCGCCGGCAATATTGTGCAGCCCCGCCGCACGGTCTAAAAAGCGGGACCGATTTTCAGGGAGACTGACCATGGCGATCCAGATTGGCGACAAGCTGCCCGAGGCTAAATTCCGCGTGATGACGGCGGAAGGCCCGCAGGTGAAGACCACCGACGATATTTTCAAGGGCAAGAAGGTGGCGCTGTTCGCGGTGCCCGGCGCCTACACCGGCACCTGCCACAAGATGCATCTGCCGAGCATCTTCCTCAACGCCTATGCCATGAAGGACAAGGGCGTCGACACCATCGCGATCGTCTCGGTCAACGACGCCTTCGTCATGAACGCCTGGAAGCGCGACACCGACCAGCGCGACGAGGCCATCTTCCTCGCCGACGGCAATGCCGACTTCGCCAAGGCGATCGGCATGGAGCTCGACGCCTCCGCCAACGGCCTCGGCATCCGCTCCAAGCGCTATTCGATGCTGGTCGAGGACGGCGTGGTCAAGAAGCTGAACCTCGAGGCGATGCCCGGCAAGGTCGAGGTCTCCGGCGGCGATACGCTGCTCGGGCAGCTCTGAGCGCTTCGCGACAACAGACGCTGTCATGCCCCGGCTTGACCGGGGCATCCAGTACGCCGCGGCCTCTCAATCACACCCGCCTCTGGAATACTGGATCGCCCGCCTTCGCGGGCGATGACAGTTGAAGGTGGAGCGACGACGTCGTCGCCTACTCCCGCACCCGCTGCTGCAACCGCGCCATCGCGATGCCGTCGCGCGCGAGCTGATCGGCGCGTTCGTTCTCGGGATGGCCGGCGTGGCCCTTGACCCAGTGCCAGCGGATCTCATGCTGCTTCAGCGCGGCGTCGAGGCGCTGCCATAGCTCGACATTCTTCACCGGCTTCTTGTCGGCGGTGCGCCAGCCGTTGCGCTTCCAGCCGAAGATCCAGCCGGTGATGCCCTGCCGGACGTACTGGCTGTCCGTGTAGAGATCGACGATGCACGGCTTCTTCAGCGCTTCGAGCGCCGAGATCGCCGCCATCAGCTCCATCTGGTTGTTGGTGGTGTGGCGCTCGCCGCCGTTCAGCTCTTTTTCCTTGTCGCCGAACCTCAGGATCGCGCCCCAGCCGCCCGGCCCGGGATTTCCCGAACAGGCGCCATCGGTATAGATCGTGACATTGGGACGCTCGCTCACGCCACCAGCCCCGACGGCATCAGTCCATAGTCGCGCACGCTGCCGACGCTCTGATGGAAGCGCAGCTTGCGGAAATATTCCAGCGGATCCTTCGGCTTCACCAACGCACCGGGCGGCACGTTGAGCCAGTCGACCAGCCGCGTCAGCAGGAAACGGATCGCCGCGCCGCGCGCCAGCAGCGGCAGCGCGGCCTCTTCCGCCTCGGAGAGCTTTCGCACCCGGCCATAGGCGTTGAGAAAGGCCCGCGCCTTGGTGACGTTGAAGGAATGATCCGGCTCGAAGCACCAGGCGTTGAGGCAGATCGCGACGTCGTAGGCCAGCATGTCGTTGCAGGCGAAGGTGAAGTCGATGATCCCGGAGAGCTTGTCGCCGAGGAAGAAGACGTTGTCGTTGAAGAGGTCGGCGTGGATCACGCCTTCCGGCAGATCGGTCGGCCAGATTCCGCTCGAGAGATGATCGAGCTCGGCCGCGAGGAACGCGCGCAGTCCCGGCTGCACCTCGTCGGCGCGGTTCGACGCCGCATCGAACAGCGGCCGCCAGCCCGAGACCGACAGCGCGTTGGCGCGCTTGATCCCGAAGTTCGCGCCGGCCAGATGCATCTTCGCCAGCCCCTCGCCGACGCCGGCGCAATGCGCCACGGTCGGCTTGCGCGGCCACATGCCTTCGAGAAAGGTGATAATCGCCGCAGGCCGTCCCGACAGCTCGCGCAGCGCCTCGCCGTCGCGTCCCTTCACCGGCAGCGGGCAGTTGACGCCGTGCTCGGCCAGATGCGCCATCAGCGCGAGGAAGAACGGCAAATCGTTCTTCGCCACCCGCTTCTCGTAGAGCGTGAGGATGAACGACCCCTGGCTGGTATGCAGCAGGAAGTTGGTGTTCTCGACGCCCTCGGCGATGCCCTTGTAGGAAAGCAATTCGCCGAGATCATATTGCTTCAGGAAATCCGCAAGCTCGTCGGCGGCGACGTCGGTGTAGACCGCCATCAAGGTCTACTCGGCGGCAGCTTCGGGACGCACCTGACGCGGCAGCGGGAAGAACTCGTTCTCTTCCGCGGCCGAGACCGTCTCCACATGCAGCGTGTAGCGCTCGGCGAAGGCGTCCATGATCTCCTCGACGATCACCTCCGGCGCGGAAGCGCCGGCGGTGATGCCGAGGCTCGTGAGGTTGCCGAACTTGTCCCAGTCGATGTCGGCGGCGCGCTGCGCCAGCACCGCGATCTTGCAGCCCTCGCGCTCGGCAACCTCGCGCAGTCGCTGCGAGTTCGACGAATTGGGGGCACCGACGACGATGAGCGCGTCCACCACCGGCGCCACCTTCTTCACCGCGAGCTGGCGGTTGGTGGTGGCGTAGCAGATGTCTTCCTTGTGCGGGCCGTTGATGTTGGGGAAGCGCTCCTTCAAGAGCGCCACGATCTCCGCGGTGTCGTCGATCGACAGCGTGGTCTGGGTCACGAAGGCGAGGTTGTTGGGGTCCTGCGGGGCGATGGTCTTGGCGTCCTCGGCGGTCTCGATCAGGGTCACCGCGCCGGCCGGAAGCTGGCCGAGCGTGCCGACCACCTCTGGGTGATGGGAGTGGCCGATCAGGAAGATCTCGCGGCCACGCTTGAAATGGATCGCGGCCTCGCGATGGACCTTGGTCACCAGCGGGCAGGTCGCATCCAGCGAGAACAGATTGCGGGACTGCGCGTCGGCCGGAACCGATTTCGGCACGCCATGGGCCGAGAAGACCACCGGCGCGGTGGTGTTCTCCGGGATTTCGGCGAGCTCCTCGACGAAGATGGCGCCCTTCTTCTTCAACCCGTCGACGACGTATTTGTTATGCACAATCTCGTGGCGAACATAGACGGGGGCGCCGTATTTATCGAGCGCCCGTTCCACGGTGTCGATCGCCCGGACCACCCCGGCACAGAAGCCGCGGGGAGAACAAAGCACGATCTTGAGGTCTGGTTTGGCTGACATTGAGCGATCTCGGGACCGAATCACCCGTTTCGCCTTCCGGCGGGGGCGGTCGATGGATGGAATAGGGCTTAAAACGGTCGGGTTGAACTATACCGCGATTTCCAAGGGAATTGGGCCCCCTTTCGGGCGCTGTCAAGGCACTATCTATAGCAGAACCATTGCGTGGCCAGCCCCTCCGGGCTTATATAGCGCGAATTCCCTGTCATCGCTGATGACCACCGGTTTCGCCTCCAGAGGGGTGGGCGAAGCACAAAGGAGATTTGCCATGAGCAACGCACCTCTGATGCCCAAGGCGACCGCCGTCTGGCTGCTCGACAACACCGCGCTGACCTTCGACCAGGTCGCCGATTTCACCAAGATGCATCCCCTCGAGGTGCGCGCGATCGCCGATGGCGATGCGGCCCAGGGCATCAAGGGCATGGATCCCCTCTCCAACGGCCAGCTCACCCGCGAGGAGATCGAGAAGGGCGAGAAGAACCCGGATTACCGGCTCCGCCTCCAGGAGAGCAAGGTGGTGCTGCCGCCGCAGCCCAAGCGCAAGGGCCCGCGCTACACCCCGGTGTCGCGCCGCCACGAGCGTCCGAGCGCCATCCTCTGGCTGCTGCGCAGCCATCCCGAGCTCAAGGACGCCCAGATCATGCGTCTGGTCGGCACCACCAAGAGCACCATTGCCAGCGTGCGTGACCGCACCCACTGGAACACGTCCCAGCTCACCCCGATCGATCCCGTCACCCTCGGCCTCTGCTCGCAGATCGAGCTCGATTTCGAGGTGCAGCGCGCCGCCAAGGAAAAGCCGGTCGACGCCGCCTATGGCGGCGCCACGCTGCTGCCGGCCTCCGAGACCACCCGCAAGGACGAATACGAATCCGCGGAGAAGTCCAGCGACGACCTCAACGTCGACGCCGTGTTCGCCAAGCTGAAGACGCTCGGCGGCAAGAAGCAGGACGCCGAGGAGGAGTAGTTCCTCCTTCTTCGCTCGCTTCAAACGCAAAAAGCGCGGCAGGGAAGCCTGCCGCGCTTTTTGTTTTGTGAAGACGGGCTGAGCGCGTGTGACGCGTGTCGCCACACGCACACTGCGTCCCCTCCCCCCTTGCGGGGGAGGGTTAGGGAGAGGGGTACCCCACGGGGACTCCCTCCATCACCTCGAAGCGGTGCGACTCTTGCACACCGCTTGCTGAGCTACCCCTCTCCCCCGCCCTCCCCGGCAAGGGGGGAGGGAGCGCAGGGTCGGCTGTGGTCACAGCTCGTCTCCAAGCAACAATCTCAGAACTTGTACGTCACGCCGGCGCCGACCAGCCACGGATCGATATGCGCGGTGCCGGTGACCGGCAGGCCGGAGACGGTGGCGCTGTAATCCGGGCGCAGCCAGAGCTTCTTGACGTCGACGTTGAGACCCCAGTGCCGGTCGATCATGTAGTCGAAGCCGAACTGCACGGCGCCGCCCCATGCGTTGCTGACATGCAGGTTGGTGGTGGTGGCGACGATCGCGGGCGGACCGACGATCGCGGACGGCGTATTGCGGGCGGAAGTGTTGAAGAACACGGTGTAGTTCACGCCGGCGCCGACATAGGGCTTGAACGCGCCGAACTGGTCGAAGTGATATTGCAGCGTCAGGGTCGGCGGCAGCAGCGTGGTCTTGCCGATCGGCAGGTTTGCGAGCGACCCGGTGCCGTTGATCGAGTGCCGGGTCACGCCGAGGATCAGCTCGGCCGCGATGTTCTTGGTGAAGAAATAGCTGATGTCGAGCTCGGGGACGACCTGGTCGCTGATCGAGAGGCCGGAATTCGGCGAGGACAGCGAGGGCACGCCCGCCACATTGACGGTCGAGCTGCCGCCATCCGGCAACACGCCGAGCACGCGCAGGCGCACCATCCACGGATTGAATGCCTCCACCGGCGGCGGCGCCTTCTTGTAGACAGGCAAATCGGCAGCTTGCACCGATGCAAACGTGCCCGCCAGCATCGCGCCAAAAGTCGCAAGCCGCGCCAGGTTTCTTGTCGTTCTCTGCATTTCAATCCCCTTCAGCCATCTCTCGCGCATCGTTGCGCGCCATGAGCGTCAGAGCAGAAAGGGGACGCTGGAGGATTTGATCTCGATCAATTCAGGCGGACGCCGCCACGATTTGGCCACGGCGTTGCATATGTGTCACGAAAACCAGGCAGGCGAGACGCGCTGGCGGCAACATAGTGCCGCTCCCACACGTCAGGGCCGCTCGGGATGGTTCAGCATGTATTCGCCGAGATCGCGCTGGCGGCGGTCGGCGCGCGCGGTGGCGGCGTTGCGCTGGACGTCGCGGTCCTTGCGGCAGGCCACGTATTCCGGCGAGCCCTGCGCATAGCCCCGGCCCTGGCACACCGCGTCGTCATCGTCACCGCCCACCGCCACCGTATTCTGGTAGCGCGCGGAGCAGGCGGAAACAGCGGTGGCGAGCAGCACAGCTGCAAGCAGGCGCGGCGCGGCGGCAAGTGGCATCGAGGGTCCCTTGTTGACCGACCCTGTTTAGCGGGGAATGAGGAGAATGTAAGTCCCTGGACGCCGTCCCACGCTCGCTGTCATTCCCCGCGCAGGCGGGTGATGACCGTTGAGGTTGGAGAGACGGCCTCGCGCCTCACTCATATGACCGCAGAACTTCCTCACACCCGCCCCTTCAGCGCCTCCCCGATTTCGTCGAGCGCCTTGGGATCCTCGATCGTCGCCGGCATGGTCCAGGACTCGCCGTCGGCGATCTTCTTGATGGTGCCGCGCAGAATCTTGCCGGAGCGCGTCTTGGGCAGGCGGCCGACGGTGATCGCGAGCTTGAAGGCGGCGACCGGGCCGAGCTTGTCGCGCACCAGCGCGATGATCTCCTTCTCGATCTCGGCCGGCGCCCGTTTCACGCCGGCCTTGAGCACCAGGAAGCCGCAGGGCACCTCGCCCTTGATCGCGTCCTTGACGCCGAGCACGGCGCATTCGGCGACATCGGGATGCGAGGCCAGGATCTCCTCCATGCCGCCGGTGGAGAGCCGATGGCCGGCGACGTTGATGATGTCGTCGGTGCGGCCCATGACGAAGACGTAGCCGTCCTCGTCCTTGTAGCCGGCATCCGAGGTTTTGTAATAGCCGGGAAATTCGCTCAAATACGCTTCCTTGAAGCGCGTATCCTGATTCCACAGCGT
The DNA here is from genome assembly GCF_056429085.1 of Bradyrhizobium sp. CFUWI. NCBI lineage: Bacteria > Pseudomonadati > Pseudomonadota > Alphaproteobacteria > Hyphomicrobiales > Nitrobacteraceae > Bradyrhizobium > Bradyrhizobium sp. CFUWI. Next base: position 321,979 of record NZ_JBWJZE010000003.1, read on the forward strand.
CGGCAGGCAGCCCGGCGGCATCGGCAGCTTGATGACGATCGAGCCCATCGTGTTGGGCCCCACCGGCTTCGCCGCCTCGTCGACCACGTCGACCTGGTAGCCCGGCATCGGCACCGTCGGCGAGCCGTGCTTCACCGGCAGCATGCCGAGCCCGACCGGGTTGCCGGCGATGCACCAGCCGGTCTCGGTCTGCCACCAATGGTCGATTACCGGCACCTTGAGCTGCGCTTCCGCCCATTCGACCGTCGGCGGATCGGCGCGCTCGCCGGCGAGGAACAGGGTGCGGAATTTCGAGAGATCGTATTGCCGGATGAACTTTCCTTCCGGATCCTCTTTCCGGATCGCGCGGAACGCGGTCGGCGCGGTGAACAATGCAACCGCCTTGTGCTCCGAGATCACGCGCCAGAACGCGCCGGCGTCAGGTGTGCCGACCGGCTTGCCCTCGTACATGATCGTCGTCGCGCCGTGCAGCAGCGGGCCGTAGACGATGTAGCTGTGGCCGACCACCCAGCCGATGTCGGAGCCGCACCACCACACCTCGCCCGGCTTGACGCCATAGAGGTTGAACATCGACCATTTCACCGCGACGAGATGGCCGCCATTGTCGCGCACGACGCCCTTCGGGATGCCCGTGGTGCCCGAGGTGTAGAGGATGTAGAGCGGATCGGTCGCGGCTACAGGCGCGCAAGCTGCCTTCTTGCCGTCATTCAGCGCCTTGCGGCGCAGGCTCGCCCAATCGTAGTCCCGGCCCGGCGTCAGATCGCAGGTAAGCTGCGGACGTTGCAGGATGATGCAGGCTTTCGGCTTGCTGCCGGCAAGCTTGACCGCCTCGTCGAGCAGCGGCTTGTACTGCACGATGCGGCCCGGCTCGATGCCGCAGCTTGCGGAGAGAATGAGTTTCGGCTGCGCGTCGTCGATGCGGGTGGCGAGCTCCTTCGCTGCGAAGCCGCCGAACACCACGGAATGCACCGCCCCGATCCGCGCGCAGGCGAGCATCGCGACCACGGCCTCCGGCACCATCGGCATATAGAGGATGACACGATCGCCCTTGGCGACGCCGAAATCCTGCATGATCGCGGCGAGCGCCTGCACCTCGTTCAGCAGCTCGGCATAGGTCAATTTGGTGACGCTGCCGGTCAGCGGCGAATCGTGGATCAGCGCGATCTGGTCGGCGCGGCCGCCTGCGACATGGCGGTCGAGCGCGTTGTAGCAGGTATTGACAACACCGCCCGTGAACCAACGGCCGTAGGTTCCTTGGCTTGGATCGAAGATCGTCTTGGGCGGCTCGATCCAGTCGATGTCTTTGGCGGCCTCGGCCCAGAAGCCTTCGGGGTCGGCGAGCGAGCGCGTATGGACCTCGTGATAGAGACTCTTGCCCTGGATGTTCATTCCCGCGCTCCCGTTCCCTTTATTCGGCTGGCTCCGAACCTCGTGGCAGGACAGACGCCCCGCCATGACCAGGATCAATGCCGGCCTTGTTTGAGGGCTATTTTCCCGGGAACGGGCCGCGGTTCAAGCTGAAAAGGATGCATCTTCTCCCTCTCCCCGTTCTTACGGGTCGCAACGAGCTCCGCTCGCGCCGAGAGGGTCGGGGCTGCATCCGCGGTCACGGTGAGGGTTGGACGCGCGCAGAGCCCCTCACCCGGAATTTGCTGTCGCGAATTCCGGCCTCTCCCGCAGGCGGGGAGAGGCGAAGGGGCGCTCAGCTCTCCATCGCATTCAGCCGCAGCAAGCGATCCTGCATGACCTTCTTCAGATCATAGCCGGGCCGACGGAAACTCGCATCGCGCGTGACGAGGAAATCGCGCTGGGACTTGCGCAGGCCTTCCGCCGCGCGCTTGCTTGCGGATTTCAGCACACGCGCGTAAGCCTCGGCGATCTGGCGGTCAAGCACGCCAAGCTGCGGATCGGCGCAGATCACTTGCTCGACCTCGCGCTTCGCGTTGGCGCAATCGAATGACGGACCGCGATCATCGGCCGAGCGCGCATGAATAGGGCCCGGGGACGCCGCGCCGAATTTCGCGATCTCGGCGATCGTGGCCCGGCGGCCATTCGCGGCGTTCTCGTTGCCGGGATCGAGCTTCAGCGCCATCTCGTAGTCCGCCAGCGCCTTCTTACGCTCGCCCATCTTCTTGTAGAGCACGGCGCGGTTGTTGTAGGTCTTCGCGAAATTCGGATCGAGCTTCAGCGCCGCCTCGTAGTCGCTCAGTGCGGCCCCGAGCTCGCCCTTGAATTGATAGGAATCGCCGCGGTTGGTCAGGAAGTTGGCGCGCGGCTCCCGCCGGATCGCCAGGTCGTAATCGGCAATGGCCTTGTCGTACTCGCCCATGGCCGCATAGATCAGGCCGCGGTTGTCGTAATATTCCGGCACCTTAGGATCGAGCCTGATCGCCTCGCCGTCATCGGCGAGCGCCTTGTCGAGCTGGCCGAGCTTCTTATAGGCCGCCCCACGATTGGTATAGGTGCGGGGCCGGTCGGGGTCGAGCCGCAGGGCCTCGTCGAAATTCCGGATCGCCTTTTCGTTGTCGCCGCCGAGATAGTGGGCAACGCCGCGATCGGACCAGGCCTGCGCAAAGTCCGGCTTCAGCTTGATCGCCTGGTCGTAGTCGGCGAGCGCGCGGTCGAGCCGGCGCTGATTGGTGTAGACGATACCGCGCAGCTCGTAGGCCTCTGCGTCCGCGGGATCGAGCTCGATCGCCTTGCTGAGGTCGGCTGCGGCGCGGTTGAGATCCCCGCCGGCCTCGCGCAACAGGTCGCCGCGCAGGCGCCAGGCCTTCGCATTCCTGCCGTCGAGCGCAATGGCGCGGTCGATGTCCCGTAAGGCCTGGGTGAGGCCGCCCGAAGTCCGGGCATGGGCGTCGGCGCGAACCAGCAGGGCCGCGGCACGATCGGAGGCGGGATTGGCGGTCTGGTCGATGATAGCCGTGCAGGCGGGCATCAGCTCCGCTGGAGCAGCCTTGCTGCCCATCACGCAGTCGGTACCGGCCGAGGCCGGCGCAGCGAGGACAAGGCTCATGGCAGCGCTGAGAAGGAAGGCGCGAAACGAGCTTTTGGCAAGCGAAAGCGCTTGCGCGGAAGGATGCGTGCCGCACATGGCAGATTGCTCCGTGACGTCAGGTTTTCACCATTGTCGCGTCGGGCACGGAATGGGTTCAATTCGGGCCAGCTGGGAGCGCCCCGCTGCATCAGTCCCTCGCCCCGCTTGCGGGAGGGGCGAAACAAGCCTCAATACCCATCCACCCCGTTGATCTGTTGCAGCCGCTCCTGCATCGCCTTCTTCAGATCATAGCCCGGCCGGCCGTACGCCGCATTGCGGCGGGCGATGAACGCGTCCTGCTCGCGCTGGAGCCTCTTGGCCTCCGCCGGATTGGGCGCCTGCCGGATCGCACGCGCGTTCGACCCGAAAATCTCGCGGTCGAGATCGGCCAGCTCGCGATTTCTGCAGATCGCCTTCTCCACGGCCCGGACCGCATTCCGGCAGTTGAAGCTGGGCTTGCCGGCGACGGCCATCTGCGCGCCGATGCGCTCGAGCTCGCGCGCCATCGCCTTGTGATTGGCCTTGGCCTTCTCGTGGTTCGGATCGATCTTCAGGGCCGCGCCGAAATCCTGCACCGCCTTGGGCTTGTCGCCCTTCCTGAGCCAGAGCTCGCCGCGCGCATTGAAGATGTCGGCAAGCGTGGGATCGAGCAGGAGAACGCGGCTGTCGTCGGCGATGGCGCGGTCGACCTGATCGTGCCGCGCATAGAGCGCCGCGCGCGCGACCAAAGCCTTGATCAGATCCTCCTTGGCGGTCTTCTCGTTATCGATCACGGCGGCGCAGGCCGTGGCGGCCCTGTCCATATCGTCGGCCGCGGCCGCCGCGAGACATGATTCGACATCGACCTTGATCACCGCAGCCGGCTCGCCGCCGGTCGCAGCCCGGGCGGCGCCGAGCGAGAGCGCGCAAAGCACTACGGCACCTGACGATTGGATGAGTTTTTGAAAACGCATGCTCGTTGCAGTCGGAAGCTTGCTTTGGGCCTTGCTCTCGGTCTTGCCTTACGCCTTGCCTCGGGGCCGTACAATCCGTCATACGGCCGGATTGGTGCTAGCTTGTGGTGCCGCCCACATCGGTTTCGGGGATCATCGTGTCGACATTCGAATGGATCATCGTGCTCCTGCTCGGCGCCGTTGCCTTATCGGCGCTGGCGCGGCGGATCAAGGTCCCCTACCCGACCTTTCTCGCCATCGGCGGCGCGCTGATCGCCTTCGTGCCGTCCAGTCCGTCCTGGACGCTGGAGCCCGACCTCGCACTGGCCCTTTTTGTCGCACCGGTCCTGCTCGACGCCGCGTTCGACACCTCGCTGCGCGATCTGCGCAACAATTGGGTTCCGGTCTCGACCCTGGTCGTCGCCGCGGTCGGCCTGACCACGGCCGCCGTGGCCTTCGTCGCGCACCGGCTGATGCCTGACATGCCCTGGGCCGCCGCGGTCGCGCTCGGCGCCATCGTTGCGCCGCCGGATGCGGCCGCCGCGGTCGCGATCCTGAGCCAGGTCAAGCTGCCCCATCGCATGGTGAAGGTCCTGGAGGGCGAAAGCCTGCTCAACGATGCCAGCGCTCTTCTGATCTATCGCATCGCGGTCGGCGCGGTCGCCACCGAACACCTGACGTGGAGCCAGGTTGCGCCGACCATGGCGCTGGCCCTGGTCGGCAGCGTGGTCGCCGGCCTTGTCGCAGCCCGCCTCATCTCGCCCATCATGGAGCGCATGACGGAGGCGCCGAGCGCGATCATCGTTCAGTTCGCCACCACCTTCATGGTCTGGATCGCCGCCGAGCATCTCGGCCTCTCCGGCATCCTCACCATCGTCGTCTACGCCATCACCCTGGCGCGCACCGCGCCCGCGCGCATGCCGGCGCGGCTGCGGGTGCCATCCTATGCGGTGTGGGAGACCACGGTGTTCGTGCTCAACGTGCTCGCCTTCATGCTGATCGGCATGCAGATGCGGCCGATCTGGACGCGGCTGGATGCGGACGTCCGCTGGGAATATTGCGTGGCCGCCGCCTGGATCCTGCTCACCGTGATTATGGTGCGCCTGTTCTGGGTCACGTTCTATCGCACGACGCTCCGGGTGCTGATCGCGCGCGGGCTCTATCATCCCAAGGATCCGAAACAGGTGGCCTCGCCCAAGGGCGGGCTCATCATCTCCTGGTGCGGCATGCGCGGCCTCGTCACGCTCGCCACCGCCTTTGCCCTGCCGGAGAATTTCCCCTATCGCGATTTCATCGTCTTCATCGCCTTCGCGGTGGTGCTGGGGACGCTGGTGATCCAGGGCCTGACGCTGCGGCCGCTGATCCTCGCCTTCCGCCTCGAAGACGACGATCCCGTCGGCATCGAGGTCGCGCGCGGACGTGCCGTCGCGTATCGCGCTGCGCTCGAGGCGATCGAGAGCGATCCGTCGGAGGAGGCGGAGATCCTGCGGCTCGAATATCGCGCCATCCTGATGCAGGCCGAGAACGATCCCAATGGCGGCATCGCCAACGGCGAACTGCCGGCCGATCCGCTGCGCCGCCGTGCCATCGACGCCGCGCGCAAAGCGATCTTCGACCTCCGCGCCACCGAGGTGATAGGTGACGATGCCTTCCACCGCATCGAAGAGGAGCTCGATCGCGCAGAATTGAGCGCGGGGGGATGAGGCAACTCGTGGATACAAGCTCGGTGTCGTCCCGGACAAGCGCGCCTTAAAGCGCGCGCCGATCCGGGACAGCCGAGCGTGAACGGCCGGCATTGAACCAAATCCCTCGTCTCCAGACTCACTCCAGATGACGACCCTGACCGACGACCGTCGTGTACGCGCGCGTGATGCGTCGCCTGCACGGTATTTTTATCTGCACATGGCCCTGGCCTGCGCGGCCACCGCGTTTCTCGGTTTCGCGCCGACCTATTGGGTGCCGCTCGCCCACCGGACGCTGTCCGCAAGCCCGGTGATTCATTTTCACGGATTCTTGTTCTTCACCTGGTCTCTCTATTTCGTGCTGCAGACCTGGCTCGCGGCCTCGGGCCGCGTGGTCAATCACCGTTCGCTCGGCATTGCCGGCGTGTCGCTCGCCACCGCAATGACGATATTTGGCTTCCTCGCCTCGGTGCACGTGATGCAGCATTCCGCCGCGCTCGGCCAGCGCGAGGCCGGCATCGGCTTCTCGATCGTGCCGATGAGCGGGATCGCGTTCTTCGCGATCGTGTTCGTGCTCGCGATCATGAACACGCGCAGGCCCGAGGTTCACAAGCGGTTGATGCTGCTGGCCGCGGTCTCGATCCTCGATGCCGCCATCGCGCGCTGGTTCCTGACCTTCCTGGCGCCTCCCGGCCCGCCCGGCCCGCCGCCGGTGCCGGTGACGATCGCGCCGGCCGTCGTCGCCTCGCTCCTGCTCGTCGTCGCCATGGCGCGCGACTGGCGCGCCGAAGGCCGCGTGCATCCGGTCTACATCTACGGCACACTGGCGCTGCTGGCGGTGAAGGTGCTGAACTGGCCGGTCAGCGAGAGTGCGGCGTGGCATTCGTTCGCCGGCGGGATCCTGGCGCTGGCGCAGTAATCACCGCTGTCGTCCCGAGCATCAATTTCAATCCGCCACCCTGAGGCGGCCGCTTCTTCAGCGGCCCTCGAAGGGCGACGGCCCGGCTGCATCGGGGCCGTCTATCCTTCGGGGCTCCCCGCGCGCCGCGTTGCGCCGCGCGGCTCGTACCTCAGGATGACGGGACTGGTTGAAGTAATTTACGCCCCCGCCTTGCAGGTGATCCCGCCGTCGACCACGAGCTCGATCCCGGTCACGTATTTCGATTCGTCCGACGCCAGGAACAGCGCGGCGTTGGCGACGTCGAAGGCATCGCCCATGTGCCCCATCGGCACCTGCGCATCGCGGGCGCGCCACATCGCCTCGACGTCGCCCTTGGCGTAGCTGGCGGCCAGGCCTGCGGAATGCTCAACCATCGGCGTCTTCATCAGGCCGGGCAGGATCGCATTGACGCGTACATGCTGGCGCGCGAACTCGATCGCGGTGGTGCGCGTCATCTGGTTCATCGCTGCCTTCGAGCTGCCGTAGGTGACGTAGGAGATGCCCATGTGGCGGATCGAGGCGATCGAGGAGATGTTGATGATCGAGCCGCCGCCCTGCTTCACCATCACGGGAATGACGTGCTTCATGGCGAAATAGGCGCTCTTGAGGTTGACGCTGAAGACGCGGTCCCAGCTCTCCTCGGTCACCTCGACCACGCTGCCCATCTCGGCGATGCCGACATTGTTGTCGAGCACGTCAATGCGGCCATAGGCCTTCAGGCACGCCGCCACCATGGCCTCGATCTCGGCCGGACGCGCGACGTCGGCGGTGAACGCCGTCGCCTTGCCGCCCTCGCCGGTGATGATCTTCGCGGTCTCCTCGGCCGCGGCGCCGTTGCGGTCGACGCAAAACACCTGCGCGCCCTCGCGCGCGAAGGTCACGGCAGTGGCCTTGCCGTTGCCCCAGCCGGGCCCGATCGAGCCGGCCCCCACCACCATCGCAACCTTGCCCTTGAGCCGATCCATCGTGATCTCCCTTATTTCTTTTGTTGTTCGCAGATGCTCATTGTGGTGACGTTAGCACCGATCGGATGGCCGACAATCTCGGACAGCGTCCGGCACGTCCCGTCATGGCACAACCGCCACTCCCCGGCCGCACCGGAATTGCCGAGCACGACCTGTTGCATCGGCGCCCGCTTCGGCTGCCATTGAAACCAGCCGTCGACCAGCCGTGCCTCCGGCGGCGGCTCCATGCCGGGGCCGGTGCCCTTGACGCGGGCCTGCACCAGCTCGAGGCCGGCGGGGGTGACGCGCCAATCCTCCTGCCAGTCGACCTTCGCAACCGAATGCGTCCAGGCCAGCGTAAAGGCGGACAGCGCCAGCGCCTTCACGCCGAAAGCTGTTGCGAAGCAGAGGCTCACACCGCCTCGACCGGCGCCGGCGGGCGCTGCCGCCATTGCCACAGCGCCAGCGCAGCAGCGAGCACGAAGCCGGCGGTGTCGCTGAACGGGAATTCGCCGAGCAGGCAGAACGCGGCGCCGAGCGCGACCAGGCGCTCGATCAGCGTCAGCCGCGTGAACAGGAAGCCGATCGCGACCATGCCGAACAGGCCGATCGCCACCAATGCCTTGGTGGCGGCCAGCGCCACCGCGCCGTAGAAGCCGAGCTTGGCCGCCATGGGATCGCCCGTCTGCAACAGCAGCGCCGGCGAATAGACGAAGATGAAGGGGATGACGTAGCCGGCGAGCGCGATGCGCATCGCCTCCCAGCCGATCTTGTCCGGGTTCTCCTTGGCGATCGGGGCTGCCGCGAGCGCAGCCAGCGCCACCGGCGGCGAAAGGTCGGCCATGATTCCGTAATAGAACGCGAACATGTGGCTCGCGATCAGCGGCACGCCGAGCTTGGCGAGCGCCGGCGCGGCGAGCGCGGCGGTGATGATGTAGGTCGGGATGGTCGGGATGCCGGTGCCGAGCAGGATCGACAGCAGCATGGTCATGATCAGCGCCAGGAACAGGCTCTTCTCGCCGAGCCCGATCACCCAGCCGCCGAAGATGGTGCCGACGCCGGTCTGCGACATCATGCCGATGATGACGCCGACGATGGCGCAGGCCATGCCGACGGTGATGGCGGATTTGGCGCTCTCGGCCAGCGCGTCGCGGCAGGCACGCAGCGCCGCAAAGCCGCCGCGGACGAAGGCGGTGATCACGATCAGGCCGACGACGACGCTCGCGACCGGCACGATCTGCAAGCCATCGCGCGAGAGCGCGGCGACCACGAGCGCGAGTCCGATCCAGAAGATGTACCGAATGGCGGTTGCGGAGACGCCGGCCGTGATGGCAGCGCCAAGGATCAGCGTCACGGTCAGCGCGAGGCCCATGCTGCCGGCATAGAGCGGCGTGAAGCCCTCGAACAGCATGTAGACGAGGGCAGCGAGCGGCAGCACGAGATACCAGCGCGTCACCAGCGCCTTCCAGGCGCTCGGAATTTCCGAGCGCTTCATGCCGACGAGCCCGTGCTTGCCTGCTTCCAGATGCACCATCCAGAAGGCCGACGCGAAATACAGGATCGCAGGGATCGCCGCCGCCTTGACGATCTCCGAATATTGCACGCCGAGCGTCTCGGCCATGATGAAGGCGACCGCGCCCATCACCGGCGGCATGATCTGCCCGCCCATCGAGGCCGTGGCCTCGACGCCGGCGGCGAAGGCACGGCGATATCCGAACCTGATCATCAGCGGAATGGTGAACTGGCCGACGGTCACCACATTGGCGACGCCCGAGCCGGAGATCGTGCCCATCATGCCGGAGGCGAACACCGCGACCTTGGCCGGGCCGCCGCGGGTGCGGCCGAACAGGCCGAGCGAGACGTCGGTGAACAGCTGGATCATGCCGGCGCGCTCCAGGAACGAGCCGAACAGGATGAACAGGAAGATGTAGGTGGCCGAGACGTAGATCGGCACGCCGTAGAAGCCTTCGGTACCGAACGACAGATGCGTGACGATCTGGTCGAAGTCGTAGCCGCGATGGTTGAGCGGCGACGGCAGATATTGGCCGAAGAACCAGTAGACGAGGCACGCGCCGCACATCAGCGGCAGCGCCGCGCCCATCAGGCGCCGCGTGCCCTCGAAGATCAGCACCGCCAGCAGCGTGCCGACCACGAGATCGAGCCGCGTCGGGTCGCCGTCGCGCGCGATCAGGTCGGCATAGAAGATCCATTGGTAGAGCCCGCAGAGGAAGCCGGCGCCGCCGATCGCCCAGCCGAGCGCGCGGCCGGCAGTGCTCCTCGCCGTGAAGTTGGCGATCAGGCCGAACGTGAGCAGAACGAGGAAGCCGACATGGACGCCGCGCACCACCTGGCTCGGCAGATAGTTGAAAGCGGCGACATAGAGCTGGAAGGTCGCGAAGGCGATGCCGATCCAGTACGCAAGCGCGCCCCACACGCCCGGGCCGAAGCCTTCCGGGAAACCGTGCTCGAAATTGTCGAACTCGACCTTGATGGGGGCAGCGTCAGTGCCCTCTGCCTTTTCCAGCATTTCAATCCGTCCCCAACCGTCCAGCGCTTATAACATTGCACAGCGTCTCCAGACCGTCATGCCCGGGCTTGTCCCGGGCATCCACGAGCTTTCTCGCCCTGCCTAAGAACGTGGATGGCCGGGACAAGCCCGGCCATGACGTCCGATACCGAGAGCCGACCTTACTTGATCAGCCCTTTTTCCTTGTAATAGCGGATCGCGCCGGGGTGCAGCGGAACCGGGCTGCCTGTCGCGGCGGTCTCGAGCTTGATCTCCTTGCCGGCCGCATGCGCGGTCTGCAATTCCGGCAGCGATTCGTAGACCAGCTTGGTCATCTGATAGGCGAGATCGTCCGACACGGCGGAGCTCGTGACGAGATAGTTGATCACGGCCGCCGTCGGAACGTCCTTGTCCTGGCCGGTATAGGTGTTGGCCGGAATGATCGCCGAGACGAAGGGCGGGCCGATCTTGTCGACGGTCTCCTTCGGCACCGACACCACCGTGATCGGGCTCGAGGTCGACAGGTCCTTCAGCGAGGCGACGCCAAGCCCGGCCGATTGCAGCGTCGCGTTGAGCTGCCGGTTCTTCATGAGGTCGACGGATTCGGCGAACGGCAGATACTCGACCTTGCCGAGATCCTTGTAGCTCATGCCGGCCGCGGCCAGGATCGCGCGCGAGTTCAGCTCGGTGCCCGACTTCGGCGCGCCGACCGAGAGGCTCTTGCCCTTGAGGTCGGCCAGCGTCTTGATGCCGCTGTCGGCGGTCGCGACGATCTGGATGTAGTTCGGATAGATCGCGCCGATGGTGCGGAGCTTGTCGAGCTTGGTCTTGAAGCCGGCTTCCTCCTCGCCGTTCCAGGCGGCTTTCAGCGAGTCGCCCAGCGTGAAGGCCAGCTCGCCACGACCCTGCTGCAGCAGAATGAGATTCTCGACCGACGCCTTGGTGGCCTGCACCTGCGTCTTCACGTTCGGGATCTTGTCGCCGTAGATCTTTCCGATCGCGACCCCGAGCGGATAATACACGCCGGAGGTACCCCCGGTCAGCACGTTGATGAAGGATTGCGCCTGCGCGCAAGGTGCCGACGCCGCCAGAGCAAGAGCCGCGGCAACGCCGAAAATGGTCCGTTTCATGGTTGTTGTTCTCCCCAAACCGGGCGCGAAATTGGCCGGATGAGGCATGCGGGTCAACCCATCCAAAAGGCAAAACAGGACTGCGGCGAACGGCCGATCCGACTGGACTTTGGGAACCGGTGGGTGCGGCGAGGTGGCGCAGCGTGAGGCTCAATCGCACGCGCCGCGGGCTCCGTCACCTCTCCCGCTCGCGGGAGAGGTCGCGCCGAAGGCGCGGGTGAGGGCTTTCTCCTCCAGGGGATTGTCCCGATGCCGAGACACCCTCTCCCCGACCCTCCCCCGCAGGCGGGGGAGGGAGTGCACCGCCTATGAGGCGATCGAGCGCGTTCTCACTGGAACGTCATGTCCAGGCACTTGGAGATGTCGGAGCCGAGGCCGGAGGAGATGGTGATGCAGCCGCGCACCTTCTGAGCGCCGACGTCGGCGGCCCAGACCGAATAGCCGCCGGGGCCGAAGAACGAATTGGTGTTCGGCGGCTCGGTCTCGGTCGCATCGAAATCATACTTCCCGTCGGTCTCGAAGATGCGCGGCTTCTTGGTGCAGCCGCCATCGGTCTGGACGTTGATGACTTCCTTGTTGTCGCGGGTCAGCGCCAGCGAAACCTGGCAGCGGAAATATTCCGAGGTCCTGGTGTTGAAGAGATAGGTGTAGGACTTGCAGGTCGCCGTGTTCAGCTTGCCCGGGGCAAGGCCGCGGCTGCACGAAATGCGCTGGTTGTGGCTGAGCTGGTAATCGTTGGCCCGGGCGGCCGGCGCCAGCGCCGTCAACGACAATGCAGCAGCCCAGCAAAGTTTGATCACATGGCGCATCCGAATCATCCCCACCAATAATTTTGTCGAGTTGCGTTCTAGACGGAAAGCGGAACATAGTCGCGAGGGGACGGAGGGAAAATCACAAACTGCTGGACAAGACGTGATGCGCTGCGGCGCTTTCGCAAATTGACCCGGGTGCACCGTTCGTGATTTGTTCAAGCCCGATGCCCACGACGGGGAGGATGGGATCATGGCATTTTCAACGAAGACATTTGCGCTGGTTTCGGTCGCATGCGTAACGCTGCTCGGCGGGTTCGCCGCGCCCGCATGCGCGCAATCGACGGCAACGCCCTGGGAGCTCAAGTCCGACATGGGCTATGCGTATGACAGGGACGGCAAGACCTATTCCTACAAGATGGGCACCAGCAATGCCGGCGAGCTGCTGAAGGGCGCCAAGAAGGTGCCGAAGGGCACGCTGTTCTTCATCGGCCAGAACGGCCAGCTCTACATGCGCAGCGGCCCCTATCTCGAAGGCGACGGCAAGTTCAAGTTCGGGCCGGATCAGTAGGAGCTGCGGCGGGCGGGACGATGCGCGGCCACACTCTCGGTGTCATCACCCGCGAAGGCGGGTGATCCAGTATTCCAGAGGCCGTCGTGATTGAATCGAGAGGCCGCTGCGTACTGGATGCCCGGTCGAGCCGGGGCATGACAGTGGAGGATGCGGCAGCGCGAAGGGGCTAAAACGCCGCCGCCAATTCCCGGGCGCCGGGTTTGCCGCTGTTCACGTCCATCCGATCGTCCGTGACCGCCAGCAGCTTGGCCACCGTGTTGTGGCGGATCGCGACCGGGTTGCGCTCGTAGCCGCCGCGCTGGAAGAAGTTCGAGGTCGGCACCTGCTCGCGCATGGCCTGCGGCATCGTCACCATGTCGAGCCCGGTGCCGTCGCCGGTGAGGTTCATCATCTCGAGCTCGGCCGCGGTGAGCGGACGGGTGTGGCCCTTGGCGCGGGCGAACAGCACCGAGGTCAGCAGCTTGTGCGTCTGCAGCATCGGCCCGATATCGATGTCGAGCACCATCGCATGCATGGCCCAGCCCTGCGCGGTATTGCCGATCTTCTCGTGCTCCGACCAGGTGTCGGGCACCGACTTGGCATGCGCGACCATCTTCTTCAGCACGACGAGCTTGTGCTCGAGCGCCTGGCGCGCCGGTCCTGACGACCGCGCCACTTTCTCGGAGAGCGCGCGAATAAGTTCGTGTCCCTGCTCCGCCAGCAGCTCGACGCTGTTGGTGGTCAGGAGCTGGTTGTAACCCATCGCGGTCGAGATCGCGCGCTTGCCGCCATGTTCAATTCCCGCCTGCACGTCGTGGCTGCCGGTGCCGCCGGTCTCGAAGGCGTAAACCCGCACGGCCTGCTCGCGCGTCAGCCCGGAGGCGAGCGCGTAGCGCGCATAAGCGCGCTTGAACTCGACCTCGCCGGACGGGCGCTGCGGCGTGAACTGATAGAGCTCCTGCGCCGCGCGCAGGAAATCGGCGACGACGGGGATAGGCTTGCGGGGCGGCCGGTCCGGCGTTTCCTCGGGCTCCGGATTCACCGGCTTCTTCGGCCCGTTATAGAGCGGCGGATGCTCCAGCACGTAATCATCGAGCGTCACCTGCTGCCCGCTGCGCCGCTTGGCATTGCGACCCTTCCGCTTCTCCGAGATCTGGCTCCAATAGGCGCTTGCCTCGGCGTCGAAGGCCGCGCGCGCCGCCTGATACTCGGCGAGCTTGCGACGATATTCGAGCACGGCCGGGGACGCCCCCGCGCCTTGCGCAAAGAACTGCGACAGCAGCTGGGCGTTGGCGCCGCGCACGGACGGCGACAATGCGTCGGCCTCGCCGCCACGTACGGCGGGCGTGATCAGGACAAGCGCAAGTGGAACCAGCGCCAATGTGTTTCGAATCGATCGATGCATGCCGCCCTCTTAGCAGGCATCCGGTAACCGGCACGTTAACGTGCCGTTTACCATCACTTCCAGGCGAATACCGGCTGTTCCAGCTCGGTGACGCGGGTGTGCCGTCCCGCCAGCACCTCGCGGAACTGGTAGATCAGGGCCGCCGTCGGCGCGTGGATCAGGCTCATCTGGTGATGGAACCGAATCACGCGGCGGGTGCTTTCGGGGATCGCGGCGAAATCGAAGGCCTCGTCGCGTTCGATCGTGTCGAGCGCGATGCGATGCACGGAGGCGACCTCGTCCGGGTTCGGAATGATCGCGGCACTGTCGGCCGCCCAAACCACGACCGGCGTGATCAGATAGCCGGAGCGGGTCGGATAATCGTCGAGCAGGCCGAGCACCGCCTCGGCTGGAAGCTTGAGCGCGAGCTCCTCGTCGAGCTCGCGCAGCGCCGCCTCGACCGGCGTCTCGCCGGCATCGCAGCGTCCGCCGGGCAACGCCCATTGGCCGCGATGCGCACGCAGGTGTGAGGCACGCCTGGTGAGCAGGAAGGCGGTGTCGTCGCCGTCGCTGGATTCGGTCAGCGCCAGCACCACCGCGGCGCGCTTCAGTGCCGACGGCTCAGCCTCGTCAGGCAGCCGCGCGAAGGAGGCGCAGGCCTCTGCGATATTCCGCCGGGTGGCATCGTCGAAAGGTCTCATGGTGCTTGACTACACCAGGACCGCATCTGATGAAACGAGGCGAGACAGCGTTGCAGGGGTGGACGGAGCGATGACGAGCAGGGCCGCGACAAGGCTGAAATCAGAGGGCTGGAGCATTCTCGAGACCACCGGCTTCGTGCACCTGGTCGGCCCGTTGTGGGAGCGCAAGGTCGACGGCCATTACGAATTCGCGCTCGCGACCGAGGACAAGCACCACAACCGTCGCGGCATGGTCCAGGGCGGGGTGATGATGACCTTCGCCGACCGCACCTGCGGCATGACCGCCCGCTACGTCTCCGGCAAGGAGTTCATGGCGACCGTGCAGCTCGACACTCATTTCGTCGAGGCCGGCCAGATCGGCGACATCCTGATCTCGCGCCCGCGCGTGGTGCGCTCGACCCGCAGCCTGATCTTCATGAGCACGGAGGTGACGGTCGACGACCGCTGCATCGTGATGGCGAACGGCGTGTTCAAGATCTTGAAGGGGCCGGGATAGAGACGCACAGTCGAACTGCCACCGCGCTCTCCTCGTCATTGCGAGAAGCCCTTGCGACGAAGCAATCCACGATCTTTCCGCGGACGCATCTCTGGATTGCTTCGCTGCGCTCGCAATGACGGAACTGGGCGGCTATGTTCCTGCAGAGGAAGCAGCAAGGATAGCCCATGCAATACCGCCAGCTCGGCCGCTCCGGCCTGAAAGTGTCGCCCATCTGCCTGGGCACCATGATGTTCGGCGGGCCGACCGATCAAGCCGCGTCGAAGCGGATCATCGACAAGGCGCACGCGGCCGGCATCAACTTCATCGATACGGCCGACGCCTATTCGAAAGGCGCATCCGAAGAGGTCGTCGGCCGCGCCATTGCCGACGACCGGCATGCCTGGGTGCTCGCGACCAAACTCGCCAACCCGATGGGCGATGATCCCAACCGTGTCGGCCTGTCACGGCGCTGGGTGCTGCAGGCCGCGGACGAGAGCCTGAAGCGGCTCGGCACCGATCACATCGACATCTACTATCTGCACAAGGAAGACCATGCGACGCCGCTGGAGGAGACGGTGCGCGCGATGGGCGATCTGATCCGCGCCGGCAAGGTGCGCTATTTCGGCGTCTCCAACTACCGCGCCTGGCGCGTCGCCGAGATCTGCAACATCTGCGACCGGCTCGGCATCGACCGTCCCGCGGTGAGCCAGCCCTATTACAACGCCATGAACCGCATGCCCGAGGTCGAGCACTTCCCGGCCTGCGCCTATTACGGCCTCGGCATCGTCCCCTACAGCCCGCTGGCGCGCGGCGTGCTCACCGGCAAGTACAAGCCGGACGCCGCCCCCGACAAGGAGACGCGCGCGGGGCGCAACGACACCCGCATGATGCAGACCGAATGGCGGCCGGAATCGCTTCAGCTGGCGCAGGAGATCAAGGCGCACGCGGAGAGGAAGGGCATCACCGCCGGCCAGTTCGCGGTTGCCTGGGTGCTCAACTCCGCCTTCGTCTCCTCGATCATCGCCGGCCCGCGCACCGAGGAGCAATGGGACGGCTACATCAGCGCGCTCGACTATCGTTTCACCGCGGAGGACGAGGCACTGGTCGACCGGCTGGTCACCCCGGGCCATCCCTCGACGCCGGGCTACAACGATCCCGCCTACCCGATCGAAGGCCGTCGCGCCCGGACGGCGTGACCTCTCGGAGACGACGATGGCGCATCAAGATCGCTACGGCCTGCCGCTCTCCACCGCGTCCGATGCGGCTGCTGACGCCTATCGCGACGGCGTCGACCTCATGCTCTCGGGGTGGACCGGCATGGCCGAGACGCTGGAGCGCGCGATTGCCGCCGATCCCGACTTCGCGCTGCCTCATATCGCCCGTGCCCGCGTGCATGCCTTCTACCAGCAAGGCGATCTGGCACGGAGCAAGGCGGCGCTCGCGCGCGAGCTGGTCGCCAGGCGGGGCACGGAGCGCGAACGCTCGCATGTCGAAACGCTGGCGCTGTCAATCGAGGGCCGGCTGCACGAGGCGATTGCATCGACGCTGAAGCACATCGAGAGCTGGCCGCGCGATGCCCTGGTGCTGTCGCTGCCGCTCGGTGCGTTCGGCCTGTTCGCCTTCTCCGGCATGGCCGATCACGATCGCGCGCGGCATGAGCTGTGCGAGCGCGTCGCGCAACATTACGGCGAGGACTGGTGGTTCCTGACCATGGCCGGCTGGGCCATGACCGAGAACGGCGATGTCGCCCGCGGCCGCAGCGTGACCGAGCGCGGCTTCAATTTGCGCCGGGCGAACGCCCATGCGGCGCATGCGGTGCTGCACGCGATGTTCGAGGACGGCTCGATCGAGGCGGCCGATCGCCTCGTCGACGACTGGATTCCGACTTACGACCGCGCCGGCATCCTGCACGGCCATATCCGCTGGCACCAGGCGCTCGGCGCGCTCGAGCGGGACGATTCGGCGCGCGCGCTCGCGATCTATGCCGACGTGCTTCAGCCGGCGGTCACACAGGCGCCGCCGCTCAACGTCGTCACCGACGCCGCCTCGCTGCTCTGGCGCCTGTCGGCGTACGGCCACACCGTGCCGAAGACGCTGTGGCAGGAGGCCGACGCCGCCGCGCAAAAAATGTTCCCGAAGTCGAGCCTGCCCTTCGCCGACGTTCACATGGCGCTGTTCGCGGCGGCGACGCAAAACCACGCGGCGCTCACCGCGCGCCTTGCGACGATCGAGCAGCGGCTCGCCGAGGGCAAGCTGCCGGCCGGCCCGGTCGTGCCGGCGATCGTCCGCGCGCTGGCGGCCTTTGCCGGCGAGGATTACGCCTCGTCCGTGCAAATGCTCGCGCCTGTTCTCGCCGAGGTCGTGCGGATCGGCGGCAGCCACGCCCAGCGCGAGCTGATCGAGGACACCTACATCGTCGCGCTCATGCGCAGCGGCGAGCTGCCCCGCGCCCGCGCCCTGCTGGACGCCCGCCTGCACCGTCGGCCATCGCTTCGCGACACGCGCTGGCAGGCGGCCACGGGCTAGCTCCGCCACGAAAAAAACACCGGCCTGGCGGCAAGTGCCGGGCGGACGGGTTGGGCGATGTGGACGAATCGCCGTGGGGGTGGCGCGGTGGTATTCCAGGCGGGTGTTGCAGAACAAACGGGATCGCAACCAATTTGCGGTTCGATGGTTATGGTGCGGAACTTTTCCTCCGCCGCCACGGCCCTCTGGCACACGAGCCCGACGATGCGCTTCTGCCGACCGGTTCTCGCCGCCTTGACCATGGCTTTGGCAAGTCCTTGTTTTGCCGAGACTTCCAGCCCTATCCCGGTCAACAATCCGCCGGCGCAGCAGAATGGTCTCATCGACCTGTTGGCGCTGATGTCCGGCCAATGCAAGACGTTCAAGGTCGCCGGCCGCGCCTTTGCCTGCAAGACGGTCGCCTACGCCCATGGCGACAAAGGCCGGGTCAATTTCGCGGTCGCGGTCGACGATCCCGCCGACGACAGCCACGTCGTGTCGTTCTCCGGCGAGAACGGCAAGCGTGCCGACGACAATTCCTACGAGCTGCGGATCGACCGCATGCTGCTCAACTCCAAGCACCGCCCCAAGGTCGACGGCCTGCCGGTGCCGGCCGAGCAGACCTCCACCGGCCTCTGCCGCCAGACCGGCAATTTCGCCGCCAGGAAGGTGAACGACGTCACCTGCTCGGCCACCGACAGCGAGGGCCGGCGCTACGAATTGCTGTTCGTCTCCGACGGCACGCCGGTCAGCGTGCGCCGCATCCGGCAGTCCTCGCCCTCGATCCAGGATCCGTTCAAGTAGCTCTTCTCGCCTCTCCCCGCTTGCGGGGAGAGGCCGGAATTTGCGCCAGCAAATTCCGGGTGAGGGGGGGGGGGCCTCCGCGAGTCCATCTGCCACCGTATTTGTGGAGAAAGCCCCTCACCCCACCCCTCTCCCCGTAATAACGGGGCGAGGGAGAAACAGCTTCACGCGAACGCCTTTTCCAGCGTCGCGAAGATCACCGCGAGCGACTTGTCGTGCCGCGTCACCGGCGGCACCGGGCGGTCGATCTTCATCAGCTGATAGACCGCCATCTGCGCCGCCCGCACCGAATATTCGACGGTGAACACGACGTCGTCGGGGATCTCGACGAACTGGCTGACGAAGGCGAGGTTGACCGAGTTCTTCGGCACCGGCAGCGGCCGGTCGGCCAGATGGCGCGGCATGAACATGCTGGTGATGTAGGGCATGCGGCAGGGAATGCAGATCGCGTCGTCGAACACGCTCGCATCGAAATTCAGGTGACCGCGCAGCTCCTTCAGGATATCCGCGCCGCCGCAATCGGACATCGGCTTGGCGACGAAATTGCCGACGCGATCGGGATGCAGCGCATAGCCCCAGAACACCTGCACGTTGTTCGGCTGTCCCACGAAATGCGGCTGGTGATAGAGCACGACCGACATCAGCCAGTTGGAATCCTTGAACGTCACCAGGCCGCCGGTGCCGGCCCGGTTGCCGGAGAACTCCTCCATCCGGTCGAAGAACAGCGGATCGCGGCAGGTGACAGTGAAGGACAGCCAGTAGGATTCCGGGATCGACGTGTTGAAGGCGGCCGGATTGCCGAATTCGGGACGGCCCTGCGCGATCGTCTCCCACAGCGCCCAGCCCTGGCTGTCCTTCCTGGTCAGGCGCGGCGGCGGTTCGGCCATCGTGCCCAGGCTCGAGGCGTCCGTCATCGAGCCGTTCTGGAAGACGACGATGTTGTCGTCCTCGAGCCGGACGTTGGCCGTGCGGCCGTCGCGGTCGAGCGTCAGCTGGCGCACGCGCAAGCGCGCGCCTTCGGTCTCGAACGCCATGTCGGTGACGCGCGTGCCGCGCACGAACTGCACGCCCTGGCGCTTCAGCCAGTCGGCGAGCGGCCGCACGATCGCGTCGTATTGATTGTAGACGGTGCGCTTGACGCCGGCGAGCGTCTCGATGCGCGGAAACTCGTTCATGAAGCGATGCAGATAACGCTTCAGCTCGACCGCGCTGTGCCAGGGTTGGAAGGCGAAGGTGGTCTGCCACATGTACCAGAAATTGGACTCGAAGAATCCGGGTGACAGCCAGTCGGTGATGCGGCTGTTGCCGAGCGCCTCTTCCGAGGCCTCGGTGAGCCGCAGCAGCTCCAGCCGGTCGCGCGCGGAGAAGCCCATATGCGAGACGTCGACCTTGAAGCGGTTGCGGTCGACCAGCCGCGCCTGCGAGTGCGCCGGATTCTCCACGTTGAAGGCGATGGTCTCGTCGCGCACGCTGAGGCCCGGATGCTCCAGCGAGGGGATGCTCGAGAGCAGGTCCCAGGTGCATTCGTAGTGGTCGGTGGTGAGCATGCGGCCGCCGCGCAGCGAATAGGCGCCGTTCGCGAGCTGGGCGCCGTCGAGGCTGCCGCCGACCAGCGGCTGCGCCTCGTAGATCACGATGTCACGCCCCGCCTGGTGTGCGTCGCGGATCAGGAACGCCGCGCCCGCGAGCGATCCTATGCCGCCGCCGATGAAATACGCCTTCATGACTTGCCTCGATTGCCGTACGAAGTTTCGGCGGCGACATTGCATGCGGAGGCCGCGCTGTAAGTTGCGCTGGATCAAGCGCGTCGGACGCAGCGTTCAAGAGGATGTGAGCGCCCGCGGAGGAAGAGGCGAAATATTCGCCTTCCTCGCATAGATGTGCTCGATCTCGTCCGCGAAGCGACGTTCGAGCGCCGGCCGCTTGTTCTTCAGCGTCGGCGTGAGCAGGCCCGCCGCAATGGTCCACGGATCCAGCGTCCACCACACCGCGCGCGGCGTCGCGTAGGACGGATAGGCCTTCACGGCCGCGGCGATCCTGGCCAGCAGCGCCGCCCGCTCCGCCGCGCCGCCTTGCTGGCCGCGCGCCGCCAGCCGTTCCTTCTCCTCGACCCAGGCCTTGGCATTCAGCACGACCAATGCGGCGAGGTACGGCCGCTGTTCGCCGACCACCAGCACCTGCTCGAACAAGGGATCGGCGAGGATCGCGGTCTCCAGATCCACCGGCGCGATCTTCTCGCCGGTGGAGGTGACAAGGATGTCCTTGATGCGACCGGTAATGGTGATGTGCCCATTCTCGATGCGGGCCTGGTCGCCGGTGTGCAGCCAGCCGTCGGCGTCCTTGGCGCGCCGCGTTTCCTCCGGCTTGCGCCAGTAGCCCAGCATCACGCTGGGGCCGCGCACCAGCAATTCGTCGTTCTCACCCAGCCTGACCTCGACGCCGTCGAGGACGTGGCCGACCGAATGCGGATCGTTGTCGTCGGGAATATTGACCGAGACCACCGGCGAGGTCTCCGTCATGCCGTAGCCCTGGAGCACGTCGAGCCCGAGCGCGAGAAACAGGCCGATGACGGGCTCCGCGATCGGCGCGCCGCCGGAGACCGCGACGCGCAGGCGGCCGCCGAGCTGCACCAGCACCTTGTCGGCGACGAGGCGCTTCAGCAGCGGCCAGGCCAGCCGGTCCAGCAGCGACGGCACGCCATGCCGCTGCCGCGCGTCGAAGCGTCGCCGGCCGACGGCGATGGTGAGGTCGAGCAATGAGCGTTCGATCCACCCCGCTGATGCGCGATGCTGCATGATCAGCGCGTAGATCCGTTCGTAGATCCGCGGCACCGAGACCAGCACCGTCGGCCGCACATGCTTCAGATCCTCCGAGAGTTGCGGCACCGAGCGCGCATAAGCGACACAGGCGCCGACCGCGATCGGATAGTAATAGCCGCCGGTGCGCTCGAAGGTGTGCGAGAGCGGCAGGAAGGACAGGAAGACGTCGTGCGGCTCGGCTTTGAGTCGGCGCGCGATCGCCTTCACATTGGCGACCACGTTGCCATGCGACAGCATCACCCCCTTCGGCCGTCCGGTGGTGCCCGAGGTGTACACGATGGCGGCGAGATCGTCCGGTTCGATCGCGACATCGGGCAGCGGCGCGGTCGCGCCAGGTGCTTGCGCGAGCCAGTGGTCGAGCCCGACGATGCGTGCATCCGGCGTGATGAGCCCGCCCGCATCCGCGCAGACGACGCGCTTGAGATGGTCGAGCGGCTGGCCGGTCGCCACGATTGCCTGCCAGCGCTCCAGCGTATCGATGAACAAGAGCAGCGCGCCGGAATCGACCAGGACGTAGGCGATGCTGTCGGGGTTGTCGACGGCGTGCATCGGCACCGGCACCAGACCGCGCGACAGCGCCGCCTGGTCCATGGCGATATGCGCAACGCCGTTCGGCATCAGGATCGCGATACGTTCGCCCGGCGCGAGGGCCTCCGCGGCGAGCGCCCGCCGCCATAGCTCGAATTCCGCATCGATCTCGCGCCAGGACTGGCTGACCCAGCGCCGCGAGCTCGCGTCGAAATGGCGATAGGCCTCCGCCGCCGGCGTCGCCTCGACGCGCCAGCGCAGCAGCTGCGGCAGCGTCCTGATCCCGGCAAGGCCGTCCGGTTGACTCGTCGGCCCCGGCATGGCGTTCTCTCGCATCGCATCGATTCCCAACCATTTGGTGTCTCGACACTAGGCCGGCCAGTCCTTGCCGCTTTGATCCTCAGCAAGGCGGCCATGCTTTGGAGCGACCCATGACGCGCGACCGCCTGTTTCTGCTGCGCCCGGGTTTCGAGGACCCGGCTTTTCCGGGACGCCTGTTCTATTGCTGGCATTGCGCGCTGATCGAGGGCGTGCTGGCCTCGTTCCCGCAACTTGCCGCAAAGCTCGACGTCGAGCGCATTCCGTGGCCGCGCCCGCGGCAGCCGGTGATCACACTGGTCGGCGAGCAGAACCAGTCGCTGCCGCTGCTGGTGCTTACAGACGGAGCGACATCGCCGCATCAGACCGGCAGCCATCAGGGCCGCGCCTTGATCGCCGACAAGGACGCGATCCTCGCCGCACTCTCCGAACGGCACGGCTTTCCAGATCCGCATCCGTGAGCACATGGCTCGCGCAATTTTCGTATTCCGGAGGCCAACAACGGCGAGTTCGCCCGCATCGTGAAGACCAGTGAGATGATCGCGTCATTCGTCGCGGCGTAAGACCTGGGGCGATACTAAGGCAAGGCGGCGCGACGATCGATCGCGCGAGGTTGAATCGTTCACGAACGTGAACGTACGTTCATCGGAACCAGCGTCTGCGTCGTTTCGACGCCGGAACGCAGCCGGCGCGTATTTGTTGTCTCGCGACATTCAACTGGAGTGATGACATGAAGTATCTCATTGTCGCGATGGCGGTCGGAGCTGCGGCGCTTGGCGGCGGATCGGCGGCGAACGCGGCCGGCAGTTCAAGCGCGAAGCAGAGCGCGCAGGAAAGCCAGACCACCGACATCAGCGCGCACCGCAGGCACCATCGCTGGCATGGTCACCATCATCATTGGCGGCACGGCTACCGGCCTTATTACCAAAGCTACGGCTATTACCCGCGCCATCACGGCTATTACGGCGGCGGACCGTACGGATATTATGGCGGCGGCCCCGGCGTGACGTTCAGCTTTGGCGGCGGACGCTGGTGAGACACGAGGCCCGCAGCGATTGAGACAGGGGGCCCGCAGCGATGCGGGCCTCTCTCTATTTCCGCAGGATCATCCCCGCCGTCTCCAGGCCGCTCGCCAGCGCCGCTTCCACCGTGCCCATGTCGGGTCCGCGATAGAGCGCTTCACCGGAGAACAGCACCCTTCCGTCGGCGCGCGCCAGAATCGCCTGCGCCGCGCGCGTCCGCGGGGTCGCCCAGGAATAGGCGCCGCGGGCAAAGGGATCGTGCGCCCAGTTGGTGGCCGCCGCCGCCACCAGCTCGCCCGCGACGTCCTCGCGCGGCAGCCTGAAGATGGCGGCGAGCGAATCGAGCCCGGCCTCGATCAATCCTGGCGGATCGAGGCCGTCCAGCTCCACCGTGCGCGGGCCGCCGAACCAGCCGGTGAGCATCGCATGCCGGCTCGGATATTGCGTCCACCACACCGGGATCTTCTCTTCGGACAACAGGAAGGTCATGCCTGCGAGATCCATTTGCCGCTCGCGCCACCATGGCCGCGCGAAGCGCAGCAGGATCTTGATGACGTTGCCGAAGCCGATGTCGCCGGTGGCGGCAAGCTTCGCACGCGCGCTCGTCGGCAGGGCGATTTCGCGCAGCAGAGGCAGCGGCACGGTGAGGATCACACGGCCGCAGCCATATCCGTCGCCGCCGGCGCAGCGAACGACAGCCCCGCGGCCGTCCTCCTCGATCGCCGACACCACGCAGCCGAGACGGATGGTGACCCCATGCCTGCGGCAGTCCGCCGCCAGGAAGTCGACCAGCGCGCCATAGCCGCCATCGATGCGCGCCTGCGGTGCGTGCCCGCCATCCATCCATTCCTCGCGCAGCGCCAGCGTCGAGGCGCGCTCGGGGTCGGCCGCGTCGTAGCCCTCGACCATCCGCTCGATCGAACGGCGCATCGGCGCATAATCGTCCCCGGCAAAATGCCGGCGCAGGAATTCGGCAACGGGGAGATCGTCCTGCAAATCCCTCAGCACGGCTTGCAGCCTGGCCTCGTGGGCATCGCCGCGCCGTTCGCGCGAGAGCCTCGTCCCGTCAAAGCTCCACTGCTCGCCTTCGATCTCCCGAAGCGACAGCCCGGCCTCGCGCAGCAATCCGCGCGTGACCGGCGCCTCGCCATGGACGAATTCGGCGCCGCCCTCGGCGGGATAGCCGAACTCCGAAGCCGGCAACGGATGGATGCGGCCGCCGCAGCGCGTGCGCGCCTCCAGGACCGTCACCTTCCGGCCGGCACGCGCCAGCTCGCGCGCCGCCATCAGGCCCGCCGCGCCGGCACCGACGATGACGATGTGCTCCGACGTCTCGGACATGGCGGGCTTCACCGGCCTGCGGCGGACGGATCGTTCTTGATCAGATAGCGCAGCAGCAGGACGCCGCCGCCAAGCGGGCGCGTGCTCTCCAGCGTCATCGCCGCGATCGGCGCG
This sequence comes from Bradyrhizobium sp. CFUWI, assembly GCF_056429085.1. Classification (NCBI taxonomy): domain Bacteria; kingdom Pseudomonadati; phylum Pseudomonadota; class Alphaproteobacteria; order Hyphomicrobiales; family Nitrobacteraceae; genus Bradyrhizobium; species Bradyrhizobium sp. CFUWI. The sequence continues at coordinate 346,466 of NZ_JBWJZE010000003.1, forward strand.
CGCTTGTCGCTGTCCGCCTCCGTCGACGAGAACACGAAGGGCGCGCCGCTGGCGCCGTCGATCGCGGGACTGAGGATCAGGTTGAATTCGTCGATCAGGCCGGCGCGCAGGAACGCGCCATTGGCGACGCCGCCGCCCTCGACCAGGAGGCGCTTCACGCCGAGCTCGCGGTTGAGGATGTCCAGCGTCAGCGCCAGGTCGATTTCCGACTTGCCGGCAAAGATGTAGGACACGCCCTCGCCGCGGAGCCCCGCGAGATGCGAATCCGGCACACTCTCGGTCAGCACGACGACGATCGGATCGCCGCCGATGTCCGAGCGCCCCCAGCCGATCTTGCCTTGCGCATCGAGCACGACGCCATAGGTTTTCGCGTCGCGCCGCGCGAACCAGTCTTCGCGCGGAAACTTCATGTCTGTCGCAGGATAGGGCTGGCCCTTGGCGAACTCCGACCCGGTGACGCGGCCGATCACCCAGGCATCGCCGCCGAGCTCTTCATGGATCTTCTCGAACCAGTCGGTGCCCGCTCCCTTCGGACGCCAGCGGCTGGGATGCGTGCGGCCGTCGAGGCTGGCGTGCATCAGGCAGATCACGTAGGGCTTCATGCAACTCTCCGGAATGCGCTTTACACCGTCGGCTCAACGCCGCTCTCATCGCCCTTGGCGCGATTGTTGACGATCATTGCGAGCGGATTGAGCTTTGGCGGCGCGACCAGCTGCAGCGTGTTGGTGTCGCGATGATTGAACGGCGCGCCGCGCACGAACAACTCGGTCTGGATCAGATAGGTCCAGCTGCCGTCGTCGTTGAAGGTGATGTCGCAGCGATAGGAATCGGTGCGGAACGCCTGTTCCAGAAAATCGGTCGAGCAGATGCCGTAGGCGGTGTCGCCGCGCTTGGCGGTGACCGAGATGGTCCTGTCGTCAGGCCCCGCCTTGCCCGAGGCCAGCAGCACCTGCCCGCGCGGAATCGCCAGCGTCTGCATGATCAGCCCGGTCGCGGGCTCCCACAGCCAGTAACCGACCTGGTCGTGGAAGGTGATGTCTTCCTCCGGCGTGTTGATGTGGATGTGATAGCGCAGCCCGTAGAGCAGCTGCGGGCCGTTGGCCTGCGGATCGATCGGGTCCATGCGGATGCGCTCGATGAAGCTCCGCCGTTCCGGCCCCTCCGCCTTCGGATTGATGTCGATGCCCTTGTCCGCCTGCCAACGGCCTGCGAGGCGGCGCAGCGGACCGAGATTGGCAAGGCCGTCGGGCGAGACGTCCTCGGGCTCGGTGAAGATGTCGGCGGGAATGGGAAGCATGGAAGTCCTCGCGGGAAGTTGCGCGAACAGCCATAGCATGGCGGCGCCAACCTGGCGCGTGCTCAGGCCTCACAATCGCGAATGGACATCGGCGATTGTCGGGCTTTTAAGGAAGACAGTGCATTGCCTGTCGCGGTAGCGATGCGTCGATCTCGCCAGGCGCGGCATCGCTGCCGCTCCCGACGTCACCGAAGGCTGCTCTCAAGCCGCTTCCGACAGCGATTTCGCGCGCCGCTCGAGCACACCGATGGTGGCGACCAGATTGTCCCGCCGCGCGCGAAGGTTAAGCGCAAGCAGCGGATAGGTAGGCTGCTGGGCGTCGAACACCCCGGCTTTGGCTTCCACTTCGAGAATATCCGTATTCAAGAGCCGAACGCGCCACCACAGATCGGCGATCAACGCATCGAGCCGGAGTTCGCCGGCAGTACCAGTACGGGACACTTCTTGCATCGCTTGCCTCAACCTGAAACGGGCCTCTCTGCCGAGGCCCGGCTTTGGTCATGACTGAGCAAGCAGAGTGCCAGGAATGGGGGGCGCGTTCCGGCCCCGGAATCAACCCGCAATGCACGGGCGGTGGAGAGCTGACGTCATGGCCCTCTCGGAGCCCTTGCGAAGGCTCGTCAAGCCCGGCCAACAAGCTGTTGGTGCTCAGGGCGATGCGCGGTCGCTGGCGAGTGCGGCCTCACCCGGGAGCCGGAACGCCTCACGCCACCGCCTGCCGTCCCCGCTGCGGTGCGTGGCCTTGCCATGACAGGTCGGCCAAGGGCACAGGCTTGCTGAAGAGAAAGCCCTGGCCGAGCGGGATACCGAGGGCGCGGAGCCGTGCGGCCTGCTCGGAAGCCTCGACGCCCTCGGCAACGATCGAGAGCTTCAGGGTCTTGGCAAGCTGCACGATGGATTTCAGCACGGCGACGGTTTCGCTGCGATCAATCCGGTCGATGAAGGACTTGTCGATCTTGACCTTGTCGAATGGAAACGCTGTCAGATAGGACAAGGACGAGTAACCGACACCGAAATCGTCGAGCGCAATGGAAACGCCGAGCGCCTTGAGGCGCTGAAGCGTCCTGAGGTTTTCCTGCGTGTCGGCCAGGAACACGCTCTCGGTAATCTCGAGCTCGAGCCGGCTTTGCGCCAGCCCGCTCTGCGCCAGCGCGAACCTCACCGTATCGACGAGATCGGTGCCGGCGAACTGCAGGGCGGAGAGATTGACCGCGACCCTGACATCGACCGGCATGGTCATCGCATCTCGACAGGCCTTGGACAGCACCTGATTGCCGAGCTCGACGATCAGCCCGCCAGCCTCCGCGACTGCGATGAACTCGGCCGGTGGAATGAAGCCCCTGGTCGCGTGCTGCCAGCGCGCCAGCGCCTCGACCGACTTCACGCGGCCGGTGCCGAGCTCGATCACGGGCTGATAGAACACCTCGATCTCCTCGCGCCAGATCGCCTCACGCAGCTCGATCTCGAGTACGTTGCGCTGATCGGCCTCGGCCTTGAGCTCCGCCGAGTAGACTTGGAAGCAGTTTCGGCCGGCGTTCTTCGAGCTGTACAGCGCCAGATCGGCATTGCGAAGAACCTCATCGACGCGCGTGCCGTGCTCGGGCACGAGAGCAAGGCCGATGCTGCAGCCGATCACGACGGGATGGCCGTCGATGTGACAAGGCTCGGCGATGGCCTTGACCAGCCGCGCGGCGAGGCTGGCGGCCCCGTCCTGCATCGCGGCCCGGCCCGGTGCGAAGATTACGGCAAACTCGTCGCCGCCAATCCGCGCCGCCGTGTCGGTGTCGCATATCTGCGCCTTGATCCGGTCCGCGACCTGCTTCAGCAACGCATCGCCACATTGGTGACCGAGCGCGTCGTTGACCGACTTGAACTTGTCGAGATCCAGCAGGAGCACGGCGAAGGGAGCTTCCGAGGCGCCGGACTTCGCGAGCGCCTGGTCGATGCGCTCCTTGAACAGATTGCGATTGCAAAGTCCGGTCAAGCTGTCGTAATGCGCCAGCCTTTCGATGCGATCCTCGGATGCCTTGCGTTCGGTGATGTCTTCATGGGTGGCGACCCACCCGCCATCCTCGCGCCGTCCGTAGGAAATATAGACAACCCGCCCATCCGGAAACTGCACGGTGTTCGAGGTGTGCTCCGACTGGGTGAGCCGTTGCTTCAGATCGGCCAGGTAAGCCTCGACGTCGAGGACGGCGGTCTGTCTCGCAAACACTTCGCGGAAATCCACGCCGATTCGAATCTCCTCCGGCGCGAGGCCGTAAAGCTCGATCCATTGCCGATTGAATGCGATCAGGCGGTCGCGGCCGTCGAACATGCTCAACCCCTGGGGAAGGTTTCTGAGCGCATCTTCGAACTTGCTGGCAAATTCGCGCAGCTCGCGCTGGGCGCGATCGAGCGCCAACTGGCGCCGCCAGTAGAACAGCATCGCAGTCAGAATGATGAACGTGAGCAGCAGTGCGCCGCCGAGATAGACCTTCTGCCTGGCGTCCGCGCGCGAATAGATCTCGCGCTCCGAGATACCTACCGTGAAGATGAGTGGAAAGAGCCGCGATCTGCGTGCGGTCACCAGCCTGTCAGGGCGGCTGGGGTGGTTTTCGTTCCAGTATTGGGCGTAGAAGCCGTCCCCCAGCTCGCCTCCGACGCGGTTCGGCGAACGTTGCCCCAACACGGAGCCCGCATCGATGCCGCGCGCGGCGAGTACGACCTGGTCTGCGTTTCTGAGCACCAGCGTTCCGCCGGCGCCGAGCTTTGCGGTGTCGTAGAACCGGCCGACCATCTCGATGCTGATCGAGCCGACGACCACGCCTGCCGGATTCCTTGCGAGGTCGAAGATCCTCCTTGCGAGCTGTATGGTCCATTTGTTGGACGCGCGGCCCAGCACCGGCTTGCCCACGTAGAGGCGATCCTCGGACTGCGACATGGTACGAATGAAGTGTTCGCGATCGCCGAGGTAGAGGGGCGGGCCGGAATAGCCCGCCGTCGTCTCGATCATGTACCCGTCCAACCCGATCAGGGCGAACTGGACGACGTCACCGGTGGCGATGCGGGCCTTGTCGGACCAGAACTTCAGGCTGAAGGTCATCGGATCCTGGGCGTAGAGCGCTCGCACCACCAGCAACGACTGATCCACCCGCTCGAAGATGCGCTCGGTGTTCTCCTCGAACAATTCGGCGACGCTGTTGCCGTGCGACCGCGCCTGCTCGACCGCATCCGTGCGTTCCGATGACGTGATCGCGAAATAGCCGATCCAGATCAGGGGCAGGAAGAACAATGCGATCTGCAGCGGAGCATTCCGCAGGATCGTCCTTCCGGCTTTGCGGACTGACCTTGCCGGAATCACGAAATGCGCCCTCGCCTCGGCCGCCGGGGCAGAACTGCGCTCACCGCCAGTAGTGGCATCGCCCGTCTCTGCCTCGATTGCCCCGGGGACCAGCGCGGCCGAAAGCGGCGCGCGGACCGGTTCATAGCCCAAAGCTAGGCATCACAGCCTTAAGTTTCGGTTCGGGCCGAGGTCAATTCTTTAACTTTCGATCTCCGTATGATCACGGAGGTCCGCTGTTAACCACGCGGTATTGGTAAAATGGGAGACGATATTTCAACTCTGTACCGGTTTCTCACATCGCGCGTGCCAGGACGATCATACCGGACAGGACGAGGATCGCGCCCGCCGCATGACTCAATCGTCGGCCGAACGGCAGCAGTTTCTCAGCGGCGACATAGAGCGCGATGCCGATGATCCAGGTCAGATTCATCACGCCGCCGACGAACAGCAATACCATCAGAAACCAGCAGCAGCCGATGCAGTAGCTGCCGTGGCGAAGTCCCATCCGGAATGCTCCGAGCGTGCCGGGCAGCCAGTGCCGGCTGAGAAACAACAACGGACTCTCACAATAGCGCAGGCAGGAATGTTTGAGCGGCGTGAACTGATAGAGCCCCGCGGCAACCAGGATGCCGCCGCCCAGGATCGCGCTGGTGCTTGCCATCGCCATCGACAACAGCCCGTAGCGTTCGAGCGCCCCTTGCGCCAGGACCGCAGCGAGGCTGAACCCGGCCCATGCCACGAGGTAGCCGGCAAGGAAGATCCAGGCATCGATCGCGGCGCGGGACTCGGTCTCCTGCTTGCGCTTGACGGTCGCATACAACAGCACGGTGGGCGCTGCACTCGGCGCCATCATCGCGATCATCATCACCCACCACATCACGAACAGCAGCGCGGCATAGAGCGGCGTCCAAGGCATCGGCGCCATGTCCGGCATGTCCGCCATCATCTCGGTATCCATGCCGGCACCGCTCGCAAGATAGGCCCAGGCGAGCGCCGCCACTGCGGCGGTCCCGATCGCGACGACCAGCCGGTCGCGACGGAGCAGATGTTCCAGCATCAAGCGCCCCTGCATGGACTTGTCCGGGATCGCGATGAGGAGCCGACATCGAGATCTCGTCCCGATGTCGGCGCTGCATCATGCCGCAACGCCCTCGGGCGTCTGCACGACATTGGCGAGCGAGCTGTGCGTGCCCTTGGTCTCGAACGGGATCGCGCCGGTCGAGCGGATGTTGGCGGACGCAACCTCGGCGGCCCTGTGCTCGAAGCCCTCCGGCATGACCACCTGGATGCGGTGCGATTGACCCGTCACCGGATTCTTGATCGGCTCGACATCGGTCTCGAGCACGCCCTTGGCCACGAGCTTGGCGACGCGCCCGTCCTTGTCGAAGGAAAACTCGAACGGCGCAAACACCGGATCGTGGATCTTGGTGACGATCATGCTGACGATCTGGAACAGCGTGCCCTCGGCTGAATGCTTGCCGGAAAAGACCTCGAACAGCGCCTGACGCTGCTCCGCCGTGGCGCGTTCGTCGATGATGGGCTGGATTGTCCCGTTGCCCTCATGCAGCGCCCCGGGGAAATCGACCGTGATCGCAAAGCAGAGACCGTCGAGCCTGGTCGCCCCGAAATGCCCTTTGGCAATCCGCATGCCGACCATGCCCTTACAATAGCCCTTGGTAGGCGGCGCGTTGAAATCGCAGGGGCAGCCAAACGCGCAGGTGCAATTCTTCATCCATTCGCCTTCGAGACGCCAATCCGATGCAGCCATGGCACAACTCCCAGTGTGAGCGAGGACGCGGCAGCTGTTGACGAACTTGTTCAGCGTTGTTGTCGAGGCAATGCAAAGAGGCGCGAGCGGGATCGAGGTCCGATCAGAAGGCCGGCATCGCAGAAAAGTATGGTGGCGAGCTGCCGTTTACCGTCTTACGATCATATCAGTCGCAGCCGGACACGTACAGCGACCGAAGGTCGTAGTACATCTCGGAGATGACCGACGCCAGGAACACGGTGCGCCACTCCGAACAAACCTGCGAACTCGTATGTCATTGAATGTACTTACGATTTATCATGACGCCGACGACGCAGCGGTCGTAGGGCTTTTCGCCGCGACTCCGCGCGCCTTGACCGCTCGGAGTGGTAAGATCAGGTGCCGAGGGCAGATTTCGCGGCGCCGGATCGCGGTCAAGATGACGGCGCTCGAAGTGATGAACTCCAGAAGCAAGCTGATGATCGCGATTGCGATCGGACGCTGCGAGAGATGGAGGACGTTATGGAAGCGTGGCGCGACGACAAGGCCCGGTCGACCCTCATTCGCGATGCAGCGGGAAGCGTACAGCTAGGCAACACGCCCCGGACTTTCGCCGAACTCCTGTTCGGCCACACCAACAGCGAGGATCTCGCCAACCACGACGCCGCTTCGCTGGCCTTCCTGGCCGAGCAGGCCTGGGAGCACGTACAGCGGCGCACGGCGGGTCACGCCGATATTCGCATCGTCAATCCGATGATGCCGGATGGCCGCGAGATCTCCGTGCTCGAAATTCTCAACGACAATATGCCGTTCCTGTTCGATTCCACCCTGGCGGAGCTTGCCGAGCAGGGTATCGAGGTCACCCTGGTCGCTCATCCGATCATCGCGGTAGAGCGCGACGAGCAAGGCAAGCTGATGCGCTTCCATGGCGAAGGCCTGGAGGGAGCAAAGGGCGCCCGCGAAAGCCTCATTCATCTGCACATCGCCCGCATGGACGTCGACGCCGACCGCCAAAAGCTGGTTGATGAGCTGACCATGACGTTGAATGACGTGCGCGCCTGCGTCACCGACTGGAAGCCCATGCGTGCCCGCATCGAGCAGGCGATCAAGACCTTCGCGACCGATCCGCCTCCGCTGCCGATCGACGAGATCGCCGAAGCCAGCCAGTTCCTGCAATGGCTGTGCTTAGACAATTTTACCTTTCTGGGCGTGCGCGAATATCGTTTCTCGCCCGACAGCGATGCGTCGGACGACATCACGACCGGTGAGGGCCTCGGCATCCTGCGCGATCCCGAGGTGAAGGTCCTGCGCCGCGGTCACGAAATGGTGGTGATGACGTCGGAAATTCGCGAGTTCATGCGGGAGCCGAGCCTCCTCATCGTCATCAAGGCCAACGTCTCCAGCCGCGTTCATCGCCGCATCCGGATGGATTATGTGGGCATCAAGCTCTACACACCCGACGGCGGGCTCGAAGGGGAATTGCGCCTCGTCGGTCTGTTCACCTCCGGCGCCTATACCCGCTCGGTCAAGCAAATCCCTTATGCCCGCCACAAAGTGGTGCAGGTGCTGCAGCGTGCCGGCTTCGACCCGAATAGCCATTCGGGCAAGGCGCTCACGCATATTCTCGAGGATTATCCGCGCGACGATCTGTTTCAGATCGACGTCGACACGCTCTACAATTTCGTCGTGGAGATCCTGATCCTCTATGAGCGCCCCCGCGTCCGGGTGCTGGCACGCGTGGACAAGTTCGATCGCTTCGTCTCCATCCTCTGCTTCATTCCGCGCGACAAATACGACACCGACGTGCGCACGCGCGTCGGCGCCTTCCTGTCGCAGGTCTACAAGGGGATCCTGTCGGCCTCCTACGTATCCTTCCCGGAAGGTTCGCTTGCGCGCGTCCACTACATCATCGGCCGATATGAAGGTAAAACTCCGGTGGTCGAACGCCCGACCCTCGAAGCCGGGATCAGCGCCATTGCCGAGACCTGGGCCGACAAGTTGAAGGTCGCGCTGGCTGCGTCTGCAGATGGCATGCGGGCGCGCATGCTCGCAAGCCGTTATGCCCAGGCCTTTTCCGCCGGCTACACCGAGATATTCAGCGCCGAACAGGCGCTCGCCGACATCGCAACCATCGAAAAGCTCTCCTCAGCCAGACCGGTGACGATTTCGGTTTACCGCCTCGAGGGGGACGACGATCCCAGACGATTCGGCCTGAAGGTCTTCTCGGACGCCACGCCGCTGTCGCTATCCTATCGCGTGCCGGTGATTGAAAATCACGGCCTGAACGTGGTCAACGAACGCACCTATCAGATCGTGCCGCGCACCTGGCAGTCGCCGGCATGGCTGCACGATATGACAATCGAGACCAGCGACGGAAAGCCGATCGCAATCAACGATGAATTCAACCATCGTCTGGAAGCCTCGATCATGGCAGTGGTCCGCGATCGCGCCGAATCCGACGGATTCAACGCACTGATCCTGCGCACAGCCCTGAGCTGGCGGGAAGTATCGACGATCCGCGCGCTGTCGCGCTACCTCCATCAGATCCGCGCTCCGTTCACCCAGGACTATATGTGGGAGACACTGCGCAAGAATGCCGCGATTACCGCCAACATCGTTGCCCTGTTCCAGGGCCGCCTCGATCCGCGCCTTGGACTCACGATTGCGGAGCGATCGTCGCGCGAGATGGCCCTCGTCGCCGAGATCGAGGAGCAGCTCAATTCCGTCGCCTCGCTCGATGAAGACCGCATCCTGCGCCGCTTCACCAATCTGGTGCAGGCAACCATCCGCACCAATTTGTGGCAGGTCGGTCAGGACGGGCACCCGCATCCGGTGATCTCCTTCAAGTTCGACGCGCGCAAGATCGAGGCCCTGCCGGCTCCGCGACCATTGTACGAGATTTTCGTCTACTCGCCCCGCGTCGAAGGCATTCATCTGCGCTTCGGCAAGGTCGCGCGGGGCGGTCTGCGCTGGTCCGACCGGCCGCAGGATTTCCGTACCGAGATCCTGGGCCTCGTGAAGGCACAACAGGTGAAGAACGCCGTGATCGTGCCGGTCGGCGCGAAGGGCGGCTTCGTGCCCAAGCGCCTGCCGTCGCCCTCGAGTCGCGACCACTTCATGGCGGAAGGCACCGAAGCCTATCGTATCTTCGTTCGCACGCTGCTCGAACTCACTGACAATCTTGACCGCGACACCATAGTGCCGCCCGACTCGACCGTGCGGCATGACGGTGACGACCCCTACCTGGTCGTCGCAGCCGACAAGGGCACCGCCACCTTCTCCGACATCGCCAACGCGATCTCGACCGAGAAGCACCATTGGCTCGGCGATGCCTTCGCCTCCGGCGGCAGCCAGGGCTACGACCACAAGAAGATGGGGATCACGGCACGAGGCGCATGGGAGGCGGTCAAGCGTCACTTCCGCGAGTTTGGCGCCGACATCCAGACCAAGCCGTTCACGGTTGCCGGCGTCGGCGACATGTCGGGCGATGTCTTCGGTAACGGCATGCTGCTCTCGCCGGCGACGAAGCTCGTCGCGGCGTTCGATCACCGCGACATCTTCATCGATCCATCGCCTGAACCGGCGATCAGCCTCGCCGAACGCAAGCGCCTGTTCGGCCTGCTGCGATCGAGCTGGCAGGACTATGACAAGTCCCTGATCTCGCAAGGCGGTGGCGTGTTCTCGCGCTCGCTCAAGGCGATCCCGCTTGCACCGGAAGTGCGCGCACTGCTTGATCTCGACAAGCCGCAGGCCACGCCGTTCGAGGTGATGACAGCGATCCTCAAGGCCCGCGTGGACCTCCTGTGGTTTGGCGGCATCGGCACCTATATTCGCTCGTCCTCGGAAAGCGATGATCAGGCCGGCGACCGCGCCAACGATCCGATCCGCATCGCGGGCGCCGATGTCCGTGCGCGGGTGATCGGCGAAGGCGCCAATCTCGGGGTCACCCAGCGCGGCCGTATCGAGGCGGCGCAGAAGGGCGTCAAGCTCAACACCGACGCCATCGACAATTCGGCCGGCGTGAACACGTCCGACGTCGAGGTCAACATCAAGATCGCGCTGGCGCGCCCCGAGCGCGAGGGACACCTCAGTCTTGGCGACCGTAACAGCCTGCTCGCCGCGATGACCGAGGAGGTTGGCGCACTCGTGCTGCGCAACAATTATCTTCAGACGCTGGCGCTCTCGCTGGCCGAACGGAAGGGCGTGGCCGAGATCGGCTTCCTCACCCGCCTGATGCAATCGCTCGAGCAGCGCGGCCTACTCAGCCGCGCCGTGGAGTTCTTGCCCGACGACGCGGCGATCACCGAGCGCACCAGGCGCGGCCAGCTCCTGACACGGCCCGAGCTTGCCGTGTTGCTCGCTTACGCCAAGCTGACGCTCTACGACGACCTGCTCGCGACCGGCGTGCCTGACGATCCCTATCTCGCCCGCGAACTATCCCAGTATTTTCCGCGCCAGGTGCAGGAGAAATTCCCCACGGCGGTGCAGTTGCATCGGTTGCGGCGGGAGATCATCGCCACCAGTCTCGCCAATGCCGTGATCAACCGGGGCGGTCCGGCCTGTGTCGTGCGCCTGGCCGACGAGACCGATGCCGATGTCGCCACCATCGTCATGGCTTTCGTCGCGGTCAATGAATCCTACGGCCTCCAGCGGCTCAATGCCGCGATCGATGCACTCGACACCCGCATCGACGGGCAATTGCAACTCGGCCTCTACGCGACGATCCAGGATCTCCTGCTCTCACGCATGGTGTGGTACGTGCGCAATGCTGATTTCAAAGCCGGTCTGGACGCCGTGATCGCGCACTTCAGTCCCGGAATTCGGGAGGTCGCCGCCGGGCTCGACAAGACCCTGCCGCAGGACTTGCAGGCTGGGCGCACCAAGCGGCGGCAGGATCTGATCGGTGCCGGCGTCCCAGCAGGACTTGCCGCAGAGCTCGCCGATCTCGACGTGCTCGTCTCCGCACCGGATATCGTCACCGTCGCGGAGCGCACCAGCCGGGCCATCGGTGACGCCGCCACGACCTTCTTCGCCGTCGAGGCCGATTTCAGGCTCGATCGGATCATCGCCGCCGCGCGCAGTGTGCCGGCAAACGACAATTATGAACGTCTCGCGATCGATCGCGCCGTCGACCAGATCGCGGCCGCGGAAAGAAGACTGGTCGCCAACATGCTGGCAAACGGCGAGTCCGGCCAAGAGGCCGCCGGCAACTGGCTTGCGGCTCATCCTGAGGCGACGCGCATCCGCCGCTCGGTCGAGGAAATCGCGGCCAGCGGCCTGACGCTCGCCAAGCTGACGGTGGCGGCCAATTTGCTGGGGGACTTGGTCAAGGGCTGATGCACGACGGAAAGGGACCCAATGACCCACGCGACCTGCCATACCGCCGACAACGTCCTCTGCCTCGAGTTCGATGCCACACCATGGTTCAGTGCGGCTGACGCGCCAAGCATTGTCGAGTTGGCCCGACAAGGCTGGTCCAGCGCCGCGATCGCGGAATCCCTCGAGGGCCGACCAGGATATGCGCGCTTGCATGACCTCGTTGAGTATGCCGCGCAGCGCCTGCAATCAGAATCGCTGGAGGACCCAACCTGGGAAACCTTCGAGTGTGTCGTCGATGGTTCGGAGGCTATGGCCTGGCTGGAGAAGAACCGGCCTGATGTCGCCGCAAGTATCTCGCGGGCGCCCGGCGATCGTTAGCGTTGGAATGGTGCGCCACTACGGACATAAATACGAACTTGTATGTCATTGAAATCATGATGTAATTGAGCAGCGATGACGTTCTAAAACTGGCAATGCCGTTCGTGACGTGGAGCGGACATCTAAGTCGTCAATTCTCGATCCCATTGCCTAACTTTGGCGCAGATGAACTCGCTAGCTCGCGCGCCAGAGCGAGGAACGCTTTCAACCCTGCCGACGGATTTCTACGTCCGGGGTAATACAGGCACAGTCCGGGAAAAGGGGGCGTCCAATCGTCCAGCAGGCGCACGAAGCGCTTTGCCTTGATGTCGGCCAATACGCTTTGCTCCATAAAACAGCCAATACCGATATTCTCGGCGACGGCAACGCGAGCAAGAGTCACTTCGTCGAGCACAATTGGGCCGGGCGGATCGATTTGAATCGCTTCTCCGTCCCGTTCAAACCGCCAGCGGAACAACGCTCCATCCGGCAGCCGGACCCGGATGCATCGGTGGTTCAAAAGGTCGGGGGGCACGCGCGGGCGGCCATGATTCTTCAGATATTCCGGCGACGCCACAATGGCATATCGCTGCGCGCGGCCAAGCGACACAGTGATCATGTCGCTGGGCACAAGGTTGGCGACCCGAACGCCGAGATCGAAGCCGTCGGCAACGACATCGACCAGTCGACCTTCGGTGACCAGATCGACATTCATGTCCGGATAGCGGCGCAGAAATTCGATGACGAGCGGGGATATGATTTCCCGGGCGGCGAACGGGGCCGCATTGATCCTGATCGTGCCCGACGGGGTCTCGCGCTGGGATCGCACCGCGTCCAATGCCCCCTGGAGATTTTGGAGTGCGGGGCCAACCTGCTCCACGAACAACCGCCCTGCATCGGTCACCGATACGCTGCGGGTCGTCCGGTTGAACAGGCGGACACCGAGGCGTTCCTCGAATTTCGCGATCGCATGGCTCAGCGCAGTGGTGGACATGCCAAGGTCAATCGCGGCAGCCCGAAAACTTCCCCGCCGCGCAATGGCGATGACCGCTTCCAGATCGTTCAGCCCCGCACGCTCCATTATCCCAAACCATTCAATTCCTCATCCCGATTTATCCCACTTATTGCAGCAATGGTCGAGTGCTAGCTGAGGGCAGGTTCATGCACTGGAGGATCGAGATGTTGAATTTGCCCCGCATAATCGAAGCGTTTTTTGACGCGGATACTCGCAACGATCCAGACGCCCTAGTCGCAGCGTTCTCTCGCAACGGATCGGTGACGGACGAAGGCGTTGTTCACCAGGGGAGCGACGCAGTCCGGATTTGGTGGAGAGCCGCCAAGGACAAATATCACCACGTCGCCGTACCGGTCGAGGTCGCAAGCGCGGGCGATAAATTGAGAGTGAGAGCAACAGTGACGGGCCGCTTTCCCGGGAGCCCTGCCGTGCTCAATTACACCTTCACGATTGCGAACGGTGAAATCGCCGGCCTGGAGATCGGGTAATGGCCGAATTTCTCACATTGAAAGGAAAGCGCGCGCTGATCACCGCCGGAACCAAGGGCGCCGGCGCCGCGACTTTGAAGATGTTCCGCGAGCTGGGCGCGCAAGTGATGACATGCGCGCGTAGCCGTACGGAAACGTTGCCTGAGGCACTTTTCGTCGCGGCCGATCTCACCACGGAGGAGGGTTGCTCGACCGTTGCCGAAGCCGTCGGTGAGCGACTTGGCGGCGTGGACATTATCGTGCACATGCTCGGCGGATCGTCAGCGCCCGGAGGCGGCTTCATGGCGATCACCGACGCCGGTTGGCACGAGGAACTCCATCTCAATCTTTTCCCGGCCGTCCGCCTCGACAAGCATCTTCTGCCGGGCATGATCGCTCAGGGAAGCGGCGTCGTTATTCATGTATCCTCCATTCAAAGGCAACTTCCTCTGCCGGAATCGACGACGGCCTATGCCGCCGCAAAGGCTGCGCTTTCGACCTATAGCAAGGCGCTCTCGAAGGAAGTTGCGGCCAAGGGCGTCCGCGTCGTGCGGGTCTCGCCAGGGTGGATCGAAACGGAAGCGTCGGCGGCGCTTGCCCATCGGTTGGCCGAGCATGCCGGCACCGACTACGAGGGCGGCAAAAAAATCATCATGGAGTCGCTCGGCGGCATCCCGCTAGGCCGCCCGACGACTCCGGACGAGGTCGCCAGCCTCATCGCCTTCCTTGCGTCCGATCGTGCTTCGGCAATAACCGGCGCTGAATACACCATCGACGGCGGAACCGTGCCAACGGCGTAGCGAAGGCGATGCTACCCCAGATGGGGTATCCCGCTCGATGCGGAGCGGCAACGCGTGCCGCTCCCGATTGTCATTGTTTCTCGTCCCGATCGCGGCCGGCAGAAGGCGTCAGGCGAGCGTCTCACTGTTGCTGTGGGTTCAACAACCCCACCGATAGCAAGCGGACGTCGAACGCAGTTGACCGTGATGAATGGCGGCAGATCCCATCGCGCCTCCCGCAACTGAGGCATTCGGACCGACACATCACGAAATCGTTTGAAAGCAACGGGCCCAGGCTCGATTTCCTAGAGCTTTGGCGAGTCGGTCACAAAAACCGCGTCGTATCAATCGCTTGCCATGATGCTCGGCACCAAATTTCGGCGAGTCAAAAATTGCTGGAATTGATAAATTTGTTGAATTTGAAATCTGATCCATCTATCAGGCACGCCTCGTCACTCGAACTCATCGACAGAGGTCAACCAGATGAACGACGCATCCCAAGCCTTTCGGCGCCACGAGGCAGCATCAAACGGCGTCTCCTGTGCGGGAGAGAGCGGTACCGAATTCGACTTCATCGTCTGCGGGGCTGGATCCAGCGGATCGGTTGTTGCGGCCAGGCTCGCCGAAGACGGAAGGGCACGCGTTCTGCTTCTCGAAGCCGGCGGCGACGACAATTGCACCTCCGTCTCCGATCCGTCGCAGTGGCCAGTCAACCTCGGCAGTGCGCGGGATTGGGGATTCGTCGGTGAGCCCGCATCCGGGCTCGGCGGCCGAAGACTGCCGCTCAGCATGGGCAGAGGGCTCGGGGGAGGCTCAAGCATCAACGTGATGGTGTGGGCACGTGGCCACAAGGAAGATTGGAATCACTTCGCGGCGGAAGCGGGCGACGATGCGTGGGGCTACGAGTCGGTGCTGGGCTACTATCGCCGGATCGAAGATTGGCGCGGTGCGCCCGATGCAGTTCGACGCGGAAGCGGCGGCCCGGTCTATGTTGCGCAACCGGACGCACCTCAGGCTGTCGCACGCGCATTGGTGAATGCCGCCGGCCTCATGGGCATTCCGGTTTTCGACAGCGCCAACGGCGAGATGATGGAAGGTCCGGGAGGGGCGTCGATCGCGGAACTCAGGATTCGTGACGGCAAGCGGGAGTCGGTTTTCCGTTCCTATGCTCACCCGGCGATGGGGCGGCCGAATCTCACCGTTCTCACCGATGCGCTGGTCACGCGTCTGCTGTTCGACGGCAAGACGGTCACGGGCATCGAAGCTCTGGTCAATGGCGCGCGCCGTCGGTTTCGCGCAACGTGCGAGACGGTGCTGTCGCTGGGGGCCGTCCAGACGCCCAAGGTTCTCATGCAGTCAGGTATCGGCTCGAGCGACGAGCTGAAGCTCCACGGCATCCCGGTCGTTCAGCATCTGCCGGGGGTCGGTCGCAATCATCAGGATCATCTCGCCTTTGGGTGCACCTGGGCCTACCGCAAGCCGGAGGCTGTCGGTGGCGGGGGGTGCGAAGCGACGCTCTATTGGAAAAGCGATTCCCGGCTGCTTCAGCCGGACATCCTGCAGTGCCAGCTCGAATTTGCGGTGCCGGCGCCTGCGGAAGCGGAGATCGCCACGCCGGAACATGGCTGGACGATGTTCACCGGGCTTGCACAACCGAAAAGCCGGGGTTGGCTGCGTCTTTCCGGGCCGGACCATAGCGATCGCATTCTCATCGAGCCGAACTCCCTGAGCGAGCCGGAAGATCTGGCGGCTGCTTTGGCAGCGGTGGAATTGTGTCGGGAGGTCGGCAACAGCGAGGCCTTCGCTCCGCTCGTCAGCGGCGAGGCAGCGCCAGGTCGACGCGATCGTCCGGGTCTGATCGATTTCATACGCAAGTCAGCGGTCACCTATTGGCATCAGTCCTGCACTGCCAAGATGGGACGCGACAGCATGTCCGTGGTGGACAGCCGGCTCAAGGTCTACGGCATCGAGGGCCTTCGGGTCGCCGACGCATCGATCATGCCGCGCATCACGACGGGAAACACGATGGCGCCGTGCGTCGTCATCGGAGAGCGGGCTGCAGACCTGATCCGGGCACAGCACGGCTTGTCCCATGCGCAAGGCCTCGAAGCCACTCACCACGCCTGATTCCGGCGAGGCATCCAACATAACCGCGAGGCGTGCACGCAAGCACGCCACGACTTACCTCATCAGCGTGACCAGCCCGTTCGCCTGTCGTCGGGCCGGCGCAGTGTGCAGAAAATGGACATGCCAACAACAACTCTCAAAGTCAAAACCTCTCATGGAACGATCGCTGTCGAAACGAGAGGAGCCGGCTTTCCCGTCGTCTTCATTCATGGAAATTCGGCATGCCGGGCGGTATTTCAGAAGCAGATGTTGTCACCGCTGCTGGATAGCTACCATCTGATCAGCTTCGATCTGCCCGGCCATGGCGATTCGGAAGATGCCAAGGATCGCGCGCGAACCTACTCGCGTCCTGGACTGGCGGATCTTGTCATCGAGCTTCTTGGTGAGCTTGGCATCGACCATGCAGCGATCGTCGGCGCCTCGCTCGGCGGACATATCGCCATCGAGATGCTGTCACGCTCTAATATCTCGCGCGGACAGTTTCTGATGGGGACGCCAGCAGTGGGTTCAAATTTTTCGGAAGGGTTCGTGTCGAAGCCATTGAACGGCCTGGCATCGAGGGGAGAGCTCACGTCAGAAGAGGCACGGGAATTCGCGGAGTTGGTATACGGCAGCGATTTTGAGCCGTTCATGCAGCGGGCCATCGAGCGAGCCGATCGCGAGTTCAGGGGCAATCTTTTCAGTGCCGCAAGAAGCGGTGCAGGCGTCAATCAACGCGCGGTACTCGAACTGACGACCGTCCCGACCGCAATCGTGAATGGCGAGAACGACGCAATCATCAACCTCGATTATGTCGACAGCGTTCGCTACGCGAACCTCTGGAGGGGAAAATGCTTCCGCATTCCGAATGCGACGCATTCCCCCTTCTGGGAAGTCCCGCACATCGTCAATCACCTGCTGTCGGAGTTTTTGAAGGAGCTCACAGGAAGGCGGAGCAATTGATCGGTGTCCGCTGGGAGACGAGGCTTCGGTAGCTTCTCATCGTGCCTCACGGCCTGAATTGTAGCGGCAGCCGGATCGATCACCGAGCGGCGATCTCCGTCGCATCTGCTCGCAACGCCTGAAATGCGAAAGCTCGAAGAGAGCTCCGCTGAAATCAATCAATATCGGACGATGAAATGCGTATACTTATCGTAGGAGCCGGCATCGCCGGGCTCGCGACCTGCCGAGCTTTGTCTCAAAGGGGTTTCCAGCCCCGCATTGTCGAGCGAAACAATCTGGCCGGCGTCGGTGGCGCTGCGCTGTTTCTTCCCGGCAACGGCGTCAGGGCACTCGGCGAGCTGGGACTGCGCGACGCGCTCATGGAGATCTCATATCCAATCTCTCACCAGCGGTTCTTCGATGAGGAGGGCCGCCTGCTCAGCGAGATCGACGCGGATGAATTTTGGCGCGGTGTCGCGCCGTGCAGAAGCATGAAGCGCTCAGCCCTCTGGGAATTACTCAAGGACGGGGTGAGCGACGGCGTCATTCAGCACCGACACATCCTCGACATCAGCAGCGGTCGCTACTGCAGTCGCGTGACATTTCAGGATGGCGAAACAGAGGAGTATGATCTGGTCATTGGTGCCGACGGCGTGAATTCCACGGTGAGGCGGTCTGTCTTCCCGGAGGCGCCGGCGCCTCAATATGTGGGAAACGTATGCTGGCGGTCCATCGTGCCGAATATCTGTCACATCAAGCAATGGACCTTGATGCTCGGAACTACGAAGAGCCTTCTCTTCGAACCCGTGTCATCCTCTGAACTCTACGTCTACGCCGACAAGTCGGCTGACGAAAAGCATCGCAAGTCTTACTCACCAGCGACACCCTTGAGGCCGCTATTCGAGGACATCGCGGGTCCGCTTTGTCCAGTCCTCGAGCTGTGCGCGCAGGCGCAGGTTCACTATGGAGAGCTGATGAGCCTCCAATTGGACAGCTGGTGCCGGAACCGGGTCGTGCTCGTGGGAGACGCTGCGCACGCATCTCCACCGAGCATGGCTCAGGGCGCGAGCATGGCAGTCGAAGATGCCATCGTTCTGGCCAACGAACTTGCGGATGCGCTGTGCGTGGATACGGCGCTCTTGCGATACCAGACACGGCGAAAAAAACGGGTAGATTGGGTTCACCGCCAATGTGTGTCTCGGGACAAGATGCGTCGCTTCCCCCGCAGACTGAGAAACGTCCTCCTGCGCTTTGCGGGCACGCATTTTTACCAGCGGTCTTATGGCCCCCTGACAGCCCAGATTTGAGCCTTTTGTGCAGAGGCCCGACACGAGTTTTCCGACGAGCGCTGCATCTAGGGCCGCTCGCCGGGAGACCAGGCGCCGAGGGTCGGTCGATCCAGCACGCGAATATGGGCCGAACGCAACGTTTTGCCAGCTATCTTCCCTTTATTGCGAATTCGGCGCTATCCATTATGTAAGTTCACACATTGGATGATCGTGTGAAAGACATTTTGACGACCGCCGAGGCGGCACATCTGCTGGGCATTTCGACCCGTACCGCCCAACTCTGGGTGGAGAGCGGGCAGCTTCCATCGTGGAAAACGCCGGGGGGACATCGACGGATACCGCGAGAGGCTGTGCTCAGCCTGATCGAGCGTCCTGCGCAACAGCAATCGGGGGTCAGAGCCCACGCAATCGTATTGGCGGACAAGGGGCGCGGCGCCGATTGGCTCAACGCTGGTCTTCCGGGCTTGGGCCTGCTCCTTCATGTGACGGAAGATGTCCAGCAGGTCCGAGAGTGGCTTGCACTCACGCCGCCCATGCTGATCGTTGTCGAAAATGCAGACGAGGGCGAGCGCAGACGGCTGGTCTCATTGCTGTACCGGGACGTCAATCTCGCGCAAACGGCGATCGTCAGTCTCACCAAGTCAGGCCGTGATGATCCTGTCCCGCAAGGGTCAAATCGTGTTCAACTCGGAATGTTGCCTGATGTCCCTGCGACAAGCGCAGTCGTCGTCAAGGAATTGATGAAGACCAGGCGCAAAGATGTCACGTCAGCCTTTCGAACGCCTTGGAACGAGCGCGCACGATTGGCAGCCGTCAAGGAATCGGGGCTGCTTGGATCTCCCCCCGATCCGGATTTCGACAGGCTCGTCCGATTGGCGGCGCATGCGATTCGGGCCCCGATTGCGATGTTCACGCTCATCACGCAGCGCGAACAGTGGTTCAAATCGCGGACGGGTTTTGATGGATCAACGACGCCTCGCGATTGGGCGTTTTGCAACGAAACGCTCGTCGCCAACGAATTGACCGTCATCGAAGATCTTTCGAAGGCACCTCAGTTTTCGCAGAACCCCACACTGGCTCAGCCGTACGGCTTTCGCTTCTATGCGGGCGCCCCCGTCCGCGACCCCCTCGGTTTTGCTTTGGGGTCAACATGCGTGATCGATGTGAAGCCGAGAAAGTTGAGCGCAAATGAACGCGAGGCGCTCGGCACCATTGCCGATGCCGCATCGAACTTGATCCGGTTGCGAGCGCTGGAGCGCGAGATAAGCTAGTCAGAGCGCAAACGCGCAAGCTGCGGCAAAACTCACGATCTGATCATTTCTGGAAACTTCGCGATCGACCGGCTTGTCCCGGTCGGCTTTGAGCGCTCGCGTCTGACATTCAAGAATGGCCGTTCCGCCGCGAAGCTGACGTGGCATATCTCGGGCAATTCGCAACTTTGCTCGGATTGCCTGTAAATGGTGCCCAGGGGCGGAATCGAACCACCGACACTGCGATTTTCAGTCGCATGCTCTACCAACTGAGCTACCTGGGCGTGCTCCAAGAGAGGGGCCAAAGCCCATCGAGCGGGCGGGTTATAGTGGGCCGGAAGCGGCCTGTCCACCCGGCTTCGCCAAGAGGCTTCGGCGGGGCTCCGCCGGGCGCGGCCCGGCTGTGCATAAGGTGGGGCGGCTGGCGCGCGGCGGGGCGGACTGTTAACTATCTAATTGATATTCCTTCTTATTCGACGTCATCGACGTCGTCGTCGCGGCCGGGGATGACGTAGGTGCCTTTGAGCCAGCGGTTCAGGTCGACGTCGCGGCAGCGCGAGGAGCAGAACGGGCGGGTGGCTTCCGATTGCGGCTTGCCGCAGATCGGGCAGGTCTTGAGTGGGCTGGCGGGCTTTTTGACCTGGTCGTCCATGATGTCGGCAGCTTGCGCGGGGTGAAAGGGTTCAAGAGCCTGTCGGCAAACGGGTTCCCGGGGCGACGGTGCATGCGCCCCGTCGGGCCATTCTACTGTGCATGGGGTTGTTTTCGCGATTCTGTCGGGCCGCGGCCTGCCGGCTCACACGGCGGTGGAATTGAGCCAGCCGAAGCGGATCGGAAAGCCCTCGCCGCCGAGCAGCGTGGTGGTCTCGTAGAGCGGCAGGCCGACGACGTTGGTGTAGGACCCGACCATCTTCACCACGAACGAGCCGGCGATGCCCTGCACGGCGTAGCCGCCGGCTTTGCCGCGCCATTCGCCGGAGCCGATATAGGCCTGGATGTCGTCTTCCGAGAGGCGCTTGAAGCGGACGCGAGTCTCGACCAGGCGCTGGCGGAAGGCTTCGCGCGGCGTGACCAGGCAGATCGCGGTGTAGACGCGGTGGTTGCGGCCCGACAGCAGGCGCAGGCACTGCGCCGCCTCGTCGACCAGATTCGCCTTGGGCAGGATGCGGCGGCCGACCGCGACCACCGTGTCGGCGGCGAGGATGAAGGCGCCGCGCAGCTCGTCGTCGAGCTGCACCGATTTCAGCGCCGCATCGGCCTTGGCCCGCGCCAGCCGATTGGCGCAGGCGCGCGGCAGCTCGCCCCGCCGCGGCGTCTCGTCGACGTCGGCCGGCCGGAGCGCATCCGGCTCGATGCCGGCCTGGTTGAGCAGCGACAGGCGCCGCGGCGAACCGGAGGCAAGTACGAATTTGGGGCGGCCAAGCATCAGGTGATTTGGGGGATGAAGCGGGGGTGAATTGCGCGCGGAACCTATCGGAAGGGGGCAGATTTCACAACCCGGGAACCCGGGGTTTGGTGATTCGAGATTGCCGAGATGGCTGTGCCCGCGGTCTGTGACGCGGGTGTTACGGCTGCCTCACCCCGCAAGCGGGGCGAGGGGGAGGAGGCGCCGCGCCCGGCACGAGGTCAGTCTGACGCCGCGCCCACCTTCGCGAAGCGCCGGCGGATGCGCATCAACAGCTGGTCGCAGACGTCGCGATAGGCTGCGAGCTTCTGGTCGCGGCTGCCCTCGATGGTGGTGGGATCCTGGGTCGGCCAGTACTCGACGTCAGCCGCGAGCGTCCGCGTCAGCTCCAGCGCCTTGTGGTGTGCTTCGGGCGAGAGCGTGATGATGAGGTCGAAATTCAGCCCCTCCCAGTCCTCCAGCTCCTCGAAGGTCTGCGGCTTGTGGGCGGAGATGTCCTGGCCGAGCTCGGCCATCACGGCAATGGCGAACGGATCGAGCTCGCCTTTTCTGGTGCCCGCGGACTTCACATAGAGGCCCTGCGGAAACATGTGCTGCAGCAGGCTTTCGGCCATTGGCGAGCGCACGCTGTTCATCGCGCAGGCGAACAGCACCGATTGCGGATCGCGTGCGCGTGGCGGCGCCGCCATCGCGCCTAGCCTCTATCGATGGAGGGCATGGCCTTGTCGGAAAACCGCTGCACACTTTTCCGGGCCATGCCCTAACCCTTCCAGTGCAGGACGGTAATGAGCGTGAACAGCCGGCGCGAGGTCTCGAAATCCACCCGCACCTTGCCCTTCAGCCGCTCCTGCAGCGTGCGCGATCCCTCGTCATGGATGCCGCGACGACCCATGTCGATGGCCTCGATCTTGTCGGGCGTCGCGGTGCGGATCGCCTGGTAATAGCTGTCGCAGATCATGAAATAGTCCTTCACGATCCGCCGGAACGGCGTCAGCGACAACAGATGCGCGACGACGGGCGTGCCGTCCTCGCGGCGAATGTCGAACATCAGACGGTTGCCGGTGATGCCGATGTGCAGCGTGAACGGGCCCTTCCCCTCCGCGCCCTCGGGCGCGAACAGGTTCTGCTCGATCAGGTCGTAGATCGCGATCGCCCGCTCGTGCTCGATGTCGGGCCCGGAACGGCCGATCGACTCCTCGTCGAGCGTGACGCCGACGATGCGATTGTTGGAGTCGTCCTGTTCGGGCGGCTTTGTCATGACAGATTGAGGCGCAATCCAATCGAGCGCGAATGAGCGTCCAGCCCCTCCGCCTTGCCGAGCGTCATCGCGGCAGGCCCCAGCGCGCGGAGCTGATCCGGGCCGCATTTCAGGATCGAGGTGCGCTTCATGAAGTCGTGCACCGACAGGCCTGAGGAGAATCGCGCCGAACGCGCGGTCGGCAGCACGTGGTTGGAGCCGCCAACGTAATCGCCGATCGCCTCGGGCGTATGCGGCCCGAGGAACACGGCGCCGGCGTTGCGGATCTCTGAGGCGAGCGCATCGGGATCGACAGTCATGATCTCGAGATGCTCGGCGGCGATCGCATTGGCGAGCGGAATGCTGTCGGCAAGGCTCTTCACCATGATGATGGCGCCGAAATCAGCCCAGGACGCGCTGGCGATCGCGGCGCGCGGCAGCGTCTTCAATTGCGCCTCGACCGCCTTTTCGACGTCGGCGGCAAGGCGCGCCGAATCGGTGATCAGGATCGACTGCGCGCTGGCATCATGCTCGGCCTGCGCCAGCAGGTCGGCGGCGATCCAGTCGGCATTGCCGGTGTCGTCGGCGATCACGAGCACTTCGGACGGGCCGGCGATCATGTCGATGCCGACCTTGCCGAACACCAGCCGCTTGGCGGCGGCGACGTAGGCATTGCCGGGGCCGACGATCTTCGCGACCGGCGCGATGGTCGCGGTGCCGTGCGCCAGCGCGGCCACGGCCTGCGCCCCGCCGACGCGGTAAATCTCCGTGACGCCGCCGAGATGCGCGGCCGCCAGCACCAGCGGATTGAGCTTGCCGTCGGGCGAGGGCACCACCATCACGAGGCGCGAGACGCCGGCGACCTTGGCAGGCACCGCGTTCATCAGCACCGAGGACGGATAGGCCGCGGTGCCGCCGGGCACGTAGAGGCCGGCCGATTCGATCGCGGTGTAGCGCCAGCCGAGCTCGACGCCGAGCGCGTCGGTGAAGCGCTCGTCCTGCGGCAATTGCCGCCGGTGATAGGTCTCGATGCGGTCCCGCGCCAGCTTGAGCGCATCCAGCGTCGCGACATCGCAAGCCTTGGTGGCGGCCTCGATCTCGGCGGCGGTGACGCGCAGGCCGGATGCATCCAGCTTCAGGCGGTCGAACTTTGCGGTGGCCTCGAGCAGGGCGGCGTCGCCGCGCCTGGCCACGTCGTCGACGATGGCGCGCGCGGCGGCCTCGACGTCGGCCGAGGCCTCGCGTTTGGCGGCGAGGAAGGCCGCGAATCGCTGGTCAAAATCGGCGCTGCTGCGGTCGAGACGAACGGGCATGTCTGGCTTGGCTTCTGGCTGGTCTTGGGGCGGATTGGCGCACCAGGTCCCATGCTCAATGGCGCGGCGGGGAAGCGGCGTCAACCCTTGCAGGGTGCCGTTCTGGCTCAGGCCTGGGGCGGTGCGGCTGGTATACCGGCTGCTTCACGTCTCGCCCTCGATCTCCACCCCCGTTCCCAGCGCGTCCGCCCCGAGGTCGGTCAGCTCGCATTCCAGGCACTCGACATCGAGCCGGATGGCGCCGCCTTGGGCGAACAACAGCAGGGCACTGCCGGCGGGCTCCTCGTCGCGCCCGCCCCTCGGGTGAAATTCGATGCCGACGAGGTCCAGCACCGTGTCGGGAGCAGCCAGATCGATGTTGCGCGACTTGCAGGCGAGCACGCGGTCGAAGCGGAGCGCGGCGACCAGCCGACGCGGCTCGGCCTCGCCCTCCAGCGTCTGCTCCCAGTCCAGCCGGCTCATTCCGACCACAAGCCGTTTCTCGCTTTGCCGCCAGATGATATCGGAGGCCTGGACACGGGCGTCCTGGACATGGGTCGAGATCACGGCGAGATCGTCGGCGTCGAGTGCGATCAGTTTGAGCTGGGGCGACATCGCCGACGCTTCTCCTTCGGAATGGGCAGGCCTCAACGCGCGCGGGCCGTGAAATTTCCGCACAAACTAACGGGCCGACCGGCTAGAGGCTATTGATATCCTCCATCTCCAGCACCTTGCGCGGATACCCTTCCCGGGCGACGCGGATCATGGCGCGGCCGATCTGCTCGGTCGAGGTGACGAGCCGCGGCGAGAGCCGTCGCAGCACCGACCAGAGCGGCCAGGTTACCGTATAGACCGCCTGCACCCAGGCGGTCTTGGAACGGGCACCATGCAGGGGCTGGATCGCGCCGGGCCGGAACATGTAGGCGGCCCTGAACGGCAGCTTGAGCAGATCATTCTCGGTCTTGCCCTTGATCCGCGCCCACATCCGCGATCCCTGCTCGGTGGAATCGGTGCCGGCGCCGGTGACATAGGTGAAGACCATCTGCGGGTTGAGGCGCGCCAGCGTCGTCGCTGCCGCAAGCGTGAGATCATAGGTGAGGTGGCGGTAGCGCTGCTCGCTCATGCCGATCGAGGAGACGCCGAGGCAGAAAAAGCAGGCATCGAAGTCGGTCAGCTGCGTTTCGATCGCCGAATAGTCCAGAAAATCGTCGTGGATGATCTCGACGAGCTTGGCGTTGCGCACGCCGGTCGGGCTGCGGCCGACCACGAGCACATTGTCGATTCCGGGGTCGACCAGGCATTCGCGCAAGACGCCCTGTCCGACCATGCCGGTCGCGCCGAAGATGATGACTTGCATCGGGATGTCCTCTGACGGACTCGCGGCTCGCCGCTACGCGGCGAGCCCCCCTCTCCCGCAAGGGGAGGACAGAGAGCGGCGCAGATTGGTGCGCGAGTTGCGCCTCTACTCCCTGAAAAACGCCAGCAGGTCCGCGTTGATGGTGTCGGCGTGGGTGGTCGGCATGCCGTGCGGGAAACCCTTGTAGGTCTTCAGGATGCCCTTCTTCAGCAGCTTGGCCGAGAGCGGCGCGGAATCGGCGTAAGGCACGATCTGGTCGTCGTCGCCGTGCATTACCAGCACGGGCACGTTGATCTTCTTCAGGTCTTCGGTGAAGTCGGTCTGCGAGAACGCGACGATGCCGTCGTAATGCGCTTTCGCGCCGCCCATCATGCCCTGGCGCCACCAGTTCTGGATCACCGCTTCCGACGGCTTTGCGCCGTCGCGGTTGTAGCCGTAGAACGGGCCGGCCGCGATGTCGCGGTAAAACGCCGAGCGGCCGGCGGCGAGCTGCTTCTGGAGATCGTCGAACACGCTCTTCGGCAGGCCGCCGGGATTGGCGGGGGTCTGCACCATCAACGGCGGCACCGCCGACAGGATCGCCGCCTTCGCCACCCGGCTCTCGCCGTGGCGCGCGATGTAGTGCACGACCTCGCCGCCGCCGGTGGAATGGCCGACATGGATGGCGTTCTTGAGGTCGAGATGCGCGGTGACGGCGGCGAGGTCGTCGGCATAATGATCCATGTCGTGACCGTCGGCGACCTGCGCCGAGCGGCCGTGGCCGCGGCGGTCATGGGCGACGACGCGGTAGCCGCGCGTGACGAAGTACAACATCTGCGCGTCCCAGTCGTCCGACGACAACGGCCAGCCGTGGCTGAACACGATCGGCTGGCCACTGCCCCAGTCCTTGTAGAAGATCTCGACGCCGTCCTTGGTGGTGATGGTAGGCATTGTGGGGCTCCTTAAGTGTCATTCCGGGGCGCGCGTCCGCGCGAACCCGGAATCCAGAGATTGTTGAACGAGATTCTCAGGCGCGCGATTGCGCACCGGAGTTCGATGCTTCACCTCGCCCCGGAATGACGAGGGGGGACCGATCAGGCAAACGCCATCGGCTTGAAGCGGCGCCAGGCGCCGACGGTGAGCACGACGAAGAATACCAGCACGATGCCCTGCACCACCGCGAACACCGGACCCGACGGCGGCGCCGGCGGCACGGCAGGCGCGAGCGCGGCCAGCGCCGGCACCTTGAGGAACGACTGGATCACCAGCACGAAGCAGTTGAAATACAACGAGATCATCGCGGTCACGATATAGACCGGACGCCAGACGCCCATGAGCTTCATGCCATAGAGCGCGACGCAAGCGATCGCGAACAGCAGCAGCGAGATGATGCCGATGATGTGCGACGGCAGCAGTTTCTCGAACGGAAACAGGAAGCCGGTGGCGCTGGTGAGGATGGTGAAAGCCAGGAAGATCGCGGTGAGGCCCGGCATCGGCTTCGAGCCGAGCAGACCGAACATCACGACGAGGCCGGCGGCGATGGCGATCAGGCTGATGATGACATGGACCATCGTTAAGGCGGGCAGGCTCAAGCCAAGGACCATGACATCTCTCCTACGCTCCATTGAGATTCAGGAGAGTCGTATTACGGTCCTCATCGGATTACCATCTGCGTTGTCGTCGCATGGATGTGCGAAGCCATGCGTCATCGTGCGAATCGACAAACGCATGGCTGAATTTTTTGCATCGCTGTCACAAAATGCGAGCAGCTTTCAACCAAAGTTGAGTCGAAGTCTCACACTTCCTTGGTGTCGAAGATCAAGAGGTCGGCGCCGCCGCTGGCGAATTTCGGCACATCTGCGCCCGTCGCCTTTCCTTCCGGGCTGCCGAATGCCGCCTGGATATCGGCCACGCTGTCGAAGGTGAGAATGGCGACGAGATGGATTCCGGAAGGCCCGGTCGGGGATGCGACCGGTCCCTTGCTGACGGCGTACTTCTTCAGGCCGGGAAGTTTCTTGGCGAGCGGAATGTGCGTCTCGGCATAATACTTGTCGAAGGCGGCAGCATCCTTGGGCGTTTTGTAGAGCACGACAACTTCAGCCATTTAGTCCTCCCGTTAAGCGTTTTATTGATCCGTCTTAGGTCCTCATGGTGAGGAGGCAGGTGAGCGCCCCTGCGGACGATGCTTGCGCATCGCCGCGCGAACCATGCAGGCCCGGCCATATCCGGGCCTTCATCCTTCGAGACGCCGCTTCGCAGCCCCTCAGGACGAGGGGATAGTCTGTAGTTGCCTGCACGATGGCAAGTCACATTCGACTTGCCATTCTCTTGACTTGTCGTTGCCTAAAGCGCCGGTTTTGCGGCGTCGCCGAGATAGCCGTGCAGGGAGGCCACGACCTGGGCCCCCTCGCCGATGGCGCCGCCGACGCGTTTGACCGAGCCGGAGCGGACGTCGCCGACGGCATAGACGCCGGGCACCGAGGTCTCCAGCGGCGCCACGAGGCGGCCCTGGTTCTGCTCGGACTGCGCGCCGGTCACGACGAAGCCGCCGCGATCGAGCGTCACGCCGCAGCCGTCGAGCCAGGCGGTGGCGGGATCGGCGCCGACGAACAGGAAGAGATTGCGGATGTCGGCGGAGTCAACGTCGTCGGACAGCCGGCTCTTCCAGTGGATGCGCCGCAGCAGCGAGGTCTCGTCGCCCTCGAGCGCGGTGATCTCGGTGTTGAACATCAATTCGATGTTCGGCGTCGCTTCGATGCGCTCGATGAGATAGCGCGACATGCTGGCCCCGAGCCCGCCGCCGCGGATGATCATCAAGACCTTCCTGGCATGACCGGACAGGAACACGGCCGCCTGTCCTGCCGAATTGCCGGCACCGACGAGGGCGACCTCCTCGCCGGCGCAGAGCCGCGCCTCGACCGGCGAGGCCCAGTACCAGACGCCGCGTCCCTCGAACTTGTCGAGGTTTGCGATGTCGGGCCGGCGATAGCGCGCGCCGCTCGCGACCACCACCGCGCGCGAACGCAGGGGATCGCAGCCATCGAGCGCCACCGAGAATGCGCCGTCCGTGCGCGTGCAGTCGAGCGACTTCACCGTGACGGGAATCATGATGTCGGCGCCGAATTTCTGCGCCTGGGTGAAGGCGCGCGCGGTCAGCGCCTGGCCGGAAATGCCGGTGGGAAAGCCCAGGTAGTTCTCGATGCGCGCGCTGGCGCCGGCCTGGCCGCCGAAGGCGCGGATGTCGAGCACGGCGACCGACAGCCCTTCCGACGCCGCGTACACGGCGGTGGCGAGCCCGGCCGGCCCGCAGCCGACGACGGCAACGTCGTAGATGCGATCATCCTTGGCGCCGCCGATCATGCCGATGGCGCGCGCAAGCTCGGTCTCGCTGGGATTGCGCAGCACCGTGCCATTGGCCGCGACGACCAGCGGCCAGTCTTCGGGCTTGGGCGAGTAACGCGCGATCACTTCGGCGGCGTCGCGATCGCGCTCGGGATCGAGCAGATGATGCGGCTGGCCGTTGCGGGTGAGAAAGCCCTGCAACCGCACCACGCCGGCCGAATGCGGCGGCCCGATCAGCACCGGGCCGCCGATGCCAACCTGGATCAGATTGACCCGGCGCAGGATCAGCGCGCGCATGATGCGCTCGCCGAGCTCGGCCTCGGCGACCAGCAGCGCGCGCAGCCGGTCCGGCGGCAGCAGCAGCGTCTCGACCTCGCCCTCGGCGCGGCCATCGACCAATGCCGGCTGGCCCGAGAGCTGGCTGAGCTCGGCCAAAAACTGCCCCGGCCCCTGGTCGATTATTGGCGTGACGTGACCAAGCCCGTCGCGCTGGGTGATGGCGACATGGCCTTTCAGCACCACGAACATGCCGGGCCCGGGCTTGCCGGTCTCGAACAGGAACTCGCCGTCCTCGTAGCTGCGGACCTCGCCGAAATGCCTGATCCGTTCGATCTCGGCCGGCGTCAGCGCTGGAAAAGTCTGTTCGGGGCGCGTGAACCGCGACATCAGCGCGTCACCATTGGTTGGTTGCCGTCCGTCCTGCCCCATCGTCATTCTCACCATTCCAATGTCTCACGTGCCGGCCTTCCCGGCGGTCCCCTCATTGAGGGAACCATCGTCGTTTGAGGAGGGCTCAGCGCCTGCGGCGCGTTCGCGCGCCTGCAGCTTCCGCCGCTTCAAATTTTCGCGCAGCGCCGATTTCAGCCGGTCGTCCCGGGACGCCTTCGCCTGGCGCGCGCTCTTCTCGTTCTCGTCGATCATTGGGGATCCGATACCGGCCATCGGCGATAGCATGCCCAGAGATTGCGGCAGCTCAAGAGGTGCCTCGCGATCCGATCGTGCGAAACTCGAAATGAACCGAATCCGATCGCTTGGCCACCTGGCCAGTTGGTGGGGATGAGCGGACCTCGAATCGGCGGAAAGCCGGTGGTTTCGAGCCAAAACGAGCATTTTGGCCCCGATATCGGCCCGATTTTCTCGTTTTGACGGGCCGAGCGAGCTTGCGCGGGAGGGGGGCTTGTGGCAGATATCGGCCCGCTTGGCAGGGCCCTTCGGGCGCCCGATTCTTCACCAGCACATGCTGCCGTAGCTCAGTGGTAGAGCACTCCATTGGTAATGGAGAGGTCGACAGTTCAATCCTGTCTGGCAGCACCATCCATCCTGCTGTGAACATTGATCTTATCGAACATTCGGGCCTGAGCCAGGGTTATGGCTGCGGAGCACCGCTGCGTGCTCACGCCATGGCCGGGCGGCGGACAGCCTCACCGCGCAGCGGCAGCAACGCGGCACGGATCAGCCGCTGCGCCGGTTCTTCGAAATAGCGGTAGGTGAAATGCGACGCCAGCAGCGTGATGCCGATAAACGTTGCGAAGAATGCGTCGTCGTAGAGCGGGATCGGGGCCTGCACCAAGGAAAAGCCCAGCACCATCGCCAGCTGGATCGGGAAATGCAGCAGGTAACTTGAATAGGTCACGTTGCCGGCCGCCTCGACAATTCGTTGAAGCCGGACCGGCAAAACGATGTCGCGCGAGAGACTATAGAGCAGCAGCGGCGTACAGATCAGAAGCAGCAGCAAGCCGATCGATCGCAGCTGGCCGCCCATCAGCCAATATCCGCAGACCGCGGACACGACAGCGAGCCAGGCGGTGCCTTCGGCTGCCAGCGCATGAGCGGGCGACGACTGCAAGGATTGGCGCGCCATCGCCGCGAGCCCGCCGACGTAAAAGTAGGTAAAGCAGTCCGCGACCTCTCCGGGAATCGTCAGGCTGATGGCGATCAGCGCCACATTGAGCCACCAGGAACGGCTCGCCAGCAACAGCACGAAGAAGACAAAATAGACCAGCACTTCGACCGAGACCGACCAGATCGGACCGTTGAAGCTCAGCGCATCCTGCGACGTCGCAGTGCCGGCCATCAGGAGCTGCAGCGCGAAATGGGTGAGATCGTTGTTCTGATACACGAAAGACGATCCATGGAGCCCGACATAGAGGGGCTGCAACAGGGCCACGAGCAGGAGCGTGGCGAGGTGCAACGGGTAGAGCCGCGAGAAGCGCAGGACGAAAAACTTCCAGCCGTCGAGCACCCGATCGGCGATCGCGTCGCGATACTTCCAAAAAAAGATGAAGCCGCTGATGCACCAGAACATGCGGACTGCATAGGGCCCGCTCCCGTAGAGCGGGGCGAGCAGCCAATAAAGCGGCAGATGATCCTGGAGAAGCCCCACTTCCCTGTCGCCAACGAAGGCGAATTGGCGATAGTGAAACACCAGAATCGCGAACGCCGTCAGGAAGCGCAACAGCTCCAATCCGAGGAGCTTGTTCGCCCGGGCAGGAGCAACCGACGCTGTCAGCTCGCCCTGCATGCGACGGATGCTCCCTGCAAGACGGCTTGATTCCACTGCTGATACCCGGCGGCGTTCAGGTGCACCCCGTCGATCGTGTGCGGCACCGGCATGGGCGGCAGCGCGGCAAAGGTCGCGCCGCCACGGCTGGCGAGTTCAGGCAAGGCGGAATTATAGCTCTCGATCAGGCGCATCGCTTTCGTCTGCGCTTCGGCGGCCAGACGAGGTGAAACCTCGAGTGGAGGGACCGCCAGCACGACAATGCGGGCTTTCGTCGCGGACAGCTGCGCCATCAATGCGCTGTAGTTCGCCTTGAACTCCGACAAATCGCGCGCGGCTCCGAGCGCGTCGTTGATACCCAGTGCCATCACGATCGCAGCGGCAGGTCTGCCGTCGAGCACATCCATCAACCAATTACCCAAGTCGCTGGTCGTGGAGGCACCGTCCAGGCCGGCATTGACGATGGCATGACCACAGAGCTCGCGCGGCAGCGCCGAGGCTTCGACCACACTGTCACCGAGAACGATGATGGGATCGTCGACCCGGGCCAGCGTATAGTGAAGGATGACTTGACGGCTCCACCGATGCGATTCGAAGAACGCCTGCTTCTTGGCGACAGAGGTTCCCGCCGCAACAGCGCCGATCAGCACGACGGCAAAGCCGATAAGCATCCTGTTCATGTACCGGCTCGAAACGTACCCAAGTGTTACGTACCCAAGTGTTGAACTTCAAAGTGCTGGATTGC
This sequence comes from Bradyrhizobium sp. CFUWI, assembly GCF_056429085.1. Lineage (NCBI taxonomy): Bacteria > Pseudomonadati > Pseudomonadota > Alphaproteobacteria > Hyphomicrobiales > Nitrobacteraceae > Bradyrhizobium > Bradyrhizobium sp. CFUWI. The sequence continues at coordinate 378,216 of NZ_JBWJZE010000003.1, forward strand.
ATCGACCAAGGCATCGCCTGCTCCTCGACGTCAACGGCACCGCGCAAGAGTGCCACACAAGATCACATCGCCGGCCGAATAAAATGCGATCAAATTGATGCAAAATGGAATGATTGTGTGCATCTGTCTGGCAGCATCATTCTCCCCGCGTCGATCACGCATGGATCGGCGTTCTCGCGGCCTGAAGCGCCCGAGTTTTGCTCTTCTGTTTCGCCCTCTCTTGTGAAGAGGGCGCAGGGAAGGCCGGGTGCCGGCTGGCACCCGCGGTCCGCTGCGCGAAAGAATTTGCACACGCAAATGCGCAGGCGGAAAACAGGTGGGCCGGAAAACACCCGGCCTTCCCTGCGCGATGGGTTGACGGCTTATGCCTGCTCTCCCCGGAGCCGAGTTCCTTCTGGCCTCCGTCACCTCGCGAAAACCGATGCACCGCGTCCGGTTGGCCGATGCATCTTCGCGAAAGCTTGGCTGTAGCAACGACAGCCAGGACGACATGGTTTTGCCGTACGCGACAGCCCGGCTTGGCCCAAAGGGCTTCGCCGGACACTGCGCCGTTCGTCGCACGGAGAAGAACCTCACGAGCTTCACCCGCCCTGGTCCGCCTTGCCGTGCCCGACGCAGCCGCGTCCACCGCAGCCCGGCCCACGTTCGTTGCGACGTACGATCGCCCCTCTCCCTGGGCCGGGATGGCGGAAGTATGCCGTAATTCCGAATTTCGGTAAAGTGGAATATTTTTGCGGAAGGGGGTTGACGGAGGTTTGGGTGTTTTGCCCGACGGGTCGCCGCCCCCTTGCAGGGCAATTGCAAATAGCGCTCCGCGGGACCTGCGCGCGCGCCTCGTCCTTCGAGACGCTTGCTGCGCAAGCTCCTCAGGATGAGGCTAAGCAGCATTGGTGCTTGTTGGACTCTTGCCGCGCACCCGGCCCTCATCCTGAGGGCCCGCCAACGGCGGGCGTCTCGAAGGATGGCCACGGGCGCGATCGCTCCCATATGCGATTGCCTGCCTGCGGATGGAAGGCCCGTTATTCGTAGGACGTATAGAGCGACTAGTCCGCCCTGGCTCAAGGAGCGATGGCGGACGCACTCCACACGATCAACCGTCACTCGCCAGCCGCGCGGCGAACCGCTCGTCCGACCGGCGCAGCCGCCGGCACAGCTCGCGGTTGATGTTCTGAAGGACGATCACATAGGCGTGGATGTCGGCCTTGTAGCAGGTGTAGAGACTTTGGGCGGTCAGCTCGTACAGCACCGTCGGGACCTCCGCGACCACATTGGCCGAGCGGTTCTGCATTTCGATCAGCGTCATCTCGCCGAAGAAGTCTCCACGCTCGAGAACGGAAATCGGGACGTCGCGGCCCGAGCTCGCCCGCTTGCTCACCGCGAGCCGGCCGGATTTGACGATGAACATCGATCGTCCCGGCTCGCCTTCCGCGACGATTGTCGCGCCGGGCTCGAAGCGGCGCTCGGCCAGCATCGACACCAGGAGGTCGAGGCCTGGGTCCGACAGGCCGCCGAAGAACGGCGTCGCGAGCAGGAACGCTTTCAGATCTGGGGCCGTGGCGTTCATGGCGCGAGGTTACGCCCCGTCACCATTCGGGACAAGCAGAGCGGCATGGCCCGGACGGAGCGCAAGCGTAATCCAGGCCCTCGCCGCAGACGCGCTTGTCCCGGATTCGCTTCGCTGCATCCGGGCTACGGGCCTTCCCCGCGCAGCGTCCTCCGCTTTCGCCACACCTGCAGATCCATCATGGCTTTCGCGGCCGCCGCGAGAACAGCTGCGCACAGCACGGCCTTCGAAAACGTCTCCATCGTTCCCTCGATCAGGAGGCAATGGACCACGCTGCCCACGACGATGATGATCGCCAGCGGCATGTGAATGAAGCGCCAGGTGCGCGGCCGCAGGTCTAACCGCCGGCGCAGCAGGGCCAGGACTGCGACAATGAAGATCGCCCACATCGCGGTCACGCCGAACGGCGAGAACGGCGTCGGCGACGAATAGGTCAGCGCGTCGATCATGTCAGGCGGGCTGGTGATCCAGAGGCCGGCGACGTGGATCATTACGGCCAGCACCAGCGCGCCGCCGATCCAGTGATGGGCCCGCCGTCCGCGATAGACCGACAGCGGCGCCAGATATCCGCCGATCAGCAGCGGCTGCACCAGCACGAGGCCGAGCGCGATGATCCCGGCGAAGCCGGCGAGGATGTAGACCGGATCGCGCCAGGCGAGCTGCTCGCTGGTCGCAGCAAGCGCAGTCGGCACGCCGATGGCCAAGGCCAGGGCGACCCAGATCAGGATCGCCCGAGCCGATCTCCATCCCGCCATTGGCGCGCCCGATCAGGCCGGCTGCAGCACGAAATGCGCCTCGAGGCTGGTGTCCTTGGCGCTCCGCATCACCGGCCGCAGGAACACGGTCTTGAACTCGCCGCTGTCATAGGCGAGGTGGCCATGCGGCTGGCCGAAGATCGGTATGATCTGCGGCATTTCGAGCCGGAACTTGCCGTCCTTGTCGGTGAGCGTAGCGCCGTGGCTCTGCGGCTCGTGCTCCCGGCCCTCGACCGTGTGCGCCCAGATCTGGATGCGCTGGCCGGCGAGCGGAGCCCCGTCGCCGGCGCGGCGCACGGTGCCGCTCATCCAGAAGCCGCCCTTGCCGATGCGATCGACGATCGCCGCGCCCTTGCGGTAATTGTTCGCCCCGCCCGACATCGATTCAGTGGGCGCGAGGCCATTCGCACGGGCGGGTAACAGCAGGCCGGAAACGCCGGTCGCGAAAACCCCGCTCGCCAGGACGGAGCCGCCGGCGACTAGCAGGCTGCGGCGGTTGAGTGCGACCATGGTCATGTCGGTTCCTCCTGGCGACGGGTGCGACACCGTACGATGAACTCACGTGCCCCGGACGCGGTGCAGCACGCAGTGATGCGCCGCAGAGCCGGGGCCCACAATCGCGGCTGGATCCCGCCTCTGCGGTGCAGCGCTTCACGCTGCACCGCGTCCGGGACACGCGACCGCCGTATGATCGCGGCGCCAAAGATACAATAACAGGTCTGGAACGCCCAGTTGAGAAGACCGGCGCAACGGGTCGCAATAACAGTGTTGTGAACGGGAGCGCGGGCCGCTCGAACAGTCTCGCTGGATGGGTCGAGCGAAGCCAAGCCCATCCGGCTCGTTCGACGAGACGACAGGTTTCGCAAGTGCCCTACCCATCCTGCGCACCGACACTACATGTGATGGCGCAGCCCTCCACCCGGTACTCCCGCATGATCCCCTTCTCCGTGCTCGACCTCGCGCCGATTTGCCAGGGCGGCGATGCCGCGCAGGCGTTCCGCAATTCGCTCGACCTCGCCCGGCATGCGGAAGGCTGGGGCTACAAACGGTTCTGGCTCGCCGAGCATCACAACATGACGGGGATCGCCAGCGCGGCGACATCCGTGGTGATCGGGCACATCGCCGGCGGCACCAGGACGATCCGCGTCGGCTCCGGCGGGATCATGCTGCCGAACCATTCGCCGCTGGTGATCGCCGAGCAATTCGGCACGCTGGAATCGCTCTATCCCGGGCGGATCGATCTCGGGCTCGGCCGGGCGCCGGGCACCGACCAGTTCACCGCACGGGCGCTGCGGCGCGACCTCGCGACCACGTCCGAGAATTTTCCGCAGGACGTTCTGGAGCTACAGGCGCTGCTCGGCGAGGTGCAGCCGAACCAGGCGATCCGCGCCGTGCCCGGCATGGGCACCAAGGTGCCGCTGTGGATTTTGGGATCGAGCACGTTCGGCGCGCAGCTGGCGGCGATGCTCGGGCTGCCGTTCGCCTTCGCCTCGCATTTCGCGCCGCAGATGATGATGCCGGCGCTGCGCGAATATCGCGCGCGGTTCGAGCCGTCGGCGCAGCTCGCCAGACCCTATGCGATGGTCGGCGTCAACGTGTTTGCTGCCGACAGCGACGCGGAGGCGCAGCGGATGTTCTCCTCGCTGCAGCAGCAGTTCATCAATCTGCGCCGCGGCACGCCCGGCCCGCTGCCGCCGCCGGTGGACGACATGGACGCGCTGTGGTCGCCGGCGGAGAAGGCGGGCGTCGGTCAAGCGCTGTCGTGCTCCGCGGTCGGCTCGCCCGATGTGGTGGAAGAGAAATTGAAGGCACTGATCGCCGAGACCGGCGCGGACGAATTGATCACCACCGGGCAGATCTACGACCATGCCGCACGGCTGCGCTCTTTCGAGATCGCGGCCGAGGTGCGGGATCGGCTGGCGGTGTGAGCAGGCGCGACTTTTGCGACGACGGAGGTGCGCTCCCTCCCCCGCTCGCGGGGCGCGACGAGCTTCGCTCGCGCTGAGAGGGCTGGGGAGAGGGTGCCTCCCCAATGGGACAATCTCCTGGAGGAGAGAGCCCTCTCCCCGACCCTCTCCCGCACGCGGGAGAGGGAGCGCACCGTCTTGTGAGCGAGCTTAGGGCTCTCTAATCCGCAAAGCCGAACAGCTTGGCCGGATTGCGCACCAAGATCTTCTCCAGCTCCGCCTGATCAGGCGCGTAGCGGTACATAAGCTCGAGCAGATCGGCATCGTTGGGCGGCTGCTTGACCGAGACCGGGTGCGGCCAGTCGCTGGCCCAGACGCAGCGATCCACCGCCGCCTCGATATAGGCGCGCGCGATTGGGATCACGTCGTCGTAGGGCGCGCCGGCCTTCGAGGTCTTCTCGCCGAGCGACAGCATCACCCAGAAATTGCCCTTGCCGAGCAGCTCGAGCATCTTGCGCAGGTTGGGATCGTTCCTGCCGGCCTGCGGGTCAGGCCGGGCCATGTGGTCGATCAGCACGGGTACGTCGAGGTTCTCGTATTTGGCGACGCTCGACATGATGCCATCCTTCTCGGGCTGGATCTTGACGTACCAGCCGAGCTCGCGGATGCGCGCAATCGCACGGGCGAAGTCGGCGTCCGACAGCACGGCGCCGAGCTCCTGGCGGAAGCTGAAGCGCGCGCCGCGCACGCCGGCATCATGCAGCCTGGAGAGGTAGGCATCGCTTGCCTCGGCGAATACCAGCGCATTGGCGCAGCCGCGATAGTTCGGGCCCATCGCTTTGAGCCCGTCGAGCACGACGGCATGATCGGCGCCGTAGGTCGTGGTCTGCACGATGATGCCGCGCTCGATGCCGAGCGTCTTGTGCATGCGCAGCGCCGCTTCCCAGGTCGCACTCGGCATCCGATAGGCGGCGCCGGGGCGTTCCGGATATTTCTCGATCGGACCCAGCACGTGAAACTGGCTGTCGACGGTCTTTGGCGGCGGCGCCTTCACCGGCCGGCGCGGATTGGGATCGAACGGCAGATAGGTCGGCATGCAAGCGCTCCTTCAGTCGATCACGGCGGTGAAGTCGCACTGCACCAGCGCGCCGCCATCCATATTGTCCATCGGCAGCGCGTGGCGCGCCGGGCGTGAATGCTCGTCCGGAAACATCTTGAGCCATTCGACGTTGACCGGGCCGCGGTTGCTGCGATCCTTCAGCCAGACCGTCATCTTGATGATGTCGTCGGTGGTGCCGCCGGCGGCCTCCACAGTCGCCTTCATATGCGCGAACATGTTGGCGCATTGCGCATCGAGACTTTCGGGCATGACCCCAGCCGCATCGCGGCCGAGGATGACGCCCGACATCACGAGATTGCCGATACGGCAGGCGTTCGGAATCGGATTGACGTGCTTGAAGCCGCCGATGTGGATGCTTTTGCGCCGCTTTTGACTTGTCATGGTGCGCTCCCTCTTATTGTTGGTTCAGACGAACTGGCACGACACCGAGCCGAACGCGCCGTAGTCGGCGTGGAACGTGTCGCCGCGGCGGATGTCGACGGGCCGCGTGAACGATCCCGCCAGCACCACTTCGCCGGCGGCGAGATGCTCGTCATGCGGCGCGAGGCGGTTGGCGAGCCAGGCGATGCCGTTGGCGGGATGATTGAGCACGCCGGCGGCAAGCCCGGTCTCCTCGACCTCGCCGTTGCGGAACAGCAGCGCGCCGATCCAGCGCAGATCGGCATCCATCGGGCGGATCGGCCGGCCGCCGAGCACCAGCGCGGCATTGGCCGCATTGTCCGAGATGGTGTCCATGACCTTTCGCGTCTTGCCCGTCTCGGGATCGACGCGATGCATGCGCGTTTCCAGGATCTCCAGCGCGGGCGTGACGTAGTCGGTGGCGTTGAGCACGTCGAAGATGGTGCAATCGGGCCCGCGCAGCGGCGCCTTCAGCACGAAGGCGAGCTCGACCTCGATGCGCGGCGCGTGGAAGCGAGCGAACGGGATCGGCGTCGCATCGGCATAGAACATGTCGGCGAACAGCACGCCGTAGTCCGGCTCGGAGATGCCGACCGCGTTCTGCATCGCCTTCGAGGTCAGGCCGATCTTGTGGCCCTTGACGATCCGGCCGCGGCCGAGCTGGAGCCTGGTCCAGGCGCGCTGGACGGCGTAGGCATCCTCGATGCTGAAATCCGGATAGTCCTTCGTGAACATCGGAATCAACGTCTTGGTGCGCTCGGCCTCATCTAGGCGCGCGGCAAGGCGCTCGATCGTCGCAGTGTCCAGCATGATCTAGCTCTCCGCGGCGACCTTGTTGCACAGCACGCCGATGCGGCTCGACTCGACCTCGACCACGTCGCCGACCTTCAGCCAGCGCGGCGGATCGAAGCGCGCGCCCGCCCCGGTCGGCGTGCCCGTGACGATCATGTCACCGGGCTTGAGCGTCGCAAAGGTGGAGAGGTAGGAGATCAGGACATCGAACGGGAACATCAGCCGCTCGGTCGTGTCCTGCTGCCGCACCTCGCCGTTGACGCGCGTGACGATGTCGTGCGGTCCGCGCGGGTCGAGCTCGTCGGACGTGACGATCCACGGGCCGATGCTGCCGGAACGGTCGAAATTCTTGCCCTGCGTGACGTTGAACTTGCCGTGCCGCAGCCAGTCGCGGATCGTGCCCTCGTTGCACAGCGTCATGCCGAAGATATGCGACCACGCCTGGTCGCGCGGGATGTGACGCCCGCCCTGCCCGATCACGATGACGAGCTCGCCCTCATAATCGAGCTGCTCCGAGACCTTCGGCTTCTCCAGCGGCTGGCCGGAGCCGGTCATCGACGACATGCTGCGCACGAACAGGCTGGGATATTTGGGCAGGTCCGAATTGTCCCTGTATTCGGCGTTGCGCTCGGCGTAGTTGACGCCGATACACCAGAGCTTTTCCGGCGCCAGCACCGGCGGCAGCAGGACGAGCTGGTCCAGCGCGTAGTCGGGCTTTTGCCCGGCGATGGCTTCCTGCGCGTCGGCAAGCGCGTTGGCCGCGATCAGCGCCTTCACATCCGAATAGTCGCGGCCGATCCGCTTGGTGAGATCGACGACGCCGCCTTCGACGGCCGCGCCGTAACGCGGCGCTCCGTCCAAGAGATAGCTCAGGAGTCGCATTGTGATTCCTCCGATGATGTCGAGGCGGCCCGGCCGGCGACCGGCCCGCGCGCTCAGTCTTTCGATTTAGGCGTCTGGAACACCGTGTTCAGCGTCACGATCTCGCCGAGGCGGGCGTAGCGGGGACCGCCGATGCGCGCGATCGGATCGAGCGCCCTGGGTTCGACCTTGCCGTCGTTCACGAGGCCGTCGCGCAGATGGAACATCACGACCTCGCCGACGATCAGCCGGCTCTTGGCATCGCCGAACTCCAGGCATTGCCGGAAGCGGCATTCCATCGCGACCGGCGCGGCAGCGAGCCGCCGCACCTTGATGCGCTCGCAGGGCAGCGTCTCCAGGCCGAGATGCTCGACCTCGCTGATCTCTGGCGGATGCTCGACCGACGAGTCGTGCACCGCCGACATCAGCGGGGTATCGGCGATGTGGATGACGTATTCCTCGGTGTCGAGGATGTTGTGCGCGGTGTCCTTGTAGTCGGCGCCCTTGCGGCCGACGCTGATGGCGAGCATCGGCGGCTTCTGCGAGACGAAGGTGAAGGCGCTGAACGGGGCGAGGTTGAGCACGCCCTTGCTCGACAGGCTCGTGACCCAGGCGATCGGGCGCGGCACCACGATGCCGGTCATCAGCCGGTAGATGCGTTCGGCGCCGAGCTCGCTGGGATCGATCCGCATCGGTCAATCCGCCCTGATGTTGGCCTTGCGCACGACCGGAATCCACTTGGCATCCTCGCGCTCGAGATAGGCCCTGAACGCATCCGGCGTCATCGGCGTGGCTTCGCCGCCGAGCTTCTCGAACTTGTCGACCACGCCAGGGTCTTTCAGGATCGCAACCAGCGTCTCGTGCAGCTTGTCGATGACGGGCGCGGGCGTGCCCGCGGGCGCGAACAGGCCGGTAAAGGTCTGGCCGTCGAAATCCTTGTAGCCGAGCTCGGCGAAGGTCGGCACGTCGGGCAGCGATTTCAGGCGATGCGGGCTGGTGACGGCCAGTGCGCGGAACAGGCCGGCCTTGATGTGCTGCAGGCTGACCGTGAGCTGGTCGAACGCGAACTGCACCTGGCCGCCGAGCAGGTCGTTGATCGCCGGTGCATTGCCGCGATAATGCGCGGTGACCCATTGCAGCTCGAGGTTCGACTGCATCAGCTCGCTGAGCAGATGGTTGGTGGTGCCGGGGCCGGGCGAGGCCATGGTCAACTTGCCGGGCTCGCGCTTGGCGAGCTCGACGAACTCCTTGAAGGTGTTGGCCTGCACCGACGGATGCACTTCGAGCACCAGCGGCGTCATCGAGATGGTCGAGATCGGCAGGAAGTCCTTCTTCCAATTATAGGCCTCGCGCTTGTTGATCTCGGTCGCGAACAGCACCGGGCCGTTGGCGCCGACGAACAGCGTGTAGCCGTCGGGCGCGGACTTGGCGAAGGCTTCGCCCGCGATCATGCCGCCGGCGCCGGCCTTGTTCTCGATGATGAAGGGCTGGCCGAGCTTTTCCTGCAGCTTGTCGGCGACGATGCGCGCGGCGCTGTCGACATTGCCGCCGGCGGGATAAGGCACGATCAGCTTGACGCTGCGTGCCGGCCATTGCTGGCCCGATGCGGGCCCCGCCAGCATCGCGGCCGCGGCAGCTATGGCAATCCAGATTAATCTCATGTTAACCTCCCGGCAGCGCTTCAATTCCATGTCGAGTCCCCCGCAGGGCAACTCGATTCGGCGGCAATCTCCAGATGCGCGCTTTACCTGTCGAGTGAATTGTGGCGTTGTTGTCCATATTATGGACAGAACCAAGATCGCTCTCAACGCGGCAACACCGCGGCAGGGCGCGCAGGCGATCCGGCGCGCGCTCGCCGTGCTGCGCATTCTTGCCGCCGGCCGCGAGGCCGGTGTGCCATTGGCCGAGGTCGTGCAGGCGACCGGCCTCACCCGCCCGACCGTGCATCGCATCGTCCACGTGCTGATCGAGGAAGGCATCGTCGAGCGGAGCGCGCGCAGCGGCCGCTACGCGATCGGCAATCAGGTGCCGGAGCTGGCGCTGGCGCGGCCGCGTCCCTCGCGGCTGCTGGTCGCCGCCAATCCGTCGTTGCGGCGCGCCTCCGCCGAGATCGGCGACACGCTGTTCCTGACCGTGCGCACCGGCAACGACACGCTGTGCGTCGACCGCAGGATCGGCGTCTATCCGATCCAGGTGCTGTCGATCGAGGTCGGCGCGCGCCGGCCGCTCGGCGTCTCCAGCGCGGGCGTCGCCATCCTCGCCGCAATGCCGGCGCCGGAGGCGCGAAAGATCGTCGCGGCCAACGAGAAGCGGTTCGAGGCTTACCGGACCGATACGGCGACGGTCCTCGGCGAGATCACCGCCGCGCGCCGGCTGGGATACGGCATGAGAGAGATCGGCCTCGTGCAGGGCACGAAGTCGATCTCGACCTGGATCAAGACCCCGGACGGCCGCCCCGCCGCGGCCATGACCGTCTCCGCGGTGCGAACGCGGCTCGGCCCCCGCCGCGAGCAGGAGGTCGCGGAGATTCTGTTGCGGGAGGCGCGGATCATCGAGCAGGCGATCGGGGGTTAGTCTCGCAGAGCACGCAGGCGGCGCTGCTTCGCCTCTCCCCGCTTGCGGGGAGAGGCCGGAATTCGAGCGAAGCTTGAATTCCGGGTGAGGGGGAGCCTCCGCGAGTCCGACTCTCACCGTCCTCGCGGAGACTCCCCCTCACCCCAACCCTCTCCCCGCAAGCGGGGCGAGGGGGCGCACCGGCGATGCGGCGCTGTCAATGGGCTGACGTGGCGCGCGATTTTGTGGCACAAGAGCCGCCATCGCCGACCGACCAACGAGGCCATGCATGCCCGCGCCCAAACCGCCTGCCTTCGAGACCCTGAGCCTGCATGCGGGCCAGCATCCGGATCCCGTAACCGGCGCCCGCGCGGTGCCGATCTATCAGACCACGTCCTATGTGTTCCAGGATTCCGACCACGCCGCTGCACTGTTCAATCTGGAGCGCGCCGGCCACATCTATACGCGTATCTCCAATCCGACCACCGGCGTGCTGGAGGAGCGGCTCGCCGCGCTCGAAGGCGGCGTCGGCGCGATCTGCACCGCGAGCGGCATGGCCGCGCTGCATCTGGCGATCGCGACGCTGCTCAATGCCGGCGACCACATCGTGGCATCGAGCTCGCTCTATGGCGGTACCATCAACCTTTTGGCGCATACGCTGCCGCGCTTCGGCATCACGACCACGTTCGTCAAGCCGCGCGACCTCGACGCGTTCCGCAGCGCCATCAAGCCGAACACGAAGCTCGTGATCGGCGAGACCATCGGCAATCCCGGGCTGGAAGTGCTCGACATCCCCAAGGTCGCGCAGATCGCGCATGACGCGAAGATTCCGCTGCTGATCGACAACACCTTCGCCACGCCCTATCTCAGCCGGCCGATCGAGCTCGGCGCCGACATCGTCATGCATTCGGCAACCAAATGGATCGGCGGCCACGGCATCGCGATCGGCGGCGCGATCATCGACGGCGGCCGCTTCGACTGGCGGGCGTCCTCCAAGTTCGGCGTGCTGACCGAGCCCTATGGCGGCTATCACGGCATCGTCTTCGACGAGCAATTCGGCACGGCGGCCTTCATCATGCGCGCGCGGACCGAAGGCCTGCGCGATTTCGGCGCCTGCCTGTCGCCGACCAACGCATTCCAGCTGCTGCAGGGCGTCGAGACACTGGGCGTGCGCATGGACCGCCACATGCAGAACACCCACCTCGTGCTGGAAGCTTTGAAGTCCAACAAGGCGGTCGACTGGGTGCTGCATCCCTCTCTGGAGACGCACACGGATTATCAGCTCGCCAAGCAGCTCCTGCCGCGCGGCGCCGGCTCGATCATCTCCTTCGGCATCAAGGGCGGACGGCCCGCCGGGCGCAAATTCATCGAGAGCCTGCGCATGATCAGCCATCTCGCCAATGTCGGCGACGCCAAGACGCTGGTGATCCACCCGGCCTCGACCACGCATCAGCAGATGGACGCCGAACAGCTCAGGGACGCCGGCATCGGCGAGGAGCTGGTGCGGCTCTCGGTCGGCATCGAGACCGCGAGCGACATCATCGACGATCTGGCGCAGGCGCTGCGCATCTCGCAAAAGGTCTGACACCATGAAGCTCTCCATCAACGGCGCTGATGTGTTCGTCGCAACCGGCGGCCGCGACTTCGACAAGTCGCTACCTGCGGTCGTGTTCATCCATGGCGCCGGCTTCGATCATTCGACCTGGGCGCTGCATACGCGCTGGTTCGCTCATCACGGCTTTGGCGTGCTGGCGCCTGATCTGCCCGGTCACGGCCGCTCGGCTGGGCCTTCGCTGTCGAGCATCGCCGAGATGGCGGACTGGACCGCGGCGCTGCTCGATGCGGCAGGAAGCGCAAAGGCGCATCTGATCGGCCATTCCATGGGATCGCTGATCTCGCTGGAGACCGCGGCCCGGCATCCCGACAAGGTCTCGGCGCTGAGCCTGATCGGCACCGCCGCGACCATGACGGTCGGCCCGGATCTGCTGAAGGCCGCCGAGGCCAACTCGCAGGATGCCAACGACATGGTCTCGATCTGGGGCCTCGGCTTCAACGCCGAGCTCGGCGGCAGCCTGGCGCCGGGCCTGTGGATGCATGGCGGCGCGCAGGCGGTGCTGAAGGCGTGCGAGCCTGGCGTCCTGTTCAAGGATCTGTCGGCCTGCAATTCCTATACGAATGCGCTTCAGGCCGCGGCGAGCGTCAAGGTGCCGACAACGCTGATCCTGGGCGAGCGGGACATGATGACGCCGGCGAAAGCCGGCAAGGCGCTCGCCGCGGCAATCCCGCATTCAAAGACCGTGGTGGTGCCGGGCGCGGGGCACATGATCATGGCAGAACGTCCGGATGAGCTGCTGGCGGCGCTGAGGAACTGACTGGATCGATCTTCTGCCTTGCGCGTTGCGGTGAGATATCCCTCTCAATCAAGAAGGGAACTCGACCATGCCAAGACAAGAGATCATTCGTAAAGCGAGGCAGGACAAGCGCGCCGGAAAGTCGCCGAGCACGCAGGCCGGCGAATTCGTCAAGGACGAGATCGACAGGATCCGCCAAGGCAAGCACGGCGCCCGCTCGACGAAACAGGCCATCGCGATCGGCCTCTCCGAGGCACGCCGCGCCGGCGTCGACCTGCCGCCACCGCGCAAGGGACGCACCAAAAAGGCGACGCGCCGCAGCGCCCAATATGCCTATGAGGTCGGTCAGGGCAAGCGCACCGCGAAGCGGCGCCCGAAGGTGTCACGCGCGGTCGCAGGCGTGTTGAAGAAGGAGCCGCGCTCAACGGCATCGCGCAGCGCGCTGTCGAAGCAGGGCAAGCGCGCCGCGAGCAGACGGTCCGCAGCATCGCGTTCCGCCGCGGCGCGCAAGGCCAGCCGGACCAAGGGCGCCAAGGTCCGCTCCACCGCGGCAAAGAAGGCGGCACGCACCAGGGCGCGCCGCCGCAGTTGATCAGCTCGGCGGTTCCGCTCCGACAATACCGCGCGCGCGGCACGCTCGGCTTCGCGCGCCGAGCGGAACCGGCGGCGTTCAAGATTGTCGAACTTCGACGGTCCTGTCTTTGGGATTCTCGGTGCCGTAGGGTGGGCAAAGCGACTTGTCCGCCGTAGCTCGGAGAGCGAAGGCGGAAGCGTGCCCACGGTTTGCGTGTGATCGGTGAGAAACCGTGGGCACGGCGCAAGTGCGCCTTTGCCCACCCTACGATTCCTGAGGGCGGGATGGCGTTTAATTGGATGGCAGCGAAAGCGGCAATCTCCACTTTCCTTCTCCCTTTGTGGGAGAAGGTGGCGCGAAGCGCCGGATGAGGGGTATCCCTCCACGCTCAACGCTTCTCGTGAGGATGGATACCCCTCACCCGTCTCGCCGCTAGCGCGGCGAGCCACCCTCTCCCACAAGGGGAGAGGGAAAAAGATCACCACATCGTCGCTGCCGCACGCGCCGGCCACGCGTGATCGTATTCCGCGCCGCCGACCTTGTTGTCGCTCATCTCGGCGAGGATCTGGCCGGGGGTCGGCAGCATCTTGGGGTCGATGCGCTTGTCGGGATTCCAGAGATCGGAGCGGACGATGGCGCGGGCGCATTGGAAGTAGATCTCGTCGACATGCATCACCATGACGCTGCGTGGCGCCTTGCCTTCCACCTCGAACGAGGCCAGGAGCTCGGGATCGACCGAGAGATGAGCGCGGCCGTTGGCACGGACCGCGTTGCCGGAGCCGGGAATCAGGAACATCAGCGACACCCTGGGATCGCGCACGATGTTGCGCAGCGAATCGACACGGTTGTTGCCGCGACGGTCCGGCAGCATCAGCGTCCTGGGATCGTGAACACGGACGAAGCCGGGCAGGTCGCCGCGCGGCGAGCAGTCGATGCCCTCGGGGCCGATGGTGGCGAGCGCTGCGAACGGGGCCTTCTCGACGAAGACGCGATAGAGCGGCGTGACGTGGTCGGCGACTTTCACGGTCGAGGCGTCGTTGGTGACGCCGTAGATGGCCTCTAGCTGCTCGACCGTTTCGATCACCGACATTCCGTTCTCTCCGTGGTGGACCGGCTATTCTCGCCGGCCTTCGTTCCTGACGACGCGCACGAGCTCGCGGCTGTGATCCTCCGCGCTGCCGGCGTTGAGGATGGTGACATCGGCCTGCGCTGTCGCGTCGTCGATGCTGCGGGTGAGACGTTGTGCGATGTTGCCATCGCTCTGCCGCGCCCGCGCGGCAAGGCGCCGTGCCAGCACCTCCGGCGGCGCCGTGATCGCGACCACTAGGACATTTGCGTAAGCTTGGCGCAACGCGCCGATCACCGTGCGCGAGACGTTGGCGACGACCGTTCGTCCGGCGCGGATATGGTCGTTGATCTCGCGCGGCAGCGCATAGGAATGTCCGTGCGCGTCCCAGTGCACGGCGAAGTCACCATGATCCCGCGCACGGTCGAATTCGTCGGGACTTATCGCGATATTGTCTTCATCGGGCGATGACGCACGCGTCACGATACGGCGCGGAAACAAAACGCTGGGATCATCGGCGCAGGCCGCCTGCGCCAGGCGCAGCAGCGTGTCCTTGCCGGCGCCGCTGGGGCCGACCACGAGCACGAGCCGGCCGGGGCCGATCGCGCCCGCCTCGCCCTCGGCCGTGGTCGCCGTCTCGCTCATGCGACGCGGTGTCCCTCGCGCCAGACGCTGCGGACGACGGGAATGTGGCCTGCAACATGCACGCGGATCAGATCGGCGCGCTTGCCGGTCGCGACCTCGCCGCGATCGGTGAGGCCGACCGCCTCGGCGGGCGCCTTCGTCACCGTGCGGATCGCCGCCGGAAGGCTGATGCCGGGCACATGCTCGGGCAATTGCAGCGCGCCCATCAGGAGGCTCGACGGGATGTAGTCCGACGACAGGATGTCGAGCAGGCCTTCCCGGGCGAGATCGACCGCGGCGATGTTGCCGGAATGCGAGCCGCCGCGCACGACGTTCGGCGCGCCCATCAGGATGTCGATGCCGGCCTGGTGCAGGGCACGCGCGGCTTCCAGCGTGGTCGGGAATTCCGCGACCGAGACGCGGTCGCGCACGGCATCCGCGACGTTCTCCTCGGTGGTGTCGTCGTGGCTCGCCAGCGGGATGTTGTACCGATGTGCCAGCGCCACGATCTCGCGCATATTGGTTGCGGCGTATTGCTTCTGATACTCGAAGCGCTTGGCGAACAGCTCGTCGAGCTCGGCATCGGTCTTGCCGCCGCCCTTGCCGCGATAATAATCGCGCAGCTTGATCTCGTCGCGGAACTGGCGCTGGCCGGGGGTGTGGTCCATCAGCGACATCAGCTTGACGTCGGGACGGTCGATCAGCTCCCTGGCCTCCTCGACCACGCTCGGCATCGGGATCTCGCAGCGCAGGTGCAGGAAGTGGTCGGCGCGCAGCAGGCTGGCATCGCGCGCGGTCGTGATCGCGGCGGCCAGCACGCCGGCGCGGCCGTCGACCTCCTCGGCGCCGTCCTCGCGCCAGACCCGGAGCGAGTCGAACACGGTGGTGATGCCGGATGTGGCGAGCTGGCCGTCATAGGAGACGACAGCCGCGACCGGATTCCAGAACACCTTTGGCCGCGGCACGTAATGGGCTTCGAGATGGTCGGTGTGAAGCTCGATCAGGCCCGGCATGATGAGGTCGCCGCCGGCATCCTCGGCCCCTGCGGGCGCCCGGCCCTCGCCGATCTCGGCAATGCGGCCATCGGCAAGAGCAAACCAGCCCTGCTCGATCACCCGGTCGGCCAGCACGATCCTGGCGTTGGCGATCACAATGTCCTTCGGCTTGGCGTTCATTTCCATGTCCCTCAGGCCGCCGCGGCAAAGCTGGTGACGTCGACGATGCGGTCGGCAATCAGATGACGGATTTCGTCGTCATGGACAATAGCGACCATGGCGACGCCCTGACGCTTCTTTTCAGCGACCAGCTCGACCACCACGCCGCGGTTGGCGGCGTCGAGCGAGGCGGTCGGCTCGTCCAGCAGCAGGATCGGCAGATCCGAGATGAAGCCGCGCGCGATGTTGACGCGCTGCTGCTCGCCGCCGGAGAAGGTCGCGGGCGGCAGCCGCCACAGCCGCTCGGGGATGTTGAGGCGATGCAGCAACTCGCCGGCGCGAGCCTGCGCGTCGGCGCGGGCCGTGCCGTTCACGATCAGCGGCTCGGCGACGACGTCGATGGTGGCAACGCGCGGCACCGCCCGCAGGAACTGGCTGACATAGCCGATGGTGGCGCGGCGGACGTTGAGCACCTGGCGCGGCTCGGCGCTGGCGAGATCGATCAGCGCGCCGCGATGGCGGATGCCGATCCGGCCGCTGTCGCAGCGGTAATTGCCGAAGATCATCTTCAGGATCGACGACTTGCCGGCGCCCGACGGACCCGACAGCACGACGCACTCGCCCGGATTGACCTTGAAGGTCACGCCGCGCACGACCGGCAGCTCGATGCCGCCCTGCAGGTGCATCGTGAAGGTCTTGTTGGCGTCGGCGATATCGATCATGGCGGTCATTGCAGAACTCATATCGAAAGGCTCATGGCGGCAGAATCGAGGAGACGAGGAGTTGTGTATAGGGCTCGCGGGGGTCGTCGAGCACCTGGTCGGTGAGACCGGTCTCGATAACCCTGCCGCCCTTCATCACCATCACCCTGTGAGACAGGAGCCGCGCGACCGCAAGATCGTGGGTGACGATGATGACGGCCAAGTGCAGCTCGGCGACGAGGCTACGCAGGAGATCAAGCAGGCGGGCCTGCACGGAGACATCGAGGCCGCCGGTCGGCTCGTCCATGAACACCAGCCGCGGCTCGGTGACGAGGTTGCGTGCGATCTGGAGGCGCTGGCGCATGCCGCCGGAATAGGTGCGCGGCGCATCGTCGATGCGTGCGACGTCGATCTCGACGCGGGTCAGCCAGTCCGACGCGGTATCGCGGATGCGGCCATAATGGTTCCAACCCACCGCCATCAGGCGCTCGCCGACATTGGCGCCGGCCGAGACCGCCATGCGCAGGCCCTGCGCGGGATCCTGGTGCACGAAGCCCCAATCGGTGCGGAACAGGAAGCGGCGCTCGGCCTCGCCCAGCGTGGCGAGATCGCGCGTGACACCGTCGCGCATGCGGTAGGACACATGGCCGCCGCTGGCCGCGAGCTGGCCCGACAGCAGCTGAAGCAGCGTCGACTTGCCCGAGCCGGATTCGCCGACGATCGCCAGCACCTCGCCGGGATAGAGCGCGAACGAGACGTCGCGGCACGCGGCGATGCGGCCGAACGACTTGCTGAGGGACGTCGCGACCAGCAGCGGCTCGTCGTTCTCGTGCAGGTCTGGATCAGCCATTCGCGCCTCCTTGCGCCTTGTCCTTGTACGGCGCGGCGCTGAGGCTGCCGTGGTGGCCCGCGGCCTGCCGGCCCTCGCAATAATCGGTGTCCGAGCAGACGAACATGCGGCTGCCCTTGTCGTCGGTGACGATCTCGTCGAGATAAGAATTCTCTGCGCCGCACAGCGCGCAGGGCGCGTTGAAGCGATAGGGCTCGAACGGGTGATCCTCGAAATCGAGCGACACCACCTGCGTATAAGGCGGAATCGCATAGATGCGCTTCTCGCGGCCGGCCCCGAACAATTGCAGCGCCGGGCAATTGTCCATCTTGGGATTGTCGAATTTCGGCGTCGGCGACGGGTCCATTACGTAGCGCGCGTTCACCTTCACCGGATAGGCATAGGCGGTCGCGATGTGGCCGAAGCGGGCGATGTCCTCATAGAGCTTCACATGCATCAGGCCGTATTCGGCCAGCGCGTGCATGCGCCGCGTCTCGGTCTCGCGCGGCTCGAGGAAGCGCAGCGGCTCCGGAATCGGCACCTGATAGACCAGCACCTGGTTCTCGCTCAGCGCCGCCTCCGGGATGCGGTGACGGGTCTGGATCACGGTCGCCTCCTCCGTCGCGGTCGTGGTGGCGACGCCCGCGGTCTTGGCGAAGAATTTGCGGATCGAGATCGCGTTGGTGGTGTCGTCGGAACCCTGGTCGATCACCTTCAGCACGTCGGCAGGACCGAGGATCGCGGCGGTGACCTGCACGCCGCCGGTGCCCCAGCCATAGGGCATCGGCATTTCGCGGCTGGCGAACGGCACCTGGTAGCCGGGAATCGCGATCGCCTTGAGGATGGCGCGGCGGATCATCCGCTTGGTCTGCTCGTCGAGATAGGCGAAATTGTAGGCCGGCGCGTTCATTCCGCGGCCTCCTTCATGGCTTCGGGCGCTTGGGCATCCGCGAACTCCCGACGCAGCTTGCGCAGCAGGCCGAGCTCGGACTGGAAGTCGACATAATGCGGCAGCTTGAGGTGCTCGACGAAGCCCGTCGCCTGGACGTTGTCCGAATGCGACATCACGAACTCCTCGTCCTGCGCCGGGGCACGCACCTCCTCACCGAGCTCGCGGGCGCGCAGTGCGCGATCGACCAGGGCCATCGACATGGTCTTGCGCTCGCTCTGGCCGAAGGCGAGGCCATAGCCGCGGGTGAAGCACGGCGCTTCGGTCGCGGAGCCCTTGAACTGGTTGACCATCTGGCATTCGGTGAGCTCGATCGCGCCCAGCGGCACGGCGAAGCCGGCGTCCTCCGCGAAGAACTCCACCTCGACCTCGCCGAAGCGGATCTCGCCGGCGAACGGATGGTTGCGGCCATAGCCGCGCTGGGTGGAATAGCCCATCGCCAACAGAAACCCTTCGTCGCCGCGCGCCAGATTCTGCAGCCGCAGGTCGCGGTTCGCCGGAAAATTCAGCGGCTCGCGGGTGAGATCGCCGACGCTGGCGCCGTCCTCGGCCTGGGGCGAGGATTCGATCAAGCCGTCGCGGCCGAGAATGTCCGTCACGCGCGGCGTCGGCGCCGTGGAGGCATCGGCCGTGGCCGGCGCCTCCGGCGCAAAGCCTTGCGCGAGCGAGGGATCGAGCAGGCGGTGGGTATAGTCGAAGGTCGGCCCGAGAATTTGGCCACCGGGAATGTCCTTGAAGGTCGAGGACACCCGCCGCTGCACCCGCATGGCGCCGGTGTCGACCGGCTCGCTGGCGCCGAAACGCGGCAGCGTGGCGCGGAAGGCGCGGACCAGGAAGATCGCCTCGATCAGATCGCCGCGCGCCTGCTTGATCGCAAGCGCCGCGAGCTCGCGATCGTACAGCGAGCCTTCGCTCATGACGCGGTCCACGGCGAGGCCGAGCTGTTCCGAGATCTGGTCGAGCGTGACCTCCGGAACGCCGTGGTCGCCGCGCCGCTTGTGGGCGAGCAGGCGATGGGCGTTCTCGATGGCGCGTTCGCCGCCCTTGACTGCGACATACATGCTTCAGCTTCCCTTGCTCACGACACGCGTGGTGCGGGGGATCGCGACCACGGCGTCATCGGCGACCAGCACGACATCGATGCCGCGCGGAAACAGCGGCTCGTTGAACCGCAGGCGCTCGAACAGGTCGAACGGCTTGATCGACGCCTGGAGCGTCGCGGCACCGTCGATGCCGGGCCCGCGCAGCTCGAAGCTGCGACCCGCGTCGAGGCTCTCCACCTGGAGGATGATAGTGGTGGAGCGATCCGGATATTCGCTGGTGCCGAGCGCGAAGCGTTCGAGCGGCGGAAGCGCGGCGCCGTCGCCAATCAGCGCAAAGCTCGCGATCGAGCTATCCTGCACCACCGGCGCGCCGGTGTGGAATTTCAGCCATTTGACCACGTCCGGGCTCGCCGCCATCCGCGCATCGAGCCAGAGCGGCGTGTCGTGGTCGAACAGCGTCAGCGCGATCGCGGCGGTGCCGCGCATCATCGGACCGGGCGCCCCCGCGCCCGGCACGATGGGCCGGACCGAGCCCGGCCGCGCCATCGCGTCCATCACCGAGCGAAAGGTCGATTGCGCCGACAGCACCTTGTCGGCGAACCCCGGCGGCAATTCCGCAATCGTGGTCATGATCTCACCCCTCACCGCGCACCATGGTGTAGAAATCAACCTTAGTCGCGGCGGTCTCGGCCGCGGCCTGCTGGCGGCGAATCATAAGCTGCTCGCGCAACGGCGCGATTACATCCCGCTCCACCGCGCCGCCGAAATCACGGGACTGCACCAGCGCATCGCACAGCGCGATCAGCCGCGCCTTCTCACTGTTCCGCCCGAGCGTATAGCCGAACCCGACCTCGCCGCTCGCAAGCCGCACGGCCGCGCGCGACACCGTGGCCTCGCCGAGATTGAACGGCGCACCGTCGCCGCCGACCCGGCCGCGCAGCATGACGAGGCCGTTCTCCGGCGCGCGCAGATCCTGATGCTCCGGAAGAGCGAAGTCGCGGAGGCGGGCGGCGATCTCGCCCGCCTCCGCGTGCGCCAGCACGGCCATGGCGGCCTTGCGCTGGGCTTGCTGGTTGTCGTGCTGGGTCACCCGATTCACCGAACCTTTTGACAGAACTTGCCGCGCCGAAGTTGTCTATGATAATAGACAACTTCATACGGGAGCGCCATGACTGTTTCGTGACAAAGCCGTGATTTCTGGGCTAGGCTGACCGGCGATATGAGCATGCAAGACACTGCATCGTCCGGCGTCGCGCTGTGGCGCCTCGTTGCCGACGGCATCGAGCGCGGCATCGCCGACGGCCGCTTCGCGGCTGGCGACAAATTGCCGGGCGAAATGGAGATCGCCGAGACCTATCGCGTCAACCGCCACACCGTGCGGCGCGCGCTGGCAGCTCTCGCCGAGCGCGGCCTGGTGCGCGCCGAGCGCGGCAGCGGCACCTATGTCGAAGCGCAGAAGCTCGCCTACCCCCTGCGCTCGCGCACGCGTTTCTCGGAGATCGTCGGGGCCGGCGGCCGCGAGCCGCGCGGCCAGTTGATCGAGGCTTCCGAGGATGTCGCGACCCGCGAGCTGGCGCGCGAGCTGGGCTTGAAAGCTGGCGCGCCCCTGGTGCGGATCGAGGCGATCCGCCTTGCCGACCGCACCCCGATCTGCGTCTCCACCACCTGGCTGTCGGCCGAGCTGTTTCCGGATGCGGGCGCCGTGTTCGCGGCGACGCGCTCGATGACGAAGCTGCTCGCGCATTACGGCGTGCGCGACTATCGCCGCGGCGCGACCCGGATCACCGCCGGCATCGTGGACGCAACCGACGCGGCACGGCTGGATCTCGCGCTGGGACGCCCGATCCTGGTGGTGGACGCCACCGACCACGATCTCCAGGGCCAGCCGCTGATGACCAAGCACTCGCGCTTCGCGGCGGAGCGGGTGGAGTTTCTGGTGGAGTCGTAGGGGCCCTCTCCGAGAAACGGGACTCGTAGGGTGGGCAAAGCGCAGCGTGCCCACGACTTTGATCATGTCGGAGAAAGTTCGTGGGCACGGCGATGACGCGCCTTTGCCCACCCTACGGCGCTACGGCACCGACGGTCAGGCGACAGCTCGCTTGCCAATGATCGCAAAGCGCAGCTTGCCCGAGATGAAATCGATCGCGGCGACCGCGACCAGGATCATCAGGATCAGGAACGACACTCTCTGCCATTCCAGCACGCGGATCTGCTCGGCGAGCTGGAGGCCGATGCCGCCGGCGCCGACGATGCCGATGATGGTGGCCGAACGCGTGTTGGATTCGATGAAATAGAGCACCTGGCCGGCGATGACGGGCAGCACCTGCGGCAACAGGCCGAAGCGGATCTCGTGCAGCGCGCTGCCGCCGGAGGCGCGGATGCCCTCGACCTGCTTCTGGTCAGCGCCTTCGATCGCTTCCGAGAACAGCTTGCCGAAGGCGCCGAAATCCGACACCGCGATGGCGAGCACGCCGGCGAACGGGCCGAGCCCGACCACGTTGATCCAGACCAGCGCCCAGATCAGGGTGTCGACGCCGCGGATCGAATCCAGCACGCGTCGCACCGGAAAGCGCAGGATGCTCGACGGCACCACGTTGCGCGCGGCTAGCAGGCTGACCGGAAGCGCGAACAGTGCGGCGAGGGTCGTGCCCAGCAGCGCGATCGACAGCGTCTCGCCGAGCGCCTTGAGATAGACCGGCAGCGAGGAGCCGGGATCGGGCGGGATCATCATCAATGTGATCCAGCCGAGCTGGCTGAGGCCGGCGAAGAACCGCGATGGCGAGAAGTCGAGATCGACGAGGCCATAAATCAGGATCGCGAACGCCGCGACGATCATCGCCGGCATCGCGAGCCGCGCTGAGGCCGGCCGGTCGAACACGTCGGGGTAGCGCGCGCGAAGCTCTCGCGGATCGACCTCGTGCGGCGTCACGTCCGCGCCTCCTTGCCGAACAGGCGGCCGCGCAGCCAGCCCGTGGTGATGTCGATGATGAAGACGGTGATTATGATGGTGAGCAGGATGGCGCTGACGTCCGAATAGTAGAATTTGCGAATGGCGACGACGAGCTCCTGGCCGATGCCGCCGGCGCCGACGAATCCCATCACCGAGGCTTCGCGCACATTGATCTCGAAGCGCAGCAGCGCGTAGCTGGCATAGCCCGCCGTCACCTGCGGCACGACGGCGAAGCGCATGCAGGACAGCCAGCTCGCGCCGGTCGAGCGGATGCCCTCGACCGGCTTCATGTCGGCGTTCTCAACGATCTCCGAGAACAGCTTGCCGAGCGCGCCGGTGGAATGGATCGCGATCGCGAGCACGCCGGCCATCGGCCCGAGCCCGAAGGCGATGACGAAGACCAGCGCGAACACGATGCCGGGGACGGTGCGGGCGAATTCGAGCAGGCGCCGCACCGTGAAGCGCAGCCAGGGCGCGGGCGAGGTGTTCTCGGCCGCGAAGAAATTGAGGCAGAATGCCAAGGTCGCGCCGATCAGCGTGCCGACGTAGCTGATCAGCAGGGTCTCGCCCAGCATCTTCAGCCATTTGCGCCAGCCCCACATCCACTCGCCGACATCGGTCCAGACCCGCTGGCCGCTGTCGAGCGTGAATATGCGATCGAAATAGCTGACGAAATTGCCGAAATAGGTGAACAGCGTGCGCAGATTCACTTCGGCGCCGATCGCGGCGAGAACCAGCGCCGCGGCGAAGACCGCGGCTCCGAACAGGAGGCGGAGCCGCCTGCGGGCCACCGCCTGGCGATAGGCGGCGTTGAGCACGGCGAGCTGCTGCTCGGGAAGGATCGAAACCGCTGTTGTCATGGGCTCGAGATCAGGTCCCGTCAAAGAAAGAGCCGGGTCGTTCGACCCGGCTCCAGTGGCATTGTCCTGATACTCAGGACGCCTTCTTCTTACGCAGGGCGTCGACGAACTTGATCAGCTCGATCGTGCCATCCCAATCCTTGGTGGTGGCGGGATGAAAGCCCTTCTTCTGGCCGTCGGAGAGGCGATCGAACGCGGCCTTGTCCTTGGCCGGCGCGTCGAAGAAAGCTTTCACAATTGCGGCCTTGGCGTCTTCCGGCAGGTCGGAGTTGAAAGCATAAGGGCCGTTGATGATCGGCGACGATTTGTGGATGATGCGGAAGTCGTCCTTCTTCATCGCCGAGCCGTCGGCATTCTTCAGCATGCCCTTGGTCAGCATCTGCGCCAGCGTGGAATCGTCGTCGCTGGTCCACTGGTTGGCGGCGACGTCGACCGTTCCTTGCGACAACGCCAGCATCGCGTTCTCGTGGCTGCCGGTGAAGACGACCTTGCTGAAATAGGTGTCGGCATCGTGGATGCCCATCTTGTCGAGCTCGAAGCGCGGCACGTTGTTGCCGGAGGTCGAGTTCGGATCGACCAGGCCAAGGTTCTTGCCCTTGAGCTGATCGAGGGTCTTGTAGGGGCTGCTCGCCTTGACGAAGAACACAGAATAATAGCCGGTCGAGCCGTCGGCGTTGACGTCGTTGGCGAAGGCCTCGGACTTGACGCCGGTCAGGCGGGCGCGGGCGAACGCAGCCGAGCCGTAGCTGGCAATGTGGATGTTGCCGGCGCGCTGGCCTTCGATCACGGCGGCGTAGTCATTGGCGATGCGCAGCGTCACCTTCACGCCCAGCTCCTTGGAGAGATAGCTCATGAACGGCGCCCAGCGCTCGGTGACGCCGGAGGCGTTCTCGGCCGGCACGACCGCGAAGGTCAGCTCGGGATATTTCGCTTTCCAGTCGGCGGCCAGGGCTGAAGTCGTGAACGCGAGCGCGGCGGCGCCGGCAAGGACCAGTCTGCGAGTAATCATGATACCCTCTTCATCGGTTGGGGTCGGTTGACGCAAAGACTTGCAACGAAGACTTGCAACGAAACAGATTTCGCTCAGGCGGCCGCGGCCGTTCCGAGCGCGGGGACGCCCGCAGGCACCGGCGCAGGCATGGCGCCCATGACATCGGCGGCTTCGAGATCGTAGAGCTCGCGTGCGACGTGATCGGTCAGCGCGGCCGGCGCGCCGTCGAACACCACGCGGCCCTGCGCCATGCCGATCAGGCGATCGCAATAGCTGCGGGCGAGATCGAGCGAATGCAGGTTGCAGAGCACCGTGATGCCGAAATGCTTGTTGATGCGCAAAAGCGCATCCATCACGATCTTGGTGTTGCGCGGGTCCAGCGAAGCGATCGGCTCGTCGGCGAGGATGATGTCGGGCTGCTGCACCAATGCGCGCGCGATCGCGACGCGCTGCTGCTGACCGCCGGAGAGCTGGTCGGCGCGCTGCGCGGCGAGCGAAGCGATGTCGAACTGTTCGAGCGCCGACATCGCCAGCGCCTTGTCCTGCTCCGGCCACACTTGCGACAGCGAGCGCCAGGCCGGCATCGTCGCAAGCCGTCCCATCAGGACGTTGGTGAGGACATCGAGCCGGCCGACCAGGTTGAACTGCTGGAAGATCATCGCCGAGCGCGCCCGCCATTGCCGCAGCTCCTTGCCGCGCAGCGCAGTGACGTCGATCCCGTCGAACAGGATGCGTCCCTCGGTCGGGGTCACCAGGCGGTTGATGCTCCGCAGCAAGGTCGATTTGCCGGCGCCGGACCGTCCGATCACACCGACGAAGCCGCCGGGGGAAATTTGAAACGAGGCACCGTCCACCGCGGCTTTCGCGCCGAAGCGACACGTCAGACCTTCCACCACCAGCATGCAGGGCTCCAGATTAACTGGAGCCAATCGCTAACGCCGGCGCTTAACACTTGTGTGACAGGGACATTGCGGTGCGGCGATCCTGCACAGCTCATCCCCTGTCATCATGATGTCATGACATCGTCATCAAGCCGCTCGAAGAGATACGCCCGCCCCCAGACTTCGGACTCGACATGGCCGCCAAAGCTCTTTCAGTTCAGCCGACCATCGATCCATCGGCCAAGCTGCATGAGGTCAGGCTCGGCGCCTATACCGAGGTCGGCGCGCGCACCATCCTGCATGAAGTGGCGATGGGCGATTACTCCTATGTCGTGAACGATTCGCAGATCACCTACAGTACGATCGGAAAATTCTGCTCGATCGCGGCGATGACGCGCATCAACCCCGGCAATCATCCGATGCACCGCGCGACGCAGGCGCATTTCACCTATCGCTCCAGCGCTTACTTCGAAGGCGAGAGCGACGATACCGAGTTCTTCGACTGGCGGCGCCAGCATCACGTCCATATCGGCCACGACGTCTGGATCGGCCACGGCGCGATCGTGCTGCCGGGCCGCAACATCGGCACCGGCGCGGTGATCGCGGCCGGCGCCATCGTCACCAGGGACGTGCCGGCCTACACCATCGTCGCCGGCAATCCGGCCCGAATCGTGCGGCGACGGTTCTCCGAGGAGATTGCCGGGCGGCTTGCGCGGCTGGCCTGGTGGGACTGGGATCACGACAAGTTGCGCGAGGCCCTGCCCGATTTCCGCAAGCTCGGGATTGAAGATTTTCTTGCGGTATATGAAGCACGAGCGAGATCTCTCGCCAATCCTCCCAGTGAACGAAGCGCGGTCGCGTGACAGACATCTTCCTTGAAGGCGGCCGGACCCTGATCGGCGCCGAACTCGTCGAAACGTCATTGGCGGTGTCCGGGCAGGACATCACTGCGATGGACGCTTCGCGCGGCCGGGCGCGGCTGGCGATCGATGCCCGCGACCTGCTGGTGCTGCCCGGCATTGTCGATCTTCATGGCGATGCGTTCGAGCGGCAGATGATGCCGCGTGCCGGTGTCGACTTCCCGATCGACGTCGCGCTCGCCGACAGCGACCGCCAGGTCATCAGCAACGGCATCACCACGGTGTTCCACGCCACCACCTGCTCCTGGGAGCCGGGCTTGCGCAGCGCCGACAATGCGCGCGGCCTGATGGAGGCGATCGAACGGCAGCGTCCGCAATTCGCCGCCGACACCCGCTTCCATCTGCGGCACGAGACTTACAATCTCGAGGCCGAAGCCGAGATCGCGCAATGGCTCATGGAAGGCCGCGTCGACCTGTTCGCCTTCAACGACCACATGGACGGCACGGTCGCCGACATGGCCAAGCCGCGCAAGCGCAACCGCATGGTGGAGCGCACTGGACTGTCGGGCGAGGAATTCGACCGCCTGGTCGAACGCGTGACGTCGCGTGCCGACGAGGTGCCGGCTTCCGTTGCGCGTCTGGCCGCCGCGGCCCGCGCGGCCGAGGTGCGGATGCTCTCGCATGACGACGCGACGCCGGCGATGCGCCGGGAATTTCGCGAACTCGGCGCTGACATCGCGGAGTTTCCGATCAACGAGGAGACGGCCCGGGCGGCGGCAAGCCACGGCGATGCCATCGTCTATGGCGCGCCGAACGTCGTGCGCGGCGGCAGCCACACCGGCTGGACCAAGGCCTCGGACATGATCGCCAAGGGACTCTGCTCGGTGCTGGCCTCGGATTATTATTATCCCGCGCAGCTGCTCGCCGCGTTCCGGCTCGCCGCCGATGGCGTGCTGCCGCTGACGGAAGCCTGGAATCTGGTCTCCGCCGGCCCTGCGCGCGCGACCGGCCTCACCGATCGCGGCGTGCTTGCGCAAGGCCGCCGCGCCGACATTCTGCTGGTCGACGATACTGCGCCGCTGCGGCCGCGGCTGATCGCGGTGATATCAGGCGGCAAGCTCGTCCATCTTACCGATGCGACGCGGCTGCTGAGTGCGGCGGCGATGCCGCGCGAAGCTGTCGTCGCGGCCTAAACCGGCTATGCTCGGGCGATGACAGATCTTCCCCGCTACGCGATCTATTTTGCCGCCGGCAGCGACAGCCCCCTCTCCCGCTTCGGCGCCGAGCTGCTCGGCTACGATGCCTATACCGGCAACGAACTGCCGTTTCCGCGCGAGGCGTTGGAAGTCGCGCCTGATTGGCGCGACCTTAGCGCCGATCCCCGCAAATACGGCTTTCATGCCACGCTGAAGGCGCCGATGGCGCTGGCATCGGGCAGGACCGAAGCCGGGCTGATGGAAGCCTGCGCGACCTTCGCCGGCAAGACGCGGCCGCGTTCCGTGATCCGGCCTGTCGTCGATGCCATCAGCGGTTTCATCGCCGTCATTCCAGCCGAGCCGGTCGATACGCTTCAAGATCTCGCCGCCGATTGCGTTCGCGATTTCGATCTGTTTCGCCCCGCCCTGACCGCGGAAGATCGCGCGCGGCGCAAGCCGGAGAAGCTGAGCGAACGGCAGCGCGACTATCTCGACCGCTGGGGCTATCCTTACGTGATGGAAGAATTCCGCTTCCACATGACGCTGACCGGGCGGCTGGATGCGGAGCGGCGCGGGCCGATCCTGGAGATGCTGCGCGCGCGGTTTGCGACGCTGAGGCTTGATGCACTCGAGATTGATCGCATCGCGCTGTTCAGGCAGGATGACGCAAAGGCCCGGTTTCGCATCATCGGCGAGTGGGGATTGGCGCGGGCGGACCTCAGCGCCAGCTCACGAGATTGAAGGCGAGCGCCACCGCGCCCACCAGGACGAGGCTGGTCGCCCAGACTGCGTCAAGATTGAACCAGCTTCGCGAGACGAACTTCAACCCCAGATAACGGTAGACCAGCCACGCCAGACACCCGCCGGCGCTGACCATGGCGGCAACGTGCACCACGGACACCAGCACCGCCATCCCGAGACTTGCCTTCATCAGCTCGCCCGCGGCCTCGTGGCCGGCATCGAGCTCGAAGGCCCGGCAGAGCCCGAGATAGATCGGCACGAGCATCAGGGCGGCGCCGTGGGCAATGGCGACGGCAAATGACCAGAGCGCCAATTGCGTCGGCGGAATTCGTGCCAGCGCGCGCGGATGGCGACGGTCGATCAGCCGATAGACGCCGAAGCCGATGACGAGAAGGCTCGCACCGATCTGGATCGGACGCTGCCACTCGGCCAGCACGAGCAGGAACGCGAATGGCAGCAGCACGAGAAATGTTGCCAGGAGATGCCCGGCCGCCAAGGCCCACAATGCGCGGAAGAGCGCGCGCGGGCTCTTGTCCATGAGCCCGGCAGACACGGCGAGCGGCCATCCCATTCCCGGATTGATCCCGTGGTAGAGACCGCTCGCGGCAAGCGCGAGCCACAGCCAGCCGAGCGCCGGGTTCGCATGGGTCCCATCTAGACCGACGGGTAGCAAAAGGAATCCGTCGAACAGTCGCCGCCCTCGAGCCTGATCTGGTGCGCACGATATCCGTCGGGGAAGCTCACGAAATGATCCTTGTCGAGCTCGAGGCCGCCGTTGCGACCGACATTGGCCATGACTTCCACGCCCGGAACCCCGTCGGGATAGAACTGGTCGTCCCAGGTGGAATAGAGCGAATTGGTCCAATACACGCGCCTGCCGTCACGGCTGATCTCGACCATTTGCGGGCCCGCCGCAAAGGCCTTGCCATTCGGATGGGGGGTGCGGCGCGCGATACCGCCGATATGGACGGAGCCCGCAAGCTTCGGTTTGCGCGGATCGCTGACGTCGTACTGGCGCATTTCGCCCGTACCCCAGCACGAGACATAGAGAAACCGGTCGTCCATCGACAGATCGATGTCGGTCACCAGCGGCGGCACGGCGCCAAACCCCTGAAGCAGCGGCGGGAGCTGCTCCTTCGGCGCGGGCTCGGGCGGGATCGTCGCCGTCTTCTCCGCATGGAATTTCCCGCCTTCTCGCCACCAGGTCCAGATCGATGCTTCGAGATTCGTGGTGTCGACCACGACGCCGACGAAGCCGTATTCGCGAACCGGATCGTGCGCCGGCCGCACCTCCAGGGCCATCTGATGATTGGCACCGAGGTCGATGGTCTGGACGTTGCAACGGGCGCGAAGGTCCCAGAAGTGCAGACGATGGCCATATTTGTTCGCAAGCAGATCTTCCGGGACGATCCCGTTCTCGAACTGCGGCGGCAAGGCCCATTCGCTCGTCACCATGTAGTCGCGCGGCAGATTCCACCAAAAATCATAGTGCAGCGTCTGCGGACCGCGGTCGATCTCCCATCGTCCGAGGACCTCGAAGGTCTCGCAATCCATGATGAAGACACCGGGAGGACCGTTGGTGCCGTCCTTGCCGCCGCCGCCCAGCGTGCTGACGTAAATGCCGTCCGGCCCGCAATGGATCGTGTGTGGCCGCGAGTAGCCGGTCTTCTTGAAGACTTCCTCTGGCTCGATGATCTTGTGGATCTTGGCTTGGGTCGGATCTGGCTTGGTATCGATGATGTAGATGCGCGACGAGCGTAGCCCGGGAATGATGAGATAGCGCCGCTCGATGAAGGCGTGTCCGGCGAGCGGCGACAAGGCGGAGGAGCACGCATTCCAGCCGAAATGATGAAACTCATCGCCCTTGTTGGGCATCGTCACGGTGTGGACGATCCGGCTATAGGTCGGCGATCCCGGCTTGACGTCGATGACCGCAAGAGCATCCGGCTTCGAGAAGTCCGGACTGAGCAGCAACGTGTAGGCAAAGTTCTCCGCAGGTGCTTCCATCGCAAGCTTGGGCGATGCGTGAAAGGTGGGATCGGGCCTCATCGTCATGGCACTGCCTCCCTGTTCTGTCGGTTCGCGCCAACCTGACTCGGGATAACGGCATAATGAAGAGGTGTTACGCGATGTCTTGAGATGCTCCAGGCCGGTTGGCGAACGTACAATATGTCATCGCCGTGCCGGGGGAAACTGGTCGAACCGCGCTAATTCGACGCCCTCGGGTCGAAATGCGGATCAGCGCTCCGCTTCGCGGAGCTTATCCGGGACGACGGTTGAGCATATCCGCGCAACTTCCCCCACCCGCGGCCCTCGTAGGATAGGAAAAGGCGCAGAGCGCCATCCCCACCGTGTCTTTCCGACGGCACACAAATTATTGGGCACGCTTCCGCCTTCGCTCTGCGAGCTAGGGCGGACAAGTCGCTTTGCTCACCCTAGGACAGCGGGATCTGCGGCGTTACTTCCCCCACCGCAAGGCCAGCGCATCGCGCTCTTTCGCCAGCTCCAGCAATCCCGCCCGCGTCGCCGGATGGAGCGGCTGGAGCGGGTGCCGCACGGCGTCCGACTTGATGACGCCGCCGGCCTGCATCATGACCTTGCACGCGATCAGGCCGCATTGACGGTTCTCGTAGTTGATCAGCGGCAGCCAGCGTTCGTATGCCGCCTTCGCCTTTTCGCGGTCGCCGGCGAAATAGGGATCGACGATCTGGCGGATGCCGTCGGGATAGCCGCCGCCGGTCATCGCGCCGGTGGCACCGGCATCGAGATCGGCGAGCAGCGTGATCGCCTCCTCGCCATCCCAGGGGCCTTCAATGTCCTTGCCGCCCGCCTCGATCAGGCCGCGCAGCTTTGAGGCCGCACCCGCGACCTCGATCTTGAAATAGCGGATGTTCGAGAAATCGCGCGCCAGCCGCGCCAGCAGCTCGACCGAGAGCGGCGTGCCGGCCACCGGCGCGTCCTGGATCATGATCGGAATGTCGATCGCGCCCGAGAGCACCTTGAAGAATTCGACGATGCCTTTCTCGGGAACCCGGAAGGTCGCGCCGTGATAGGGCGGCATCACCATCACCATGGCCGCGCCCGCCGCCTCGGCCTGCTTGCTGCGCGCCGCGCAGACGGCCGAGCTGAAATGGGTGGTGGTGACGATCACGGGAACCCGTCCCGCGACTTGTTCCAGCACCGCATGCATCACCGTCTCGCGCTCGGCATCGGTGAGCACGAACTGCTCGGAGAAATTGGCGAGGATGCAGATGCCGTGCGAGCCGGCATCGATCATGAAATCGATGCAGCGGCGCTGTCCCTCGAGGTCGAGCTCACCGCGCTCGTCGAAGATGGTGGGCGCGACCGGGAACACGCCGCGATAGGGGCGCTGGGCCTTGTGTGGGGTGACCGGCATCGAACTCTCCATCCCTGATGTGTCTTGCGTCTGGCGCTGCGCTCAAGGCGCGCGGCGGCACAGATGTAGCCGCCGCGCGGACCGGCGGCAATGGCCGCTCGACATCAGACGGAGAGAACTGAGAGAGAGTTCGCCTGCGGCCGTCCTTCGCGATGCCCGCCTCCGGCGGCCCTCAGAATGAGGTCTCGGTCCGCGGCAAGCTATCAGACCCTCATGGTGAGGAGCCCGCCAAAGCGGGCGTCTCGAACCATGAAGGCCGAACCTCTGACGATTGCCTCAGTGGATTACGCGGACTTCACCGCTCCCAAGAAGCCCTCGACCGCGACGCGGAGCCGATCGGCGTCGGCCGACATCTTCTTGACGGATTCCGACAGCACCGTGCCGGCATTGCCGGTCTCCTGGTTGAGCCTGGCGACGCTGCCGATCGTGTCGGTGACCTCGCGGGTGCCTTGCGCCGCCTGCTGGAAGTTGCGGGAGATCTCGGTGGTGGCGGCGCGCTGCTGCTCGACGGCGGCGGCAATCGCCGTCATCTTCTCGTCGATGCCGCTGATGGCGCCGCCGATCGAGCGGATGGCGGCAACCGCTTGGCCCGTCGCGGCCTGGATCTCCTCGACCTGGCGCGAGATTTCTTCGGTCGCGGTCGCCGTCTGGGAGGCGAGACTCTTGACCTCGCCGGCGACCACGGCGAAACCGCGACCGGCCTCGCCCGCGCGCGCGGCTTCGATGGTGGCGTTCAGCGCCAGAAGGTTGGTCTGGCCGGCGATGGCGTTGATCATCTTGACCACTTCGCCGATGCGGCTTGCGGTCTGGTCGAGGATCTCGACCGTCGCATTGGTCTGCTCGGCCTGCGAGACGGCTTCGCGGGCCTCGCGGGCGCTGGACTGCACCTGCGCCGAGATCTCGCCGACGGATGCGGAGAGCTCTTCGGTCGCGGCCGCGATGGTCTCGAGATTGTTGGTGGCCTGTTCGGCGGCGGAAGAGACCGCTGCGGTCTGGCTGCTCGATTGCGACACTAGCGAGCGCACGCCGGTCGCGGTGGCATCGAGCCCACGCGTCGAGGCGGCGACACTCTGGATGACGGCCTGCACGGTGTCGTCAAAGCTGCGGCATGCAGAATCGACAGTGCCGGAGCGCGCGAGCTGGAGCGCCTGCTGCGACTCACGCTCCTGGCCCAGCCGTTCCGCGGTTGCCGCGCTCTCGCGCAGGCTTTCCAGTGTGGCGGCCATGGTGCCGAACTCGTCGGGATGCCGGGATTGCGGCACCGGCGTCGCATAGTCGCGGGCGCTGATGCGGGCGATGGCATCGAGGATGGCGCGTACCGGCCGCATCAGCCGATTGCGCACCACGAACACGCCGGCCAGCGTCACGGCCAGCGCGAGCAGGAAGGCGAGCGACTGCACGATGAGGTTGGTGAGGGCTTTGGCCTGGACGGCTTCCGCACGCGCGATCGACTGGTCGAGAGCCTTGTTGGCGACCGCGACGATCGGCGCGAAGGGCGACTGACACAGCGCATTCCATTCCGAGGCGGGCATTGCCGGCTTGCCGCTGCCGTCGAGATTCCTGGTGAGATCGCCGATCTGCTTGAGCACACCGTCCGTCTTGGCCCGCGCCTCCTTCGCGGCATTGACAAGGTCCGCCGTCACGTCGGGCGCGGCCAGCAATTCCTCCATGCCGGTCCAGCCGGCGGTGACGATGCCGTTCCATCCGGCCACGGTCTGCTTCTGGGTCTCGTCGAGCGGCTTTGAGGTGTTGACGTTAGGACGGAGGGTCGAGCACTGGATGCCGTAACGGTCGCGCACCTGCCAGGCCAAGCGGCGGGCCTGGATCATGCGCGCGATGAAGGGATCGTTGGTCCAGGCGCGGTTGGACACCGCGGTGGACGCCAGATTCGCGGTCTCGATCACCTTGGTGACGCCATCGTACCAGGGCGCGGTGCGCTCGATCTTGCGCTCGGCACGCGGCAGCTTGGCCTCGTCGTAGAACAGCTGGAACTTCGGAGCAGCCTCGCTCCAGCGCTGCTTCAGCGTGCTGGCGAGCTCGTCGCGGCGGGCGAACTCGACGGTGGAGAGCGCCGCGGCGATGGCATCATAGCCGGCCTGCTCGGCCTTCTCGGCGACGCCGAGCTTGGCGCGCGGATCGTCCTCGCCGAGCAGCGCGCTCTGCGCATCGCCGCGATTGCTGCGCAAGGCCAGCACGCCGTGGAAGATCGCCTTGTCGGCAGCCGCAAGCCGCTCGGTCTCCAGACTTTCGCTGTAGCGGCCGAATGCCCCGAGCATCTGGAACGCGGTGCTGGCCAGCGCGCCGGCGGCGAGCAGCGCCATCAGCGTCAGGAGAAGCGAGCTTACCGATTTGTTAAACATCGTCATGGGTTCGGGGGCCTACTCTTCACGAGAGGCCACCTTGCATGGCGACATGCCAAGGTTTGGTTAAGACTTTAATCGAATACCTGCGGTTGTGCCCGCTGTTTCCTCCCGCCAGGCCGCGTCCGATCACGCCACCTTGGTGAAGTCAGGCGGCCGGCGCTCGGCGAAAGCAGTGAATGCTTCGCGCGCTTCGGCGGTGCGCAGACGCTGGGCGAACTGCTCGCCTTCGGCCTGCATCTGCGCGACCAGCGCCTCGCCGTTGCGCATCAAGCGCTTGGTGGCGGTGAGGGCGCCGGCCGGTTGCCGGGCAAGGCGCTGCGCGAGCGCGAGCGCCTCGGCGTCGAGCTTGTCGAGCGGCGCCACACGGTTGGCGATGCCCCATTGCAGCGCGGCCTGCGCCGGCACCGTCTCGCCCAGCGCGAACATCTCGTAGGCGCGGGCATGGCCGATGCGCGCCGGCATCAGCAGGCTGGAGGCCGCTTCCGGCACCAGCGCGAGGCTGACGAAGGGCGTCGACAATTGCGCGTTGTCCGCGAGCACCACGAGGTCGCAATGCAGCAGCATCGTGGTGCCGACGCCGACGGCACGGCCCTGCACCGCCGCGACCAGCGGCCGGGTGCAGCGGGCCAGCGACTGGATGAAGCGGATGACATTGCGGCTGCCTTCGGACTTGCCGGCTGCGACCGCGGCGAATTCGCCGACGTCGTTGCCGGCGGTGAACATGTCGCCCTCGCCGCGGATCAGGAACACGCGGACGGACGCATCGTGCTCGGCGGATTCGATGGCGTCGGCAAGCTTGCCGTACATCGCATCGGTGAGCGCGTTCTTCTTGTCGGGACGGGCCAGCGTGAGGGTGAGAATGCCGCCGTTGGTCTCGATGCGGACGTGCTCGGTCATGGGTTCGCTCCTTCTATTCGTCTGAATGCCTTGTCGTCCGCAGGCCTTGGAAACTTGTCCTGAATGCTGGTCAGCCAGCGCGCGACGATGTCGATTTCCGCGGCCGTGAATCCGTCCGTCAACGCCGCGTTGATCTCGGCCGCGCCAGCCTTCGCTTGCGCCAGCGCGGTGCGTCCCTTCGGCGTCAGAAAGATGCGCCAGGCGCGTCCGTCCTCGCGATCGGCCCGTCGCTCGATCAACTTCGCAGCCTCGGTGCGGTCGACGAGGCCGGAAATGCCGGCCGGCCCCATGTCGAGAGCCGCGCCCGCCTCGCCCATCAGCACGCCGTCCTGCTTGCCGAGGATGAACAACAACCCCGCCTGCGCCGGCGTCACCTCGCTCTCCGGCCGCGCCGCCATCCAGCGCTGCAAGCGGCGCTGCGCGACGCTGAGCAGGTAGATCAGCCGGTGATGCCGCGCATCAGCGCCATTATTTCGCATGCGAAATAAATAGCTGAGCGCGAACTCGTTGTCAAACGAGCCGTTTGGCTACGGCGCGCAGGTGAAGCTCGCCGCTTCCGTCACCGGCCCCGATTTGTAATGCGGCCAGGCCGGCCAGCGGCACAGCGGCAGCGCACGCAACGTGGCGAACGACGGCGCCTCGACTTTCTGCTCGGCCACTTCGAGGTCGCCGGGCGCCTTGCCCTTCTCGACCCAGTCGACCAGCACGCTGAGCATGTCGACATTGGCCGGCGCGCCGGAACCAACATGGTCGACGCCCGGCGCGGTGTAGAGCCGCGCGAACTCGGCCGTTTCGGCCTTGCCGAGCTTGCGCTCGACGCTCTCGAAATAGCGGATGCCGGCATAGGGACTCTGGGCGTAATCGGCCATGTGCTCGAGCATGACGAGACGGCCGCCGCGCGCACGGAAGCGGCTGAGATCGGGATCGGTCGAATCCATCAGCTTCGACACTTCGAGCAGCCGCGCCTTGTGCTCCTCCACCTTGTAGGTGGTGACGTCGAGCTTGGGATCGCGCGCGAACACATATTGAATGCCGCCGGCCCCGTAGATCCAGGCGATGCCGTTGTTCGGCGCAGGCGGCTGCGCCGGCGGCGCGGTGCCGAGCCACCACGAGACCCAGCCGCCGGTCGGGCCAATCGCGGGGATGTCCTCGCCGGAAACGCCCCAACCCGGATAATCGTCGAGACCGTTGGCGAGCGCGAAGGGGAATTTGTAGGTGGCGTGCAGCGTCTCGATCGCCTTGACCTGCGCATCGGTGAGACACTGATCGCCGCTTTGGCCGGCCGCGCAACGCAGCGTGTCGACCTTGAAGGCGGCCTTGCAGGCGACGGGGTTCTGCACCAGCGCATCGTCGGAGCCGTCGGCCTTGTCGCAGGCCGCCCGCACCGCCTCGCCGACGAGCTTCACCTGCGCCGGATTGATCCAGCCCGCGCCCATGGTAACGAGACCCGAACGCGTGCCGGCGTGCTGCAGGCCGACCCAGTTGATGACAGGCACGCGGGCAAAGATTCCGTCGAAATCATCGGGGTAACGCTGCGCCATGGTGAGGCCTTCGCGGCCGCCCTCGGACGAGCCCATGAAGTACATCCTGTCGGGCTTCTTGCCGTAGGCGCGCTCCATCAGCGCAACCGCAACGTCGCGCACTCTCTTGTAGGAGCGGTGGGCGAAATTCTCGAAGGCTTCATCGTTCAGCGCAAAGACCTGCGGCGGCTCGCCCGGCCTGATCTCGTGGCCGGAATCGGTGCCGTAGGTGACGAAGCCGCGCGCCAGCGGCGACGGCTTGTCGAAGGGATAGGCCGGCGGCAGCGCAAGGCCGGTGATCAGCACGCCGTTGAAACCGCCGCCGCCATATTGCAGCGAGCGCCCGTTCCATTCGACCGGAAGGTTGACCTGGAACCTGATCGGCGGCGCCTTGGGATCGGTGGGGTCGATATGGCCGAGCACCTTGCAGAAAGCCGGGTAGGCCGGCGTGATGCGCCCGGACGGCGTCGGCCCGCGTTCGGCGACGGTGAGCTGTGAGGGCGCCTGCAGCGTTGCGGAATCGATCTTCACGGCGTCGGCGCCGCCAATGAGGCCCTTGCAGACCGTCTCTGCATCCGCTGTCAGGGTCGCGGCCAACGCAACGTTCGCGCTCAGGGCCGCCGCCGTACCCACGAGCCACGCGCACAGCTTCGCTCTTGTCAGCGTCATCGTTTCCACCCGGTTTGTGTTCTCGTTCAATCCACCAGAGGCCGCATTGAATGCGACCTTCTGCCGGCCGTCAACCGAGCGCTGCAGCCTGTTTCGATGGAATCGGAACAGGCTGCAGTTTGTTGTTTGACGCGTTTTCTTGACGCGAACCGGTGTCCACTTCGCTGGAAAACGCTTTAGTGCTCGAACACCAGCCGCGCGCCGATCGTGCCGTCGAGGCTGCGGATCTGCTGCAGCAGCGCGGCGGAATCCTGCCCCGCGAGATCGGCGTCGAGCACGACATAGCCGAGATCGCCGGCGGTCTCCAGATATTGCGCGGCGATGTTGATGTCGCGCTGCAGGAAGACCTCGTTGAGCCGCCGCAGCATGCCGGGCACGTTGCGATGGACGTGGCTGAAGCGCGCGCCGGAGGGACGCAAATGCAGCTGCACTTCCGGAAAATTCACCGCGCCCATGGTCGAGCCCGTGATGAAATAGTCGACCAGCTTGCGCGCGACCTCGCCGCCGATGCGCTCCTGCGCCTCCTCGGTCGAGCCGCCGATATGCGGGGTGAGAATGACGTTCTCGAGGCCCTGCACCGGGCTCTTGAAGCGATCCGCGTTCGACGACGGCTCGACCGGAAACACGTCGATGGCGGCGCCGGCGAGGTGACCGTCGCGCAAGGCGCGCGCCAGCGCATCGAGATCGACCACGGTGCCGCGGCTGTTGTTGATCAGGAACGAGCCCGGCTTCATCGCCCGCAGCTCCTTCTCGCCGATCATGCCTGACGTCTCCGGCGTCTCCGGCACGTGCAGGCTGACGACATCGCTCTGCGCCAGCAGCTCGTCCAGTCGCTCGACCGGCTCGGTGTTGCCGTGGCGGAGCTTGTCGGTGCGATCGAAATAGATCACGCGCATGCCCATGGCTTCGGCGAGCGTCGAGAGCTGCGAGCCGATATTGCCGTAGCCGACGATGCCGAGCGTGCGGCCGCGCACCTCGCGGCTGCCGGTCGCCGACTTGTCCCAGCCGCCGGCATGGGCCGACACCGAGCGCGGGAAGATCCGCCGCAGCAGCATCACGATCTCGCCGATCACGAGCTCGGCGACGCTGCGCGTGTTGGAGAACGGGGCGTTGAACACGGGAATGCCGCGCTTGCGCGCCGCCGCGAGATCGACCTGATTGGTGCCGACGCTGAAGCAGCCGACCGCGAGCAGCTGGTCGGTCGCCCCGAGCACCTCATCGGTGATCTGGGTGCGCGAGCGGATGCCGAGCAACGACACGCCGTCGAGCGCCCGGCGCAGATCCCCGCCGTCGAGCGCCTTGGTCAGCCGCTCGACATTGGTGAACCCCGCGCCCCTGAAAAGGTCGACAGCGCTATCATTGACGCCTTCGAGCAGCAGCGCCTTGGCGTTCCGCTCAGGGCCTTGGCCTGGGGCTGACATGGTGTCTCCGTAGATGATGAGCTTTGCCTGAGCACATAGACCGTGGAGGATGCGCAGCACAATAGGGGGCGGATACGGGAAGAAGATGGCGCTGCGTGAGATGCGCTTGGCATCCCACCAACTCCGTTATCCCCACGCGACGGCAGGCACAATCAAATCACGTAAAACCCGTGCGTGCCGTCGCGGCGGAGCTGCTCGACGAGGCCATATTCCCAATCGAGATAGGCCTGCATCGCGGCTTGCGCGACGTCGGTGCCTTCATAGGGACGGCGGTAGCGGTGGGCCGGATCGGGCCTGGGCAGCACGCGCGGCGGGCCGATCTCGAGCGCACCGTCATAGCCGCCTTCCAGCACATAGACCTCCCAGCCCATCTGCGCCAGCCAGGACGCCGTCATGTCGGCACGAACGCTCCTGTCGTCGGTCAGAAGAATGCGCGCCCCGCGCACCGGCGCGGCCATGTCGGTTTCCTGCACGAGCTGG
This sequence comes from Bradyrhizobium sp. CFUWI, assembly GCF_056429085.1. NCBI lineage: Bacteria > Pseudomonadati > Pseudomonadota > Alphaproteobacteria > Hyphomicrobiales > Nitrobacteraceae > Bradyrhizobium > Bradyrhizobium sp. CFUWI. Next base: position 416,684 of record NZ_JBWJZE010000003.1, read on the forward strand.
CCGCCCGGATAATGCCGGAAGCCCGGGAGGTGGCCGGCCGCATATTCCTCGGCATCGCGCACGTCGAAGCGGTACAGCGTGCGATCGGTTTGCGCGACCAGCGCGGCCATCTCGCGCGCCCCGATGTGGCGAACGCCGGCGCGATAGGCGACATCGCGCGCATTGGCAGGACCGCCCGCGAACGGCCCGATCTCCCCGCGCCTGTCGGCACCGTGGTCGAGCCTGTGCCGCGCCAGCGTCCAGCCGATGGTGCCGTTGCGCAGCGCGCGCACCTTGTTGGGCACGCCGGCATTGATCAGCGACTGGGTGCCGATGATGGAGCGGGTGCGGCCGGCGCAATTGACGATGATGGTGGTGTCAGGATCGGGCGCGGCCTGCCCTGCGCGCAGCACCAGCTCGGCGCCGGGCACGCTAACCGAGCCCGGAATGTTCATGGTCGCATATTCGTCGAAGCGGCGGACGTCGAGGATGGCAATGTCGGCCTTGTCGGCGATCAGCTTGGCCACCTCGTCGGCGCTGAGCGATGGCGTATGCCTGCGCGATTCGACCAGTTCGCCGAACGCTTTCGAATAGGAATTGACGTCCTCGAACACCTCATAGCCCGCCGCGCGCCACGCCTTCAGCCCGCCATCGAGCGCGCTGATGTTGGTGTAGCCGAGCGCGGCAAGCCGCTCGGCGCCGGTCGGGACCAAGCCGTCGCCGTCATCATAGAGCACGATCGGCACGTCCCTGCGCGGCAGCCGGGTCTCGGCCTCTATCGCAATCCGGTCGACGGCCATGTTGGCCGCGAACAGCGGATGCCCGGTCGCAAAGCCCGCCTCGTACCGGAGATCGAGCAGCGCGATCTCCTCGCGCAGCAGCAGCGCGCGGCGGATGTCGGCGGGGGTGACGGTGGGAAGCTTCATTGTGCGGCCTTGCAAAGTGAACAGGGACCTTTTGAACCATTGCGGTAGCGTTGGCCAGCAATAAGCCAGAAGCACATGCGGAGATCAGTCTAGTCGCATTGGTATGTTGCGACGACCTGCGAGAAATCGCCTTGAGCAAGCGCATCGGGATCGATCCAGAAATGAAGCACGCCGCCGATATCCGAGTGCCAATTGAAAAAGGCAAGATCGCCCTCGATCTGAAGCAGCAAGATATCCTCCAGATGCTCCTCGGTCGCATCCTGCCATGAGCTGCCATATCCCAGCATCTGATGAATCGCCGTGTGGAAATGGCGGCGTTGCCCCTCCTTTGCCGTCGGCGCCATCCAACGATTTTGCCGCACGAGATTTGCAACGTAACTCAATGGAGCGTCATCGACAGTGTCGACATCGTGCGTCGCCATACAACGGATGGTATGGTTGATGGCGTTGCCAAGGTCTTCCGTGATTTGGCCGACACTAGTGGTTACCTGCCCGTCCAAGTTCTCGTAGCCCTGCACGATGTCGAACCACCAAGACCTGAACGCTGCCTTCGCGCCGGCATCGACATCATCCAGTGGAGTCAGATCCCGACACCGTTCGAGCCACCCTATGGCCCCGGTACGAAAACGCTTCAGCTCCACGATTGCTTCTTCGGTGGCCGGCTTGCCGTAATATCCGTCCGTCAGGTCGCGCTGAATATTTGATAAGACCGACCGAACCACGCAAGCGATCAGCAGCCAATTGAACGGCCAATCGTCGTCCTTCCGATAGTTGTCCACGCGTCGGAACTGAAGCAGATCATTCTGTTGCGGCTCGCCTGGACCTAGCGCTTTACATAATTCCTTGATCATGAGTTCGCCTCCGACGGCATCTTCCAGGAAGTAGAAGTCACGGAACTGCCGGAAGGAAACCGGGTATTTGAATTCGACCTTGGAATGGAAATCGACGTCGGGATCGAGCCATCTGACTTGGTAGTCACCGTCGCTGCCAGCCAACGGCATCAGATCCGGCGGTGGCTGGCGGTCGGGATACGCATTGCCGTCGGTTGGGCTGTAGAGGACGCGACAGGGTGGGTGTCCCTCGCCAACGAACACAGAGCTACAGAAGAAATAAAGCGTACCCCGCGTCGGAAGCGGCGACCAACCTCCCCCTGGCACTTCGGCCAAGTCGATCTGGGCCACGAATGTCAGTGCAACGGTCTCTGGTGATTTGTAGGCCGTGACGTCTGCGATCGGCCAATCGAAACGCGGAGGCAATTTGGGAAGCCCCCCGAAGAAACTTCGTGCCGGGTGCGCCAATGGCACGGGCAGATCGCTGCGCCTGACCAGCATGGCAGGCAGGGCCGTCTCCTCAAGTTCGTCTCGTTCAGACATTGCTGAAGGGCTCCAGTACACGACCTCAACGTGTGGAGGGAACCATTCTCTAATGCCCGAGACAAGAATTTCCTTGCTTGGCTGTGATGACGACGCTTGGAGTAACTGGCCTCGGCCCAAGAGACCAAGTTGTCATCAGGCCTCTCGGCGACCGCCTCGTCCGCTCACTCGCCGGGAACGAGCCGCCCGAGCGGCGTCTGTGCCGCGCGCCGCAGCTTGCGGCGTGACAGATAGAGCAGGATGCCGGTGACCGAAAAAAGATGCATCAGGATTGCCGCCATCATGAAGGCGAGCTTGCCCGGCCAGCCCAGGATCGCGCCGCGATGGATGTCGTAGATGGCCGCGATGATCTTCTCGCCGAACGTCTTATCGGTAAAGCGCTCCGCGGAAGCCAACTGGCCGGTGACGGCATCGATGCGGAATTCATCGCGCGTGGTTTCGAGCAACGAGGCCTTCCCCCACGACCGGATGCGGATCGTCGTACCCGGTCCGCCCGGCAGCGTCAGCAAGGCTCTGGAGAAGCGGCCGCCTTCCTCGCGCTGGAACGTGGTCCATGCCGGATCGAAGCCGATTGACGGCACCGGCCCGGAGTTGACCAAGCGCGGCGGCTTTGCAGGCATCTTTGTTGCGGCGACGTGGGGACGCGCCAACAGCCAGGTCACGCCGTCCTTGTACCATTCGAAGGAGAAGTACAGCCCGGTGAGCGTCATCGTCAGATAGACCGGAAGCACCCAGGTGCCGATCACGGTGTGCAGCGAGCGATGCAGTCCGCGGCCGCTGAGCCCGAGATTGGGCTTCAGCCACATCTTCACGCTGCCTGCCCGACGCGGCCAGCGCAGCACCAGGCCCGACACCAGCATGGCGATCAGGCCAAGCGCGATGATGCCGGTGATGGGGCGCCCCCAGCCTTTGGCGTCGCCAGGAATGAGCAGCCAGCGATGCAGCCGGCGCACCGTCGCGAAGAACGCCTCGCCGCGCGGCGAGCCCAGCACACGCGCGTCATAGGGGTCGACATAGAGCGAGGTCGGCCGGTCGCCCCGTTCGTCACGCGCAAAGCGGACATGGACCGCCGCCGACGGGTCGCTCGACAACGTGACCGCCGAGACCTTGCCGAGATCCTGCCCCGCCTTCAGCCGCGCCACCAGCTCGTCCGGCATCAGTGCCGGCGCCTGACGCGGCGCGACCTGCATGATGCCGGCATTGAGATGATCGACGATCTCGTCCTCGAAGCTCATGATCGCGCCGGTCAACGCGATCAGGGACAGCAGCAGCGCGAGGATCAGACCCGCGATGGAATGGACCTGGAACAGGACCGCCTTGATGGTGTGTCCCAGCCGCGCCGCCATCGCTAGAACTTCACCATCGCCGACAGCGAGAACCGGCGCGCATCGCCGAGCGCGACGTTCAAGGCGTTCCCGGTGCTGGAGGTATAGTAGAGCTTGTCGAACAGGTTCTTGACGTTGAATTGGTAAGTCACCGGCAAGTTGTCGATCTTCGTGTCGTAGGTCGCAAAGACGTCTGCGACTGTATAGGCCGGCAGAAAGAACGTGTTGGCGGAGTCGCCCGGCCGGTCGCCGACATAGTGCGCGCCGCCGCCGAGCCGCAGGCGTCCGGGGAGCGCATCGCCGAAATCGTAGACGAGATAGAGCGAAGCCGTATTCATCGCGGCGTTCAGCAGCTTGGCATTGCCGTTGATGGGATCGTTGACCAGGCGCGCGTCGGTGTAGCCGTAACTTCCGATCATGCTCCATTGATCGCTCAGCTTGCCAGTCACGTCCAACTCCACGCCGCGCGACCGCGCCTTCGCGGACGTTCGTACCAAGACCGTGCCGCTACTGAAAGGGTCGGAAACCAGTACGTTCTTCTTCTCGATGTCATAGAGCGCAAGAGTGCCGGATAGCCGCTTGTTGACGTCGAACTTCAGGCCGGTCTCCCACTGGGTTCCCTCTTCGGGCTTAATGGTGGAGTCGACGACAAAGCCGACGGGAGCGCCGGTGAAGAGCGCAATCGTCGAGGTCGGCTTCAGCGACTGCGTATAGCTCACGTAATACGAGAGCTGCTCGTTCAGCTTGAGGATGACGCCGCCGAGCGGCAGCACCTTGTCTCCAGCCAGGTTGGTATTCGTGACGAACAAGGGCCGGCCTTTTCCGGCGAGCTGCTCGTATTCCATCCAGCGCACGCCGCCGACCACGGACAGCCAATTGGTCAGGTGGAAGGTGTCCTGGGCGAAGAAGCCGCGGGTGCCGAGCAGGTCGGTCTGCTCGCTGTCGGTTGCCGAGACCGTCGTACCCGGCGTGATCAGCCCGTAGACCGGATTGTAGAAATTGAAGTTCGCCGTCGCCTGGCGGATCAGGTCGTGGCGGTCAATCGTGCGATACAACGCCTCGCCGCCGAACAGGATCTCGTTGCGGAAGCCGCCCACCCAGACGTCGCCCTGGAGGTAGGAGGTGCCGTAACTGGCGTTACTCAGCGAGTCATGGGTGCCGTCGTTGCTGCGCTTCTCGACCCCGGTCTTGGCATCGACCGAGGTAATGCGGAGCTGATTGGCGCTATAGGTCTCGGTATTATAGCTGTAGGCCGCCGTAACCTTCCAATTGTCGTCGAGCTTCTGCTCGACCGAGGCCTGCACCAAATCGGAGGTACCCCACATGTTGTTGAAGGGCTCGTCGAGCCGGCGCGTCTTCGGGATCGCCAGCGGTGCGCCGTTGACGAAGGCCGTGCCGCGGTCGAACGGAGTGATGAACTCGCGATGCTCATAGGTGAGCTGGACCGTCGTGGTGTCGCCGTACCAGGCCAGCGAGGGGTTCACCAGCATTTCGCGGTGGCGGCCGAAATTGCGCCAATAATCCTCGCTGACGCCGTAGCCGATGAAGCGATAGGCGAGACCGCCGTCGCCGATCGGACCGGTGATGTCGAGCGTGCCGTCGGCGCCGCTGCGGTTGTTCGCATAGGTCGAGCCGAGCAGCGTGACCGAACCGTGCTGATAGAGCTCCGGCCGCTTGCTGATGGTGTTGACGATGCCGCCGGGATCCATGATGCCGTAGAGCAGCGAGGCCGGCCCCTTCAGCACCTCGACGCTCTCGACCGCGGCATTGAGGCTGCGGCCCTGCACCAGCGGCATGCCGTTGCGCATGATCGAGCCGTCGCGGTTGTCGCCGAAGCCGCGGCGGATCACGGCGTCCTGAGTGCCTGCAAGCGTGTTGGTCTGCGTGATCCCGCTGATGTTGACCAGCGCATCGTCGATGTTTCGCGGCAACTGGTCTTTCAGCACCTGCGCGGGCACGACGTTGACGGTCTGCGAGGTATCGAGCGGCGAGGCGCCGCTGCGCAGCGTGGTGGCGCTCGGCATCGCACGGTAGCCGAGCTTGGCGGCCTGTTGCGCGGCAGCTTCCGCGGCGGCGCGCTCCGAGAGCGTCGGCGCTGCGGTCGCAGAATTGCGATTCGACTGGCGCCGCGCCGCAGTTTGCGCGCGGCGTGAGGATTGATCCGCGGCGCGCGCCGGCTTCGACCGCGCTGTTGGAGCCTCCACCGTCACAGGCGGCAGGGCCGATTGCGCCTGCGCGGTCGTCGTGTTGGAGTGGCATTCGACGAGCAGCACGGCTGCTCCAATGAGAAGACCTGCACGGCGCTTGCCGGCACGGTGATGATGGCTGCTGACGCGTTGGCCATCCAGATGAGCACGCACGTTCGATTCACTTCCAAGTCAGACACGGCATTGAAGCTCGCGCGTCTAACAGCCACCGTGCGCGAAGAGAACCGTAGCCGGAGTTGAATCGCTCTAGTGTTGAATCATTCTAAGAAGAGAACGACCGTGAACGGCAATCTCCAGTTGCCATCGTGCCACCCACGACACGTCGCACGCGAACTCGCGGCGACGTATCAAGTTTCGTGCGGTCTCACGCGATGGCAGGCGCGGTCAGCTCGTCGAGCTTTCGCTTCAACGCAGCGCCGTCGGACGCGGCGCGGAGCGGCGGGCGCACGCGCAGCCAGGCTGCATCGCCGGTCTGCGCCGCAAGGATCGCCTTCAGCGTCGCGGTGAACGACGGCGTCTTCAGCACGATATCGATCGCGGCCTGCATGCGCGCTTCGACGTCCTTGCCGTCGACCATGCCCTTGACCAGCTCGGGCACGACATTGGCCATGCCGCAGATGGTGCCGGCGCCGCCCGCCGTCATCGCGCGGGCGATATCGGCTTCGTTGCCGACGGTGATGGCGAGTTCGGGAGCTGCGGCACGGAAGGCCTGGAACTGCTTGAAGTCACCGCTGGAGTCCTTCAGGCCCGCCACCACCCTGCCGTAGCGCTTGCGCAAGCTCGCAGCCACGGTGGTGGGGATCGCAACGCCCGAGGTCTGCGGGATATGATAGAGATAGGCGCGCAACCGATCATCGGCGACGCCGTCGACAATCGCGGCAAAGGCATCCTCGATGCCTTCGCTCGTGACGCTGCGATCGAAATAGGGCGGCAGCAACAGCACGTGACGCAGGCCGAGGCCGAGCACGGCGCGCGTGAGCGCGATGCTGTCGGTGATGGCGGGGAAGCCGCCGCCGATGCCGATGCGCTCCGGCGCAATGCCGGCCTTGAGCACGGCTTCGATGGTCGCGACGCGCTCGGCGACATTGAAGGAGGTGCCCTCTCCGGTGGTGCCGAACAACACGACCCCATCGACGCCCTTGCTGAACAGCTGCCTGGCGTGAGCCGTAAGCTTTGCCGAATCCACGCTACCGTCGGCCGCCAGCGGCGTCGCCGATGCCACCCAGAACCCGCGAATTGCCTCGGTCATCACACTGCCCTTTGCTTCAACCCCGAACTAAGCCACTGATCTTCAACGATCTTCCGCGGCTTCCTCAGGCCTTGTTTTTGCTTTACTTTTCGTCTTGTACCTTACATACAAGACATACGCAAACCCTTTCCACCGCGAAGGCGCGCATGAGGCGCGGCCAGCTTCCGAGGAGGTCTCGCATGAACATGGTGACCCCCATCGGGCGACCCGAGCAATTGCTCGGTGCGCTGCGCGACAAGCTCGGCGCGGCTGCCGTGCTGATCGGCACCGACGTGCCGGCGCGCAATTGCAACGACTGGAGCGCGAGCCTGCCGCAGACGCCGCTCGCGGTGATCCGCCCCGTCGATGCGCAAGGCGTGGCCGACGCGGTTGCCACCTGCCGGCAGGCACATCTGCCGTTCGTGCCGCAGGGCGGACTGACCGGACTGTGCCGCGGCGCCTCGCCCGAAGCCGGCTGGGTCGCGATCTCGCTGGAGCGCATGACCGGCATCGAGGAGATCGATGCGGCCTCCGCAACGATGACGGTGAAAGCGGGAACGCCGCTGGAGACGATCCAGAAGGCCGCGGACGAGGCCGGCTTCTTCTTTCCGCTAGACCTCGGCTCGCGCGGCTCCTGCGCGATCGGCGGCAATCTCTCCACCAATGCCGGCGGCAACCGCGTGATCCGCTACGGCATGACGCGCGAGCTGGTGCTCGGGCTCGAAGTCGTGCTGCCCGACGGCAGCATCATCACCGGCCTCAACAAGCTGATGAAGAACAACGCCGGCTATGACCTCAAGCACCTCTTCATCGGCTCCGAAGGCACGCTCGGCATCATCACCCGCGTGGTGCTGAAGCTGTTCCCGAAGCCGCGCTCGACCATGGCCGCGCTCTGCGCGCTGAAGGACTATGCCGCCGTGGTCGCGCTGCTCGGCGCGGCGCGCAGCGGGCTCGGCCCGCTGCTGTCGGCCTTCGAGGTGATGTGGCCGGACTATTGGGACGTCATCACGAATCGGGCCGGCGTGAAGCCGCCGGTCACCGCCGGCCACGGTCTCTACGTGCTGGTGGAGGCGCAGGGCACCGACGAGAGCGTGGATGCGCCGCGCTTCCAGGCCTGGCTCGAAGAGCTGATGGAGCGCGGGCTGCTGGCCGATGCCGCCGTGGCGCAGTCGCTGGCGCAGACGCAGGCGTTCTGGCGCGTGCGCGACATCTGCGCCGAGTTCGGCCAGGTGCTGGGGCCGCACATCTCCTACGATATCGGCCTTGCGGTGGCGCGGATGGACGAGTTCGTCACGCGCTGCAAGGCCGCGCTCGCTGACGGCATCAAGGGTTGCGAGAGCGTCTATTACGGCCATATCGGCGACGGCAATCTGCATCTGGTCTCATGGGTCGCCGGCCTCCCCGTCGAGCAGCAGCCGAAGGAAGAGATGGACACGATCATCTATGGTCTCGTCCGCGAGCTCGGCGGCAGCGTCTCCGCAGAGCACGGCATCGGCACGTTGAAGAAGAAATGGCTGGGCCATGCCCGCAGCGAAGCCGAGATCGCGCTGATGCGGACGCTGAAAGCGGCGCTCGATCCCGATCAGCTGCTCAATCCCGGCAAGGTGATCTGAGACACGCAAATGCGCTCGCTCAAGCTCGATACGCCGAAATCGCTGTCGCAGCGGGTGATGCAGCGGCTGCGCCAGGCGATCATCGACGGCGAGTTCGCGCTCGGCGCCGCCATCTCCGAGGAGATGGTGGCCAATTCCTTCGGCGTCAGCCGCACGCCGGTGCGCGAGGCCATGGGCCAGCTGCAGGCGCAAGGCCTCGTGGTGATCCGCCCGCAGGTCGGCAGCTTCGTGTTCACGCCGAGTGCGGACGACATCAACGCGCTCTGCACCTTCCGCATCGCGCTCGAGCCCAAGGCGGCCGAGCTCGCCTATCGTCACGATCGCGACGGCGCAATCGCCTCGATGAGCGAGGCGATCGCGGCGATGGAGCCGGCGGTCACGGCGAAGGACAACATCGCCTATGGGCGCGCCGATGCCGCTTTTCACGAGGCGCTGTTTGCCCATTGCGGCAACCGCTATCTCGCCGAATCCTATCAGCTGGTCTCCGGCCGCGTCGCCGCGCTCCGCACCAATCTGACCTCCCCGATCGACGTCAGGACCCGCACCTCGTTCGACGAGCATCGCAGGCTGCTCGATCTGTTCGGGCGCGGCGAGCTCGCCGCCTTCGAGGAATTGATGACCACGCACATCACCAATTCGGGCGTGGTCTATGCCAAGGCCTTGAGGGTCGAGACGCTGAAAGCGGATTGAGCGCGACTATTTCGCGTCCCTCGAGCCCGGCCTGTCCAGGAAATCCAGCGCGGTGTTGATCTGTTCGAGCTGGTGCTCGATCTTGTCGCGATCCTCGACCGACGGCGCCTTTTCGAGCTGTTCCACGAGCTTCTGCTTCCGCAACAGCAAGTTCTCTATGACTGTGCTCACAGCTCCCCCATCGCCACAAACGGACGTCGCGAGCGCGCGCGAGCCGGGCTCGCCGCAACCCTCCACCAGAATGTCCACGAAGACGGATGGTTCCTGGCGGCCCGGGAACCTTCGATCTTTCACGCCTCCGTCGGTTGTATTCGGGAGCCCGGAGTCCTATGCGTATCCGCCATGGACACCCAGATCGCCACCGCCGCAAAGCCCCTGATGGCCCAGGCCCAACCGCGCAAGCCGGCGCCGTTCCTCCCCATGAGCCGCGCCGAGATGGATGCGCTCGGCTGGGACGCCTGCGATATCGTGCTGGTGACGGGCGATGCTTACGTCGACCATCCGAGCTTCGGCATGGCGATCATCGGCCGCCTGCTGGAGGCGCAAGGCTTTCGGGTCGGCATCATCTCGCAGCCCGATTGGCACTCGGCCGAGCCGTTCAAGGCGTTGGGCAAGCCAAAGGTTTTCTTCGGCGTCACCGGCGGCAACATGGATTCCATGGTCAACCGCTACACCGCGGATCGCCGCCTGCGCCATGACGACGCCTATACGGCCGGCGGCGAAGGCGGCAAGCGGCCGGACCGCTGCACCGTCGTCTACGCCCAGCGCTGCCGCGAGGCGTTCAAGGACGTAGCCGTAGTGCTCGGCGGCATCGAGGCCTCGCTGCGCCGGATCGCGCATTACGACTATTGGTCCGACAAGGTGCGCCGCTCGGTGCTGGCCGACGCCAAGGCCGATCTGTTGCTCTACGGCAATGCCGAGCGCGCCGTGGTCGAAGTCGCGCAGCGGCTCGCCGCCGGCGAAGCGCCGCGCGCGCTCGACGACATCAGGGGCGTCGCGCTGTTCCGCAAGGTGCCGGAGGATTACACCGAGCTGCACGCCGACGATCTCGATTCCGCCGACGAGGGCGCAACGCGCCAGAAGGGCGCGACCGTGATCCGGCTGCCGGCGCTGGAGCAGGTCGAGCAGGACCGCGAGGCCTATGCAAGGGCCTCACGCGTGCTGCATCGGGAGAGCAATCCCGGCAATGCGCGGCCGCTGGTGCAGCGTCACGGCGACCGCGATCTCTGGCTCAACCCGCCGCCGATCCCGCTGACCAGCGACGAGATGGATGCGGTCTACGACCTGCCCTACGCGCGCGCGCCGCATCCCTCCTATGGCGATGCCAAGATTCCCGCCTGGGAGATGATCAAGTTCTCGGTCACGATCATGCGCGGCTGCTTCGGCGGCTGCACCTTCTGCTCGATCACCGAGCACGAGGGCCGCATCATCCAGAACCGCTCCGAGGGTTCTATTCTTCGCGAGATCGAGAAGATCCGCGACAAGACGCCGGGCTTCACCGGCGTGATCTCCGACATCGGCGGCCCCACCGCCAACATGTACCGGATGGCGTGCAAGGACCCCAAGGTCGAGGCGGCGTGCCGGCGGCCGTCCTGCGTCTTCCCCGAGATCTGCCCCAACCTCAACACCTCGCATGACGACCTCATCCGGCTCTATCGCAAGGTGCGCGAGACCAAGGGCATCAAGAAAGTGATGGTCGCCTCGGGCGTGCGCTACGATCTCGCCGTCGAGAGCCCGGAATACATCAAGGAGCTCGTCACCCATCACGTCGGCGGCTACCTCAAGATCGCGCCTGAGCACACCGAGCGCGGCCCGCTCGACAAGATGATGAAGCCGGGCATCGGTGCCTACAACAAGTTCAAGCGGATGTTCGACGAGGCGGCGGAGCGGGCCGGCAAGAAATATTACCTGATCCCCTATTTCATCGCGGCGCATCCGGGCACGACCGACGAGGACATGATGAACCTCGCGCTCTGGCTCAAGAAGAACCGCTATCGCGCCGATCAGGTGCAGACCTTCCTGCCCTCGCCGATGGCGACGGCGACCGCGATGTACCACACCGGCGTCAATCCACTGCGCGGCGTGCGCCACGGCGGCAGCGACAAGGTCGAGGCCATCAAGGGCCTGCGCCAGCGCCGCCTGCACAAGGCCTTCCTGCGCTACCACGATCCCGACAACTGGCCGGTGCTGCGTGAGGCCCTGATCGAGATGGGCCGCCGCGACCTGATCGGCTCGCAGCCCCACCAGCTCGTGCCGGCACACCAGCCGCCCGGCACCGGCAAGGCCGCCGGCACGCGGCGGCCAGTGCGCCCCGGCGGCAAGACGCAGAAGTTCACGACCAAGGGCGTGCGGGTGATGAAGTAGCGGTTAGCTCGTCTTAAAGCGCGATGCGATGAGGATGAATCGTCATCGCGCTTTAGGTTATTGTCTAAGCATGATCTTTGCGGAAAACCGCTGCGCACTTTTCCGGATCATGCTTTAAAGAGCCAGCACGACCTCGCCCGACACGGCGTCGGTTACGCCGCGTCCGTTGCCCTGGTCTTCGAGCACCGACCTGAAGCTGTCGAGGGTCTTGATCATCGCAGGACGCGCCGCGGCCATCGCATCCTGGCTGGCCCAGGTGCCGATCAGACAGTAGGTCTGCTCGCCGGTCTTGACGATGACGCCATGCTCGAGGCCGGGCCATCTGGCCTTGCCGTTGCGATGCGCGTCGAGGAAGGCGGCCTCCTCGCCCTGCTTCACCTTGAACTTCACCACGTTGTAAACCTGCATGACGCGCCTCCGAAAAATGGACTGATGAAAACGGGCGCCGTGTGAGGGACAGGACGAAAAGTCCATGCCTCGCCCCGACCGAATGTTGCCTCTCGCGCATGGGGCCGTCACCGTGACAAATCAGCATGCCAGGCCGCCGCCGATGCTTCAGGCCTGCGAAAATGTCGAAAACAACCCCATGCACAGTAGACCGAGCCAGCAGGATCAATGACTTAGGGCTCGCCCCACGCGACTGATGTGCCGAACAAGAGCCTGTTGCTTCGTCGGGCAAAACAGGGCGCACCGCGCTGCCGCTCCGCGCAAGGTTGACTTTCCCGCCATCATGTAACATATGAAGTTACATGAAACGAGACAGCCGATTATCGGGCGTGCTGCATGTCCTCTTGCACATGGCGCAGCAGCCTGGGCCGTTCACGTCCGAGACCCTTGCGAAAGCCATGGACACCAACCCCGTGGTGATCCGCCGCATCATGGCGGGCCTGAGGGAGCTTGGTTATGTGCGCTCGGAGAAGGGCCACGGCGGCGGCTGGACGCTTGCCTGCGATCTTTCGAAGGTGACGCTGCGCGACGTCTATGCCGCGCTCGGCAGTCCCTCGCTGCTGGCGATGGGCAACCGGACCGAGGCGCCCGGCTGCCTCGTCGAGCAGGCCGTCAATGCCGCGCTCGATCAGGCCTTTGGCGCTGCCGAGGCGTTGCTGCTGGCGCGCCTCGGCGAGGTGACGCTGAAAATGCTGGGCGAGGATCTGCGCAAGCGCCTCGGCTCCCGCAAGCCTCACGGCATGAGCGCGCATCACGCATAGCGCGCACGATCCGGCAAGGACAACACCATGACCGACATTCAAGCCATGTTCTCCGATCCGCAAGCCGTGGCGAACTACACCGAAGGACCGCCGCGCTTCGTGCCCGGCTACAACGCCATGCTGTCGATGGCGGCGATCCTGCTGGCCGAGCGCGCACGTGAGGATGCGCGCATCCTCGTGCTCGGCGCCGGCGGGGGTCTCGAATTGAGAATGTTTGCGCAGGCGCAGCCGCGCTGGAGCTTCGACGGCGTAGACCCCTCCGCTGCGATGCTGGCGCTCGCCGGGCAAACCCTGGGACCGCTCGCATCGCGCGCGCGCCTGCATCAAGGTTACATCGACGACGCGCCGGAAGGACCGTTCGACGGCGCCAGCTGCCTGCTAACCCTGCACTTCGTCGATATCGCGGAGCGGCGCCGCATTGCTTCGGAAATCCGCCGCCGCCTCAAACCGCGCGCGCCATTCGTGGTCGCGCATTTGAGCGCGCCCGATGGCGACGAGGAACGCGCGCGATGGCTGTCGCGATATTCCGCGTTCCTGGCCTTCTCCGGCGTCGAGCCCGACAAGGCGGCAGCCGCGCGAGACGCCGTCACCCATCATCTGGAGATCCTCACGCCGGCCGAGGACGAGGCCATCCTGCGCGAGGCCGGCTTTGCCGAGCCCGCCCTGTTCTATACCGGCTTCACCTTCCGCGGCTGGGTCGCCTACGCGTGAGGCGGCACGGCTTCGTTAACCCGGCCGGGCATCATGAACTTGGTTGCGTCAGGGGCTCGGCCATGACGAAGGGAGACGGACGTTCGTGATGCCAGGGATGTGACCAATCGTGAGACCGCCATGTGTTGGAACGCCGGGGCTGGGCGCCAAGTAACCAAGCGAAGAACTTGGAGAAATAGCGATGCGATTCATTCTGGCCTTGAGTCTCCTGATCACCTTGGGCGGCGTTGCCGACGCGGCACAGCCGCATCACGGGCACCGGCGGAACACCATTGTTCATTCCCATCAGAGCGTGATCGCGCTGGGTCCCACTTCAGGTTTCGCCTACGCAGCACCTCGGCCGACGCACCAAGGCGCCCCGGTCTACCCTGGCGCGACTGAGCCGTATTATGGTGCTTCTCAGGGTTACGCGCCTGGCGAAAAGGAGCGGTTTCTCCGCAGTCTGTTCAGCCCATGATGAGCGGCCGGGAGGCTCATTGCCGCCCGCGTCTGGCGACACCTCGTTGGGAAGCTGCTGAGATGAACCCGCAGCTTCCCCTTCTTCAGATCACAGGGCGAGGATCTTGGTTACCGTCGGGTCGGATCGTTGGACCCGCCAGGACGGATGGTCTGAGGGCCGCCCTGCCCGGCACTACCCGCGCTATTCCCGCTGGTACCCGCGCTGGATCCTGCGGCTGCGCCGCCCGTTGCACCACCGCCCGCCCCCGTTCCGGCCGCGCCGCTCGTTCCGCTACCCGAACCGTCGCCGGTTCCTCCGGCTCCCGCGCTCGCACCCCCGCCGGCCGCTCCTCCTGCGCCCCCTGCACCGCCGGCCTGCGCATGGGCGAAACCGATCGACGCGCCGGCAAGCAACGCACACATGGCCACTGAGAAGATTGTCTTTCGCATGGTTCAAACTCCGGTTGACGATGACATGCCAATCAAAGCCGCGTGCAAACGTTCCTGTGAGATTCGTCGCAGGATTCCGCAAGACATGAGCGCCTTTCTCGCAGCGTAAACAGGCCGGAGCGAGAACGCTTAGGCGATGAATGCAATGCAGGATGCATTGCGCGATCCGATGCACCTGGTGAAGCGAAGCGGCGAGAGCTTGCGTCGGGGCATGAACCGATTGCGAGCGCCTTCTGCGGCGAGAGGCCGCCGAGCGTAGCGAGCCATTCCGCGGAGGAGTTTCTTCCTGCGCTCGCGGAACCATCGTTCCGCGAGTCTATTGGCTCACTGACACAAGCTTCTTTCTTCTTTTGGGAGATACATCATGAGAATTCTCACAGTTCTAGCAGCCGCAGCCAGTACGCTTATCGTGACCGCGGCATCGGCAGCCCCGCTTTCCCTCGGCACACCGCCCACGCCGGAAAACAGCCTTCAGAATGTTCGCATGGTCTGCAACGAGGACGGTCGGTGCTGGCGCCAACGTAGCGAAAGGCGCGTCATCATCCGCGAAGGGCGCGATGCCTACGGATATGCACCACGTGAGCGCTACATCGAGCGGCGCGGCTATGGCTATGAAGACCGCGGCGGCGTCGGCATCCGCGCTCCCGGCGTGAGCGTCGGGATCGGCACCTACTGAGAGACGAAGTGAGCCGATGCACGAGGTCGCGGAGCAATCCGCGGCCTTTTTTGTCGGATTCTCGGGCAATCGGCCAGCGGCAACGCGCCGAAAAGCCGATGCATGGACAGCATCGCGCACCTAAATTGTCGCGCTGCTCTGGCTATTCCGGGCATGGAACGCCATATCAACGATATCACCGCACGCCCCTCGGCTATTATCGGTGACTGAGAGCGTCAGGCTCCCGCCGCGACCAAGAGGCGGTCAACATGTCACGGATCTCCCCGTCCATCATCAACGAGTGGCTCGTTCCGCCCGTGCTGCGACCGATCTATTTCGTGCTGCCGATCGCCTTTGCGATGCTGCTTCAATGGTAGATCACCTGGACGGACCCGCACCATCTGCTCAGGCCGACAAACGGCGCCGCCGGGCGGCGCCGGCTCAGCCGTCCCTGGCGTGCAAGCTGGACGTCAAGGCATCGGACGCTCGCGACAGAGCCCGGAACATGCCGCTCGGCGAGGAGCGTGCAGAGGCGACGCAACAGGCTATGATCCTCGAGAACGCCGCCTACATGCTCAGGCAATTCGGCACGCGGGCCAGCTGACTCACGCGACCGCGGCGATCGAGCCGAGCGGCACGTCCAGGGCGTAAACGAATCCGCCCCGCTCATATGCAAGGCTCACCTGCCCGGTCAGTTGCTGGCCCAGAGACCCCATCATCCGGGTGCCGAAGCTCCGCCGTGTGGGCGGCTCGACCGGGGGACCGCCCCTTTCAGTCCAGACCAGGCGAAGCCTCTGCTTCGACTCATCGATCGCCCACGAAATCTCGACGCGGCCTGTCGGGACGGACAGCGCGCCGAACTTGGTGGTGTTGGTGCAGAGTTCGTTGAACGTCATCGCAAGCGCAATGACGGCGACGGAGGTAATCCTGATATCCGGTCCATTGAAGTGGAAGCGTCTGCCGCCCTGACTGTCGTAGGGCTCCGTTGCGCTGCTCAGCGTGTGGGTCAGGCTCGCATCGGCCCAACTTACCTGCATCAGCAGATCATGGGCTCGCCCCAATGCGAGCAGCCTGCCCTCCATGGCCTTCTGTCCGTGCTCGATGCTCGGCGCTCCGCGAAAACTCTGGGATGCGATCGCACTCACCATGGCAAGCGTATTCTTGACGCGATGATGAAGCTCGCCGAGGATCAGCTTCTGCAATTTGTCGGCGGCACTTCGCTGCTCGGCATCGATGCCGGCCTGAATGATCAGGGCCCGCGCATCGATCTCGGCCTGTTCGAGCAGCAAGCGAAGGCTGTCGTTCTCGGCAGACAGGGAAGCCTCCTGCTCCGACCGGGAGGGGGAGGCGCGCGCCGCGTCGGACGCGCCATCGAGCGTCCAGTCGCCTGCCGTCGGAACGATCTGCAAAGCACCCGCGCCCACCATGGTCTTGAGCTCGGTGATCATTTGCTCGACACTGAGCGGTTTACCGAAAAATCTGCTGTTCGCCGGCCGTTCCGCCTCGGACGGCTTGACCTGGCCGGACACCAGAATGATCTTGATCGAGGGCCAGCGCTCGTGCACCGCATGGGCGAGCTTGAGGCCATCGATACTTCCCGGCATTTGAATGTCGGTCAGCAGCAGTGAGATGTCCGATCGGGACTCCAGAACCGAGATTGCCTCGTCGGCATTGATCGCCTCGATGGGACAGAGCCCGGCATCCTCCACGATGTCGACCGCACGCATCCGCAGGATCATCTCGTCCTCGACGATGAGAACGTTCGGCACCTGGATTGGCTCTATCGACATGGGGATCTCGCTCTCTCTCGGTGGGCCGAGGGAGTCTCGGCACCCGCGAATGCTCGTAAACCGATTGCCCCGGACCGACGCCGCGCCCATTGCTGCGCTTTTCGAGCGAAGAAGGCCAGCCAATTCGCCGCGTCTGCGGTGCCTCGTCTCAGTGCGATTGTCCGATGCCGACCAGGCTGGTTTGGACGGGAAGAGCTGGGGCCTGGGCTGATCCCGCAGGCGAGCGGATTGAACGAGGACCGAACTATCGCCGGGCAGTCACGAGGCGAGCTTCCTGAATCTTCGTTCCAGAGCCGGCGTGTCGCAAACAGGACGTGGAAAAGTCCGGCCAGACCTGTGCCGAGCAATCCGGGAAAGCTGCTCGGATTTCGAGTCGGTCGCCTTTGGCCAGCGCCACGAGCTCGTCCGCCTGCACTTTTGGAGCAAAAGGCGGCAAAGCGATCACCGCCGCACCGAGGAGCATGAAGATCGCGAGGGATGACAGGGATCTCACCATTTTGCTCTGCTGACTTCTGTCTTCAATCCCGCCACGGTCGAGGATCCGCCAGGACAACAACCATAACGAGATATCGTTCCAGGCAATAGATTTGAACCATTGGCCCTGCCAATCGTCTTCCTCCCTGGAGGAAGAACACATGATGGAAGACCAACTCGCCCGCCAAGAGCAGGTCGCTTTTCGTTTGGAGCAATCCAGGCGTCTGCTGCGAGGAGCGAAAGATCCCACGACCACGCAGCGCATTGGCAGGCTGATCGGTGACCTGGAGCGAGAGCAAGCGGAAGAAAACGAAAAGTAAGCCGCCGCCGCCGACCGCGAACGCGCCCCCAACCGACATCTGATCACCGCCGTTAACCCTGTCGGCAAATGATTCGCCGCAGGCCGCCAGCCGCCGGCAAAGCTGCCTTATTGGCGCGGAGAATGTTCAGCGGCGCTAACTGAGGTTAGAGGCGCGTTATGCTGAGAATGGCGTTGTTGGGCCTCGTCATCCTGTTGAGCGTGGGAATGCTCTCGGCAATGGAACTGAGCGCCCCACCGCGTCGCGCGGTCGCGATCGTCCAGCCGCCTGCCGAGCAGCGCGCGCGCATCTCTGCTTCGCACGATGCGCTGGCGAAGGCCGATCGCCTCGAAATTGCAGCTACGGGCGGCGCGATGCCGGCGGAGGCAGCTTCGGGCGAAAGCCCCGTTGCTCCCCAAGACGTCCGTGTCGGTTCATCCGCGCCGGCACCGATTGTCCGTCCTCGGCACGATGTTAAGTCGAAGGCGACCGTCGAACGTCCCAAGCCGAAGCCAAAGGTGACCGTCGTCAAGCGAACAGCCAATGTTCAGCGTGCAAGAGCCGCCGGCGAGTCCGAGCCCTGTCGGCTCAAGGCGTTCGGCGGCTTGCTCAAGGCGCTGAATTTGACCGGGTGCGAGATCTGACGGCTCCACAGGCATTTTCCCTATTCTGGCGTCTCGCAAACTCTTCCGGTCATCCCTAAATTGCCCGCATGAAAAAGATCGGATTCCTCTCCTTCGGGCACTGGACGCCCTCGCCGCAATCGCAGACCCGCTCCGCCAGCGACACGCTGCTGCAATCGATCGAGCTTGCCGTCGCGGCCGAGCAGTTAGGGGCCGACGGCGCCTATTTCCGCGTGCATCATTTCGCCCGGCAGCTCGCGTCGCCCTTTCCATTGCTCGCGGCGGTCGGCGCCAAGACGAGCCGCATCGAGATCGGCA
The DNA here is from genome assembly GCF_056429085.1 of Bradyrhizobium sp. CFUWI. NCBI lineage: Bacteria > Pseudomonadati > Pseudomonadota > Alphaproteobacteria > Hyphomicrobiales > Nitrobacteraceae > Bradyrhizobium > Bradyrhizobium sp. CFUWI. The sequence continues at coordinate 435,355 of NZ_JBWJZE010000003.1, forward strand.
CGGCCGTGATCGACATGCGCTACGAGAACCCGCTCTACATGGTGGAGGACGCCGGAAGCGCCGACCTCATCGCCGGCGGCCGGCTGCAACTCGGCATCAGCCGCGGCTCACCCGAGCAGGTGATCGACGGCTGGCGCTACTTCGGTTATCGCCCGGCCGAAGGCCAGAGCGATGCCGACATGGGGCGGCGCCATGCCGAGGTGTTCCTCGACCTCTTGCGCGGCGAAGGATTTGCCGAGCCAAATCCGCGGCCGATGTTTCCGAACCCGCCGGGCCTGTTGCGCCTGGAGCCGCATGCGCAGGGCCTGCGCGAGCGGATCTGGTGGGGCGCCGGCTCGAACGCGACGGCGGTGTGGGCGGCCAAGCTCGGCATGAACCTGCAGAGCTCGACGCTGAAGAACGACGAGACCGGCGAAGCCTTCCACGTGCAGCAGGCGGCGCAAATCCGTAGCTTTCGCGCGGCGTGGAAGGAAGCCGGTCACGCCCGCGAGCCCCGCGTCTCCGTCAGCCGCAGCATCTTCGTGCTGATGAACGATCGCGACCGCGCCTATTTCGGCGCCGAGCGCGGCGGCGAGGACCAGATCGGCTTCATCGATCCGCAGACCCGCGCCATCTTCGGCCGGAGCTATGCGGCCGAGCCGGACGTGCTGGTCGAGCAGTTGCGGCAGGACGAAGCGATCGCGGAGGCGGACACGCTGCTGTTGACGATCCCGAACCAGCTCGGCGTCGATTATTGCGCGCATGCGATCGAGGCTATCCTGAAGCACGTCGCGCCGGCGCTGGGGTGGCGGTGACATGAGCTGGCGCGGCACGACCAGAAGTCGCGATTGACTTCGCGCACCACCCCCGCCAATGATCCCCCCGGGGACTGTTGGACTGAATCAGGGGGTTGGAATGGGCTTGCGTCCGGGGATCTTCGTTGCGGCTTTCTTGCTTGCGGGGTGTGCGTCAGGGCCGATGGGCAGCACGGCTCTGACAGATAACGTCAAGGCAAATAATGCGCGGCTGGTGGTCTATCGCTCATCCGCCCTGGGTTTCGCGATCCAGCCAAGCTATTCGGTCGACGGACGCTCCGTTGGAGGCAGTCAGGCTGCGGGTTTCCTGGCCTGCGACCTGCCTCCGGGCCGCCACGAGGTTGCGGTCAATAATCTTCCGCTGAGCAGCAATCTGTTCGGGCAGGGAAGCGAGAAGGTGAGCGTCGATCTGCGCGCCGGCAGCACCACCTATCTCTCCGCCCAGCCGCAGATGGGAATCATCACGCCCGGTGCAATCACGTTGATTCAGGTCACGGAAAGCCAGGGCCGTGCCGACGTCGCCAGCTTGCATCAGAGCAACAGCTCGTGCGGCAAGGCATGATCTGAGGCGCTGCGCTGCCGACACGCGGATGAAACGCCTCGTCCTGCAAATCATCCTCCGCCTTGGCCGCTATGCGGTCCTTCCCGTCGTCGCGCTGGCCTGCACGATCCTCGCCAGCTGGCTTATGATCATGGACCGGTACACGATTGCGGCGCTGGCCACGGCACCGATCGTGTTCACAATCCTTCATGGCCGCGATGGCTCTCGCCATCGGGCTCCTGTTCCTGCCTTCGCGCAAGCATCGCAGCTTCGAGGCCGACGAGGAGACTGCCCCGGGGCTATGGGCGGTATGGAAGGAGCTCGATCGCAGCTTTGTCCGATCGAACCGCACTCTGCTGGTCGACACCGATTTCAACGCTTCGATCTCGGAAACGAGCCGGTATGCCGGATTGTTCGGGCAGCACGTCACGATGACCGTTGGTCTGCCATTGTTGATGATCCTGGATCAGCGGGCGGTTCGTGCCGTTATCGCTCATGAAGTGGCGCACGCCCGGCTTCGGCACACTTCGGGAGGCACCAACCTCGCGGATTTCATGACGGCAGCGGAGAACGTTTTCTTCTACGCCGATCCGGAGCAGACCGTTACCGGATATATTGTCCGCATCCTCCTCCATTCCCTGCTCGAAAGGCTCGAGAAGGAATACCGCGCGTTGTCGCGGGAGAACGAGCTTGCCGCCGATCTCGAAGCGGCCGAGCAGGTTGGACGCGGGGAGATGGCACGCGCGCTGGTGATGGTGGAGGTTTTTGGAACACGTCTGACCGATCTCATATTCGCCCCGCTGCAGAAGGAGGTGCTCGGCGCAATCAAGGCGCCATCACCGCCGTTCGCGCGAATCTCGGATCAGATCGCAACCATAAGAGCGCCCGGCCCCATGACCGCCGCCAGTCTGGGCCGCGAGCACGATCCCGACTCCACGCATCCGCCTTTGGGCCAGCGACTGGCGAGCCTCGAATACACCGACATATCCGACGTCGGCGAGGTCCAAGCGTCCGCAATTGACCAGCTTCTCTCACCAAACGCTGCCAACGAACTCGCCTTGCGATTCGATGAGGAATGGCGGAAGAAGGTCCAGGATTGGGTCAGCGTCGGCAGATGAACGTGCGGGCCGGGGGATGCGGCCCGTCGTGATTTCCAGGTGCTCAGACCATAGCTGCAACTTTCGGAAAGAGGTGGCTGAGCACACCGATGTCGATGCCATCCGCGCCGCGCCACCAGATGACCGGATAGGCCCAGTCATTGGTGTGATCGGCAGGCCGGTCCCGAAGCGCGTCCGGCGTAAAGGCCTGCAGAAAGCCGCTGCGGCCCGCCGGTTTGAGGACGCCGCAATAGCCGAGAATCTGGATGAGGACGCATCGCTCGGCGCGGTTCGACTTGATCACCTTGCCGATACGCTTTTCCAGCTCATTCGGCCTCGCGTCCGGAGTGAGGCCGGAGGCAATGTCGATGATCTCTGCCAGAATCGAACAATCCTGCTCTGTCGGCTCGACCAAATCAGCCTTTTCGAACTGTGTCAGGTCGAACCAGCAGTACAGGGGATCGACGTGACGAATGCCGCCCCATTTCCATCTCTCGAAGCTCAGCATGTTGAGATCCTCTTGCTCGGGGTTCGCATAACCGTAGCGGCCGCAGATGCGGCAGTGCAGCCGACCGCTGGGCACTCGACGAGCTGTCTGTTCGAGAAGGCCATGAAGAGGAAACTGCGCGGCACAGGAGAAGCTGCCCAGCGCCGAGCGCAACTCGAGCCGGCGGGTGCTGAGGCTGGCCAGGAAGGCGTCGGCGACTTTTTCCAGATTCATGCGGGCACGAACGGAGACGAGCTGCGCAACGATGTCGTCATGCGTCACGGTGACGGAATCGAACATGAAACCGGCTTGACGGGCATGTTCGAAATCCGCCCGACCGACCGCCTCGTCCCGCTTCCAGCCCCGTGGCGACCAATAGGCATCGAGAAGTATCTGAAGGGCTTTCTTGTCGTAAGGCACGAGCCATCTCCTACCCATGCCGTCGCGGTTCAGGCGCAAATCGGCGACCGTTGGATTGCCTGCTCTTTTAACTCAGTAAGAGCCTAGTCAGAACACAATTGCGACCTCGTGCTTGGGGGGGCCCGGCCGATTGGCGCGACCTTCGGCGATCGCGCGACTGAACTCATGTCGTGCTATCCTGGTCTTCCAGACGGCGAGATTGCCGCCATTCGCAGGGCCGCGCGATGAATCAGCATCTATCCCTCGTCAGTCTCGTGGTCGCAGACTATGACGAAGCGGTTGCCTTCTTCACGCATGCTCTGAATTTCGAGCTTTGCGAGGACACGCCGCTCGGCGGCGGTAAGCGCTGGGTGGTCGTGCGGCCGCGGGGCCAACTTGGTTCTGGCCTGCTCCTGGCGGGCGGACGGTCCGGCGCAGACGTCGCGCATCGGCGACCAGACCGGCGGGCGCGTCTTCCTGTTTCTGGAAACGGATGATTTCGAGCGCGACCATGCACGCATGATCGCCGCCGGCGTGCGTTTCGTCGAAGCGCCACGACATGAGGCCTATGGCATCGTGGCAGTTTTCGAGGATCTCTGCGGCAACCGCTGGGACCTGATCCAATCAATCAAACGCAGTTGATTGACGAGCGGCCGCTGCCTGCCTCGCCGCTTCGCGCACCGACCCATCTTGCAGCCGCCGCGGCTTCTTCATCACCGAAGCCGGGGCCTTCGCATTCAGTGCAGGTGGCCGATGAGATAAATGCCGCCGCCGACGATCAGGATGGCGGGCACGGCCCAGAGAATCAATATCGGCATTTTCCTCTCTCCAATCAGCTGCTCCCGAAACGCAACGGGATAAAACGGCAAACGTTCCGCCGCGAACGGAACTGGCTGGCTGATGGCGAGTTCATCGCAGCGCCGCATACAGCGGCGAGGGAGAATGCGTATGAAAAGATTCATGCTGATATCGGCCGCTGCTCTGCTCGTGTCGACCAGCGCGATGGCGCAGACCACAGTGACCACGACGACCGGCGCCGGGCATGGCGCAACCGTGCAGATCGAACCGGAATATCGCACCAAGATCCGGTCCTACATCACCGAACGCAAGATCCGCCCGGTCGAAACGCGCGAGAAGATCGTGGTTGGCTCGCCGGTGCCGCGCGACGTCGAACTCGCGGCCGTTCCGAGCGACTGGGGCCCGTCGCTCACCAAATATCGTTACGTCTATTCGGGCAGCCACGTGATGCTGGTCGATCCCGAGACCCGCATGGTCGTCCAGCAGGTGGACTAACGCCGCCGCGGCGGGCCGTGGAGGAGCGGCCCGCCGTGCATTTCCAATTGCTTCATTGCCCGGTGGCGCCCGATGCCGATCGTTCGATATGTCATGTTTGCGAGCTGCTTCATCCTGGCTTTGCTGTTCGCACTCGATCGCTCTCTGCCACCGCTCGTCGAGCTTTCTACAGGGCCCGATGTCGATCGCAGCATCATTCGCATCCACTCAGCGCGCGCCTTGCCCGAGAAGATCGTCTTCGACACGTCCACTCAGATCGCGACCGCCGTCTCCTCCCCCTTGCTCGCGACCGAGCGGCAAGCCGATCATGCCAGCCAAGCGTTCGCGATGGCGACGCCGGAGAAGCCGGACATGAAAATCATGGCCGTATCTCAGCCCAACGCTGTTCGCGCAACCAGCCTTCGCTCGAAGCGGACAGCGCGTACGGAGTCTTCACACCGGTTCAACGATCGTCAGGTGATGGTCGGGGCGTTCTGACCGAAGCAGGACTCGGTAGAGGGCGCACAACGCGCACACTCGCAGTCACGCACATGAACAATGAATGAATGAAAGCGATGCCTGGCCCTCGCGCCGAGGAACTTCGCATGGCTGCTGATTCATTGCGTCAGCATGTCCGACATGAGGAACGTTTGCGCGATTGCCAATTTATCCCGAGCCTGATTTGGCAATCTGTTTTTGGAAAACACCCTGGAGGAGACAGAGATGAGGATCCTGAAACTTTCTGCGGCTGCGGCCGCGCTGCTCGCCGGAACGGCGCTCGCCGTGGCGCAATCGAGCTCGACGATCGGCACCGGCGGTTCGTCGGCCGGCGGCGGCACCAGCAGCTCGACGGTCGGTACCGGCGGCTCTTCCGCCGGCGGCAGCGGGTCGGGATCTGCCTCGACGCTCGGCACCGGCGGCTCGTCGGCCGGCGGCGGCACCAGCAGCTCGACCGTGGGCACCGGCGGCTCGGCGGCCGGCAGCGGCTCGGGCAGCGGCTCGGCCTCGACGCTCGGCACCGGTGGCTCATCGGCCGGCGGCGGCAAGAGCTCGTCCAGCGTCGGCACCGGCGGCTCGGCCGCAGGCAGTGGCTCGACCGTTGGTCAATCGGGCGCGTCGAAGTCGCCCGGCATGGGCGACGGCAAGTCCGGCAGCCATGCCAGCGACATGGGCATGGAAAAGGGCAAGGGCCACAACAAGGACGAGTGGAAGAAGGACAAGAACTAGTCCGATCCCGGGAGCGGCCACGTGCCGCTCCCTTTGTCCATGTTGAGGAGGAGCCGCAATGAACAAGTCAATCGTTGCGATCATGGCGCTGACCTTGATGGGTAGCGCTGCATCGGCAGAAACTATGGAAAAGACTGGCAAGACGGCATCGGGCGAGACCTGCAAGGTCACGGTGGTGAAGCACGCAGACGGCAGTATCAGCGCGGCCGGCTCGTCGGGTTCGGGCACGACCGGATCAACGGCATCGAGCGGTTCGCTGTCGAGCTCGAGCTCGGCCGGCGGATCGTCCGTGCATGTACAGGCGGGCGGCGGCAGCGTCTCGAGCTCCTCGTCGACGTCGGGTGGTCCTGGCACCACCAGCGCCAGCACCATCACCGTCAACGGCTGCACGATCTCGACCTCGTCACCTTAAGATACATCGAGAGGATTGAAACATGAGGACCTTGCTTACGACCTCGGCGGTCGCAGTGCTGCTTGCCGCCGCTTCACCGGCTCTCGCCCAGAAAAGTATCACGGGCGGAAGCGCCGGCTCGGCCGCGGCGGGCGGCACCTCGGCCTCGACGGTTGGCACCGGGGGTACGTCCACCTCGGCGACGGGCAGCACCGGCTCGTCGATCGCGGCCGGTGGCAGCGCCGCGGCCGTGAACGGCAAGACGCAGACAGGCGTCAGCATGAACAAGGGCAACGGGCCGGTGATGAACTCCAACGCCCGCGCGCAGGCCCATGAGGGCGGCACGTTCAGCCGCTCGCACACGCGGACCAAGGTCAAGGCCGGCGAACAGGTCGGTTCGACCACCAAGACGATGTCGCACGTGCCGGGCTCGAAGCCGACCATGTCGACCACGTCGACGACCGCACGGTAGAACAACCTCACCACCTGCCGCCCGAGCCTGCCCGGGCGGCGCTGGTCCTGCATCCGCTTAGTCGGCGCGCAGGCTGTGGCTGATCCGTGTGACGATGCGATCCCATTGCCGCTTCTCGGCCGCGGGATAATTGATCAGCACGCAGTGCACGTAGCCGCGCGAAAAGTTGCAACGGTTGTACCAGATCTTGTCGCGCTTGATGCTGGAGACCACGAAGAATCTCGGCGTGATCCGCTTGTAGATGATCCCGGACGGCGGATCCTTCCTGGCGAGGAACTCAGCGGGCGGAAGACCCTCCCGGTTGGAAACGGCCTGGACGGTGAGATCGGCCCTGCCGTCGGAAGTGCGAAATTGCTGGCCGTAACCATCGGGCTTGCCGGCTATCTCCGTGAAAACCGAGACGGGAACGTCGACCGAGGTTCTCGTCTCGGGAATCCGATAGCTCGTCCAGCTGTCTGCATTCGCGCCAGAATGCATCACAGACAGCGCAATGGCGGCAACAGGGATCGTCTTCATGTCGGCCTCGTCATTTGCGCGGCGCCAGTTGCAGCTCCATCAGAGCGATCCGCTGCAAATTCCCGACGTTGCGCTCGCCCGCGCCAGCCGTGCGCAGAATGGATTCCGCGAGCGCGTTGACGTGCGAGGCGTGCACGGGCTCGGGCAGTGTGGCAACCGCGGCTTCCAGGGCGGTCGTCATGATCTCGATCACCTCGGGAGAAAATTCGGCGTTGGAAAAGTTCTTCATCGCGCATCGGCCCTTGCTGCGGGCCGTCGGTCAACGCCGGGAAAAAGTGGAAGTTCCTGGATGGGCGCGCGCCCAAGAGCCAAGTCGAGCAGGGCGGCCGGCGTGCCGCACTACGTCGCGGGCTGGTAGCGCGTGAGATGCTCGAATTCCGCGTCCTCGCGCGCGACGCTCTGCATTCTCACATGGCTGCCGATGACGAGACCGGCGAGCGAGAGCATGAGTCCGAGCGCGAGCGGCGCGAACAAGGCCTCTTCCTGGAACAATCCGTTGAGCAGCACGACCATGACGCCGAAGCCGGCGAGACCTTGCGTCAGATAGCCTGACGAGGCGTAGAGACGCCAGGCCTTGAGCGCCACCGCGAAATAGAAGCCTAGCGGCACGAAGGCGGCGATACCCATCTGGTACAGCAGCACCCCGATCGCGCTTTCGACCGCGCCATCGATCGTTCCGGCCGCCTGCGCCGCGCCCCAGTCGATGGAGAAATAGCTGTCCGACAAATTGCCGCCGACGCCGAGGCCGCGGCCGAACGGTTTCTCCAAGAATCCGTTGAGGCCGCCCATCAGGCCAATGACGTGGTAGTCGCCGATCTGCAGGCCGACGCGGATCGCCAGGATCGCAAAGGCGATCAGGCCGAGGAAGCCGAGCAGCAGCGTCACCACGGCGCCGAGCAGCCGGGTCGAGATCCAGGCCGCGGCCACGAAGACCATCACAATGAGCGCACCCTTCACGCTGCAAAGGACCAGCAGCGGCAACGCCGCGAGCGCCAGCAGCGGCCGTCCCACCGAGAACAGGAACAGGGCCAGAAAGCCGATCCCGTAGGCGAAGCTGATCGGGTGCATGTTCGGGCCGTGGATGCGCAACATCTTCGACAGCCCGAACCCTTCGAGCAGGGGCGTGTTCAGGAAGTCGAACCTGAAGCGATCCTTGAGGTCCACAGGCACGTTTCCGGTGGCCCGCATCTCGGCCTCCCAGACGCCCGAATGGGTTGCCTTGAGCTCGTCGAAACCCCAGAACGTATAGCCGTTGGTGATGGCCAGCCAGAAATCCCGGAATGCGAATTCGACATAGCCGCACGAGATGAGAACGACCGCGACCGTCACCAGGAACGGCGTGATGCGCACCTCGTAGGTCGCGGCCGTCAGCAGCGACAGCTGGAACAGGAACAGCGGAAGCACGATGTTGCGCAGATAGACCGCGGCCGGCTGCCCGTTCTGGCTGAAGCCGACAGCGAAATACAGCGACACCACGGCGAGGGTGATGACACCCCAGCGCATGATCTGGTTCACCTCGGCCGATTGATTCCTCTGACCCAGCACGTAGAGCCCGAACGTCGCCAGCCACATCACGGAGCAGACGAGGAAATTGTAGCCCTTGATGAAGTCGAGATCGGACGGCAGCGGCACCAGCGGCGACAGGATCGAGACGACCAGGTTCTGGAAGAACAGGACGAAGATCGCGACGGCCGGCGCATAGGTCGGGACCACGACGACGATGGCGATGCCGACGAGCACCTCGACGGCAATGGCGAGGATCGGATCGGCGAGGTGCAGGATCGGAGCAGAGCCGATCGTTGCCACGGCCAGGCAGAAAATCAGGACGAGCTCGCGCCAGGCCGGCGGCGATGGGCCGGCCTGCACGGTCTCAACCTGCGGTGAATCCCCGGCGCTCATCGATCGTCCCTTGGCATCGCGCGGCGAGCACGATAGCGGGGCGATGTGTAAGGATTCGTTAACGATAGCGGACCGCGCTTTCAGCGGCGGCCAGGCCGGGTCGCGCCGAGCAATGCCCGCATCACGTCGGGATCGGGCCTGCCGGTGTTGCGGTCGACGAGGCCAAAGCCCTGCGCCAGCTCCCAATGCGTCCAGCCCCAGCAATGGTCGCGGGCGTAAGCGGTGACTTCTGCCAGCCAGCGCAACCGGCTCGCTCTGGGCGCGCCGGCCTTCAGCACGCCGAACTCGTTGATGATGATCGGCCGCGCGAATTGCTGCTGCCATTGCAGCGCGGGCGCAAGCCAGCGATCGGCGCCCGGCTTGTCCTTGGCGGCGGCAATGGCGACGTCGAGCATGCCGAGCGCCTTGGTCGCGCCCCTCAGCTGCAGATCCTGGCGCAGGGCCTGAACCTTGGGATCGCCGGCATTGATCGGATAAGGCAGATCGATGATGTCGTGCAGCGGATCCTGCGCGTCCCAATGGGCCTGATGGGTGAACACCATCGGATCATAGAAGTGGATGGCGTAGACGACGTCAGGGTCGGGCAGCGGACGGAATCGCGGCAGCGAATCCGCGCGCTGCCAATTGACCGGACCGACGATGAGGGTGGTGGCGGGAAGCAAGTTGCGGACGAAGGCGGCGAGCGCCTCGACCTCGGTCTGCCATTTGTCGGCGTCGATATCGGGCTCGTTGAGCAGCTCGGCGAAAACGCGATCGGCCGGATAGGATCGAATGACCTCGGCAAGGCCGCGCCAGGCCTCCTGCATCTGACGCAGCGCCGCGTCCTGATCTTCCTTGTGCAGGCGGTTGAAGCGATCGCCGGGATGAAGATCGACGGAGATGGCGTAGCCCAGCGCGGTGAGCTGCTTCAGCGCCTGGTCGAGCACGCGCAGCGTCGCCTCGCGCTCGTCCTTCGCGGCGAAACCAGGCATCACGCGCTCGGCCGGCACCGGCAGCCGGACATGGCTCATTCCCGCCCTGCGCAGCTGCTGCAACAACTCGCGGCTCGGGGCCGCACCGTTGATCCAGCCGTCGGCATTGAAGCCGCGAGACAATGCGGCGAGCCTGAGAGGTGCGACCGTCTGCGGCACCGGAACGCAATCGCTGGCGAAGACCGGGGGGCCGAATGAGATCGACAGCAGCAGCATCGCTCCGGCCAGCAGCCGACGGCGCGAGCCTGCCATCGTCAAACCGCAAGTCCCAATGCGCCGCCCTCGGGGTGCGGCGCCTGCGAGCCGGCAGGCGCATGATTGACGACGAGCCCCGTCGGCACGGTCTCGTACCGCGCCAGCGCCCCGGTCACCCGGCGCATCGCCGCCGAACCGAGCTCGCCGGCGCGCGCCACCAGGACGATCAGGTCGGCATGCGCCGCCAGCGCGATGGCATCGGGCTGCAAGGCGAGATTGCCGGCATGGACGATGATCAGATCGAACTCCGAACGAATATCGTCCTCAGGCCTCGCATCGGCCTTGCGGCCGGCGCTCAGGAGCTCGTCGATCGACTGCAATCCCGCCGTGGTCGAACCGTCGTTCCATTCCGTCACCGGCGGCTGGTGACCTGCGAATTCCGCCTGCAGCCGGATCAAGACGCTCATCATGCCGCGTGTCACCGCGGCCCGATTCAGCGAGCGCGCAACGGTGTTGCCGCCGGCGCTCTTGCCGACCGACAACACCAGGGCGACCTTGCAGCCGCGCACCGGCACGCGATCGATCCGCTCGAGCAGCGGCCGCAGATAGGCACCGAGATCAAGCTCGGGGGAAGCAATCGGTTTTTGCCAGACGGTGCTGGTCGCGGTCGCGGACGAAAGATCGGGGATGCGGGCCCAGACTGGAAGCCGCGGCATCGCTTCGGGCCGGGCAGCAGCCGGAGGCTGAGCTTGCGGCGGGGCTTGTGGCTGGAGCTGAGATTGGACTTGCCGAGCCTGCGTGTCCGCCACGACTGCCTGCATGGGAGCCTCGCTCGGCGCGGACTGATCGGACATGCTCGCCGTCACCGCAACGGCAGCGGTCGACGTCAGCAGCGAGCCGATCGCCAGCGCCGCAAGCAGCAGTGCGAGCGGCGGGCGCGTCGGGCGCAGCGGCGGAATGGCCGCCGAAGCGATCTTGGTCTGCGAGGCCTGCAGCTGACGCTGCTCGTTGGTGGTCTTGAACCGCGACAGGAACTGCTCGTAGATGTTCCGGTTGGCGTCGGCGTCGCGCTGCAGCTCCTGCAGCTTCACCAGCGCCTGCCCGTCGACCAGCATCTGGGTCTCGACCGCCTTGAGCTGCTTTTCCAGCGCTTTCTGCTGCTCCAGCTGGGCCTCATATTCGGACTTCGCCGTTTCGATGTTCTTCTTCCGCTCGGACTCGATCTGCCGGTTGATATCGGCGAGCTGGCTGTACGAGATCGCGAGATCGGGATGGCGCTCGCCATACACCGCCTTCTTCTGCGCGATTTGGTCATTCAAGGTCGAACGCTGCGCCCGCAGCATGCTCAGGAGGTCCTGCTTCACCGGCCCTTCGACATTGGCCTTGAGATCGCGCTGCACCTGATCGTAGCGCGCCTTGGCTTCCTCGGTGCGAAGACGCGCGGCCGAGACCTGCTGATTGAGATCGGTCACCCGCAATTGCTGCGTGGTGGAATCCTTGCCGGCATTGAGGATCTTGTGCTCGAGCCGGAAGGCGGCGACGGCGTCTTCCGACGCGCGCAGGCGCTCGTTCAACGCCTTCAGCCGGTCCTTGAGCCAGTCGGCGGCCTCGTCCGTGGCCGCGGTGCGGACGCGGCCCTGGCTGGCGACGAACGCTTCGGCGATGGCGTTGGCGTAGGAGGCGGCGCGTTCCGGGCGGTTCGAGGTGAAGGAAATCGCAATGACGTAGGTGAGCCCGCGGCGGGTGATCTCGAGGCGGCTGCGGAATTTTTCGAGCAGTCGCGTCATGTCGGTATGGCCGCCCGCGATGTCATCGTCGTCGGCGATCTTGAGCTGCTCGATCAGGGGGCGGAGAAAGCCGTCCGATTTGGCGATCTCGATCTGGCTCTGAAGCGCCGCGGCGTCCTGGCCGATGCCCGGCAGGACGTCCTGCTCCGTGGTGATGCGCAGCTCGCGGGGATCGAGCACGACCAGGGCCGTCGCGGCATAGCGGACCGGCAGGATCATGAGAACGATGACGCCGAGGGCGAACAGTGCCAGCGCCAGCGTCAGAATGCGCCGGCCGTTCGCGCGCAGGAAAGAGAGTGCTCCGGAGACGGTCAGCGATCCCTTGATCAGCGCCGGCGCGGTGCTGTCGGGCCTCGTCCGCGCAGCCTGCGGCGCTTCCCACGAAGCCGCTGGCTCCGTCGGGGCGATGCTTCGCGGAGATGCGCGGCTACCGAACGCCATGGGATTGGACTCGAAATCAACTGACTGTCACAGCTCAGAGGCTTGCTACACCGTAAATATCCATGGTTAACCGGCGGTTACGGCCGGCGGGCCAAAGCGGGCACGGCTACGCCGGCGACCAGTGCCGCCTGCCGTGGAGGAGGCCGCATTTGCGGGGGCATTCGGTGAGCCGGAACCCCTCACCCGGGTCGCATCTTGCGCTCAGCTGATGTTCAGCAGGATTCGGCCCGACGTGCCGCTGCGCATCAAATCCAGCGCGTCGTTGACGTCGTCGAGCGCGAACTGATGGGTCACGATGCCGCGGTAGTTCACCTTGCCGGCGTCGCTGAGGCGAACGAGGCGCGGGATGTCGCGCGCTGGCTGGCATTGCCCGCCTTCCGAGCCCTTCAGCACTTTCTCGAAGTGGAGCGGCAGCGTGTAGATCTCGGCCTTCTCGCGGGGCACGCCGACCAGGATGCAGCGGCCCTTCTTGGCGGTGATCTCGTAGGCGAGCTCGATCAGATTCTTGACGCCGGTGGTCTCGACGACCTTGTCGGGTCCATCGGTGCCGGTGATGGACCGAATTTCGGCGGCGACATCCTTGACCGCTTCGGAATTGATGGTGTGGGTGGCGCCGAACTGCTTCGCCATTTCGAGCTTGTTGTCGAGGCGGTCGATCGCAATGACGGGATAGGCGCCCACCATCGCGGCAAATTGCACGATGTTCAATCCGACGCCGCCGACGCCGAACACGACCACGGCTTCGCCGATGGCGATCTGCGCATCGTTGTTGACGACGCCGAGCGCGGTCGTCACGGCGCAGCCGAGCAGCGGCGCGCTGGTGCGGTCGATCGAGGCCGGAACCGGCGTGACGCGATTCTCCGACACGACGGCATATTCGTTGAAGGTGGTGACCCAGCCGGCATTGAGACGCTTGCCGCGCCAGGAATAGACCGGCGTGTTGGACTGGATGCCCTTGCCCGGCCGCCAATGCATGACGACGGTGTCGCCCTGCTTGCAGGAGACCACGCCCGGTCCGGTCTCGACGATCGTTGCCAGCGCCTCGTGCCCCAACAGGTGGGGCAGGAACTTGTCGACGCCCTTGACCGCGTCGATCTCGTTGATCTGCGCGCCGCAGATGCTCGACGTGTGCACGTGCGCGAGCACCTGGCCGTGTTCGAGCCTGTCCGACAAATTGAACTCGTCGACGATCAGCGGCTTGCCCGATTCGACGAGGATGGCCGCCTTGGCGGTCTTGATGTCCATGAGGAGCGCCCGATCACTCGAAATAGATGAATTCGTAATCGCCGGTGTAACCGAGCTTGCCGTACAGCCAGATCCATTCCGAGGTGTGCAGGATGGACTCCGCCGTCAGCGCCCAGCATTCGAGGTTGTGCAATTCGGCGACGGTCCGGTAGCCCTCGACTATGACGTATTTGTTCTTGCCGACCCGCTCGATCTCCTTGAGCGCCGCCTCGAGCTCGTACAGCCGCAGATTGTGCAGAGTGCCGAGCGAGATGACGAGGTCGAAACTGTCGTCGCCATAGGGATAGATGTCCTGGGCGCGATAGTTGAAGAGGTAGGGCTTCACCTGCTCGTGCGCATTGGCAAGGCCGTGCTTGGAGATGTCGAAGCCGACGACTTTCAAGCCCGGCAGGATCTTCTGCATTTCGTAGAGCAGGAAGCCCTTGCCGCAGCCGACGTCGAGCACGCTGGATCCGTCCTTCAGACCATAGGTCTCGATCAGCGCCTTGGCGACCGGCGCCCAGCGCCCCTCGATGAAGCGGTAACCGCCATAGCCGAAACGGCGATCGCCGTCCCAATAATCGGCCTCGTATTCCCGCGCCTTCAGCGAGCAGCCGATCTTGTCGTCGTTCATGCGGGCCATGTAGTCGCGCTTGGTCGCCGTATGCAGTGGCGTCACGATATTCAGGAGTCGTCCCATTGAGTCCTCTGATTCCAAGCGCGTTGCGATTGTCGCGACCGGCGGGGAAGGTCGGGTCGCAACTTGCGAATCCCTTTAGCATCTGCGGACGCGATCATCATTGCTTCAGATCAATGACGTGGAGACCCGGCGACTGCGCCGCCGGCAGCCCGGCATCGGTTGCTGCCGCCGGCAGCGACACGAAGACGCATGGAACGAGAATGCGGGGCGCGGCGTTCGCCGCAAGGGAGCCCATCATGCCGACCAAGCCGACCATCGCTCGCATCTGGCGCGGCCGTACCCGCCACGATCTCGCCGACGCCTACCAGGCCTACTTGCAGGCCGAGGGCATTCCGCCGCTGCGCAAGACCGCGCTCGGCGTGCAGCAATGCGCGAGGATCGCAACGAGGAGACATGGTTCACGACCATTTCCTATTGGGCGGACATCGCGGCCATGACGGCTTTCACCAAGGGCGAGCCCACCAAGGTCCACCATCTCGCGCGCGACGCGGAATTCCTGATCGAGCTGCCGCAGCGTATCGAGATCCACCGCATCCTGATCGACGAACAGGGCCTGCGGTGAAAGACTGAGCCACGGAAGCCGAAGCTCGCATCGCCGCCAAATTGCAGCTTGTCGCAAAAATCCAATCGCTCGCGGCAAGTTGCTGCAGCACAACAAGTTCCCTTCCAGGCCAGGCTAAAGCATGACGGGATGAAGCTTGATTGCCGCGATGACGGAGGTGCACTCCCTCTCCCGCTTACGGGAGAGGTGAACGACCCTGCGGCAATCGGTTCAACCTTAAGTCACGCCGCTCTAGCGTGTCCCGGCAGGCGAACTCACAGGAGCAGCTCGGAGGCCGGCGTCATTCCACGGGAACGCCTCGTCGCCCTTCGCAATTGACTCTGGTCAGGCACGACAACGGAAACAGCCATGAAGAACATCAGTGCCGGCCAGATCGCCCTGCTGGTTGCCCTCGGAGCCATGTTGATCCTCACCGGCGTTTGGGGATTTTCAGTCTGGGAATCCAGCAGCGGCGTCGAGATGGGCAAGCACGGCTGGATCGCGCTTGGCCTCGGCGCTTTCTTCTCGCTCTTGATCGGCTGTGGGCTGATGGCGCTGATGTTCTTCAGCAGCCGCAGCGGTCATGACGATGTCGCCGATCCCTTCCGCCGGCGGGACGGGGAGGACAGCTAGCTGCATCGTCTCGCCTCGCCTTTGTCATTGACGCCGTCGATGACCTTTGCGTCGGACCGCTGCGCAGGCGTCCCATAACGGATACCATTGCGGCTCCCGGGCGTGCGCAGCGAGCCTGCACCCGGACGGCCCCTTACAGCTTTCCGTAGACTCGCCCGGCGAGCGCTTTCAGGCGCTCGACCGAGCCGGACTCCGGATGCGGCTTCACCGGCGCGAACAGGATCGAAGCCTGCCTGCCGTTCTTCCAGACGAAGATGTTGACGGCGTTGCCGTTGCCCTTGGTGCAGGAATGCTCCCCGAACGCTTCACCGCCGAGCTCGGGTATCGCCACGTGCTTGCAGGGACCGGCGCGCTTCATCATGCCGATGGCGGTGTCGCGCGAGGTCGCGATCACCGCGACGGTCATGGTGTTGGCCTCGCGGTCGAACATCATGCAGCTGCCCGCGCCGGTCCGCTGCACCGTCAGCGTGCTGCTGTCGAGAAAGCCGTCGGCGTCGGCGGCCGTGAGCCACTCACAATTGCCGAAGCGCTCGCTGCTCCTACTCACGCTTCCGATGGCAATGCGCGCGGCTTCGCTGAGCGGTCCAAGCAGCGCATCGTCGGCCCGCCGGCCGATCGGATAGACGGTGAGCTGGAGAATGTAATCGCCGGACAAGGCGACGACCGAGGCCTCCTGGCGCTCCGCGCCGGCGGCGCTCGTTCCGCCCTGGCCTTCGTCGCCAATTCCGGACACCGCGTTGAGCGGCATGCGCTCGCCCAGCGTCTTGACGAAGGTCGCGTACAATTCCCTGGCGCGGTCCTTGTCGGGATTGCGGAACACGGACAGCATCATCGTGTCGCCGCGCCCGGCCTGGTAGATGCAGCCGCGGCCGTCCTGATTGGAGATCAGCGACCATTTCAGCGCCGGCATCGCGCGGGCGAGCTCCTGGGCGCTGATGAACGGGCAGGTTTCGGCCGCGCGCGCGGGGAGCAGCGGGGCGGCTGCGATTCCAAGGAACAAGACGAGGCGGGAGAACAGATGATCGGTCGTGCGCATCGGACGAACTTACTATCGAATCGGCGCGCCCGACGAGATGAAACTGAGAAGCTACACAAAATCCTATTACGCAGCCCCCGGTGCCTTCGCCACCGTCAGGTCCTTTAGGAACTGCTCCATGAGCGGCTTGTTGCCAAACCGGCGATAAGACCGTTCTGCCTCCAACGAAAATGTCGGTTGGGCCGCTACCAGGTTTGCCATCGTCAGCTGCGCCACTTCTATGTCGCCGCGCCGCCCTTGTAGCGCAGCCTGGATTAGCAGGCAGTTGGCATCGCGCGGCGCCCTTACAAGGCATTCGGAGATTACGGCAGCCGACTCGTCGCGACGATCAGCGGCGTAAAGAGCCTGGCCATGCACATAGGCGTAATATTCCGGCGCCATGGGATGAAGGCGACGTGCCCGCTCGGCATTGGCAACGGCGTCCGCGTAGTCCCCGAAACGGACTTGCGCTTTTGCCAATGCCATCATGCTATCCGGGTCATTGGGATTCAGTTCGACGGCGCGCTTGGCGGCCTGCAAGCCGCCCGCATAGTCGCCCTGCACCGCCAGCCCGAAGCTGATCACCTGATAGCCGAGCGAGAGATTGGGATCGAGGCGCACAGCCTGGCGCGCTTCGCTAAGACCTAGTTCCAGCTCATGCGCTGTCGCCCGGCCATTCGACCTCCTGGCCACATCCGCGATGTAAGTGAGAGCCAAGCCCGCACGGGCGGCGGCATAGGCCGGGTCCATTTCCAGCGCGCGCTGATACATGCCGCGTGCCTCCATAAGTGCTTCCGCATCCTGGACGCCATGCCGGTATCGATGACGAGCCCGCAGGAGAAGATCGTAAGCCTGAAGGTTGTCGGTCGGACGTTGCGCGGCAGCAATGGCTTCACTTCGGCCGATATACGGCGCGAGCTGGGCGACGATTTCCGTGGTCAGCTCGCTTTGTACCGTGAAGACGTCGGCAACCTGCCTGTCGAAGCTGCGCGACCAAAGGTGCGCGCCCGATTTCACGTCGATCAGCTGCGCCGAGACGCGAAGCCGGTCCCCCTCGCGGCGCGCGCTGCCTTCTACCACGTAGGAAACGCCCAGCTTTGCCCCGAGCTTGCGCATATCGCTTTCTTGCCCGCGCACGGCATATGTGGAGTCGCGCGCGATAATCTGAAGCTCGGAATTCCTTGCAAGCGCCGTGGTCACATCCTCGGTCAGCCCGTCTGCAAAGTACGACTGGTCGCCGCCCATGGCCGCAAAGGGCATGACCGCAACTGACGGCCGCGGGTCGGCGCGGGTCTGGTCGAACAACAGCGCGGCCGGGAGCCGGCTGACCATCGCCGCCAGGGAAAGCGGTTGGATTTGGGTGCCGATGAGGACAAGGGCTACGGCGGCGACGCCATACGACCAGCGCGCAGCGGTACCGTATAGAACGCGCGGGATTTTTCGCCAGCGAGACCACGAGGATTGCGCGCGCCGTACCCGGTAGACATTAAGACGCTCGGGAATGTTTTTGGCGCGCCTGCGGCCCACACGCGCGAACACCTCGCCGCGATTGCGGTCTGCGGCCATGACGACAGCGCCGCTAACAAAGATGCTACCGGGATCGGCCATCGCCTCAAGCCGTGTGGCGACATTAACGCCGTCGCCGTACATATCGCCATTATCCTCGATGACATCACCGAGGTTGATGCCTATGCGCAGCTCAAACGGGGCGTTGTCGAACCCTTGCTGGATAGCAGTGCCCGCATCAACGGCTTCGTTGACGCTGGGAAACATCGCCAGAAAGCCGTCCCCGGTCATCTTGAAGATGCGTCCGCCATGCTGCGCGACCGTGGGCTCGATCAGATTGTCGAAGACCGTGCGCAGCTCTTTATAGGTGGAGGCCTCGTTTTCGGCCATCATCAGGCTGTAGCTGACGATGTCGGCAGCCATGATCGCGGCGAGCTTGCGTTCCATCAACGGTTTCCCTGTACAGGGGCCAGGCACAAACTGGCATTGCGGACATTCGACGCCAGCTTGAAACTAAACCTTCCAACCCGCATGCGGGTATCAACACAGCTCATATGTACGTGAGTAATGAGCCCCCTCCGGCGGCGTGCAGGCAGCGGCACTCCGCGCATACGGCTGATCCTGAGTTTCCCTGCGGGTTCCCAAGGGGTAGAAACGGCGGCTGCTGGCGTTCGCAGTTCCATACCGACGCGGCGCGCAGGGAACGCTTCGAACTCCCCCCGACGATTCGCAGGCTGATGCTCCATCCACACGATGAGCGGCTGCAGCTCATGGTGGTGAGGCCGGCGCCGGGTCAGCGCCGGGCCGACGTCACTGCCCCTGATATTCGGCCCAGCAATCCGCCGTCTCATAGACGCGAACGGCCGACAGCTGCCGAAGGCTCGGCTTCAACCGGTCCCAGATCCAGATCGCGATATTCTCGGCGGTCGGGTTCTCAAGGCCTTTGACCTCGTTCAGGCAGCGATGGTCCAGCGCCTCCAGGATGTCGGCGAAGCATTTTTCGATATCGAAGAAGTCTGCGACGAAGCCGGTGTGCGGATCGACCGGCCCGTCCAGCTGGACCTCGACCCGGTAGGAATGACCATGCAGCCGGCGGCATCGATGGGTCTCGGGCACGTTCGGCAGCCGATGCGCCGCCTCGAACTTGAACGCCTGCGATATCTTCATTCCGCTCCTCACACGGCGAAGCCATCCGGTCTCGGCCCGTCTGGCGACCAGATGCTGCTTTGTCCTGACCTTCGTCGAAGAATGGCGCGCCCGGAACGATTCGAACGTCCGACCCTCAGATTCGTAGTCTGATGCTCTATCCAGCTGAGCTACGGGCGCGTGTTTCGCAAACAGCGCGGGCATAGCCCGCGACGCAGCCCCCGGCGGAGCCGGAGGGGGTGCGAAAGAGCGCTCTGACTAACCGCTCTCGTCCCGATTGGCAAGATCCGGAATGGGGGTATTTTCGCGCATTTCCGCATCTCAGCTCGTCATTCCGGGGCGCGACGAAGTCGCGAGCCCGGAATCCATAACCACCAGCTGGGATTATGGATTCCGGGCCTGGCCCTTCGGGCCATCCCGGAATGACGGACATCATGGGAATCGCCCCGTCATCACTCGGCCGCTGGCCGACTAGGCCCTCGCCCGCTCGTTGCGGATGGAGAGCAGCTCCACGGGGCGGTCGGGGATGACGATGCGGAAGGTGGCGCCGATGGTGCCTTCGACCAGGTGGATATCGCCGCCATGGGCGCGGACCAGCTCGGCGGCGATGGCGAGGCCCAGCCCGCTGCCGCCGGGACGCCCGGAGGTCTGGAACGCCTCGAACAGGTGCTCCCTGGTCTTCTGGGGCACGCCGGGACCGGTGTCGGAGACCTCGATGATCGCGACGGCGCCTTCGCGCTTTCCGGTGATCCGGATCTGCTGCGGGCCGCCGTCGCCGGAGGCATGACTCTCCAGCGCCTGGGCGGCGTTGCGAACGAGGTTGAGCAGCACCCGGAACAGCTGATCGGGATCGGCATCGACCGCCAGCCCGCGCTCGATCGCGGCGACCCAGGCAATCGAGGCATCGGAGGCGAGGCCTGCGGTCTCGCGCACCTCCAGCACGACCGGCTCGATCAGGATCATGCGGCGGTCGGGCGCGGCCTCCTGGGCACGGCCGTAGGACAGCGTGGACTGGCAGAAGGCGATGGCGCGTTCGAGCGAGCGCACCAGCTTGGGCGCAAAGCGCTGCACCCGCGGATCCGGCACGCTGGCGAGCTGGTCCGACAGCAGCTGGGCCGAAGCCAGCAGATTGCGCAGATCGTGGTTGATCTTGGACACGGCGAGACCGAGGGCGGCGAGCCGGCTCTTCTGATGCAGCATCGACATCAGATCGCGCTGCATATCCGACAACTCGCGCTCGGCGACCCCGATCTCGTCGCTGCGTTGGCTCGGCACGATGATTCCCGCCGAGCTTTCGGGGTTTTCGTGGAAGCCGACCAGGCTCGCGGTCAGCCGCCGCATCGGGCGCACGAAGAGATAGTGAAGCGCGAGATAGACGAGGCCGGCGGTCAGCGCCGCGATGATCAGCGCGACCACCACGAGGTTGCGGGAGAAACGGTACATCTGCTGCCGCAGCGGCAGCTCGTCGGTGACGATCTCCATGAACTGGGCCGTGCCGACGCCGGGCCCGACGATCCGGATGGCCTGGTTGCCGGTCTCCAGCATCATCCGGAACGAGCCGGTGATCGCCTCCCACGCCGTCATGTCGCGCAGGTCGATGTCATGCTCGATGGTGGCTGGAATGTTGTCGCTGGCGAGCAGCCGGCGCTGCTGGCCCATCTTGATGGCAACCGCGCGGGCATTGATGCTCTTCAGAATCTGGCGCGACAGCGAATCGGGAACCATGCCGAGCGGCGCCGCATCCAGCACCAGCGCCGCCGTGTTCGCCGCCGCGACACGGTCGTTCAGCCGGTTGACCCAGAAGTTGGCAATGGCGGGCACATAGAGCAGGACGGCCGCGATCATCACCAATGGCACGGTCAGCAGCAGCAGCTTGCCCGATAGCCCGAGCCCGCCGCGGGAGCGCATCACCGGCTGCTCCGGCTGATCCTGATCCTGGATCGGCTGGCGGTCTGTCACTGCCACGAAATTCGCCCTCGCTGCCTGGCGGGTGAAGGATTGGCGGAATGAAGATGCGACCCGGCCCCGGTCCGGTCAAATTACAGATCGCTAATCTGCCGAGGTGGGATGTAAGCGCTGATATCGCGAGTCGCCACCTCAAGGGTTAAAAACCCCGCACAAACAGCGATATTCACCAGAATCGCGCGCTTGTGCGGCGTTGACGAAAACAAGGCGCTCGCTTATAAGCCGCGCAAATTGTCCGCGATGACCCGGTGCGACGCCGGGAGCGGCTCTCTTGGGGCCGGAAAAGGGCCCGTTTTGGGCCGCATCTTCCGGACTTTACCATCAATTCTACAGGCAAATTGCCCGGTCAGCGGAGAAAAACCCGTGAAGCGGACTTATCAACCCAGCAAACTGGTGCGCAAGCGCCGTCACGGCTTCCGTGCCCGTCTCGCCACTGCCGGCGGCCGCAAGGTTCTCGCCGCCCGCCGCGCGCGCGGTCGCAAGCGTCTGAGCGCCTGAGCCAGACCCCCTTTTGGGATTTCATCATGGATCGGCTGAGGCAGCGGGCGGATTTCCTCGCCGTTGCCAATGGCGCGCGGGTGAACGGTCCTGCGTTCGTCCTGCAAAGCCGTCCCCGCGATGACGGCGGCCCGATCCGGATCGGCTTCACCGTCACCAAAAAGAACGGCAACGCCCCCGAGCGCAATCGCATCCGGCGCCGGCTTCGCGAATTGGTGAAGCGGCTCGATCCGGTATCGATCCCGCCCCATCATGATTATGTGCTGGTTGGCCGAAAGGACGCGCTCTCGCGCCCCTTCGCCACCATGCTCGACGATCTGCGCATAGCGTTTACGAAGCCCGCGCGGCATACGGCCAAGGCGCGCGGCCACAGGCCTGGTCCCGCCGCAGCGACCAGCCGCAAACCAGATTGATGACGAGACAATCGAGATGACCGACAATCGTAATACCATCCTCGCCGTCATTCTGTCCGGCCTGGTGCTGATCGCGTGGCAGTATTTCTACAACGTGCCGCAGATGGAGAAGCAGCGCGCCCAGCAGCAGACGCAGGCCGAGCTGCAGAAGGGCAGCACGCCCCAGCCGAGCGCGTCCGCGACGCCAGGCGGCGCGCCGGCGACGCCCGGCAGCGCGCCGCAGCCCGGCGCGGCCCAGCCGTCGACGCCGGCGGTGAACCAGGTCCAGCCGGTCGTCGCCCGCGAGACCGCCATTGCAGCCAGCCCGCGCGTGAAGATCGAGACGCCGCGGATCGTCGGCAGCATCTCGCTGAAGGGCGGCCGCATCGACGACATCGCGCTGGTGCAATATCGCGAGACGGTCGATCCCAAATCGCCGCCGATCGTCCTCTATTCGCCCTCGGGCACGGCGGAGCCCTATTACGCCGAATTCGGCTGGGTTGCGGCGACGGGCGTGACGGCAAAGATGCCGGATGCCCAGACCGTCTGGCAGCAGGAGGGCAGCGGCAGCCTGACGCCGTCGACGCCCGTGACCCTGAAATGGGACAATGGCGACGGCCTCACCTTCCGCCGCACCATCGCCGTCGACGACCATTATCTTTTCACGGTCAAGGACGAGGTGAGCAACGTCGGCAATGCGCCTGTCACGCTCTATCCGTTCGCGCTGATCTCGCGCCACGGCGCGCCGCAAGTTTCCGGCTATTACATCCTGCATGAAGGCCTGATCGGCTATCTCGGCGACGAGAAGCTGAAGGAATATGCCTACAAGCAGGTCGACGAAGCCAAGCAGGTGAATTTCAACAACGTCACCAATGGCTGGCTCGGCATCACCGACAAGTATTGGGCCTCGGCGCTGCTGCCCGACACCAATGCGCGGCTGCAGGCGCGGTTCTCGTCGAACCCCGTCGGCAAGGTTCACACCTATCAGACCGATTATCTGCTCGACCCCGTCACGGTCGCGATCGGCGGCACCGCGACGGCGAACGCGCGGCTGTTCGCGGGCGCCAAGGAAGCCGGCGTGGTCGGCATCAACTTCCCGCTCGCCGGCCACGGCGGCTACAACAAGGAGCTCGGCCTCAACCATTTCGATCTGCTGATCGACTGGGGCTGGTTCCACTTCCTCACCAAGCCGATGTTCCTCGGCCTCGACTTCTTCTTCCGCTTCTTCGGCAATTTCGGCATCTCGATCCTGCTCGTGACCGTGATCGTGAAGCTGTTGTTCTTCCCGCTGGCGAACAAGTCCTACGCCTCGATGGCGAAGATGAAGTCGGTCCAGCCGCAGCTCCAGGCGCTGAAAGAACGCTTCCCCGACGACAAGGTGAAGCAGCAGCAGGAGATGATGGAGATCTACCGCAAGGAGAAGATCAATCCGGTCGCCGGCTGTCTTCCCGTGCTGATCCAGATCCCGGTATTCTTCGCGCTCTACAAGGTGCTGTTCGTCACCATCGAGATGCGGCACGCGCCGTTCTACGGCTGGATCAAGGACCTCTCGGCGCCGGACCCGACCAACCTCTTCAACCTGTTCGGGCTGATCCCGTTCGATCCGACCACGATTCCGGTGTTCGGCTATTACCTCGCGCTCGGCATCTGGCCGATCATCATGGGCATCACGATGTGGTTCCAGATGAAGCTGAACCCGACGCCGCCGGATCCGACGCAGCAGATCATCTTCAACTGGATGCCGCTGATCTTCACCTTCATGCTGGCGGGCTTCCCCGCGGGCCTCGTGATCTACTGGGCCTGGAACAATTTGCTCTCGGTGATCCAGCAGAGCTACATCATGCGCCGCAACGGCGTGAAGGTGGAGCTGTTCGACAATCTCAAGGCGACGTTCGCGCGGAAGGCGACGTAATCGTCATTGCGAGGAGCGAAGCGACGAAGCAATCCAGACTGTTTCCGCTGAGAAAGTCTGGATTGCTTCGCTTCGCTCGCAATGACGCGGGGAAGCAGCGAGGCTTCGCATGACCGACGACAAAGATGCGAAGCTGATCGAGGCCGGGCGCAAGCTATTCGCCCGCGACTGGCAGTTCATCTGGGCCTCGCCCTCGATCCAGACGCTGCCGCCGATGGCGGGGCTGGAGGTCGCCTTTGCCGGCCGCTCCAATGTCGGCAAGTCGAGCCTGATCAACGCCCTCACGGGGCGCAACGCGCTGGCGCGCACCTCGCACACGCCGGGCCGCACCCAGGAGCTGATCTTCTTCGAGGTCCCAGGGAAGTCCGACCTGCGTCTCATCGACATGCCCGGCTACGGCTATGCCAAGGCACCGAAGAGCCAGGTCGCGTCCTGGACCGAGCTGATCCACAAATTCCTGCTCGGACGCGCCTCGCTCGCCCGCGTCTACGTGCTGATCGACGCACGCCATGGACTCAAGGACGTCGATCTCGAAGTCCTGGGCACGCTCGACCGCTCCGCCGTCAGCTACCAGGTCGTGCTGACCAAGGCCGATCAGGTGAAGGCGTCCGAGTTGCAAGCGCGCATCGCCGAGACCGAGGCCGCGCTGGCCAAACATCCGGCCGCGTTCCCGAACGTGCTCGCGACATCGTCGCGCAGCTCGACCGGCATGGAGAGCCTGCGCGCCGCGATGGCGAAGCTGCTGGAAGAGCGGAGCAAGTAATGGCGGCCCATCGCCTCCTGATTGGGCTTGCCGGATTGATGGGCGCCGCCGGCGTCGCGCTGGCCGCGGCCTCTGCCCATGGCGCGGATGCGAGCCGGCTGGCCACGGCGAGCGCCATGCTGCTGTTTCATGCAACCGCCATACTCGCCGTGATCGCCGTACTCGCCCGCGGCCTTCTGCACGGCGGAATTGGCCTCGTCGCCGCGTTCGGCTTGGCGAGCGGCGCCGCGCTGTTCGCGGGCGACCTCACCTTGCGGCAATATGCCGGACACGCGCTGTTTCCGATGGCGGCGCCGACAGGCGGAACGGTGATGATCGCGGGCTGGCTGGCGGTGACGCTGGCCGCGGTGGTGGCGAGGAAGTGACGCTCTCTTACCCTCCCCTGGAGGGGGAGGGTAAGAGCGAACACCACACTTTGCGCCGCGCCCGCCAATCGGATAGAACGCGCACCGACCGTTCCGCCAGCGAGACCGCGACATGACCGACATCTCCCCGCTCGACCAGGCCCGCATCCTGTCCGAAGCGCTGCCGCACATGCAGCAATATGACGAGGAAACCATCGTCATCAAATATGGCGGCCATGCCATGGGCGACGAGGAGACCGCCAAGAACTTTGCCCGCGACATCGTGCTGCTCGAGCAGACTGCGATCAATCCCGTCGTGGTGCATGGCGGCGGACCGCAGATCGCGACCATGCTCAAGCGCCTCGGCATTCAGTCGGAATTCGCGGCCGGCCTGCGCATCACCGATGCCGCGACCATCGAGATCGTCGAGATGGTGCTCGCCGGCTCGGTCAACAAGCAGATCGTCGGCTACATCAACGAGGCCGGCGGCAAGGCCGTCGGGCTGTCGGGCAAGGACGGCAACATGGTGAAGGCGTCGAAGACGACGCGCACCATCGTCGATCCGGGCTCGAACATCGAGAAGGCGATCGATCTCGGCTTCGTCGGCGACCCCGAGAAGGTCGATCTCACGCTGCTCAACCAGCTGATCGGCTACGAGTTGATCCCGGTGCTGGCGCCGCTCGCGACCTCCAAGGAAGGCCAGACGCTGAACGTCAACGCCGATACCTTTGCCGGTGCGGTCGCCGGCGCGCTGAAGGCCAAGCGCCTGTTGCTGCTCACCGACGTGCCGGGCGTACTCGACAAGTCGAAGAAGCTGATCCCGCAATTGTCGGTCAAGGACGCGCGCAAGCTGATCGCCGACGGCACCATTTCCGGCGGCATGATCCCGAAGGTCGAGACCTGCATCTACGCGCTGGAGCAGGGCGTCGAGGGCGTCGTCATCATCGACGGCAAGATGCAGCACGCAGTGCTGCTCGAGCTCTTCACCAACCAGGGCACGGGAACGCTGATCCACAAGTGATGCGGGAGCGGACACAGACGGGCGTCATGGCCGGGCTCGTCCCGGCCATCCACGATCTTTCGTCCGGAGCCAAGAACGTGGATGCCCGGCACAAGGCCGCGCATGACGGATCGAGGGCTCGCCGCTCCCGCCTCACCCGCTTCCTGATGACGCTGCCGGCCGCGGCCGTCTCGTTCGTCGTTTCCTCCGCCCCCGCCTTCGCCGACCTCAAGATCTGCAACCGCATGTCCTATGTGGTCGAGGCCGCGATCGGCATCGACGACAAGGCGGCGACCGCAACGCGCGGCTGGTTCAGGATCGACCCCGCCACCTGCCGCGTGGTGGTGCAGGGTACGCTGACCGCCGACCGCATCTTGCTCAACGCCCGCGCCCTCGGCGTCTATGGCGCCTCCCCGATCCCGCAGAGCGGCAGCGACATGCTCTGTGTCGCCCAGGACAATTTCGTCATTGCGGCGGCCCGGCAATGCCGCACCGGCCAGGCCCAGGCCTCATTCACGCAAGTGACGCCGACGCAAGGCGCGGACGGCAACCTCGTTGCCTACCTCGCCGAGGATTCCGAATATGACGACGAGCAGGCGCGGCTTGCCGGCATCCAGCGGCTGCTGGTGATCGCAGGCTATGACGCCGCGCCGATCGACGGCGTCGACGGGCCGAAGACGCAGGCCGCGCTGGCCGCGTTCCTGAAGAGCCGCGGCCTGTCGTCGGACGTCGTGGGCTCGCCAGGCTTCTTCAAGACCATGGTCGATGCGTTGCAGACGCCGTCTGCGACCGGCCTCACCTGGTGCAACGACACGCCGCACAAGGTGATGGCGGCGATCGCGACCGACGACGGCAAGTCCGTGACCAGCCGCGGCTGGTATCGCATCGATCCCAAGACCTGCCTGCATCCCGACGTGACCGGCCAGCCGAAACAGATCTTCAGCTTCGCGGAGGCGGTCGACGCCGACAACCGCACCGTCAAGCTGAAGGACAGACCGCTGAACTGGGGCGGCGACAGGCAGCTGTGCACGCGCGAGACCAAGTTCGAGACCAATGAGCAGACCGATTGCGGCGCGCGCGGATTTTCGGCGACGGGCTTTAGCGCGGTCGACATGTCCAGCAGCGGCAAGACGCTGCGGTTTGCCGCGCCGTGAGCGAGAGAGTTGCAATGACCCTGCCCCGCACCTTCGCGCATGTCGACACCTGGGTGTTCGACCTCGACAACACGCTCTATCCGCATCACGTCAACCTGTGGCAGCAGGTCGATGCGCGGATCGGGGAGTTCGTCTGCAACTGGCTGAATGTCGGCCCGGACGAAGCACGCAACATCCAGAAGGACTATTACCGTCGCTTCGGCACCACCATGCGCGGCATGATGACCCTGCATGGCGTTTCCGCCGACGACTATCTCGCCTACGTCCACAAGATCGACCACTCGCCGCTGGAGCCGAACCCGGCACTCGGCGAAGCCATCGCAAAATTGTCGGGGCGCAAGCTGATCCTGACCAACGGCTCGGTCGACCATGTCGATGCGGTGCTGGCGCGACTCGGCTTCGCCTCGCATTTCGACGGCGTGTTCGACATCATTGCCGCCGAATTCGAGCCGAAGCCGGCGGCGCAGACGTATCGGAAATTCCTCTCCGATCATTCGGTCGACCCGACCCGGGCCGCCATGTTCGAGGACCTCGCCCGCAACCTCACCGTCCCGCACGCGCTCGGCATGACCACGGTGCTGGTGGTGCCGGACGGCACGAAGGAGGTGGTGCGCGAGGACTGGGAACTGGAGGGGCGGGACGCCGCCCATGTCGACTACGTCACGGATGATCTGGCGGGGTTTTTGGCTGGGTTGTCCCACCCAACGTAGCCGTCATACCCCGCGAAGGCGGGGTATCCAGTAATCACCAGCATCTCGATTCATCACGACGGCTGCGGCGTACTGGATCACCCGCTTTCGCGGGTGATGACACCGAACCAAGCTTGACTCTCCCGGCCCAAATCCCGAAAAAGCGCTCCAATTCACGCGAAACCACGCCTTCCCCAGAGGAAATCCCGATGTCCCTTGCAGCCCTCGAATCCACCATCAACAGCGCCTTCGACGCGCGCGAGACCATCTCGACCTCGACCAAGGGCGAGGTGCGCGAGGCCGTGGACCAGGCGCTGGAGACCCTGGACAAGGGTGAGGCGCGCGTTGCCGAGCGCGGCGCTGACGGCAAGTGGAAGGTCAATCAATGGCTGAAGAAGGCGGTGCTGCTCTCGTTCCGCCTCAACGACATGGGCGTCATCAATGGCGGCCCGGGCAAGGCGACCTGGTGGGACAAGGTGCCCTCGAAGTTCGAGGGTTGGGGCGAGAACCGTTTCCGCGATGCCGGTTTTCGCGCGGTGCCCGGCGCCGTGGTGCGCCGCTCGGCCTTCATCGCCAAGAACGTCGTGCTGATGCCGTCCTTCGTCAATCTCGGCGCCTATGTCGATGAGAGCACCATGGTCGACACCTGGGCCACCGTCGGCTCCTGCGCGCAGATCGGCAAGCGCGTGCACATCTCCGGCGGCGCCGGCATTGGCGGCGTGCTCGAGCCGCTGCAGGCCGAGCCCGTGATCATCGAGGACGATTGCTTCATCGGTGCGCGCAGCGAGGTCGCCGAAGGCGTGATCGTGCGCAAGGGCGCGGTGCTGGCGATGGGCGTGTTCCTGGGCGCCTCGACCAAGGTCGTCGACCGCGAGACCGGCGAGGTCTTCATGGGCGAAGTGCCCGAATATTCGGTGGTGGTGCCCGGCGCCCTGCCCGGCAAGCCGATGAAGAACGGCCAGATCGGCCCCAGCACCGCCTGCGCCGTCATCGTCAAGCGCGTCGACGAGCGCACGCGGTCGAAGACCAGCATCAACGAGCTGCTGCGGGACTGATAGGCGCCACGCACCCACATCTATCCCCGTCACCCTGAGGTGGCCGCCCCTTCGGCGGCCCTCGAAGGGCGACGGCCCGGCTGCCGCAACACCTAGAGCATGATCCGGAAAAGTGCGCAGCGGTTTTCCGAAAAGATCATGCTTAAACAACAACCTAAAGCGCGATGACGATTCATCCCAATCGCATCGCGCTTTAGACCGTTCATCCTTCGAGGCTCCCGGCGCGATGCTTCGCATTGCGCCACTCGCACCTCCAGCGACAACGGCTTCGCCGTTGCGCGGGGATGACGGGTTTGTACTGTATCGAACCCACCCTCCCTGCATCGCGACCTATCTTCGGGCGGCCCGTCCCGCCCGGAGCCCCTCGGATGCACTGGACCTGGTATCTCTTCCGCTTCGACGGCCGCATGCGCCGCACCGGGTTCTGGTGCAGCCTGATCTCTGTCCTGTTCGGCATGATCCTGCTGGTCTCGCTCTACGTAGGAATCATCTCCGTGCTCGGCGGCGAGGTCGGATCCTTCGATCTGAATGCCGACGACGTCTTCAAGATCGTCGATCCCAGAGCCTACCGATGGTCGCTGCTGGACAATCTGCCGCTGCTGCTGCTCAAGTTGGCCGCAACCGCGTTGATGCTCTGGACCTATCTCGCGATCGTCGTGAAGCGCCTGCATGACCGCGACAAGAGCGCATGGTGGCTGCTCGCCTATTTCGTGCTTCCGGGCCTCTACAATCAGTTCGAGGACCGCCTTCCGGACGCCTACTGGATGCTGCCGCTCGCGCTGGGAGGCGTGATCCTCTCCGTCGCCGCTTTTGTCGAGACCGGATTCTTGCGCGGCACCCAGGGGCCCAACCGGTTCGGTCCCGATCCGAAAGCCGAGGACGATTCCACGCCCGCGGCGACCTCCGCAAAAGGCTGGGACCAGAGCCGCGAGATTGAAATTGTCCCGCCTCATGCTAGCCCACCCGGCGGCATGCATGTTAAGCGGGGCGCATGACCGATGCTCTCTCCATTGCCCGCGACCTCATCCGATGCCCCTCAGTAACCCCGGTCGATGCCGGTGCACTCGGGGTGCTCGAAAAAGTCCTCGGCGCTGCCGGATTCACCTGTCACCGCGTGACATTCAGCGAGCCGGGCACGGCCGACGTCGACAATCTCTACGCGCGGATCGGCAGCGAAGGGCCGCACATCACCTTTGCCGGCCACACCGACGTGGTGCCGCCGGGCGAGGAGAGCGCCTGGAGCGTCGGTGCGTTCTCCGGCGAAGTGAAGGACGGGATCCTGCACGGCCGCGGCGCGGTCGACATGAAGGGCGGCATTGCCTGCTCGGTCGCAGCGGTGCTGGAGCATCTCGCCGCCAACGGCGGCAAGCCGCGTGCCGACGGCCAAAAATCAGGCTCGGGCTCGATCTCGTTCCTGATCACCGGCGATGAAGAAGACGTCTCGATCAACGGCACCATCAAGCTGTTGAAATGGGCCGCCGAGCGCGGCGAGAAGTTCGATCATTGCGTGCTTGGCGAGCCCTCCAATGTCGAGACGCTCGGCGACACCATCAAGGTCGGTCGCCGCGGCTCGCAATCCGGCACGCTCGTCGTCGACGGCGTGCAGGGTCACGTCGCCTACCCGCATCGCGCCTCCAATCCGGTGCCGGACATTTCGCGGCTGATCGTGGCGATCTCCGACGAGCCGCTCGACCATGGCAGTGCGCAGTTCCAGGCCTCCAATCTCGAATTCGTCTCGGTCGACGTCGGCAACAAGGCCTTCAACGTCATCCCCGGCGAAGCCCGCGCCAGGTTCAACATCCGCTATAACGACAATCACACCCAGGCGAGCTTGCGCGAGCTGGTGGAGACGCGCCTCGCCAAAGCCTGCGGCAACCGCATCAAGGCCCGCATCGTCTGGGAGCCCTCGAACTCGAACGTGTTCGTGACCAAGCCAGGGCCGTTCACCGATCTCGCCGTCGCCGCGATCGAGGAGGTGACCGGGCGCAAGCCGGAGCTGTCGACGTCGGGTGGCACGTCGGATGCGCGCTTCATTGCGAGCTATTGCCCGGTGATCGAGTTCGGGCTGGTCGGGCAGACCATGCACCAGATCGACGAGCGGGTGCCGGTTGCCGATCTGGAGAAACTGACGAAGGTGTATCGCGGGATACTGACGCGGTATTTCGGGTGAGGCCCGACTGCGGCCTCACATTCCGCTGTCGTCGCCCGGCTTGACCGGGCGATCCAGTATTCCAGAGACAGCAGTGATTGAACCGAGAAGCCGCGGCGTACTGGATGCCCCGGTCAAGCCGGGGCATGACGGCGGTGGGTGTAGCGTGAGCGCGCGCCTCTCGTTCAATAGTCCACCTTCATCAGATACAGGCCCTCGGGCGGCGCGACGATGCCGCAGGCGGCGCGGTTGCGGGCGGCGAGCGCTGCGGAGAGATCGTCGGCGGTCCAGCGGCCCTCGCCGACCCAGACCAGCGATCCCACCATCGAGCGGACCTGGCTGTGCAGGAACGAGCGCGCCGAGGTGACGATTATGATCTCGCGGCCGTCGCGCATCACGTCGAGCTGGTCGAGCGTCTTCTCCGGCGACTTGGCCTGACACTCGGTATCGCGGAAGGTGGTGAAATCGTGCCTGCCGAGCAGGCGCTGGGCTGCCGCATGCATCGCCTCGGCATCGAGCTTGCGCGGCACGCGCCAGGCGTGGCCGGCATCGAGCGCGAGATTGGCGCGGGTGTTGATGACGCGATAGCGGTAGTGCCGCTTCACCGCCGAGAAGCGCGCCTCGAAGCTGTCGGGCACGATCTCGGCCTCTAACACCGCGATCGGATTCGGGCGCAGATGCGCGTTGAGCCCGTCGCGAAAACGCCCCGGCGGGAATTGCTTGTCGACGTCGACATGCGCGACCTGGCCGCGCGCGTGCACGCCGGCATCGGTGCGGCCGGCGCCATGCACCCGCAGGTCCGCCCCCGTCATCGCCTTCACGGCCGCTTCCAGCGCGCCCTGAACCGAGGGCAGCGTGTCCTGCACCTGCCAGCCGAAAAACGGCGCGCCGTCATATTCGATGGTGAGCTTGTAGCGGGGCATCGGTTTCCAGTTTGCTGTCATCGCCCGGCTTGACCGGGCGATCCAGTACGCGGCGGCCTATCGGTTCGACCGAGAAGCCTCGGCTTACTGGATACCCCGCCTGCGCGGGGTATGACAGTGTCAGGTGAATTTGGCTCCCGCCTTCAACGGCACGCCGCGCAGGAAGTCGGCAGCCTGCATCCGGCCCTTGCCCTCGCGCTGGAGCTCGATGATGCGGATCGCGCCCTCGCCGCAGGCGATGGTGAGTTGATCGTCGAGCACCGCGCCCGGCTCGCCGGCGCCTTGCGCCAGCTCACAGCGCAGGATCTTGACGCGCGCGTTCTCAAGCTCGGCCCAGGCGCCGGGGAACGGCGACAGGCCGTGGATGTGGCGCAGCACCTCGCGCGCCGGCCTGCGCCAGTCGATCCGCGCCTCGGCCTTGTCGATCTTGGCGGCGTAGCTGACGCCGTCCGCGCTCTGCTTCTTGAGCTGGAGCCCGCCGCGGTCGAGCGCGGCCATCGCCCGTACCATCAGATCGGCACCGAGACGCGAGAGCCGGTCGTGCAGATCGAGCGCTGTCATACTGTCGGTGATGGCAAGACGCTCGGCCATCGCGACGTCGCCGGTATCGAGGCCGACATCCATCTTCATCACCATCACGCCGCTCTCGGCATCGCCGGCCATGATCGCGCGGTTGATCGGGGCGGCGCCACGCCAGCGCGGCAGCAGCGAAGCGTGCAGATTGTAGCAGCCGAGCTTGGGCGCATCGAGGATCGCCTGCGGCAGGATCATGCCGTAGGCGACCACGACGGCGGCATCGGCCTCGAAGGCACGAAATTCGTCGAGCGCTTCCTGGGTCTTCAGCGTCTTCGGCGTCAGCACGGGCACGCCGAGCTTTCGCGCGGCTTCCTCGACCGGGGTCGGCTGCAATTGCAGCCCGCGCCGCCCGCCCGGCTTCGGCGCACGGGTGTAGACGGCGACGATCTCGTGGCCATGCGCGACCAGCTCGAGCAGCGTCGGCACGGAGAAATCGGGCGTGCCCATGAAGATCAGGCGGAGGGGCATGTGACGAGACAATCCTCGAACAACGAGCAAGGTACTCGTCATGGCCGGGCTTGTCCCGGCCATCCACGTTCTTCCTGCTCGGGGCGGCAAAGAACGTGGATGCCCGGCACAAGGCCGGGCATGACGGCGGAGGACGTGGCCTACTCCGCCGCGCGCTTGGCGGCTTTCTCGAACTTCTTCATCACGCGGTCGCGCTTGAGCTTGGAGAGGTAATCGACGAACAGCACGCCGTTGAGATGGTCGATCTCGTGCTGGATGCAGGTGGCAAAGAGGCCTTCGGCGTCCTCCTCGTGCACCTTGCCGTCGAGATCGGTGAAGCGCACGCGCACCCTCGCAGGGCGCTCGACCTCCTCGTAATATTCAGGAATCGAGAGGCAGCCTTCCTCGTAAATGGACAGTTCCTCGGAGGAGGCGATGATCTCGGGGTTGATGAAGACGCGCGGCAGCGGCTTGGTCTCGCCGTTCTCGTCGCGCTTGGCGAGGTCCATGGTGATCAGCCGCAGCGGCTGCGCGACCTGGATCGCAGCGAGGCCGATGCCGGGCGCGTCGTACATGGTCTCGAACATGTCGTCGGCAAGCTTGCGGATCTCCGAGGTGACCTTCTCGATCGGCTTGGAGACCAGGCGCAGCTGCTTGTCGGGCAGGATGATGATTTCTCTGAGGGCCATGGCCGCGATTTAAGCCCCATGCCGGATACGGTCAATGCGGCCCGGAACCCTGTTAACCCCTCGCTAACCATAAAAATTCGCTTTCCGTTAACCATAGAAATAAGCGGGCGATTAACCCTGAACGTTCGCTATTCGTTCGCGAGCACCGGCGAATCGGCTAGAACGGTCGCCATGAACGAGATCATTTTCATGCTGGACGACTGGCCGGTGCGCACCTTCCACGCGCTGATCGGCTTTGGTGCGCTTGTCCTCGTCCTGCTGGTGGTGATCGCCATCGTCATCGCGCGGTCCGGGCGGCGCGGCGCGGAACTCGCAATGGCGCACGCGATCCGGGCCGACGAGCTCGAGGAACGCCTGAGTGAGGTGCTGCGGGCCCAGAGCGAATCCTCCGGCCGGGTCGACGCCATGACCCAGGCGCTGGCCGGCCGCCAGGCCGAGATGGCGCGGGCGGTCAACGAACGGCTGGATTCGGTGACCCATCGCGTCGGCCAGTCCATGGAACATTCGACCCGCAACACCATGGAGAGCCTGCGCGCGCTGCATGAGCGGCTCGGCATCATCGACAGCGCGCACAAGAACCTCACCGACCTCACCACCCAGGTGACCACCTTGCGCGACGTGCTCTCCAACAAGCAGTCGCGCGGCGCCTTCGGTCAGGCGCGGATGGAGGCGATCGTCCAGGACGGCCTCCCCAAGGGGGCCTACGAGTTCCAGTTCACGCTCTCGACCGGCAAGCGGCCGGATTGCGTCGTGTTCCTGCCCGACCAGCGCCCACTCTGCATCGACGCGAAATTTCCGCTGGAGGCGATGACGGCGCTGCACGACGCCCGCACCGACGAGGAGCGGCGAATCGCCACGCAGCGGCTGCGCGGCGACGTGATGAAGCATGTCAGCGACATCGCCGAAAAATATCTCGTCGCCGGCGAGACCCAGGAGATGGCGCTGATGTTCGTGCCGTCGGAATCGGTCTACGCCGAGATCCACGACGGTTTCGACGACGTGATCCAGAAGGCCTATCGCGCCCGCGTCGTGCTGGTGTCGCCGTCGCTGCTGATGCTCGCGATCCAGGTGATGCAGCAGATCATGAAGGACGCGCGCATGCGCGATGCCGCCGACCAGATCCGCACCGAGGTGATCAAGCTCGGCGACGATCTCGGCCGCCTGCGCGACCGCGTGCTCAAGCTGCAGAAGCATTTCGCCGACGTGAACGAGGACGTCCGCCAGGTGCTGATCTCCGCCGACAAGATCGAAAAGCGCGCGGGACGCATCGAGGAGCTGGATTTCAGCAAGAGCGACGCCCCGGAGGGACCGCGGCTGGTGGCCACGGATGCGGGCGAGCTGTTTCCGCGGAAGCTCCAGGCGGGGGAGTGACGTCTTCACCTCTCCCCGCTTGCGGGGAGAGGTCGGATCGCCCCGGCGATGCGGAGCATCGTCCGGCGCGATCCGGGTGAGGGGGTACAGGTCCATCGTCGACCTCCCGTGCGGAGAGATGCCCCTCACCCCAACCCTCTCCCCGTAAGAACGGCGAGAGGGAGACGAGGCATCACGGCCAGAATCTGCTAACACCACCCCATGACCGCACCCGACGCGACTTCCTCCGCCGGCGCTCCCGCTGCCTCCTGGCGCGACAGCCTTGCCGTTTACCTGCAGCCGCGGGTGCTGATCGTGCTGTTTCTCGGCTTCTCCTCGGGGCTGCCGCTGGCGCTGTCGGGATCCACGCTGCTGGTGTGGATGGCCGAGGCGGGGGTCGATCTCGGAACGATCGGGCTCTTTGCACTGGTTGGAACGCCGTACACGCTCAAGTTCCTGTGGGCGCCTCTGGTCGATGCGCTGCATGTGCCGTTCTTCACGCGCGCCTTTGGCCGTCGGCGTGGGTGGCTGGTGTTTTCGCAACTGCTGCTGATCGGCGCGATCCTGCTGTTGGCGCTGACCGATCCGGCGCGCTCGCCGCTGTTCGTCGCGCTTGGCGCGCTCCTGGTCGCGACGATGTCCTCGACGCAGGACATCGTCGTCGATGCATTCCGCGTCGAGAGCCTGCCCGAAAGCGAGCAGGCGGCCGGCATGGCCGCCTATGTCGCGGCCTATCGCATCGGCATGCTGATATCGACCGCGGGCGCCTTGTTCATCGTCACCGGCTTCGAGACGATCGTCCCTCGTGGCGCCGCCTGGATGTGGGGCTATGTGGTGATGGCGGCTCTGGTGCTGATTGGCACGGTGACGGCGCTGGCCGCCACCGAGCCGGCACAATCCAAGCGCGCAGAGGCTGCCACGCAGAACGAGGACGCGCTCATGCGGGTATTGCATGCCGCATTGGGCGCATTCTCGGAATTCTTGCAGCGAAAGGAAGCGTGGGCGGCGCTTGCCTTCGTCGTGCTGTTCAAATTCACCGACGCGTTCTCCGGCAACATGACCGTGCCGTTCGTGATCGACATCGGCTTCACGCGGAACGACTACGCGGTGATCGTGAAGGGCGTCGGCATCGCAGCGACCTTGGCCGGCGGCTTTGCCGGCGGCTTCGTGGCACGGCGCTATTCGCTCGCAACGAGCCTGTGGATCGGCGGCATCGTGCAGGCAATCTCCAACCTGTCGTTCTCGTGGCTGGCACTGGTCGGCGTCAATGAATGGGCGCTGACCCTCGCGATCACCTCCGACAATTTCTGCAACGCCATCGGCACCGTGATCTTCGTCGCCTATCTGTCGGCGCTGTGCCAGAACCCGCTGCACACCGCGACCCAGTATGCGCTGCTGACGGCGCTCGCCGCCGTGGGGCGCACCTATTTGTCATCGGGCGCGGGCTATCTGGCGAAGGCGACGGGCTGGCCGATGTTCTTCGCGATCTCCGTCCTCGTCGCCATTCCGAGCCTGATGCTGTTGGCGTGGCTGCAAAAGCGTGGCCATTTCGAAACGTTGGAGCAGCAGGTGCGAGTGTAAGCTTAAAGCGCGATGCGATCAGGATGAAGCGTCATCGCGCTTTAGGTTGTTGTTCAAGCATGATCTTTTCGGAAAACCGCTGCGCACTTTTCCGGATCATGCTTTAGCGCTGCATCTCTTTCCGAACGCGTCCGTTGAGCCCCTCGAAATCGGCGACCAGCGCATCGCAAGCGGCCTTGGAGGCTTCGCACAGGACGTTCATTCGGATGACGACTTCGCTTCCGTCCTGCACGACGCGGCGCTGAATGGCTGCCGGATAGGCCGGATGTCCCTTCGGCGGAAACGACCACAGGCTCAGAGCGGCCGCGTCCTCGATCACGGTCCAGCCGGATTGAATGGACGTCTTCACCCCCGGCTTGGCGCGCAGCGACTCGAGCGCAGCTGCGGCCGTCGGATAAGACGCGGTGTCCTGGGCGGCCGAGACCGGCCAGAGAGCAGCGCCGGCGAAGACCAGCAGGACGGCAAGGGCTATTCCACGCACGGCTGAGCGACCTCTCCGCGGTTCGATCGCTTGCACTATGCTCGACGCACAACCGGAGATCAAGGCGCGGTCCTCGTCACCGGCCCGGCGATATCGCCCTACTGCTTCTTGATGATGCTCCACTTCGTGATCACGGCTTCGCTCATCTGGCCGGCATCGCTGGCGCAGGCGATTTCGTCGACCTTGACCGAGATTTCCTTGCCGACGAACGATTTCAGCTGCGTGGCCTGCGCGTCGCTGGAGGTGACGAGCTGGAAGGTCTCGGGGCCGGTCTCGAGATTGCACAGCCCGTTCGGCGCCGGCAGGCGACGCGGCTCGGAGGTGATCTGATACATCGGAACCCGCTTGCCGTTCTTGACGTCGCGCACCTTCATGGCGTTCAGCTCGCCCGACAGCACGTCGCCATTGTTGATCGGCTTGCCGGGCTTCGACGGCGGCGGGGCCTCGTCACCCGGCTGCGCGGAGATGGCCGGGGTCACCAGCATCGCCATCGTCGCGACCAAAGCCAATCGTGTGGCGAAAAGTTTCGTCATGTCGTCCGTTCCGTGATCTGTGAATGGCTAGAACAGGGTGCGCTGCCGCATCGCTGCCGATAGCGTACCTTCGTCGAGATAATCAAGCTCGCCGCCGACGGGAACGCCATGGGCGAGCCGCGTCACCTTCACATTGGCGTCCTGAAGCAGGTCGGTGATGTAGTGCGCCGTGGTCTGGCCGTCGACCGTCGCATTCAGCGCCAGGATGATCTCGTGCACCTCGGCAGCATGGGCGCGGGCTACCAGTGCGTCGATGGTCAGATCCTGCGGGCCGACGCCGTCGAGCGGCGACAATGTCGCGCCCAGCACATGATAGCGCCCTTGAGTCGCATTGGCCCGCTCCAACGCCCAGAGATCGGCGACGTCGGCGACGACGACGATGATGGCGGGATCGCGCTTCGGATCGGTGCAGACGGTGCAGGGATTTTGCGTGTCGATGTTGCCGCAGGTCTTGCAGACCTGGACCTTGTCCAGCGCCACCTGCATGGCCGAGGCCAGCGGCATCATCAACGCTTCGCGTTTCTTGATCAGATGCAGCGCCGCGCGCCGCGCAGAGCGCGGACCGAGGCCCGGCAGCCGTGCGAGCAGCTGCACCAGCCGTTCGATCTCGGGACCTGCAACAGCGCCCATATTATTGGCCGAACAACCCCGGCGGCAGGCCGAGCCCACCGGTGAGAGCCTGCATCTTCTCCTGCATGGCGGCCTCCGCCTTGCGGCGGGCATCACTGAGCGCGGTGACGAGCAAATCTTCCAGCACCTCGCGCTCTTCCGGCTTCATCAGCGACGGATCGATCTTGATGCCCTTCACGTCCATCTTCGCGGTCATGCGCACGGCGACGAGGCCGCCGCCGGAGATGCCCTCGACTTCCACGTTGGCGAGCTGCTCCTGCATCTCCTGCATCTTGGACTGCAGCTGCGCCGCCTGCTTCATCATGCCGAGAAAATCAGCCATCGGTGTCTGTCCTTGAAAAGGTCGGCTCAGAGATCGTCGCCGTCGGAACCGTCGGGCGGATCGTCACTGCCATAGTCAGTGTTTATATTGGATTCCGGCGTCTCGGGGGCAAGCCTGCGGACCTCGACGACCTTGGCGCCGGGGAAGCGCGACAGCACCTCCTGCACGCGCGGATCGGCCTCGGCGGTACGCGCATGCTCCTGCTTGGCGGCCTGGTTCACCGAGCGCAGCGTCGGCTGGCCCTGCTCGTTGGAGACGACGATCGTCCAGCGCCGGCCGGTCCACAGCTCGAACTTCTTCGCAAGCTCCGAGATCATGGTCTTGGAGGCGTTCGGCTCGAGCGCGACTTCCAGCCGGCCCTCCTCGAAACGGACGAGGCGCATATCGCCTTCGAGCGCGCCCTTGGTCATGAGATCGCGCTTCTGCCCGGCCAGCGCAACGAGCTGGGTGAAGCTCGTGATGCGCAGCTGCGGCGCCGCCCCTTGCGGGTCCGGCGCCGGCGCCGCCATCTGCGGCCGCGCTCCACCACCCCCAAACGAAGGCGGTGACGACGTCGGCATGCGAACTGGCGCCGCGGACGACACCGGCGCGGCCGGCGCGCTGCTGCGCGCAGCTCCGCCGCTCACGACCGGCGAGCCGCCGCCGTTCTGCTCCAGCATCTTGACGGCTTCATCGGGCGTCGGCAGGTCGGCGACATAGGCGATACGCACCAGCACCATCTCGGCGGCCGCCGCGGGCCGCGTCGCGGCCTGCACCTCGGTGATGCCCTTGAGCAGCATCTGCCACATCCGCGACAGCACGCGCATCGAGATCTTCGAGGCGAAATCCTTCGCGCGCACGCGCTCGGTCTCGCCATAGGCGACGTTGTCGGCGGTCGCCGGCACGATCTTCACACGGGTGACGAAATTGACGAATTCGGCGAGATCCGAGAGCACGACGATCGGATCGGCGCCGACGTCGTACTGGTCGCGGAACTCCTTGAAGGCAGCCGCGATGTCGCCGCGCGCCAGCGAATCGAACAGGTCGATGACGCGGGTCCGGTCGGCAAGGCCCAGCATCTGCCTGACCGCATCGGCCTTCACGGTGCCTGCCGCATGCGCGATCGCCTGGTCGAGCAGCGACAGCGAATCGCGCACCGAACCTTCCGCGGCGCGGGCGATGATGCCGAGTGCCTCCGGCTCGATCTCGACGTTTTCCTTCGCGGCAATGCTGGCGAGGTGCTTCATCAGCACGTCGGCGTCGACGCGGCGCAGGTCGAAACGCTGGCAGCGCGACAGCACCGTGACCGGAACCTTGCGGATCTCCGTCGTCGCGAACACGAATTTGGCGTGCTCCGGCGGCTCCTCCAGCGTCTTCAGGAAGGCGTTGAACGCCGCCGTCGACAGCATGTGGACTTCGTCGATGATGTAGACCTTGTAGCGGGCGCTGGCCGGTGCATAGCGCACGCTGTCATTGATCTGGCGGACGTCGTCGACGCCGGTGTGCGAGGCCGCGTCCATCTCCAGCACGTCCATGTGCCGGCTTTCCATGATCGCCTGGCAATGCACGCCCAGGGTCGGCATGTGGATGGTCGGGCCCTTCACCGAGCCGTCCGGCATCTCGTAGTTGAGCGCACGGGCCAGGATGCGCGCGGTGGTGGTCTTGCCGACACCGCGGACGCCGGTGAGGATCCAGGCCTGCGGAATGCGCCCGGTCTCGAACGCATTGGAGACGGTGCGGACCACGGCCTCCTGGCCGATCAGATCGTCGAACGAGGAAGGACGGTATTTGCGCGCCAGCACCCGGTACGGCGCGTTGCCGGCCGGACCGGCGCTGTCGGGATTGGGAGGGGCGCCAGCGTCGGTCATCGGTCGATCCGCAATGAAATGTCTCTTGGCCGGCTTTTGCGGAAAGGAGCGCGCTGGCGGCTGTGCCGCCGGCGCTGGTTCGCTCGAAAAACAGGTAGGAGACTGACGAGCGACCCGATCCGGACCTCGTTAGGGCTGCTTCCTTCCGGACCTGACCCGGTTGGCGAGTGGCTCGTCCACCGCCAATCTCCCGGTCCCTATTTGGGGCCAAAAGGGCCGGAAAGCAAGCGGCTATCGGCTCGAACGACTTGATCCTGCCCAGCATCCGGGCAATTACCGGTCTGCCCAGCCGATAGGCTGTGCTTTCGTCGGTGGGACCGCCTTGCTAAAAACGCATGCGGAACTCCACCCAACCAGAAAAGCGATTGATCCCAATGGTTACACGTCGTGATGTTGCATCGATTGTCGGACTTGGCGCGGTAACCGCGGCCGCACTGGCTACCCCAGCCGTGGCGCAGACCGCCGATCCGAACGAATCGACCTTCGCCCGCATCCGCCGCACCAAGAAGATGCGGATCGGCGCGGTCGGCGGCGGCGCGCCGTATTACATGAAGGATCTGTCCAGCGGCCAGTGGAAGGGCTTCTACATCGACATCGCCAAGGGGCTCGCCGACGACATGGAGGCCGAGCTCGAGATCACCGAGACCACGTGGGGCAATTCGGTGCTGGATCTGCAGGCCAACAAGATCGACATCTTCTTCGGCCTCAACCCGACCCCGAAGCGCGCGCTGGTGATCGACTTCTCGGTGCCGGTCTTCAACAACGCCTTCGCCATCCTCTGCAAGAAGGACTTCAAGCCGAAGAGCTGGGCCGATTTGAACTCGCCCGACATCAAGATCGCGGTCGACCAGGGCTCCTCGCACGACCAGGTCATCAGCCGCCTGACGCCGAAGGCGCAGATCACGCGGCTGAAGACCGCCGACGACGCGACAGCCGCGCTGCAAACCGGCCGCGTCGATGCGCAATGCCTGATCACCATGCTGTCGCTGACCGTGCTGAAGAAGAACCCCTCGCTCGGCCAGCTCGTGCTGCCCACGCCGATCTTCGCCACCACGTCGAATGCCGGCTTCCGCCGCGAGGCCGACAAGACCTGGCGCGATTACGTCAACACCTGGATCGACTTCAACAAGGGCCTCGGCTTCATCCGCAACGCGATCATCACCAACATGGAGCTGGTGGGCGTGACCGAGGCGGACATTCCGCCGGGCGTTTCGTTGTAATTCTCCACTGTCATTCCGGGGCTCGCGCAGCGAGAACCCGGAATCTCGAGATTCCGGGTTCGCCCTTCGGGCGCCCCGGAATGACGGTGCCAACGGCACCCACGACGAGTAAGACACACGCATGTATCAGTGGGACTTCGGCATCCTCTGGAGCTATCGCTGGCTCTTTCTCAACGGGCTCGGCGTCACCGTCGGCTTTACTATCGTCATCGTCGTATGCGGGTTGCTGTTCGGCCTGTTGGGGGCGTTCGGCAGCCTGTCGCGCTTCAAGGCGTTGCGCCTTCTCGCCCTCACCTTCATCGAGGCGTTCCGCTGCACGCCGATCCTGGTGCAGCTGATCTGGTTCTATTACGCGCTGCCGATCCTCGCCGGCGTCGAGATGACGCCGATCACGGCCTCGGCGCTGGCGCTCTCGCTCTATGGCGGCTCGTTCTATTCGGAGATCATCCGCGGCGGCATCATCTCGATCGACAAGGGCCAGTCGGAGGCCGGCGCCGCCCTCGGCATGACGCCGGGACAGAGCATGCGGCGCATCGTGCTGCCGCAGGCGATCAAGCGCATGATCCCGGCGCTGATGAACCAGTCCATCATCCAGTTCAAGAACACCTCGCTGGTCTCGGTGCTGGCGGTGCCCGACCTCGTCTACCAGAGCCAGGTCGCGGCGCATGACAGCTACCGGCCGCTGGAGACCTACACCGCGGTCGCGGTCGCCTATGCCGCGATCCTGATCCCGCTCACCATCATCGTCCGCCGCGGCGAGAAGCGACTGGCGGTGAGCGAATGAGCGAGTCATCTAGCACTTCGAAAATCCAGATCCGGGCCTTGCGCAAGCGCTTTGGCAGCAACGAGGTCCTGAAGAACATCAATCTCGACGTCGCCAAGGGCGGCGTCGTGGCGCTGATCGGCCCGTCGGGGTCGGGCAAATCGACCCTGCTCCGCTGCATCAATCTGCTGGTGGTGCCGGACGGCGGCAGCGTCCGCGTCGGCAACACCCGCTTCGCGTTCGGTGATGGTACGAGGCTTCCTGACACGAAGACTCTGGCAAAATTCCGCGCCACCACGGGCATGGTGTTCCAGCACTTCAACCTGTTCCCGCACATGACGACGCTGCAGAACGTCATGGAGGGGCCGGTCACGGTGCGTCGCATGGCCAGGGCCGATGCCGAGAAGCTCGCGCGGGCGCAGCTGGCCAAGGTCGGCCTCGCCGAAAAGGCGGACCAATATCCGGCGACTCTGTCCGGCGGCCAGAAGCAGCGCGTCGCCATCGCGCGGGCGCTCGCCATGGAGCCTGACGTCATGCTGTTCGACGAGGCGACCTCGGCGCTCGACCCCGAATTGGTCGGCGAGGTGCTGAACGTGATCCAGCAACTGGCGTCCGAAGGCATGACCATGGTGATCGTGACCCACGAGATCGCCTTTGCCCGAGAGGTCGCCGACCGCCTGATCTTCATGCGCGACGGCGTCGTGGTCGAAGAGGGCCCGGCGCGGCAGCTGATCGACAATCCAAGGGAAGCCGCCACACGCGCCTTCCTCAGCCATTTCCACCGCACCGGCGCGCTGCCGCCGGCCAACGCGACATCGTGATGCCTGATATCAACCGCGTCTATCTCGTCACCGGTGCCGCCAGCGGCATCGGCCGTGCCACCGCAAAACTTCTCGCCGCGCCCGGCATTGGCCTCGTTCTGCATACGCGCTCGAACGAGGACGGGCTTAGGGCGACCGCGGCGGACGTCAAAGCGCGGGGTGCGGCCGTTGCAACATGTCTCGGCGATCTCGGCAATGAAGCGGCTGTGACGCTCGCATGCGCGACCGCGCATCTCGATTTTGGCCGGCTTGACGGATTGATCCTGGTCGGTGGCCACGCCCGACGCGGCAGTTCGATCGGCACGCCGACAGATCAATTCCATCAGGCAATGGACGAGTCCGCCCTCGCCTTCACACGTTTCGTCAAGGTAGCGCTTCCGCAATTGCGGGCCGGACAGGATGCGCGCATCGTCGCGGTGTCGTCGTTCGTCGCACATGCGATCCGGCCCGAATTCGCGCCGTTCGCCGCGACCGCCGCGAGCCGAGCCGCGCTGGAAGCGCTGGTGCGCCTCACAGCGATCGAGCTCGCGAGCGACGGCATCACCGTCAACGCGGTCGCGCCGGGCCTGATCGTCAAGGACAAGCCCAGCGAGAGCCGGCTCTCGCCCGAGCAGATCGCTGCCACCGAGGCGTTGATTCCAATGCGCCGCCGCGGGCGGCCGGAGGAAGTTGCCGAAATCATCGCCTTCCTGGCGTCACCGAAGGCGTCCTACGTCACCGGCCAGGTCTGGCACGTCAATGGAGGCCTGACATGACCGAAGCAACCGTCGAACGCATCAGGCTGTTCCTGATCGAAAGCCCGATCAAGATGGCGCGCCTGCAGGGCGTCGGCAACGTCAAGGGCACCGTCAAGCGCGTGCTGATCGAGCTGACGTCCAGCGACGGCGTGGTCGGCTGGGGCGAGGCCGCGCCGTGGGAGGTCTTTACGGGAACGCCGGAAGCGGCCTTCTCGGCGCTTGATATCTATCTGCGCCCGGTCGTGCTCGGCAAGCCGGTCCGCCGCATCCGCGCGCTGATGGCCGAGCTCGACCGCGCGCTCGTGGGGCATGCCGAGGCCAAGGTCGCAATCGAGATGGCGCTGCTCGACATCGTCGGCAAGTCGTCGGGGCTGTCGGTCGCCGACCTGCTCGGCGGCCGGGTGCGCGACACGATCCCGCTCTCCTTCTCGATCGCCGATCCGGATTTTGCCGCCGATCTCGACCGCATGCGGAAAATGGTTCCGGACGGCAATGTCATCTACAAGGTCAAGACCGGCGTGAA
Organism: Bradyrhizobium sp. CFUWI; assembly: GCF_056429085.1. Classification (NCBI taxonomy): domain Bacteria; kingdom Pseudomonadati; phylum Pseudomonadota; class Alphaproteobacteria; order Hyphomicrobiales; family Nitrobacteraceae; genus Bradyrhizobium; species Bradyrhizobium sp. CFUWI. The sequence goes on from NZ_JBWJZE010000003.1 coordinate 479,973, forward strand.
GCCGCATCGTGAAGACCTCGATCATCTCGATGCGATCCGCAAGGAGTTCGGCGACAAGGTCGACCTGCGCGTCGACTACAACCAGGCGCTGGCGCCGTTCGGCGCCATCAAGATCCTGCGCGATGTCGAGGAATTTGCGCCGACCTTCATCGAGCAGCCGGTGCCGCGCAAATATCTGGACGTGATGGCGCAGCTCACCGCGGCGCTGGAAACGCCCGTGCTCGCCGACGAAAGCTGCTTCGACCGCCGCGACATGATGGAGGTGGTGCGGCGCGAGGCGGCGGACGCGGTCTCGATCAAGCTGATGAAGGCCGGCGGCCTTTTCGAGGCGCAGGCGATCATGGCGATTGCCGACATCGCCGGCCTGCCCGGCTATGGCGGCACGCTGTGGGAAGGCGGCATTGGCCTTGCCGCCGGCACGCAGCTGATCGCGGCCACACCCGGCATCTCGCTCGGCTGCGAGTTCTACATGCCGCATCACGTGCTGACCGAGGACGTGCTGGAAGAGCGAGTTGCGAATCGCAACGGCCATGTCGTGGTGCCGGATGGACCGGGCCTCGGCATTCGCGTCAGTGAAGCCTCGGTCCGCGCCAATGCAAAGGTGCTGGCGGAGGCGTAATCTTCCGTATTCCGGGGCGCGCGCAGCGCGAGCCCGGAATCTATAACCACAGGATCGAATTTGGCGAGGACTCGGAGCCGCCGACTCGCGCAACAGCTATTCCCTGTGGTTATAGGTCCCCGCCTTCGCGGGGACGACGACCGCGTATGCAGCTGCTAACCTTCCCCTTGCTAATTCCCTATCGTATGCTCGCGACCAACAAGCCCGTTCCCCGCCGGGCAATCCGGAAACGCATATGCCCGAACCCGCCTGGTCGCTGCACTCCCGCCTGAAAGATGACACCATCGACATCGGCGACCTGCCGCTGTCCAAGGTGCTGGTCATCAAGGACGCGCATTATCCCTGGTTGCTGCTGGTGCCGCGGCGCCCCGATGCGGTCGAGATCATCGATCTCGACGAGGTGCAGCAGGCGCAGCTGATGACGGAGATCTCCCGCGTCTCGCGCGCGCTGAAGGAGATCACCAAATGCGACAAGCTCAATATCGCCGCGCTCGGCAACCTCGTGCCGCAGCTTCACGTCCACATCATCGCGCGCCGCACCAGTGACGCCGCCTGGCCGCGGCCGGTCTGGGGCGTGATGCCGCCATTGGCGCACGACGCCGCAGAGGTTCAGAATTTCATCAGCGCGCTTCGCCGCAAGATCTGGTTGGGTTGAAAGAACGATAATGTCAGCATTCGACGCGTTTCCGCTGGGGCAGCCGGCCTTCGTCACCAACATCCTCGACCGCGCCGCGCATCTGCGCCGCGACGAGGAGAAGCTGTTCGCGATGGAGCAGAAGCCGACCTCGCGCGCCTATGTCGTCCACCGCGACTCGCTGCTGGTGAGGCGCGAGGGCGACAAGATCCGCGCGCTGCTCACGATCGACGAGGCGCTGAAGTGCGGCGCCAATCCCGGCACGATCTTCCTTGGGCTTCGCGACGGCGCCGCGATGTTCGGCATGGGCCTGTCGCAGGCCGGCGCCGAGAAGCTGGTGGGACGCGAGGACTACACATTGACCGAGCTGCGCGGCTTGGCGATGCAAGGCGCGATCCCCCCCGACGAGCTTTCGGCGATCGCGATGGCGAAGTCGATGGTGAGCTGGCACCAGCGCCACGGCTATTGCGCCAATTGCGGCACGCGCAGCGCGATGAAGGAAGGCGGCTGGAAGCGCGACTGCCCGGCGTGCAAGGCCGAGCACTTTCCGCGCACCGACCCGGTCGTGATCATGCTGGTGGCGTCAGGCGACAAGTGCCTGCTCGGCCGCCAGAAGCAGTTTCCGCCCGGCATGTATTCCTGCCTCGCCGGCTTCGTCGAGGCAGCCGAGACCATCGAGGACGCGGTGCGCCGCGAGATCCTGGAAGAATCCGGCATTCGCTGCACCGACGTGCAATATTACATGACCCAGCCCTGGCCCTATCCATCGTCGCTGATGATCGGCTGCAGCGCGCGGGCCGTGAGCGAGGACATCGTCGTCGATCGCATGGAGCTGGAGGACGCACGCTGGTTCACGCGCGAGGAGGCCGCCCTGATGCTGACGCGGACGCATCCGGACGGACTCGCCGGCCCGCATCCCTTCGCCATTGCCCACCACCTGCTCGGCCGCTGGGTCCACGACAAGAGCTGACCGCCGATGGCGCAATCCGACGCCGCGCCGCGCATCCTCTGCATCGGCATTCCCGTGCGCGACCTCACCTTTCGGATCGCGGCCGTGCCTGCGCGCGGCAGCAAGGCCAACGCCACGCATCTCGCCGAGATCTGCGGGGGCAATGCGCTCAATGCCGCCATCGCCGTTGCGCGACTTGGCGGCCGCGTCGCGTTCGCGGGACCGATGGGTGACGTTCGCGAGACCTCGAGCGGCTTTATTCTCGCGCAGATGGCGCAGGAGAGCATCGACACCACGCACATCGTGCGCATGCCCGATGTGACCACGCCGGTTTCCGCGATCATGATCGAGCCCTCGGGCGAGCGGACGCTCACGATCTATCGCGATCCCCGTCTGTGGACCGTGGAGCTGCCCGACGCCGACATATTGCTCGCCGATTGCCGGGCACTGCTGGTCGAAAGCCGCTGCGCCGCGTTCGCGATCTCCCTCTGCACCGAGGCACGGCGGCGCGGCATTCCCGTCATCGTCGGCGTCGACCGCGCGATGTCATTGCAGGACGGCCTGCTCACGACCGCCTCGCATCTGTTGTTCGCCAGCGAGCAGGTGCAGGAGACCGCCGGCATCGCCGATGACGGCGCGGCCTTGAGGCGCCTGGCCGGGTTGACGCCCGCCTTCCTCGCCGCCACCCGCGGTCCGAATGGCACGATCTGGCTGAACGAGACAGGCGCGCTCGAGGAGACGCCGGCCTTCCCGGTCGAGGCGGTCGATACGCTTGGCGCCGGCGACGTCTTCCATGGCGCTTTCGCGCTTCGCCTGGCCGAGGGCGCGGAGGTACGGGAGGCACTGCGATTCGCGGCGGTCGCCGCAGCTCTGAAATGCATCCGCCGTGGCGGCGGCCAAGCCGCCCCACAACGCATTGAAGTTGAACAACTTTTGCGCAGCTAACCCTGGAGCAATTCCAGGGATGGGCCGAGATTATAGGCTTGCCGTGGAAGGATTTTCTCTATATCAGGAAAATCGGCCCCTGAAATGGAACAAAGTTCTTCAAATGACTGATGTCGCCGTGCAGATCCCCGAGACCAGCCGCCGCCTCGATGCCATCGACCGCAAGATCCTGATGGTGCTTCAGGAGGATGCCTCGCTGTCCGTCGCCGAGATCGGCGACCGCGTCGGCCTGTCCTCGACCCCCTGCTGGAAGCGAATCCAGCGGCTGGAGGCCGACGGGGTCATCATCAAGCGCGTCGCCCTCGTCGACCAGAACAAGATCGGCCTCGGCATCTCCGTGTTCGTGTCGGTCGAAAGCTCCGACCATTCCGACGCCTGGCTGAAGAAATTCGCCGAAGCCGTCAGCGCCATGCCTGAGGTGATGGAGTTCTATCGCATGGCCGGCGACGTCGATTACATGCTGCGCGTCGTGGTGGCGGACATGCAGGCCTATGACGTGTTCTACAAGAAGCTGATCAGCGCCGTGCCGCTGAAGAACGTCACCTCGCGCTTCGCCATGGAGAAGATCAAGTCCGTCACCGCATTGCCGATTCCCGCGGTGGTGGCGGCCTGACGCCGATCCTCATTTGACGCGTTTTCTTCGCGCGAACCGGTATCCACTTCGCTCGAAAACGGTTCAAGCCGGCTGAAACAGCGGCAGGGTGACGCTGACGCGCGTGCCTCCGCCCGGTGACGCGCCGATCTCGATCGTTCCGCCATGGGCCTCGACCAGGTTGCGGACGACCGCGAGGCCGAGGCCGGCACCGCCGGTCGCGCGATTGCGCGACTTCTCCATCCGATGGAACGGCTCCAGCACGGTCTGGCGTTGATCGGCGGGGATGCCCGGGCCCTCATCGTCGATCGACACGACGACGGCACCGTCCTTCAGGGCCGTGCGCACATGCGCGGCATGGCCATAGGCGAGCGCGTTGTCGATGATGTTGGCGAAGACCCGCCGCAGGGCGAGCCGGTCGCCGAGCACGACGACGTTGCGCGCACGCTCGTCCGCGACCAGATCGACGACTGCGCCCTGGACGCGGCGGTCGTGAACGTCGCCCCCCACCAGCGCGGCGAGCTCGATCATTTCTTGCGACAATCCGCCGGCGCCCGCCCGCGTCGACAGTAGCGCGTCGTCGAGCAGCCGGATCATGTCGTCGATATCGGCCACGGCCCGCTGCCGCTCGGCATCATCAGGGATATGCTCGACGCGCAGCCGCAACCGTGTCGCAAACGTCCTGACGTCGTGGGCGATGCCGCCAACCAGCGTCATGCGTGCACGCAGCATCTCGGCAAGCCGTCCCTGCAGGCGGTTGAATGCGGCGATGACGGCGCGGATCTCCGGCGCGCTGCGTCGCGCATCCGGCAATGGCGGCGGATCGGCCGACAGGTCGACGCGATCGACCGCGGCGGCGAGTTGCGCCAGCGGCCGCGTCTCGCGTTGCATGACGAGCAGCGCCAGCAGCGCCACGACCGACCCGAACAGGCCTGCCCCGAAGCCGACGGGCAGGCCGAACGGGGTGACCGGCAGGCGGGTATAGGCATCGATGATCAGCAACTCGCCGCTGCGCAGACCGATGCGGAATTCGACCGCGTTGGCCATCAATCGCGCGAGGCGGGGAAACCATCGACTGGCGCGATGGTTCGGCGGCGACACGATCTCGACCGGACGGCCCGCAAGGCCGGCCGCATAGGTGTCGCGCAGTTCCTGCTGCTGCGGCGGGGTCTCCCCGCCGACCGGCGCGCCCGACGGCGCGATGCGCACCGCAAACTGCGGCGAAGACACCGCATCAAGCACGGCCTGCCGTGAACCGGCGTCCGTTCGCTCCAGGAGCGTGGCCAGCGCGTCGAGGCGCGCCGGCGAAGGCCGTGTCAGCTCGTTTTCGCGGAGGGTCGTCCGATAGAAGATCGCGACGACAACGGTACTCACCAGGATGAATCCCACCAGCCCGATGAGGGCGAGCCGCGCCGCGAGTGTCACGCGCAGCATCACGACACCTGCTTGACGGACGCGGTGAACAGATAGCCGCCATTGCGCACCGTCGTGATCAGGTTGGAGCCGGGGCTGGCGCCATCGAGCTTGCGGCGCAGCCGCGAGATCAGCATGTCGACAGTGCGATCAAACGGCTCGGCCGAACGTCCCCGCGTCCAGTCGAGGATCTGGTCGCGCGTGAGCACCCGGCGGGGCCGCTGCACGAAGCAACCGAGCAGGTCGAACTCGGCGCTGGTCAATTGCAGTTCCGGCGACTCGGCCTCGAGCGTCTCGACACTGCGCGCATCGAGATCGATCACGAAGCGGTCGAAGGCGAAACGCCGGACCAGCGGCTTTGCCGGAGTCCCGTTGGCACGGCGCAGGATGGCGCGAACCCGCGCCAGCAGCTCGCGCGGACCGAACGGCTTGGTGAGATAGTCGTCCGCGCCCATCTCGAGGCCGACCACGCGATCGATCTCGTCGCTCTTGGCGGTGAGCATCAGGATCGGAAGGGAATCGTCGGCGCGCAAGCGGCGGCAGATCGAAAGCCCGTCCTCGCCCGGGAGCATCAGGTCGAGAATGACGAGGTCGGGCCGCAGGCGCTGGAGCATCGAATCCATCGCCTTGCCGTCGGCGACGCAGGCGACCTCGAACCCCTCGCGCCGCATGAAGTCGGCGACGAGGCGGCTGATCTCGGGATCGTCCTCCACCATGAGGATCGTGGCCGAATGCGCGTTCATCACCCGCATTTTGGACGACCACGCGTTCCGCGCAAGGGCATCGGCGCCGCTGTTACATAGTGTTACATGGTGCCGACAAAGCCCTAACAATCGTTTCGTCCGGGCAATGCGGCGCAGACGCCGCGGCTCCAGTCTCCCCGTACGGCTCCCGCTCACGGCAGCCCCCACAAGGAGACGACGACATGACCAAGCTCTTCCTCACCTCCCTCGTCATCGGCACCCTGTCGGTCGCCGCGGCGGCCGACGCCAACGCCTGGACGAGGTCGGCGACGGCAACCGGACCGCGCGGCACCTCCCACGTCACCGCGACGGGAAGCTGCGCCTACGGAAGCTGCACGCGCAGCGTGACGCGCACCGGTCCTGCCGGCAACAGCTACACCCGCACCGGCACGATCTCGCGCTGACGCAGCGCCGCCGTCGCCGCGTCAGCCCCGCGCGGCGACGGCGAGACTTGCCCCGATCAGAAAGGACCATCGCCGTGTCATCGATCTTCCATCCCATCGCGCTGTCGCGACTTGCAGCCATCGTCGCCCTCGGCGTCGCGACCGCGACCGCGACCTTCGCGCTTGCCCAGACCCAGCTGCAAACCCAGATCACGCCGCAGATGCGCAGCGAAGCGAGGCGTCTGATGCAGGCCTGCCGCACCGACTTCGACAAGCTTTGCAGCAACGTCACGCCGGGCGGCGGACGCGTCCTCGCCTGCCTGCAATCCCAAGCCGGCCAGCTCTCCTCCTCCTGCGCCCAAACGTTGCCCCGTGCCCAGGCGCTGCGCGACGGTGCCGGCGTGGCGCCGAAGTAGGAGGATGCCGTGGGCTACGCTTCACTCCTGCTCGATCCGGCGCTCAGGCGCATGATCCTCGCAACCGCGCTGGGCCTGATGCTGCTCGAGTACGGCATCGGCCGCCTCGCGCATCGCGATACCCACGACTGGCGCGAGAGCGTTGCCTCCTTCGGCGTGGCCCTCGGACAGAACCTGCTGCGCGCGATCGAGGCAGGCATTCTCGCGATGCCGTTCGCGTTCCTGTACGAGCACCGCCTGTTCGACTTCGCGCAGACCGGTCCGCTTGCACTCGCAGGGTTATTCGTGGGCAGCGAGTTCCTGTATTATTGGCAGCATCGCGCCTCGCATCGCATTCGCTGGATGTGGGCGACGCATTCGGTGCATCACTCGACGACGCGGCTGAATTTGACCGCGGCGATCCGGCTCGGCTGGACCGGAAACGTCTCGGGCAATTTCCTGTTCTTCCTGCCACTGGCGCTGATCGGATTTCATCCGTTCGCGATCGTGGCAATGCTCGGCACCAATCTGCTTTATCAGTTCTTCATCCACAGCCAGTTCGGGCCGAAGCTCGGGGTCCTGGAATGGGTGCTCAACACGCCGAGCCACCATCGCGTGCATCATGCCTGCAACGAGCCGTGCCTCGACAAGAACTATGGCGGCATCCTGATCGTGTTCGACCGCCTGTTCGGGACCTTTGCCGAACAGCCCTCCGACCAGCCGCTCCGCTTCGGCCTCGTCGGCGGCATACCATCCTTCAACCCGATCCGGATCGCGCTCGGCGAATGGATTGCGATGCTGGGCGACGCCCGGAAGGCACGGGGCGCGGCCGCGAAGCTCCGCACCCTGTTCGGCCCGCCCGGAGGCTGAGCGCGCGCAGGCGCTCAAATCTTCTGATTGTACTCGCCGACCTCGGGATGCGTGCGCAGCACGCTGTTCACCATCTCGAACATGTCGTGCATGCGCTGTTCGGAGACCGGACTCTCCACCACCACGACGAGCTCGGGCTTGTTGGAGGAGGCGCGCACCAGGCCCCAGCTGCCGTCCTCGACCGTGACGCGGACACCGTTGACCGTGACGAGATCGCGGATCGACTGGCCGCCGATCTTGGCGCCCTTGGCCTGCAGACCTTCGAAGTGCTTCACGACCTTGTCGATGACGCCGTATTTGGTCTCGTCGGCGCAATGCGGCGACATGGTCGGCGACGACCAGGTCTTTGGCAGCGCGTCCTTCAGATCCGCCATCGACTTGCCGGGCGCGCGGTCGAGCATGTCGCAGATCGCGATCGCCGAGACCAGGCCGTCGTCATAGCCGCGGCCGAACGGCTTGTTGAAGAAGAAGTGGCCTGACTTCTCGAAGCCCGCGAGCGCACCCATCTCGTTGGTGCGGCGCTTCATGTAGGAATGGCCGGTCTTCCAATAGGCGACCTTCGCGCCCTGCTTCTGCAGCACCGGATCGGTGACGAACAGGCCGGTCGATTTCACGTCGACGACGAACTGCGCGTCCTTGTGGATCGCCGACATGTCGCGCGCCAGCATCACGCCGACCTTGTCGGCGAAGATCTCCTCGCCGGTGTTGTCGACGACGCCGCAGCGGTCGCCGTCGCCGTCGAAGCCGAGGCCGACATCGGCCTTGTGGTGCAGCACCGCATCGCGGATCGCGTGCAGCATCTCCATGTCTTCCGGATTCGGATTGTATTTCGGGAAGGTGTGGTCGAGCTCGGTGTCGAGCGGGATCACCTCGCAGCCGATCGCCTCCAGCACCTGCGGCGCGAAGGCGCCGGCGGTGCCGTTGCCGCAGGCCGCGACCACCTTCAGCTTGCGCGTCAGCTTCGGACGAGAGGTGAGGTCGGCGATGTAGCGCGCCGGGTAGTTCTCGTGGAATTGGTAGGAGCCGCCCGCCTTGTTCTTGAATTCGGCATTGAGCACGATTTCCTTCAGCCGCGTCATCTCGTCGGGACCGAAAGTCAGCGGACGGTTGGCGCCCATCTTCACGCCGGTCCAGCCGTTGTCGTTGTGCGAGGCCGTGACCATGGCAACAGCGGGCACGTCGAGATCGAACTGCGCGAAATAGGCCATCGGCGTCACCGCCAGGCCAATGTCGTGAACCTTGCAGCCCGCCGCCATCAGGCCGGAGATCAGCGCATATTTGATCGAGGCCGAATAGCCGCGGAAATCGTGGCCGGTCACGATCTCCTGGCGGACGCCGAGCTCGGCAATCAACGCACCCAGCCCCATGCCGAGCGCCTGCACACCCATCAGGTTGATTTCCTTCTGGAACAACCAGCGCGCGTCGTATTCGCGAAACCCCGTCGGCTTCACCATCGGTTCGGATTCGAAGGCGTAGGTGTTGGGCAACAGTACGGATTTCGGCTTCGGGAACATTGAGACGGTCTCGCGAAAGGGCAGGAAATGAGGCAGCCTTAGCGAATGCCAGGCCGCGGCGGAAGGCGGGAATACAGGCTTATGGCGGATAATTGCGGCAGTTTGGTAACGAAGAAACGTTACCGCCGGGGCGGCCGAGGCAAGAAATCTCTTTTGAAATGAACTGCGGCTGATCGCAACCGGCTCTGCCTATTGCTCCAGCACCATCTGGCCGTTGGAATACTCGAACCGCTTCAGGCGGGACAGGAAGGAGAGGCCGAGCAGGTTCTCCGACAGCGCCGCGTCGGGCAGCACCATGGCGTCGACGTCGCGCACAATGAGGCCGCCGACATCGAGCATGGCGATGCGGGCGCGCGCGGCCTTGATGGTGCCGTTGGCGGTGGAGACGGTGGCGTTGTACTCGCCGCGCGAGGGACGCAGGCCAAAGCGAGCCGCCGAGGTCTCATTGAGCGCGACCACGGAGGCCCCGGTATCGACCATGAAGCCGATGCGCTGGCCGTCGATCCGGCCCTCCGTCTGGAAATGACCGCGGCCGTCGCGGGTAATGGCGAGGCTGCGGCCGCCGGTCGGCGCGGTCGACGCAACCGCGACCGTGGTGCGCGGGGCTGACGTGGCGGAAGCCGAGCTCATCTTGTCCGCCATCTGCGCCATGAAGGTGCCGAGGCCGATCATGACGGCCGCGAAGATCATAATGTTACGCATTACACCACTTCCGAGCCGAAAGCCCGATTTCACCACGCGGCACGCCCGACCGCGAGCGACGCTGCGGCCGGAGCGCTGTCATTTTGGCGAAAAGGATGAGCGGACGGTTAACGCGGCGGCTCGCAACCATTCCAGGTCGTCATCCTGAGGAGCCCGCTGAAAGCGGGCGTCTCGAAGGATGGACCCACGTGAGATCCGGGCCTGCATGGTTCGAGACGCGCGTTCCGCGCTCCTCACCATGAGGGTCTGCTTCTGTCACGTCCCGCGCGGCTTCGCCCGCCGGGTCGGCAGCGCATTGGCCGGATCGTCGGGCCAGGGGTGGCGCGGGTAGCGGCCGCGCAGGTCGGAGCGCACCGCGCTGTAGCTGCCGCGCCAGAAGCCTGGGAGATCACGCGTCACCTGCACCGGGCGCTGTGCCGGCGATAGCAGCTCCAGCACCAGCGGCACCTTGCCGGCCGCGATCGAGGGATGGGTGTTGAGGCCGAACAATTCCTGCAGCCGCACCGCGATGGTCGGCCCCTGCTCGGCCTCGTAGTCGATCGCGAGCACGCTCCCTGTGGGCGCCTCGAAATGCGTCGGCGCCTCGCGGTCGAGCCGCGCGCGCATCTCCCAGGGCAGCAGCGCCATCAGCGCGTCGGAGAGATCGCCGGGGGAAATGTCCTTGAGCGCGATCTTGTCGTAGAGCGCCGGCACCAGCCAGTCGTCGCGCCGCGCGATCAATCCGTCATCGGACAGATCGGGCCAGCTGTCGCCCTCGGCCTTGCGCAAGAACATCACGCGGTCGCGCCATTGCTTGGCGGCCTTCGACCACGGCAGCCGGTCGAGACCGGCGGCGATCAATCCGTCGGCGAGAATGCGCGCGGTGTCCTCGGAGGGCGACAGTGCGAGGGTGGCTTCCGACAGCGTGATCGCATGCAGCACGCGCTTGCGCCGCGCCCGCAGCGCCATCGCGCCGCGGTCGAACGAAATCTCGTCGGCGGTCTCGATGTGCTCGGCAAAATGCCGCTCGATCTCGTCCTCGGTGATTGGCGCGGCGAGCAGGATCCGCCCGCTCGCCGCCGTGCCGGTCATCTCGCCGATCGCGATATAGGGCGCGCGGGCGAGCGAGGAGGTCTGCTCGACGGCGGCGCCGCGGCCATTGGCGAGCACGAAGCTGCCGTTGCCGCGATTGCGCGCGACGCGGTCCGGGAAGGCATAGGCGAGCATCAGGCCGGTCGAGAGATCTTCCTGCGGCCCGGCCTGCTCGGAAGCCGCCACCTGCGCGGCCCAGCGCCGCGCGAGGTCGCGCGCGCTTGACGCGCGCGGCGAGCGATCGCGGCGGAACTGATCCCGCCGGTGCTCGAGATCGACGCTGTCGCCGCCAAGCCCGCGCTCGGTGATGATGGCGGCGATCTCGGCGGCGGCCTCGCCTTCGCCCGCACGATGCGAATCCACGATCATGCGCGCCAGCCGCGGCGGCAGCGCCAGTGCGCGCAGGCTCTTGCCCTCCGCGGTGATGCGGCCGTCGCCATCGAGCGCGTTGAGCTCGGTCAGCAGGCTCTTCGCTTCCTTCCAGGCCGGCCCGGGCGGCGGATCGAGGAACGACAGCGTGGCGGGATCGCTGACGCCCCATTGCGCGAGATCGAGCACCAGCGAGGATAGATCCGCGCTGAGGATTTCCGGCTGGGTGTAGGGCGCAAGCGAAGCCGTTTGCGGCTCGTCCCAGAGCCGGTAGCAGACACCGGGCTCGGTGCGGCCGGCGCGACCGCGGCGCTGGTCCACCGCCGCGCGGGAGGCGCGCACGGTCTCGAGCCGCGTCAGGCCGATGTCGGGCTCGTAGCGCGGCACGCGGGCGAGCCCGGAATCGACCACGATGCGCACGCCCTCGATCGTCAGCGAGGTCTCCGCGATCGAGGTCGCCAGCACCACCTTGCGCGTGCCCTTGGGCGCCGGCGCGATGGCACGGTCCTGCACGGCGGCGTCGAGCGCGCCGAACAGCGGCACGATCTCGATCGAAGCGTCCTGCACGCGCTCGGAAAGGAAATTCTGGGTGCGGCGGATTTCGGCGGCGCCCGGCAGGAAAGCGAGCACCGAGCCGCTGTCGGCCCGCAGCGCGGTTGCGATCGCGTCCGCCATCTGCCGCTCGATCGGCGCATCCGCCTTGCGGCCGAGATAGCGCGTCTCGACGGGGAAGGCGCGGCCCTCGCTCTCGACGACGGGCGCATCGCCCAGAAGCCTTGCCACGCGCGCACCGTCGAGCGTTGCCGACATCACGAGGATGCGCAGATCTTCGCGCAGGCCGGTTTGCGCGTCGCGGGCCAGCGCAAGGCCCATGTCGGCATCGAGCGAGCGCTCGTGGAATTCATCGAACAGCACGGCGGCAACGCCTGACAGTTCGGGATCGTCGAGGATCTGGCGGGTGAAGATGCCCTCGGTCACCACCTCGATGCGCGTCGTGCGCGAGATCTTCGAGCCGAAGCGGACGCGGTAGCCGACGGTCTCGCCAGGGCGCTCGCCCAGCGACTTGGCCATGCGGTCGGCGCTGGCACGCGCCGCGATACGGCGCGGCTCCAGCACGATAATCTTCTTGCCCCTGGCCCAGGGCGCATCGAGCAAGGCCAGCGGCACGCGCGTGGTCTTGCCGGCCCCGGGCGGCGCCACCAGCACGGCGGCATTATGCGCCTCCAGCGTGCGCGAGAGCTCGTCGAGCACGGCATCGATCGGGAGGGGCGTGTCGAAACTGCGGGGCAAGATCTATCAACCCGTCATGCCCGGCCTCGTGCCGGGCATCCACGTTCTTTCATCTGGCAGTGAACAAGACGTGGATGGCCGGGACAAGCCCGGCCATGACGGTTTCGTTCAAAGAGAATGTGCAGCAATCAGCCCTGCACCGGCGGGCGGCCGACGCTTTCATAGACGAAGCCGGCCGCTTCCATGTCCTCGGGGCGGTAGATGTTGCGCAGGTCGACGACGACGGGCTGCGCCATGACGCTCTTCAGCCGGTCGAGATCGAGCGCGCGGAACTGCACCCATTCGGTGACGATGACGAGCGCATCGGCGCCTTGCGCGCAGGAATAGGCGTCCTCGCAATAGGTGATGTCAGGCAGCTCGCCCTTGGCCTGCTCCATGCCGACAGGGTCGAACGCCTTGACCGTCGCGCCCATGTCGATCAGGCCTGTGACCAGCGGGATCGACGGTGCATCGCGCATGTCGTCGGTATCGGGCTTGAAGGTGAGGCCGAGCACGGCGACGGTCTTGCCGCGCAAATTGCCGCCAAGCACCTGGCTCACCTTGCGCGCCATCGCGCGCTTGCGGTTTTCGTTCACGGCCAGCACCGATTCGACGATGCGCAAGGAGACGTCGTAATCCTGCGCGATCTTGATCAGCGCCTTGGTGTCCTTCGGGAAGCAGGAGCCGCCGAAGCCGGGACCGGCATGCAGGAACTTGGTGCCGATGCGGTTGTCGAGGCCAATGCCGCGCGCGACCTCCTGCACGTTGGCGCCGGCCTTTTCGGACAGGTCCGCTATCTCGTTGATGAAGGTGATCTTGGTCGCCAGGAACGCGTTCGCGGCGTATTTGATCATCTCGGCGGTGCGGCGCGCGGTGAACATCAGCGGCGCCTGGTTCAGCGACAGCGGCCGATAGATGTCGCCCATCACCTTGCGGCCGCGCTCGTCGGAGGTGCCGACGACGACGCGATCGGGAAACTTGAAGTCACGGATCGCCGCGCCCTCACGCAGGAACTCAGGGTTCGAGGCGACCACGACGTCGGCGTTGGGATTGGCCTCGCGGATGATGCGCTCGACCTCGTCGCCAGTGCCGACCGGCACGGTCGACTTCGTCACCACGACAGTGAAGCCGGAAAGCGACTGCGCGATCTCCTTCGCGGCCGCATAGACGTAGGACAGATCGGCATGGCCGTCGCCGCGGCGCGAGGGCGTGCCGACCGCGATGAACACGGCATCGGCGTCCGCGACCGGCTTCTTCAGATCGGTGGTGAAGTCGAGCCGCTTGGCCTTGACGTTGGTCGCAACCAGCTCGTCGAGGCCGGGCTCGTAGATCGGGATCTCGCCGCGGTGGAGCGCCGCGATCTTCTTCTCGTCCTTGTCGACGCAGGTGACGTCGTGACCGAAATCAGCAAAGCAGGCTCCGGACACCAGTCCCACATAGCCCGTGCCGATCATCGCGATACGCATGAAAATCCCTGTTCTAGTTTGGTTAATGAAAACGAAACCCCGGCGCGGTGCGGTTTAGCATTTTCCCGCGGGGAAGGAACAGTCCGCATGCAAAAAAGCGGCATGGGAATTGAACCGGTAAAGAAGTCCGAAACCGCTGGGGCCCACACTGCCCCACACCCGGACAGGACGGGCGAAAAGGCGCCTCGAAAAGGGACACTATGGCACCATCAGGCGCAATCGCAGGGAGCGGGGGCATCAAGGCCCCTTCTGCCGCGCGGGTCGACTGGGTCGACTATGCCAAAGGCATCTGCATCATCATGGTCGTGATGATGCATTCGGTGCTGGGGGTCGAGCTCGCCGCCGGCGAGACCGGTTTCATGCACGTGCTCGTAGCCTTCGCAAAGCCGTTCCGGATGCCGGATTTCTTCCTGATCTCGGGCCTGTTCCTGGCGCTTGTGATCGACCGCGACTGGCGGACCTATCTCGACCGCAAGGTGGTGCATTTCGCCTATTTCTATGTCGTCTGGGTGACGATCCAGTTCGGCTTCAAGGCGCCGGCTTTCGCGGCCGAGGCGGGCTGGCACAACGTTGGCCTCTTGTATCTCGAATCCTTCATCGAGCCGTTCGGCACGCTGTGGTTCATCTATCTGCTGCCGATCTTCTTCGTCGTCACAAAACTGACACGCAAGCTCCCGCCGCTCGCGATCTGGCTCGTCGCCGCCGCGCTCGAGACGGCCCGCATCACGACCGGCTGGACCGTCATCGACGAGATCTGCGCGCGCTTCATCTATTTCTATTCGGGTTATCTGTTCGCGCCTTACGTGTTCGCGCTGTCGGATCGCGCGCGCAAGCATCCGGCGCTTGCGCTCGCGGCGCTCGCGACCTGGGCGCTGGTCAATGCCGGCCTCGTCGCGTCGGGGGCCAGCGAATGGACGCTCGTCTCGCTGCTGCTCGGCTTTGCCGGTGCCTGCGCGATCATCACGATGGGCACGCTGCTCGCACGCGCCCGGTGGATGAACGTCCTGCGCTTCTGCGGCGAACATTCGATCGTGATCTATCTCGCCTTCTTCCTGCCGATGGCGGCGACCCGGACGCTGCTGCTGCGCAGCGGGATCATCCCTGACATCGGCACGGTGTCGCTGATCGTCACCGTCGCCGGGGTGATCGGTGCGCTCGCGATCTGGCAGGCTGCGCTGCGGCTCAATGCGCGCTTCCTGTTCGAGCGGCCCGACGCGTTCTGGATCGCACCGAAGAAGGCGGCGCCGATGTTGCAGGCGGCGGAGTAGCCGCGATCTCAGTGTCGTCGCCCGGCTTGACCGGGCGACCCAGTATTCCAGAGACAGCAATTATTGACCGATGCACCGCGGCGTACTGGATTCCCCGGTCAAGCCGGGGAATGACAGTGGGGATAGCTGCGCCGACGCCTTAAAAACTCGCTGTCTGAGGCTGTCAAAGCCCGCAAAAATTCATACATTGCGGCCATGCCCAAAACCTCTCCGAAGACCACCGCCAAAGCTGACACCAAGGCCGCGCCCAAAGCCGCCGCCGATACCAAGCCCGCTTCTGCCAAACCTGCTGCCAAACCTACTGCCAAGCCGGTTGCAGCCAAGTCCGCCGGCAAGGGCGACCACGTGTTCCTGGTCGACGGTTCCTCCTACATCTTCCGCGCCTACCACGCGCTGCCGCCGCTGAACCGCAAATCCGACGGGCTGCAGGTCAACGCCGTGCTCGGCTTCTGCAACATGCTGTGGAAGCTGCTCCGCGAGATGCCCGAGGACAACCGGCCGACGCATCTGGCGATCATCTTCGACAAATCGGAGATCACGTTCCGCAACAAGATCTATCCCGAATACAAGGCGCATAGGCCGCCCGCCCCTGACGACCTGATCCCGCAATTCGCGCTGATCCGCGAGGCGGTGCGCGCCTTCGACCTGCCCTGCCTGGAACAGACCGGCTTCGAGGCCGACGATCTCATCGCAACCTATGTGCGGCAGGCCTGCGAGCGCGGCGCCAGCGCTACCATCGTGTCCTCCGACAAGGACCTGATGCAGCTCGTGACCGATTGCGTCACAATGTACGACACCATGAAGGACCGCCGCATCGGCATCCCGGAGGTGATCGAGAAGTTCGGCGTGCCGCCGAACAAGGTGGTGGAGGTGCAGGCGCTAGCCGGCGATTCCACCGACAACGTGCCCGGCGTGCCCGGCATCGGCATCAAGACTGCGGCGCAGCTGATCACCGAATATGGCGACCTCGACCAATTGCTGTTCCGCGCCGGCGAGATCAAGCAGCCGAAGCGGCGCGAGGCGCTGCTCGAGAATGCGGAGAAGGCCCGCATCTCGCGGCAACTCGTGCTGCTCGACGACAAGGTCGAGCTCGAGGTGCCGCTCGACGACCTCGCCGTCCACGAGCCGGACGCGCGCAAGCTGATCGCCTTCCTCAAGGCGATGGAGTTCACCACGCTGACGCGGCGCGTCGCCGAATATGCGCAGATCGATCCCGCCAATGTCGATGCCGACCCGGGCTATGCCCGCGGCGCCAGTGTGTTCACGCCGCTGCCGCCCTCGGACGTCGTGCCCGCACCGGGGACCGGCACGCCGGCGCAAGCCGCACCTGGCCGCCCCAACAAGTCGGCAAGCAAGGAGGACAAGGCTGCGAGCCCGAAGGGCGCGCCGATCTCGCTCGCCGCCGCGCGTGAAGAGGCGCTGCGCAAGCTTCCAGTCGATCGCAGCAAATACCAGGCGATCAAGACGCTCGGGGAGCTCAACGCCTTCATCGCGCGCGTCCACGATGCCGGTCATGTCGCGATCGAGCTCAAGGCCAACTCGATCGATCCGATGCAGGCCGATCTCTGCGGCATCGCGCTGGCGCTGGCGCCGAACGATGCCTGCTACGTGCCGCTGGCGCACAAGCAGTCCGGCGGCGGCGCCGGCCTGTTCGACGCGGGCCTCGCGCCAGACCAGGTCAAGCATGCGGATGCGATCGCAGCGCTGCGGCCGGTGCTGGAATCGGCCGGCATCCTCAAGATCGGCTTCGACGTCAAATTCACCGCCGTGATGCTGGCGCAGCACGACGTCACCCTGCGCAACATCGACGATGCGCTCCTGATCTCCTACGTGCTCGATGCCGGCCGCGGCTCCCAAGCGCCGGAATCGCTGTCCGAGCGCTGGTTCGGTCATGCCATGATGAAGGAGAACGAGCTGCTCGGCAGCGGCAAGGGCAAGATCACCTTCGACCAGGTGCCGATCGACAAGGCCGCCGCGCTGTCGGCCGAAGGCGCCGACGTCGCCTTGCGGCTCTGGCGCGTGCTGAAGCCGCGCCTCGTCGCCGAGCACATGACCACGGTCTATGAGACGCTGGAGCGGCCGCTGGTCTCGGTGCTCGCGCGCATGGAGCGGCGCGGCATCTCGATCGACCGCCAGGTGCTGTCGCGGCTGTCCGGCGACTTTGCCCAGACCGCCGCGCGCGTCGAGGCCGAGATCCAGGAGATCGCGGGCGAGCCGGTCAATGTCGGCAGCCCCAAGCAGATCGGCGATATCCTGTTCGGCAAGATGGGACTATCAGGCGGCACCAAGACCAAGACCGGCGCGTGGTCGACCACCGCGCAGGTGCTGGACGAACTCGCCGAGCAGGGCCACGACCTCCCGAAGAAGATCCTGGAGTGGCGCCAGGTCTCGAAACTGAAATCGACCTACACCGACGCGCTGCCGACCTATGTCAATCCGCAGACCCATCGCGTGCACACGACCTACGCGCTGGCGGCGACCACGACGGGCCGACTGTCCTCGAACGAGCCGAACCTGCAGAACATTCCGGTGCGCACCGAGGACGGCCGAAAGATCCGCCGCGCCTTTATTGCGACGCCAGGACACAAGCTGGTCTCGGCGGATTATTCGCAGATCGAGCTGCGGCTGCTCGCCGAGATCGCCGACATTCCCGTGCTGAAGCAGGCGTTCCGCGACGGCCTCGACATTCACGCCATGACGGCGTCGGAGATGTTCGGCGTGCCGATCAAGGGCATGCCGAGCGAGATCCGCCGTCGCGCCAAGGCGATCAATTTCGGCATCATCTACGGCATCTCGGCGTTCGGCCTCGCCAACCAGCTCGGCATCGCCCGCGAGGAAGCCTCGGCCTATATCAAGAAATATTTCGAGCGCTTCCCCGGCATCCGCGCCTACATGGACGAGACGCGGGACTTCTGCCGCAACCACGGCTACGTCACCACGCTGTTCGGCCGCAAGTGCCACTACCCCGACATCAAGGCCTCCAACGCCTCGGTGCGCGCCTTCAATGAGCGCGCTGCGATCAACGCGCGGCTCCAGGGCACCGCCGCCGACATCATCCGCCGCGCCATGACGCGGGTCGAGGACGCGCTCGCCGCGAAGAAGCTGTCGGCGCAGATGCTGCTGCAGGTGCATGACGAGTTGATCTTCGAGGTGCCCGACGCCGAGGTCGAGGCGACGCTCCCCGTCGTGCAGCACGTGATGCAGGACGCGCCGTTCCCAGCGGTGCTGCTCTCGGTGCCGCTGCACGTAGACGCGCGCGCGGCGAACAATTGGGACGAGGCGCATTGATCTCTTCCTTCACCTCTCCCCGCTTGCGGGGAGAGGTCGGATCGCTCTTGCGATCCGGGTGAGGGGGTACAGGTCCCACCGCCGAATGCGTAGCGAGATGCTGAATTGTCCTCCGAGCAATTGCGCGATGGTCCGGCACGGCCTCGCATATTAGAACCAGTGCATCTCCCGCACCGGTTCAGCCATGCCCCACACCTCCGCCCTGCTCGGCTTCGCCCTCGTCAGCCTTGGCCTCGTGCTCACGCCGGGACCGAACATGATCTATCTGATCTCGCGCTCGATCACGCAGGGGCCGGCGGCCGGCATCGTCTCGCTCGGCGGCGTCGCGCTCGGCTTCGTGTTCTACATGCTGTGCGCGGCGTTCGGCATCACGGCGCTGCTGCTCGCCATTCCCTTTGCCTATGACGCGCTGCGCTTTGCCGGCGCAGGTTATCTGCTCTGGCTCGCCTGGCAGGCGGTGAAGCCGGGCGGACGATCACCGTTCCAGGTCAGGAAGCTCGCGATCGACAGCCCGCGCAAATTGTTCGCGATGGGCTTCGTCACCAACCTGCTCAATCCGAAGATCGCGATGCTGTACCTGGCGCTGCTGCCGCAATTCATCGATCCCGCCGCCGGCAGCGTGCTGACGCAGTCGATCATTCTGGGCGCAATCCAGATCGCGATCAGCGTCAGCGTCAATGCGATGATCGCGCTGGCGGCCGGCTCGATCGCGCTGTTCCTGGCGAACCGGCCGAGCTGGATGCTGGTGCAGCGCTGGCTGATGGGCACCGTGCTGGCCGGGCTGGCGGTGCGGATGGCGGTGGAGGCGAAGAAGGTGTGAGGCGCTTTCTTCACCCTCCCCTGGAGGGGGAGGGTCGGCGCGCGATCGAGCGGAGCGAGATTGCGTGACGGGGTGGGGTGACGGTCTCTCCCCGTCCAACAGTGCCCGCGTGGAGAGATCACCCCACCCCGCTCGCGCTTCGCGCGATCGACCCTCCCCCTCCAGGGGAGGGTAAGCGAAGCTCAATCCAGCTTCGCCTCCATCCCCCGCTTCACCCCGGGCCGGGCCATCAGGGCCTCGTACCAGCGCTTGACGTTGGGGAAGTCGGCCAGATCAACCTTGTGGCGAGGGTGGCGCCAGGCCCAGCCCAGGATGGCAAAATCGGCAATCGAGAGCTCGCCGGCGACGAAGTCGCGTCCGTCCAGGCGGCGGTCGAGCACACCGTAGAGCCGGCGCGTCTCCGCCATGTAGCGCTTCAGGCCGTAGGCGCGATCCTGCTCGTTCTCGAGCGCAATGAAATGGTGCACCTGGCCCGGCATCGGACCGAAGCCGCCCATCTGCCACATCAGCCATTCGTAGACGGGGATCCGCTGACCAAGCGATTTCGGCAGGAATTTGCCGGTCTTTTCACCGAGATAGAGCAGGATCGCGCCGGATTCGAAGATGCTGACGGGCTTGCCGTCCGGCCCTTCGGGGTCGACGATCGCGGGGATCTTGTTGTTCGGGGACAGCTTGAGGAACTCCGGCGCCATCTGCTCGCCCTTGGTGATGTTGACCGGGATCACCTTGTAGGGCAGCCCCATCTCCTCCAGCGCGACCGAGATCTTGCGGCCGTTCGGCGTGTTCCAGGTGTGCAGCTCGATGGTCATCCCGTTTCCTTCCCGAGGAGGCGTCGCGCCCGATCCGGGCTCTCAACTACTCCAGAAGGTCGCGGCCCCACAACCGGCGGCCGGGGATGGCCGATCCCTGTTGACGAGGGACACACCCTCTGGAATGTCGCTCCCGTCGCGGATAAATTCCGCCTCCTCCAAAAAGCTGTTCGAGGGACCGCCGTGTCGAAATCTGCCTCCCGCGCCCGCCTGTTCGAAATCATCCGCCGGCGCTCATTCGGCCGCGGCGAGGTGACGCTCGCGTCGGGCCGCAAGAGCGATTTCTACTTCAACCTGAAGCCGACCATGCTCGACCCCGAGGGCGCGACCCTGCTCGCCGAGCTGACTTACGAGGCGCTGAAGGACGACAATCTCGATTTCATCGGCGGCCTCGAGATGGGCGCGGTGCCGCTTGCCGGTGCGCTGGCGCAGATCTCCTGGATCAAGGGCCATCCGATCGCAGCGTTCTTCGTGCGCAAGAAGCCAAAGGAGCACGGCGCCAAGCTCGCGATCGAGGGCCTGCCGAAGGGCGAGACGCTCGCAGGCAAGCGCGTCGTGATCGTCGAGGACGTCACCACGACCGGCGGCTCGGCGATGAAGGCGGTGGAATCCGTGCGCGAGGCCGGCGCCAATGTGGTGCTGGTGCTGACCATGGTCGACCGCGAGGAAGGCGCCACCGACACGTTCGGCGCGGCCGGCCTGCCGTTCCGCTCGCTCTACAAGGCCTCGGAATTCTTGAAGGCGTAAGAGAGGACGATTGCTTCTCCGTCGGCATGCCCGAGCGTGCCCCGGCAGCAACGCCGTCCGTGAAGCTGCGCGCGGCCATAAAGAGATCACCGCCTCGTCTTGAAACCGCCTCCACGCAACCGCTCATTTACCATCGCGCATTACGGTGAATCGTGTGCTGGAGACATCGAACGGTCCTGACCGGTTCCGTAGCGTCGGGTGGAGTGAGCTGTGCGTACAGAGTTGTCCCATACGCGGCGTCGCGTGATGCTCGCAGCCGTCATGGTTGCGGTTCCCATGCTTGTGGCCCCGGCCCCGGTTTCGGCCGAAGGCCTGTTCGACTTCCTGTTCGGCGGAATGCAGCGGCCGCAACCACAGCAGCCGAACTCCTACTCCGATCCCTCCACAGGCCAGCAGAATCCGCAATATGTACCGCCGGCACGCTCGGCCGCAGCCGGTGGCTCGGGCCCGGCTTTCTGCGTGCGCAGCTGCGATGGCAAGTATTTCCCGCTGATGCGAGGCATGGTCTCACCAGTGCAGATGTGTCAGGCCTTCTGCCCTGCCACCGCGACAAAGGTCTATTTTGGATCCAGCATCGACGGTGCCTATTCGCAGACCGGCGAGCGCTACGCCGACAGCGAGAACGCGTTCGCCTATCGCAAGGCGCTGCGCGCCGACTGCACCTGCAACGGCCGTGATCCGGTTGGCCTCGCCCCGGTCGATCTTGCACTGGATTCGTCGCTGAAGGCCGGCGACGTGATCGCCACCACCGACGGCCTCGTTGCCTATACCGGCATCCGCGTCGGCAACGACCAGGCCGCGGACTTCACCCCGGTTGCGTCCTATCCCGGCCTCACCGCCCAGGTCCGCGCCCGCCTCGGCGAAATGAAGGTGGCCCCGGTGCGGGCAGAGACGGTGTCGGCAGATGCCCCTGCCGCAGAGATCGTGCGTGAGGCGCTGCCCGACGTGACCGTGCCGAAGACGACGGCGCAGAAACCGGCGAAGCGGGCGGGGTTGGATTAGCCCAAGCTCTCACCACGCCGTCATTGCGAGCGTAGCGAAGCAATCCAGAATCCCTCGACGGAGGCACTCTGGATTGCTTCGTCGCAAGTGCTCCTCGCAATGACGGAGGACGGCGATCACCTCCCGATGATCACCCCGATCACGTTCGGCGCCGCCAGATATTTCTCCTCGATCGCCGCGCGCGCGGCGGCGCGGTTGTCCGGCGTCAACAGGCCGCGCTTCTCGGCCAGGATCATCCAGCAGAAGCCCCACCAGTCGGTCAGCATGCCGTGATCGCCGACGAGGTCGTAGCCCTGCTCGGCCGCGAAGTTGCGCGCCTGCGCTTCGTCCAGCGTGTCGAGAAACAGATGATCCTCGGTCGAGAACAGATCGTCGCTGATGTCGTCGATGGTATAGCCCCAGATCGACTGGCACACCGCGTTGAACTCGCGGTCGAACTGGTCGTCGTCGATGCGCTGGCGCCGCGCCGCCTGATGCAGCCGCGACAGCGAGCGCGCGAAATCGGCGATCCGGGTGAGGGCGAATTGATCGAAGGCGATGGTGGACATCTAGTCCTCGCAAAGTCTGACAGACGCTAGATATTGTGCCGGCGATGCGCCGAATCACAATGATATATCAAAGACTTGCTAAAGTGTTCTTAATTTGTTCTGAGACGACCCGGAAATCTCAGGAACAGCGCGAGGCGGCAATGGCGTGGACGCGGCGGTCGCCAAGCAGATGGGCGACGAAGCCATCGGCGGGGAAGATCTTCGCGAATGCGGCGTCGCGGATGCTGAGGCCGCCGGCATAGGCACCGAACGCCGGCATCACCGCGCGCATCCCGTCGGAGGCGAAGCAGCGGCGCTCCATGGAGCGGCCGCGCGCGGACACGCGCGCCTTGGGGTGAAGATGGCCGGCGATCTCGCCGTGCGCGCCGGTCGGCTCGTGACGGAAGGTGATCGGGCCGATCGCGACCTCCTCGGCGACGGTGCCGCCGAGATCAGGCGGCAGCATCGGATCGTGGTTGCCGGAGATCCAGATCCAGTCGCGGCCGCTCTGCAGCGCGCCGACGGCCTCGCGATCGTCCGGCGACAACCGTTCATGCGCCGTGCGGTCGTGAAAGCTGTCGCCGAGGGCGATCACCATTCGGGGATCGTGGCGGGCGATGACGGCGGCAAGACGGCTCAGCGTCGCCAGCGTATCGTAGGGCGGCAGCAGCACGCCGCGCGTGGCGAAGCTGGAGCCCTTTTCCAGATGCAGGTCGGAGACGACGAGCAGGCGCTGCTCTTCCCAGAACAGCGCGCCGGAGAGATCGGCGTGCAGCGCGATGCCTGCGACGTCAACGTGCCGCGTCGAAGTTATCGATACCGCCACACTCTCCGTCATGGCCGGGCTTGTCCCGGCCATCCGCGTTCTTGCCGCGAAGACAAAGACGTGGATGCCCGGGTCAAGCCCGGGCATGACGTGGAGAGAATTGAGCCCCCAAAAAACATTGCTGCAGCAGTCTACGAGATCGCCTCTTTGACGAGCTCGTCAGCCGCTTCGGCCAGGAGCTCGTCTGCAGCTTCGCCATAAACTGACTCGCGGCCGATTTCCAGCATCACGGGAACTGCGAGCGGCGAGACGTGGTCGAGTTCCCGGAGCGTGATGCGCCCCTGGATGCGCATCAGCATGTCGCTGAGGCGGCGCAGATCGAGCAGGCCGGTGGCAGCATCAGCGCGCGCGGCGCGCAACAGGACGTGATCGGCCTGGTGCTTGCGCAGCACGTCATAGACGAGATCGGTCGAGAACAGCACCTGGCGGCGGCTCTTCTCCTCGCCCGTATGCCGGCGCGCGATCAGGCCCGAGATGATCGCGCAATTGCGGAAGGTGCGCTTCATCAAGGCCGACTCGGCGAGCCAGGCTTCGAGATCGTCGCCGAGCATATCGGGGTCGAACAGCGCATCAAGGTCGATCCGGCCGTCGCGGATCATGAAGGACATGTCGCCGAGCGCCCAGACCGCGATGGCATATTCATTGGCGACGAAGCCGAGCGGCCGGGCGCGGGCGCGCTCCAGCCGCCGCGTCAGCAGCATGCCGAGGGTCTGGTGCGCGAGCCGGCCTTCGAACGGGTAGCAGACCAGATAATGCTTGTTGGCGCGCGGGAAGCTCTCGACCAGCAGCTCGCGCACCGCCGGCACTTTGCTGACGTCCTTCTGCTGCGACAGCCAGTCGCGCACCTGCTCCGGCAGGCCGCCCCAGGCGCGGCCGTCATCGAGCAGGCGGCGCACGCGTTCGGCGAGATAGGTCGAGAGCGGAAACTTGCCGCCCATATAGGACGGCACCTTCGGGTCCTTGTCATGCGCGCGCGAGACGTAGACCTGGTCCTCGACCAGGGTCTCGTAGCGCACCACCTCGCCCGAGAACACGAAGGTATCGCCGGGGCTGAGGCCCTCGATGAAGGCCTCCTCGATCTCGCCGAGCAGCCGGCCGCCGCGGGCGATCACGCCGGTCGATCCGCTACCGCCGCCGCGCGAGCGCACCAGCCGCACCTTCAGCATGTCGTCCTCGACGATGGTGCCGACATTCATCCGGTAGCTTTGCCGCACCTTGGGATTGGCGACGCGCCAGCGCCCCTCCTTGTCCTGCTTGATGCGGGCGAAGCGCTCATAGGTCTTGAGCGCGTAGCCGCCGGAGGCGACGAAATCGACGACATCGTCGAAATCCTGCCGCGACAGCTCGGCGTAAGGCGCTGCGGTGCGAACCTCGGCATAAAGCTCGTCGGAAAGGAACGGTTCGCCGCAGGCACAGCCGAGCACATGCTGGGCCAGCACGTCCAGCGCCCCGGTGCGCAGGGGCGGCGTGTCCTGCGCGTTCTCGGCAATGGCGTCGATCGCGGCGCGGCACTCCAGCACCTCGAAACGGTTGGCCGGCACCAGCACCGCGCGCGAGGCCTCGTCGAGGCGATGATTGGCGCGGCCGATGCGCTGCATCAGGCGCGAGGAGCCCTTGGGCGCGCCGATATTGACGACGAGATCAACATCGCCCCAGTCGACGCCGAGGTCGAGCGAGGAGGTGCAGACCACGCCGCGCAGTTTTCCTGCCGACATCGCGTCCTCGACCTTGCGGCGCTGGGCGACGTCGAGCGAGCCGTGATGCAGCGCGATCGCGAGGCCGTCGTCGTTCATGCTCCAGAGATTCTGGAACAGCATCTCGGCCTGGCTGCGCGTGTTGACGAAGACCAGCGTGGTCTTGTTCGCCTTGATCAGCTCGTAGATTTCGGGGAGCGCGTGGCGCGCGCTGTGGCCGGCCCAGGGCAGCCGCTCGCGCGTATCGAGCATCTCGACCACAGGCGGCGCGGCACCGCCGGCGACGACGATGTCGGCTGCTCGCTCCTTGCCGTCGAGCTGCGGCACCAGGAAGCGCGCGAGCTGCTCCGGCTCGGCCACGGTTGCCGACAGGCCGATCGCACGCAGCTGCGGTGCGAGCCGCCACAGCCGCGCGAGGCCGAGCGAGAGCAGATCGCCGCGCTTGGAGGTCACCAGCGCATGCAGCTCGTCGAGCACGATGCGCTTCAGGGAGGAAAACAGGAACGGTGCGTCGTCCGAGGACAGCAGCAATGCAAGCTGCTCCGGCGTCGTCAGCAGCACATCCGGCGGATAGCGCCGCTGCCGCTGCCGGCGCGACACCGGCGTGTCGCCGGTGCGGGTCTCGACCTTGATCGGCAACGCCATCTCCGCGATCGGCCGCTCCAGATTGCGCGCAATGTCGACGGCGAGCGCTTTCAGGGGCGAGATGTAGAGCGTGTGCAGGCCGCCGGTTCGTTGCACGCTGCGGCCGGTGGAGACGAGGCTTTGCTTCGCACCCGCGGTCCGTTTGGCCGCCTCCGTCGACAGCTCCACCAGCGTCGGCAAGAATCCCGCCAGCGTCTTGCCGGCGCCGGTCGGCGCGATCAGCAGCGCGCTGGCGTCCTCGCGTGCCTTTTCCAGCAGCGCCAATTGATGCGCGCGCGGCGACCAGCCGCGGCCTGCGAACCATTGCTGGAAGCGGCTTGGCAGCAGTGCGGCGGGCTCGGCCGATGCTTTGAGGATACGGGGCGGCACGGCATGACAGGTAAGCCGTGGGGAACGCTTCGTCGAGGGGGTGCGCCCTCCCCGCCTGCGGCAGAGCTATCGCACTCGAAGACTGCCTCTGCGGCCATCCTTCGAGACGCCCGCCTCTGGCGGGCCCTCGGGATGAGGACGGAGTGCGCGGTAGCAGTTTTCAACAACCCGCGATGCCGCTGAGCCTCATCCTGAGGAGACCGCAAAGCGGTCGTCTCGAAGGACGAGGCGTGCGCTCCGATGCCGCTCAGAACCGGATACGACCGCCCTCCCCGCCTGCACGAGGAAGGCCAGCAGTCTCACGCCCCGGCCGGGACCTGATCGAGAAATCCGGTCACGCTGCTGATGCGGCCGTCCTTTCAGCACGGCGAAATCCGTACCCTTGATCGGGCTGTCGTCGCCGTCGGGACCAAGCCCCCACGAGAAGCGGATGCGATCGCCGTAGCCGTTGGGCTCGCCGATCAGGTGGAATTTGAAATCGGGAAAGCGCTGCTGCACGCCGGCGATCAGGGCCTCGATGCCGTCGCGGCCGTCGCCCTTCATCAAGGGATCGACGTAGCTCGCATCACTCGTCCAGTTTTCGCTGAGCAGTTCGCGGCGCCGGCCGGCCGTGCGCTCGTTCCAGAGCTCGATGTAGCGGCGGGCGATGGTGTTGGGATCGGTCATGATGCTCTCCTTCGATGGCGCCGTGTTGTCCGGCTGACCGCACTATCGAAGGTTCACGCGCGAGGATCGATTACCTCGCAGGTCATCGTTGCGCAAAAAAGAGCGCGATGATGTTGTCATCGCGCTCCATCTCGCATGCGAGTTGTTGTGAAGACTACTTCGCGGCAGTCACCATGATCTCGACGGTGTATTGCGGCGCCGCCAGCTTGGCCTCGACGGTGGCGCGCGCGGGGGTGTTGCCGGGCGATACCCAGGCGTCCCACACCGCATTCATCTCGCCGAAGGTCTTCATGTCGGTGATGTAGATCGTGGCCGAGAGCAGCTTCGACTTGTCGGTGCCGGCCTTGGCGAGATGGCCGTCGATGGTCGCCAGGATGTCCTGGGTCTGCTTCGTCACGCTTTCGCCGGCGGCCTTGTTGGCGACGACGCCGGCGAGATAGACGGTGTTGCCGTGCACGACGACCTGGCTCATGCGCGGGCCGGTTTCGAAACGCTGGATGCTCATTGGGATCTCCTCACTGGAATGGCGGCCCTGTCTAGCCCAGCACCTCGCACTCTGCCACCCCCGGCACGCATGCGTTGCCCGGCACGCATGCGTGCCGAACGCGCATGCATTTCCGGGCAGATCTACATCCGAGGCGAGCGATGCAACGCAGGGTGCGGTTCAGCCCACCGCCTTTGCTGCCGAGCGGCCCGCATTGCGGCCCGAGAACAGGCAGCCGCCGAGAAAGGTGCCTTCGAGCGAGCGATAGCCGTGCACGCCGCCGCCGCCGAAGCCGGCGGCTTCGCCGACCGCATAGAGGCCGGGAATGACGCTGCCCTCGCTGCCGAACACGCGGGACTCGAGGTCGGTCTCGAAGCCGCCCAGCGTCTTGCGGGTGAGGATGTTGAGCTTGACCGCGATCAGCGGCCCCTGCGCGGGATCCAGGATGCGGTGTGGGGAGGCGGTGCGGATCAGCCTGTCGCCGATATAGCGGCGCGCATTGTGGATGTTCATCACTTGCGCATCCTTGACGTAAGGATTGGTGATCTCGCGGTCGCGCGCCTCGATCTGCGTCCTGATATGCGCGTGCTTGAGGAGGTCGCTGCCGGCGAGCTTGTTCATCTCCGCAACGAGGTCCTCGAGCTTGTCGCGTACGATGAAGTCGACACCATGGCTCTTGAATGCTTCCACCGGCGCCGGCGCGCCCTTGTTGGTGGCGCGGCGCAAGGTCATGCGCCAGCTCTTTCCCGTGAGGTCGGGGTTCTGCTCCGAGCCCGACAGCGCGAACTCCTTCTTGATGATGCTCTGGGTCAGGATGAACCAGGAATAATCGTAGCCCGTCGACATGATGTATTTGAGCTGGCCGAGCGTGTCGGAGCCGGGGAAGAGCGGCGCCGGCAGCCGCGTGCCGGTTGCGTCGAACCACATCGAGGAGGGCCCGGGCAGGATGCGGATGCCGTGGCGCGGCCAGATCGGCGACCAGTTCTGGATGCCCTCGACATAATGCCACATGCGGTCGCGGTTGATCAGCCGCGCGCCTGATTTCTCGGTGATGCCGATCATGCGGCCGTCGACATGCTCGGGCACGCCGGAGATCATGAATTTCGGGGGATCGCCGAGCCGTTTCGGCCAGTTCTGCCGGACCAGCTCGT
Source organism: Bradyrhizobium sp. CFUWI (assembly GCF_056429085.1). Classification (NCBI taxonomy): domain Bacteria; kingdom Pseudomonadati; phylum Pseudomonadota; class Alphaproteobacteria; order Hyphomicrobiales; family Nitrobacteraceae; genus Bradyrhizobium; species Bradyrhizobium sp. CFUWI. Next base: position 508,203 of record NZ_JBWJZE010000003.1, read on the forward strand.
GATTGCCGCCGATGCCGCCGGAGGCCACGATCACGGCCTGTGCCTTCAGCGCGAACTCGCCGACCACGTGGCGCGAAGAGCTCTTGCCGCGCTCGACGGCGTCGGGGGCGAGGACGGCGCCGCTGACGCCGTCCACCGTGCCGTTGGTGATCGAGAGCGCGTCGACGCGGTGGCGGAACCTGAAGCTCAGCCGGCCGCTCCTCATCGCCTCGCGCGCGCGGCGCTCGAACGGCTCGACGATGCCGGGCCCGGTGCCCCAGGTGACGTGAAAGCGCGGTACCGAATTGCCGTGCCCCATCGCGTCGTAGCCGCCGCGCTCGGCCCAGCCGACCACGGGGAAGAAGCGATGGCCCATCGCCCGCAGCCAGGCGCGCTTCTCGCCGGCCGCGAAGGCGACATAGGCCTCGGCCCATTGCCGCGGCCAGAAATCCTCGTCGCGGTCGAAGCCGGCGGCGCCGATCCAGTCCTGCATGGCGAGGTCGAAGGAGTCCTTGATGCCGAGCCGGCGCTGCTCCGGCGAATCGACCAGGAACAGGCCGCCGAACGACCAGAATGCCTGGCCGCCAATCGACTGCTCGCCTTCCTGGTCGACCACGATGACGCGCTTGCCCGCGTCGGCAATCTCGGTGGCGGCCACCAGACCCGACAGTCCCGCCCCGACGACGATGACGTCTGTTTCCTCAGCCATGCACTTCCCCCTCCATGAGTTTCCCCCCTGTAGTTGCCCGGATTGAAGCCGGCGGTTGCAACTGAGATCAAGGGTGCGGCGCGTAAGACCTCGTTAACTTGTTCCACTTTGGGATGGAGACCCACCGGGTGCAGCGCGGACGCAACACTGGATTTGAATTTGTTTTGAGTCAGCCAGCCTGCCTAGACAAAACCTCGGTTACGACGGACGCTAGCCGTGCATCACCACCTGACACGCAGATTCGAATTCGACTGGGGCGGGGGCCAATGAAGTTTCTGACGGGGTTGCTTGCGGCGGTTCTGTTGATCGCTGGCATGGGGGCTTCTCACGCGGTGGTTCGGATCGCGGATGACCGCGGTGGCCGGATTGGAACCTACGTCGACAAGTACCAGGACCTGCGTCAATCAGGCGAGACCGTCATCATCGACGGCCTTTGCGCATCCGCCTGTACCATCGTCCTCGGTGCCATCCCGCATGACCGCATCTGCGTGACCTCGAGCGCGACGCTCGGCTTCCACGCCGCCTGGGATTTCGGCCGCAATGGCCGCGCCGTCACCAATCCCGAGGCGACCCAGATGCTCTATGCGATGTATCCCTCGCACGTGAGGCGCTGGATCAGCCAGCGCGGCGGCCTCACCCCGAATATGCTGTTCCTGAGGGGCAAGCAGCTCCAGGCCATGTACAAGCCCTGCTACATGGACGCGCAGGCCTCGACCATCAAGCCGTCGCGCCGGCCTCTCCCGCAAGCGGACCAGATCGAATCCGCCCGGGGCCAGCTGCTGCACTGACGTTCTCGACCTGACTGGATCGTTCTGGCCCGCCGGCGGCGTCTTGCCCGCAGGCGGGCCAGAGCCTATCTGAAGGCTTGGGAACCGGGGGCCTTCGCCCTCGATCGTTGTCTCGATCGTTGTCATGGCTCAACCACTGCACCCGACGCATCCGTTACAGGACAATTCGTCCACTGCCGGCCGGACGCCGTCCGTGCTGCTGTGGGCGGGTGCGGCGATCGGCGGATTGCTGGTGCTCGGCACGCTGGCGCTGTGGTTCCACTACGGCACGCAAATGTTCTTCGAAATGATCAGGACCGGCTTCGCCGCCTGCTTCTGATCCGCGACAGGAAGTTTCCCGCTCATGAGCTCCGCCACCCGTCCGCTGGTGATCGCGACCGCCTTCGCGGCAAGCCTCGTTGTCGGGCTCCTGATCATGTTCTGGGCCATGGGCGGCATCAGCAAGGTGGCGCAGCCGGCTGCGATCGGCGGCCCGTTCCAGCTCACCGACCAGAACGGCAAGGCCGTCACCGACAAGAGCCTCAAGGGCAAGCCGACCCTGATCTTCTTCGGCTACACCCATTGCCCCGACGTCTGCCCGACCTCGCTGTTCGAGATCTCGGAAGTGCTGCGCGTCATGGGCAAGGATGCCGACAAGGTCAATGCCGTCTTCATCTCGGTCGATCCCGAGCGCGATACGCCGGCGACCATGAAGGAATACCTGTCGAGCTTCGATCCGCACCTCGAGGGCCTGTCCGGCGACCCCGCCGAGATCGCCAAGGTCATCACCTCCTACCGGGTCTACGCCAAGAAGATCCCGACCAAGGACGGCGACTACACCATGGACCACACCGCGCTGATCTACCTGATGGACCGCGACGGGCGCTTCGTCTCGCCGTTCAATCTGAAGCGGACGCCGGAAGAGGCGGCGGCCGATTTGAAGAAGTATCTTTGAAGGCTGCGTTCGGGCCCAATTGCTTCCCCATCGTCATGGCCGGGACAGCCCCGGGCATGATGGCCGAGGGACCTTCACCCAGCCACATTCCGCGCTCGCGTTCCCGGCGGGATGGTCTATAACGCCCTCCGATCCCAACGAAATTCGTTCATTTCCGGCCGATGGCTCCATCGCAACAGGCGAAATCGACCAAATCTGCCCGTGGCTTGCTGACCGGGCTGGCCGCGACCGCGTGCCTGCTCGCGAGCCTCCCCGCCGCCGAGGCCCAGGCTCCCGCCAAGCGCCCCCCGGCGGCACCCCAGGCCACGCCGCAGGTCCAGGCCACACCTCAGGCCGCCCCGCAGGCGGTGCCCGGCTTCTGGGACCCGCGGCGGCGACCGGAACGGCCGGACCTGTCGCGCCTGACCGTGATCCGCTTCCTGACCGAGACCGACTATCCGCCCTTCAACTACACCGGCGCCGACGGCAACCCGGCCGGCTTCAACGTCGATCTCGCCCGCAGCCTGTGCGAGGAGATCAAGGTCACCTGCACCGTGCAGATGCGCCGCTTCGAGACGCTGGTCGATGCGCTCTCCTCCAACCGCGGCGATGCCATTATCGCCTCGATGGCGGTGAGCCCGCAGCTGCGCGCCCGCGTCGACTTCACCGATCCCTATTATCGCGTGCCGGCGCGCTTCGCCTCGCGCAAGGACGCGGTGATGCCGGAAATCCGGCCCGAATATCTCGAGGGCAAGAAGGTCGGCGTCATCGCCGGCTCCGCGCACGAGGCCTATCTCAAGGCCATGTTCACCGATGCGGAGCTGCATGCCTATCCCAGTGACGAGGCGATGCGCGCCGCCTTGCGCAAGGGCGAGGTCGATTTCATCTTCGGCGACGCCATCTCGCTGGCGTTCTGGATCAACGGCACCGATTCCGGCGATTGCTGCGCCTTCTCCGGCGGCCCCTTCGTCGAGAGCCGCTTCTTCGGCGAAGGCATCGGCATCGCCGTGCGCAAGGGCAACGACGTACTGCGCCAGGCCCTGAACTGGGCGCTGTTCCGCGTCTGGGAAAAGGGCCGCTACACCGATCTGTGGCTGCGCTATTTCTCGGTGAGCCCGTTTTAGCTGCGCGCTCTTGCGGCACGCGAGCTGCCGTAGGGTGGGCAAAGGCGCGCAAGCGCCGTGCCCACGTCTTATGAATGGTGGGCACGCTTCGCTTTGCCCACCCTACGATTCTAGTTTCGCTGTTTCCTCGCCGTCATTGCGAGGAGCGCAGCGACGAAGCAATCCAGACTGCTGCTGCGGAAACAGTCTGGATTGCTTCGCTTCGCTCGCAATGACGGCGGAGGTGGCTGTCGCCCCGCAAAATTGCATTCTGCCCGGAAATCGCTATTTTCCGCGGCCCGGAGGCCCGTATTGATGTCCGTTATCGATCCCAGCATGAGTCCGAGCGATCTGCGTGCGCTCGCCGAACAATCCAACGCCTGGCCGTTCGAGCAGGCGAAGGCCATCGTCGCGCGGCTGAAGAAGAGCCCGAAGGACGAGGTGCTGTTCGAGACCGGCTACGGCCCGTCCGGCCTGCCGCATATCGGCACGTTCGGCGAGGTCGCGCGCACCTCGATGGTGCGGCACGCCTTTCGCGTGCTCACCGAGGACAAGGTCAAGACGCGCCTGCTCGCCTTCTCCGACGACATGGACGGCTTCCGCAAGGTGCCCGACAACGTCCCCAACAAGGAGATGCTGACCGCGCATCTCGGCAAGCCACTGACGCGGGTGCCGGATCCGTTCTCCAACGAGTACCCCTCGTTCGGGCACCACAACAATGCGCGGCTGCGCGCCTTCCTCGATCATTTCGGCTTCGACTACGAGTTCGCGAGCTCGACCGATTATTACACGTCGGGCCGCTTCGACGCGACGCTGCTCAAGATGCTCGCCGCCTACGACAAGGTGATGGAGATCATCCTGCCGACGCTGGGCCCCGACCGCCGCGCCACCTATTCGCCGTTCCTCCCGATCAGCAAGACCACCGGCATCGTGCTGCAGGTGCCGATGATCCGCCGCGATGTCGCTGCCGGCACGGTGACCTATGTCGACCCTGATACGAACGAGGAGGTCGAGACGACCGTCACCGGCGGCAGCGTCAAGTGCCAGTGGAAGGCCGACTGGGCGATGCGCTGGGTCGCGCTCGGCGTCGACTACGAGATGGCCGGCAAGGACCTGATCGATTCCGTGAAGCTGTCCGGCGCGATCGCCAGGGCGCTCGGCGCCACGCCGCCCGAAGGCTTCAATTACGAGCTCTTTCTCGACGAGAAGGGCCAGAAGATCTCGAAGTCGAAGGGCAATGGCCTCACTATCGACGAATGGCTGCGCTATGCCTCGCCGGAATCGTTGTCGCTGTTCATGTATCGCGAGCCGAAGGCGGCCAAGCGGCTGTATTTCGACGTCATCCCGCGCAACGTCGACGACTATCAGCAATTCATCGACGGCTTCGCCAAGCAGGACGGCAAGCAGCAGCTCGGCAATCCGGTCTGGCACATCCACAACGGCAAGCCGCCGAAGGGCGACATGCCCGTGACCTTCCAGCTGCTGCTGACGCTGGTGTCGTCGTCGAATGCGGAGAATGCCGAGACGCTGTGGGGCTTCATCGGCCGCTATCGCCCCGGCGTGTCGCCGCAGACGCACCCCAAGCTGGACGCGATGGTCGGCTATGCCATCAATTATTACCGCGACTTCGTCGCGCCCACGAAGCAGTTTCGCGTGCCGACGGACACCGAGCGTGCGGCGCTGCAGGATCTGCGCGATGCGCTGTCGCAGCTTGCGCCGGACGCCTCGGCCGAGGAGATCCAGAACGTCGTCTACGAGATCGGACGCCGCGAGCCGTTCCTCGACCAGGTCAAGAAGGGCAAGGACGGCCGTCCCGGCGTCACGCTGGACTGGTTCAACATGCTCTACCAGGTGCTGCTCGGCCAGGAGAAGGGCCCGCGCTTCGGCTCCTTCGTCGCCGTGTACGGCGTGCAGAACGCGGTGAACATGATCGACGGGGCGCTGGCGCGGAGCGCGTGAGGCCAGCAAAAAATGCGTAGCCCGGATGAGCGAAGCGACATCCGGGTTACAGAACTCCAGCTCAAATCGACTTCAGCACGTAGCGCGGTTATCCTTCTACACCGGGCGCGCATTCATCGGATTTGCGAACCTCGATCTCGATCGGCGATTGCTGCAGGCCGACCGCGCAAGCCTTGTTGGCCGCGTCGAGATCGCCCCATTTGGCCATCGAGGGCGCTCGCGGGATCGAGGAAGATTCACGCCTTGTGGCGAAAGGTGTCCAGCACCGCCGCGACGATCGTCTGTCCGTCTCTGCGCAGCTTTCTGGAATCGTCCGCGTAGGGGAGCAACAGCCCGATCTTGCAGATCATCGCGTCGATCATCCGGCTGAGCAGATCGACATCGTCCGCGTTCAATTCGCCATCGCGCTTCAGCGCCCGCAGCGTCGCGATCAGGAGCGCGGTCGGGTAGGTCTCCTCGATCTCGCGATAGCGCGGTTCGCCGAGCACGGCCTGCGCTTCCTGGATGACGATGCGCGCATAGGCCGGCTCTTCGCAGGCGTCGAGATAGGCGTCGATGCCGGCGCTGAGACGATCCCAGATCTTGCGCTCGTTCCGCGCCGCGGCCTCGATCCGGGCGGCCGCCTCGCGCTGCATGGCAACCACCACGGCGTCGAACAGCGCCTTCTTGTCCTCGAAGTGATGGTAGAACGCGCCGCGCGTGACCCGCGCCGCCCGCGATATCGCCTCCATGCCCGCCGCCTGAAATCCATTGGCGGCAAACGCTTCGCGTCCGGCATCGATCAGCGCCTGCCTGGTGGCTTCGCTGTACTCTTCCCGACGACTTCTCGGAGGATCCTTCGCCCGCATCGCGCGCAACTTAAAAGCTTGACGCGTTTGTATCAAACCGCATATAACATACACGATGTATGTATTATTCATGTAGAATGCTCTGAGACAGGCCATGGATGGCAAGCGGATGTTCGAGCTGGCGGAAAGGCTGGCGGTCGCCAAGAGCCGGCAGGATGTCGCTGCGGCGCTGGAGGTCCTGCATCCGGACATGGTGCTGGAGACGCCGGCCTTCGGCACCAGGGCGCAGGGTCTCGCCGAAAACGAGCGCGTCCTGACGCGCTTCTTCAAGTCGTTCCCGGACTATCACGTCACGCTGGATGGCCACGCCAATTCCGCCGACACGCTGGTCTGCTGGGGCACCGCCCGGATGACGATGACGGGTGATCGCTTCGGGGGCGCGCCCAATGGGCGCCGTGCCGAGTTGCCCGTGTTCATCGCCTTCGCCTTCCGCGACGACAAGATCGCGCATGAACGCTTCGTCTTCGATCTCTCCGAGCTGTGCGCCCAATCCGGCCTCTCGAGGCGCAAGCTGTTTGGCGATGCGACACAGGCGGCTTAGCCGCCGGCAAATTCCATCCAGGCATCAAGGAGTGCCAGACCATGACCGACCCCCGCGTCAAATCCGTCGGCGATCTCGAGACCAGACATCTCTTCGACATCGTCGTCGATCTCGACCCGCGCCTCAATTTCGGCGCCGGGCCGGTCGGGCAGCGCGTGCTGTTCGGCGCCGCCAAGGGCTCGTTCGAAGGCCCACGCCTGCGCGGCGAGGTGCTGCGGGGCGGCGGCGACTGGGCGTTGTTTCGCGCCGATGGAGCCATGACGCTCGATGTCCGCCTGTCGCTGCGGACGCATGACGGCGAGCTGATCTATATGACCTTATGGCGGTCGCTGGGTGACGCCGCAGGCTCTGCGCGCCGAGATGGCGGACCCGGCGCGGCGCACCAGGATCGATCCCGCCGGATATTACTTCCGCACCAATCCGCTGTTCGAAACCGGCTCGCAGACCTACGCCTGGCTCAATGACATCGTCTGTGTCGGCAAGGGTTATCTCGTCGAGGGCGCCGTCGCCTACAAGATCTTCGAAGTGCTGTGAGGCTCGCCGTGGATGCGCTCACTCAGTTGCGTCGTGTCGATGCAACGGAAGTCGCCTAACTGCCGCCGCAGTCACTGGCTCGTCCACACAATCCGCGCGATCCACCCCACCTCGCCCGCCGCCATCGTGCGCACGGCTTGCGATGCATTGAGCAATTGCAGCTCCAGGGCCTTCGCGGTACGGCGCTTCAGCGCTGCGATCGTCACTTCGCCCGTCCTGCTTCGCACCACCACGCGATCGCCCTTGCGGATCGGCGCGCCCGGTGAAACCAGCACGATGTCGCCATGGCGGTAGACAGGGGCAAACTCATCGCCGGAAATCTCCAGCGCGAAGCTGTGGCTGTCCTCGGTGGCCGGAAGCGCGGTTTCGGTCCAGCCTTTGCCGGCAGGAAAGCCGGACTCGTCGAAGGCCCCGCTCGCGCCGGCCAGCGCGAAACCGAGCAGCGGGACCGAGCGGCCGTCGCCGGCGTCATCGTCGACCAGCCGCGCAAAGCTGTCGAACGAGGCGTCTGCCGCCGCCAGCGCCTTGGCGATCGATTCGGTCGAGGGCCAGCGCTCGCGGCCGTCCGAAGTGACACGCTTGGACCTGTTGAAGGTGGTGGGATCGAGCCCGGCGCGCTTGGCAAGGCCGGACGGCGACAAACCGGCGCGCGCCGCCAGCCGATCCAGCGCGATCCAGATCTGGTCGTGAGTGAGTATCCTCTGCGCTTTGGCCTGTCTGACCATGCAAGGTCCAGCCCGTCGCAACTCAGGAAAATTGTCCTCAAATCAACCGGTTTTCCGTTTTTCGCGCAAGTGGCGGCGAAAGAAAGCGTTTTCAAGCGAGGTGGGTCCTGGTTCGCGTCAAGAACGCGTCAAAACAAGCTTCCGGAGCCTTCCGTTCCGATTTCATCGGACCGGAAAGTCTTGAGGTCTTGAGTTCGGCAGGGGCGGCCTTTACGGTCGCGCCGGGGGTTTGGCGGACCCGCACGAGACGAAAAAACCCAAAAGACTCAAAGAGCAAACAGGACTGCGCAAGCGGTGGTCAAGATCTACAAAATCTGTCCGGCCTCGGCCTGGCGTGAGGCGGAACGGCAGGGTGTCTACCGGGGCAGCGCAGATGATGCGCGCGACGGTTTCATCCATTTCTCGACCGCCGAACAGGTTCCCGAAACCCTGCGCAAGCACTATTTCGGGCAGCGCGCGCTGTTCCTGGTGGAGGTCGATGGCGACGCGCTCGGCAGCGAGCTGCGCTGGGAGCGCTCGCGCAACGAGGAGCTGTTTCCACATCTCTATGGCGAGCTCGATCTCGGCGCCGTGATCGCGGTGATGAACCTCAACACCCGCTCCGACGGCGGCCACGACGTCCCGGAGCTTGCCCCGTGATCCGCGCCTTCGACGCCTTTTCCCTGCCGGTGCTGCGCTGGCTCGATCCGGAAGACGCGCATCGCCTGGCGATCCAGGGCCTGCGCTTCCTGCCGCCGGTCAAGCCGCGCGCCGACGACCCCAAGCTCGCGATGCGCGCCTTCGGGCTCAACTTTCCCAACCCGATCGGCATGGCCGCGGGCTTCGACAAGAGCGCGGAGGTGCCGGACGCGCTGCTGCGGCTCGGCTTCGGCTTCGTCGAGATCGGCTCGGTGACCCCGAAGCCGCAAGCCGGCAATCCGCGGCCGCGGCTGTTCCGGCTCGAGCGCGACGAGGCCATCATCAACCGCATGGGTTTCAACAATGACGGCGCGGACGTCGCGTTGCGCCGGCTCGCCGCGCGCGCGCAGCACGGCGGCATCGTCGGCGTCAATGTCGGCGCCAACAAGGATTCAGCCGATCGCGTCGCCGATTACGTCAAGCTGATCGAGACCTTTGCGCCGGTCGCAAGCTACTTCACCGTCAACGTCTCCTCGCCGAACACGCCGGGTCTGCGCAATTTGCAGGAAGGCGCGCTGCTCGACGATCTCCTCGCCCGCGTGATCGACGCGCGCGAGCGCGTCAGGCAGAAGGCCGGCGACACGCCGGTGCTGCTCAAGATCGCGCCGGATTTGAGTCTTGCCCAGCTCGACGACGTCGTGCAGGTCGCGCGCTCGCGCCGGGTCGACGGCATGATCGTGTCGAACACGACGATCGCGCGGCCGAGCACGCTGCGGGAGGAGACGCGCGCCAAGGAGCAAGGCGGCCTGTCGGGCCGGCCACTGTTCCGCCTGTCGACGCGGATGGTCGCGGAGACCTATGTGCGCGTCGAGGGCGCGTTCCCCTTGATCGGCGTCGGCGGCGTGGACTCCGGCGGCGCCGCATTGACCAAGATCCGCGCCGGCGCGAGCCTGATCCAGCTCTATTCGTCGCTGGTCTACAAGGGCCTCGGCCTGGTCGACGAGATCAAGCGCGACCTCACCTCGACGCTGCTCCGCACCGGGCGGGATTCGCTGTCCGAGATCGTCGGCGCCGATGCGGCGACGCTCACGGCGGAAGACTGGCCGGGGATGTAAGGCGGTGCTCTTCGCCTCTCCCCGCTTGCGGGGAGAGGCCGGAGTTTGCGAGAGCAAATTCCGGGTGAGGGGGACTCTCCACGAGCCCAACTCTCACTTCCCTTGTCGAGACTCCCCCTCACCCCGACCCTCTCCCCGCAAGCGGGGCGAGGGAGAAGAGAACGTCGCCCGGAACTGCGCCGGATAGCGCGCCGCCTGCAAGCCGCCGCGCGAGAGGTAGGAGGCCATCAGCGCCCACCACAGCCCGGCATTGCCGAACGATTGCAGCGCCCACCACGTGCCGAGGAAGACCGCGAGCGAAACCAGCATCAGGTTGCGCATCTCGCGCGCCCAGGTCGCGCCGATATAGATGCCGTCGAACCCGAACGCGAACACGCCGGGAATCGGCGCGAGCACGACGAAGGGCAGGAACTCGCGCGCGGCGCGGCGCACGTCATCACTCGCCGTCATGAAATTGATCAAGGCCGGCCCGAACAACGCGAACAGCGCCGCGACGACGATGGCGAAGCCGAGCCCCCAGAACAGCACCAGCCGGGTCGAGGCGGCAAAGCCTTTTGCGTCGCGTGCGCCGAGGGTGCGGCCGCAGAGCTGCTGGGCCGCGTTGGCGAGACCGTCGAGGAAGAAGGCGCTGATGAACAGGAAGTTGTTCAGCACGGAATTGGCCGCCAGCGTGACGTCGCCGGCCTGCGCACCCTTGGCGGTGAAGAACAGAAATACCGCGATCAGCGCCGCGGTGCGGATCATGATGTCGGAATTCACCGCCAGCATCCGCAGCAGCTTGTCGCGGTCGAGCAGGGTCCTGTACGGCACCGCGAAGCCGCCTTCGGCGTAATGACGGCAGACGATCACGCCGAGGGCGAACCCGACCGCTTCCGAGAACAGCGCGGCGATCGCGGCCCCGGCGATGCCGGTGTCGTAGACCAGCACCAGCAGGATCGTCGCCGCCATGTTGACGAGGTTGACGACGACCTGAAGCAGCAAGGCTGAATTGGCGCGGGCCTGGCCGATCAGCCAGCCGAGGATGACGTAATTGGCCAGCGTGAACGGCGACGACCAGATCCGGATCTTGAAGTAGGTCTGAGCTGCCCGCGTCACACCTTCGCTGCCGCCCATGAGGTCGAACAGCACCGCGGCCAGCGGCAATTGCAGCACGATCAGCGCGGCGCCGATCAGGCCGGCAACGATGAAGCCGCGCGCCAGGATCGCGGTCGGCTCACGCACCTCGCCCGCGCCCAGCGATTGCGCGGTGAAGGCGAGCGTGCTCATGCGCAGGAAGCCGAACAGCCAGAACAGGCAGTCGAAGATGATCGACGCGATCGCGACGCCGCCGAGCAGCGCGGCATCGTCGAGGCGGCCGATCGCCGTGGTCGAGACCACGCCGATCAGCGGCGTGGTCAGGTTGGCGACCATCGCAGGACCTGCGATGGCGAACACGTCTCGCGTGCCAACCCTGGGATGGACGGGCGCGTGCATGGTCAGAATACGACGACCATGCCGTCCTCGGCCGCCATGTAGGGCAACGTCTCGAGGCGCGACAGCATGTCGTCGCTCATATGGGTGAGGACGAGCCGTTTGGCGCCGATGTTTGGCAGATGCTGTTCCAAGGTCTTCAGGCTGAGATGGTTCTTGACCACCTTCTCGTACATATAGGCCTCGGCAATGAAAAGATCGGCGCCATGCGCCAGCGGAATGAGCGTCTCCGTCCATTCGGTGTCGGCGCTGTAGGCGAGCGTGCGGCCCTCGGCCTCGATGCGGTAGGCGAGGAAAGGACCACCGGATTCGCCGTGCACGACAGGATAAGGCATCACCGTCACGGCGCCGAAAGTCCGGCTTTGCCCGGGCGCGAGCTCGACGACATCAAGCTCGAAGCGCTGCCTGGTCTTCGAGGAATGCTCGAAGAGCGCCTCCATCACCTCGCGCAGCCGCCTCTCGATGCCTTGCGGGCCAGAGATCGTCAGTGGCCGCGTCCGCCGCGAGAACTGCGCATCGAGCAGCAGGAACGGCAGCCCGGCAAAATGGTCGCCGTGGAAATGCGTGATCAGGATCAGATCGATCTCGTCGCACGCGATCTCCAGCCGCTTCAGCGCCGGCAAGGCCGACGCGCCGCAATCGATCAGGAAATTCGCCGCACGCCCCGAGACGTGGAAGCAGGTGTTGAGCCTGCCGCCGGAGCCGAAGGCGTCGCCGCAGCCGACGAAACGCAGTTGCATCGGCTGCGGACTCCCAGCCTTACCGGCCGCGCGGCGCGCCGAACACGCGCGACAGCAGCCAGATCGGGATCACGATGACCGCGCCGAGCAGGAAATAGCGCCACAGCCAGTTGATGGTATCGAAGCCGAGATCCCACAGACGCTGGAACAGGAGGCGGATGCTATAGATGATGTTCCAGGGATCGAATCCGATTGCGGCCAGCACGACGCCGACCAGGATCGAGAGCAGGACCAGACGAAACGCGACCGCCAGCGGCGAGCCGCCGAGAAAACGGTTCAGCCCGTCGCTGCGGCCGGCCGGCAAATCTCTGACGTCTTGGACCATCGCAAACTCCTCAGGCGGATTCGACCCCATTATAGGGCACGGCGAGGCACATGGGGAACCCGCAAGCGAGCGTCAATCGGATTACCGGAGTTTAATTCGGGCAGGCGCGTGCCGCGGGTTGCCAACCTCTCCCGCTTGCGGGAGAGGTCGCGCCGAAGGTGCGGGTGAGGGCTTTCTCCTCTAGGGGACTGTCCCAATGCGGAAACACCCTCTCCCCAACCCTCTCCCGCAAGCGGGAGAGGGAGCGCACCGCCATCGCGGCGAGATCGAGGTGCCTCACACTTCAATCTCCGCCGCCTCCACCTTCAGCATCCGCTCCAGTGTCTCCAGCCTGTCCGCCTCCTTCGGCGGCTTGTCCCAGCGCAGGCGGCTGATGCGGGGAAAGCGCATGGCGACGCCGGATTTGTGACGCGGTGAGCGCTGCAGGCCCTCGAACGCCACCTCCAGCACCAATCCCTTGTCGCCCTCGTGCACGACATGACGCACGGGACCGAATTTCTCCGTGGTGTTGCGGCGGACGAAGCGGTCGATCTGCAGCAGCTCCTCGTCGGTGAAGCCGAAATAGGCCTTGCCGACCGGCACCAGCTCGTCGCCGCCCTCGCCCGCGGTCCAGACGCCGAAGGTGTAATCGGAATAATAGGACGAGCGCTTGCCGTGACCGCGCTGCGCATACATCAGCACGGCGTCGATGATGTGCGGATCGCGCTTCCACTTCCACCATTGGCCCTTCGGCCGTCCCGGCAGATAGGGCGCATCGCGCCGCTTCAGCATCACGCCTTCGACGGCGTCCGCATCCTCGCCGGCGCCGGCACTGGCGGGATCGGCGCGCGCGGCGGTCAATGCTTCCCAGCTTGCGAACGGCACGGTGGGCGACAGATCGATGCGGGGATCGTCGAGCTTCTTGATGAAGGTCTCCAGCCGCTCGCGCCGCTCCGCGAACGGCAGCTCGCGCAGATCGTTCTCGTCGTCGCCGAGCAGATCGTAGGCGCGAAGGTGGATCGGAAACTCCTTGATCAGCTTTGGCGAGACGACCTTGCGGTTGAGCCGCTGTTGCAGGACGTTGAAGCTCTGCACGCGGCCCTCACGCAGGATCAACAGCTCGCCGTCGATCGCACCCGGCAGGTGCAGCGACGGCACGAAGTCCGGAAAGCTGCCCGTGATGTCCTCGCCCGTGCGCGAATAGAGCCGCGCCGTGATATGGCCGCGCTCGTCGCGGCCGGCGACAGCCTGCACGCGGATGCCGTCCCATTTCCATTCGGCGATGTAGTCGGCGGGATCGAGCGCGGCGAAATCCGCGTCCTCGATCGCATGCGCCAGCATCACGGGCCGGAATGGCGCGGGATCGCGGTTGACGGGCTTGTCGGCGCGGCCTTCCAGCCAGGCGAACAGGTCGAGATAGGGTGGGATGAGACCCGGCCAGATCAGCTCGACCTCATGCGGATCCTTGTCGCCGAGCGCGGCCGCCGCGGTCTTGGCGAGGCGCGCCGAGATGCCGATACGAAGCGCACCGGTGACGAGCTTCAAGAGCGCCCAGCGTCCGGTCTCGTCGAGCTCGTCAAGCCAGCGCTCGAGCTGCTTCGGCAGCTCGGTCTTGCCGAGCGTGCGCAGCGTGGTGACGACCTCGGTGAGGGTTGGGGGTGGCGGGTTGTTGTGGGCGGCGAGCTCGGCCCGCGGCCACATCAGCGCCACCGTCTCCGAGAGATCGCCGACGTAATCGTAACTCAGCCCGAACAGCACCTCATCGGTGCGCGACGCGATGAGGTCGCGGATCAGGGCCGGCTTGGCGTGCTTGAAGCTGAGTGCGCCGGTCAGCGCGGCCAGCGCGTAGCCGCGGTCGGGGTCGCCGACCTCGCGGAAATAGCCGGTGATCAGCCGCAGCTTGTTGTTGCGGCCGGGCTCGTAGGCGAGACGGTCCAGGAGTTCGGCGAAGCGGTTCATGCCTCAGCCTCACCTTGAACAGGCGTCTCGCTCTCCTCCTCGTCGCCATAGCCGACGAGGTCGAGCGGCTGCGCCTTCAGGCCCTTGCTGCGGCACCAATGCACCAGCGCGTCTTCCTGGCCATGCGTGACCCAGATCTCGCCGGCGCCGGTCGCACCGATCGTGGCGGTGAGGCCGTCCCAATCGGCGTGGTCGGAGATCACCAGCGGCAGCTCGACGCCGCGCTGCCGCGCCCGGGCGCGCACACGCATCCAGCCCGAGGCGAACGCCGTGACCGGATCGGGAAAGCGCCGCGTCCACAGGTCTGACGTCGCCGAGGGCGGAGCCAGCGTGATGGTGCCGGCGAGCGCGGCCTTCTTCACGCCCTTCACCGGCTTGAGCTCGCCGAGCTCGATGCCGCGGCTCTGGTAGTAATGCGTGATCGTCTCCATGGCGCCATGCAGGTAGATCGGTGCGTCGTAGCCGGCCTGCCGCAGCAGCTTGATCACGCGCTGCGCCTTGCCGAGCGAATAGGCGCCGACGAGATGCGCGCGCTCGGGAAACAGCGCGACCGAGGCGAGCAGCTTCCTGACCTCATCGGCGGCATCGCCATGCCGGAACACCGGCAGGCCAAAGGTGGCCTCGGTGATGAAGACGTCGCAGGGCACCAGCTCGAACGGCGTGCAGGTCGGATCAGATGCGTCCTTGTAGTCGCCGGAGGCAACGATGCAGGTCTCCTTGCAGGTGACCGCGATCTGCGCCGAGCCCAGCACATGGCCGGCCGGGTGAAACTTCACGCGAACATCGCCGAGCCGGATCTCCTCGCCATAGCGGATGGCTTGGGTCGATCCGGCGAAGTTCTCGCCATAGCGCAGCCGCATCATGTCCAGCGTTTCCTGCGTCGCCAGCACCGCGCCATGGCCGGCGCGGGCATGGTCGGAATGGCCGTGGGTGATCACGGCCCGCTCGACCGGGCGGACGGGGTCGATATGGAAGCCGCCGGGCTTGCAGCACAGGCCGGCAGCAGCTGGCAACAGGATGTCTTGGGGTCGCATGCCTGATATATAGGCCGCGTTACCGTCGCTTCGAGTCATTCCGCCCTGCGCTTCCTGGTTCCCATGCCCCTCCGTCTGTTCCTGACCTCTGGCGATCTCATGGCCGACCGCCGCTTCGAATTCGCGCGCGACCTCCAGCTCAAGGGCGATCTGCCCGCGGCCGCCGACCTGCTCGAGCAGGCGATCGAGCTGGCGCCTGACTTCACCTCGGCCTGGTTCACGCTCGGCGAGATCCGGCAGCAGCTCGGTGAGCGCGACAAGGCCATCGCGGCGTTTCGAGAAGCGCGGAGGTCCGATCCCGGCGACCAGCACGGCGCCGGCCTGCACCTGATGCGGCTCGGCGACGCCGAGATGGCGGAGATGCCGAAGGCCTATGTGCAGGCGCTGTTCGACCAGTACGCCCCGCGCTTCGAGCACACGCTGATCAACGATCTCGGCTACCGCGCGCCCAGCCTGATCTTCAAGGCGGTGCTGGCCGCACGCGTCGCTGCGAAGAAGCCGGCCTACTTCAAGCGCACCATCGATCTCGGCTGCGGCACCGGCCTTGCGGCCGCCGCCTTCGCCAAGCAGGTCGATCATTTCATCGGCATCGACCTCTCGCCCGGCATGATCAAGCAGGCGCGCGCCACCAACCTCTACGCCGAGCTCGAAGTCGCCGACATGATCGAGGGCCTGCGTACGAAGAGTGACGCGAGCGCGAACCTGATCGTCGCCGCGGATGCATTCGTCTATCTCGCCGATCTCGCGCCGGTCCTGACCGAAGCAAAGCGCGTGCTCGCATCGGGCGGCGTGCTCGCCTTCACGCTGGAGACGCATGACGGCAGCGGCATCGTGCTCGGCGACGGCCTGCGTTATGCCCATTCGGCGGAATATGTCCGCGGCGCCATCGCCAAAACGGGCCTGAAGCTGCTGACGCTGGAGCCGGCCTCGCCGCGCAACGAGAACAACGAGCCGGTGCGCGGTCTCGTCGTCATCGCCGAGAAAACTTGAGTCTAGGCGCTAGACTGGCGATTTAAGCGTCATTGCGTCGCAAAGCCGTGACTTCCCACTTGCGAGCCGTGCTGCGTTCCCAGCACAATGCGCGCACCAGGGAGAAACAAATAATGACGAAGAATCCATCGCGGCGCGATTTCAGCACTGCCGCGCTCGCCACCATCGCCGCATCCACCTTGCCCGCGCCCTATGTCTGGGCCGCCGAGAAAAAATACGATGCGGGTGCCAGCGACACCGAGATCAAGATCGGACAGACCGTGCCGCATTCCGGCCCCGGCTCGCTCTACGGCGTATTGGGGCGCGTCGGCGAAGCCTATTTCCAGATGCTGAACGAGAAGGGCGGCATCAACGGGCGCAAGATCAAGTTTCTCACCATGGATGATGCCTACAGCGCGCCGAAATGCGTCGAGGCGACGCGGCGTCTGGTCGAGCAGGAGGAGGTGCTCGCGCTGTACGGCTCGCTCGGCACCGCGCCGCAGACTGCCGTGCACAAATACCTGAACTCCAAGGGCGTGCCGCAGCTGCTGCTCAATACCGGCGCGTCGAAATGGAATAATCCGAAAGAGTTCAAATGGACGATGGCGGGCCTGCCGCTGTATCCGACCGAGGCGCGCATCCTGGCCCGCCACGTCGTCAGCGTGAAGCCGAACGCCAGGATCGGCATCCTCTACCAGAACGACGATTTCGGCCGCGACTTCCTCGGTCCCTTCAAGAAGGTGCTGGCGGATGCCGGCGGCACCGCGCAGGTGATCATGGAGCAGACCTATGATCTCACCGAGCCGACCGTCGATTCCCAGCTCATCAACCTCTCGAAGTCCGGCGCGGACGTCTTCTACAACATCTCCACCGGCAAGGCCTCGTCGCAGTCGATCCGCAAAGTCGCCGAGCTCGGCTGGAAGCCGCTGCAATTGCTGTCGGCGGGCTCGACCGGCCGCTCGATCCTGAGCGCGGCGGGCCTCGAGAACGCCACCGGCATCGTCGCCATCCGCTACAACAAGGAGGTCGGCCTGCCAAAATGGGAGAAAGACCCCGACGTGATGGCGTTCGAGGAATTGCGCAAGAAATACACGCCGGCGATCGATCCCGACAACACCATCGCCTTTGCCGGCTACGGCCAGGCCGCCACCATGGGCGAGATCCTGCGCCGCTGCGGTGACGATCTCACCCGCGCCAACGTGCTGAAGCAGGCCTCGACGCTCGCGGGCTTCCACTCGCCCTACTTCCTCGACGGCGTCACCTACAGCTACACGCCCGAGGACTACACGCCTATGAAGACGCTGTTCATCTCCACCTTCACCGGCAAGGACTGGGACATCTCCGACAAGCCGATGTCGGAGTAAGCGATAGCGCGGATCTACTGCTCCTCCCGTCCGCTCGCTGCAGGGCGATCGCATTTGAGCCAGGTTGCCCTGCGGCCATCCTTCGAGACGCCCGCTTTAAGCGGGCTCCTCAGGATGAGGAACGGAGTGCGCGTCGGTCGCTTCAACAGGCGGCAATGCCGCTTAGCCTCATCCTGAGGAGCGCGCCCTTGCGCGCGTCTCGAAGGACGAGGCGCGCGCTCAGGCCCTACGCTGCGATCGCCAGTCGATAGGCCCGCGCCGCATTGACACCAAAAGCCTTGTCCCGCACCTGCGGGCCAAGCTTCGCCAAGCAGGCTTCCAGCGCGCTCTTGATCTCGCCGTAGCTTCCCGCAAGCAGGCACACCGGCCAGTCCGAGCCGAAGATCAGCCTGTCCTCGCCGAAACAGCTTGCGGCGTGGGCGACGAACGGAAACAGGCGCTCCGCATCCCAGTCGTTCCAGACTGCCTCCGTCGCGAGCCCCGAGATCTTGCACCAGACATTGCCGCAGGTCCCGAGCGCTTTGATGCGGCCGGACCATTCAGAGCTGCCGCCGTCGGCGATCGGCGGCTTGGCCGCGTGGTCGAGCACGAAGCGCGCTTGCGGAAAGGCCTGCGCGGTTGCGATCGCGGCGGGCAGCTCGCGGGTGCGGACGAGAAAATCGTAGGCAAGATCATGCGCGAACAATGCCGTGAGCCCGCGCTGGACGTCCTCGCGCAGCAACCAATCGGGGTCGGCTTCGTCATGCACCTGGTGGCGGACGCCGACGAGCTTGTCTCCGCCCGGCAAGCCGCGCAGCCGGTCGAGCGTGTCACCGAGCGCGCCGTCGGTCAGGTCGGCCCAGCCGACGACGCCGATCACCGACGGCATGGCATGGGCGATGCGCAGGAATTCCTCGGTCTCCTCGAGCGAGGAGCGGCATTGCACCACGATGCTGGCATCGATGCCGTTCGCCTTCAGCAATGGCGCCAGATCAGCCGGACCGAACGCGCGACGGATCGGCGCGAGCTCGTCCGCCGCCATCCAGGGATAGTCGGCGCGCGCCGGATCCCAGAAATGCTGGTGGGCGTCGATGATCATGCCTTAGCTCCAGTCGGCAGCGGCGCGCGCGCATCGACGAGGTTTTGCGCACGCAGCTCCTGCCAGAACGCGGCCGGCACGGCCTTCTCCGACATCGCGATGTTGTCGGCAACCTCGCCGGCGTTGCGCGCGCCCATCACCGCGACCGTCACCGCCGGATGCGCCATGCAGAACTGGAGCGCGGCGGCCTTCAGCTCGGTGCCGTGCTTGCGGCAGAGCCCGTCGAGCTCCAGCGCCCGCGCGACGAGCGAGGCATCGGCGTCCTGATAATTGAACTTTGCGCTCGTGTGCGGGTTGGCCAGGATGCCGCTGTTGTAGATGCCGCCGAGCAGGATGCCGATGTTCTTGGCCGTGCAGACCGGAAACAACGCATCCAGCGCACCCTGGTCGAGCAGCGTGTAGCGCCCGGCGAGCAGGAAGCAGTCGACCGGCACGGCTTCCGCGAACCGAACCGGCATCTCCGACTGGTTCATGCCGGCGCCGATCGCCTTGACCGTGCCGTCCTCGCGAAGCCGCTGCAGCGCGCGGAAGGCCCCGGCGACCGCCTCGTCATACTGATCGTCGGGATCGTGCACCAGCAGGACGTCCACGCGATCGAGGCCGAGCCGGCCCAGGCTCTCCTCGACCGAGCGCATCACGCCGTCATAGCTGAAATCGAACATCGGCCGCTCGCGCGGCGTGCCTTTGTAGTGCTCGTCCTCGGCGGCCGCGCCTTCGGGCACGCGCAGCAGGCGGCCGACCTTGGTCGAGATGGCGTAGGAGTTGCGCGGCTGTTGCCGCAGGAAGTCCCCGAGCCGCCGTTCGGCGAGGCCAAAGCCGTAGAGCGGCGCGGTATCGAAGAAGCGTACCCCGAGCGACCAGGCACGCGCGATCGTCGCCTCCGCATCGGCATCGCTCACAGGACTGAACAATCCGCCGAGCGGGGCGGAACCGAGGCCGATTGAGGTGACGTCGAGCGAGCCGAGCCGCGACCGTTTCATTCCCATTGCCTTGTCTTCATTCCAACAGTCCAAATCATCTCTCCCGCTTGCGGAAACCGCAAGCGGGAGAGGCACGCAGGCGCCCGGGGCTGGCGGGCGCTCCTACTTCAACATCTGCGCGACGTTGTCCTTGGTGACGAGATCGAGGCCGGTGTAGACGATCTCCGGCACCTTCTCGCCCTTCTTGATGGCGAGCAGCGTATCCATGGCCTTCTCGCCCATCTCGAACGGACGCTGGCCGACCAGCGCATTGGCATAGCCGTCGCGCAGCAGCTCGAGCTGCATCTTCAGCGTATCGGCGACGACAAGGGTGAACTTGCCGGAATCGATATCCTTCTTGTTCCTGCTGGCGAAAGCCTTGAAGCCCTCGGGCGCGAACATCGGCCAGCCGCCGATGGGTACGATCGCGGCGAGATCGGGAGTTGCGGTGCGCATGTCCGTCATCTGCTGCACCGCCAGCGCGGGATCGTCGTTACAGAAGGTCGGGGAACCCGCGACCTCGGTCCATTTCGAGCCCTTCAGCGCCTCGCGCACGCCGTCGACGCGCTCGGCGAGATTCTTGGCGCCGGGCCCGCCGGAGACCATGGCGTATTTGCCGCCGTCGGGCCGCATCTTCAAGAGTTGCTTGCCGAGCGCGACGCCGAACTCCTTGTTGTTGGTGCCGATATAGGCGAGGCGCTTGGACCCGGGTGCGTCGGCATCGAAGGTGATGACGGGGATGCCGGCGGCGGTCGCCGCCTCGATCGACTTGGTCATGGCCGCGACGTCGGCGACCGAGATGGCGAGACCGTCGACCTTCTGGGTGACGAAGTCCTGGATGATCTGCGCCTGCGTCGCCGGCTCGTGCTCGACCGGCCCCTTGTAGATGCACTCGATGTTGCCGAGCTCCTTGGCTCGCTTCAGGCAGCCGTCGCGCGCGAAGTCGAAGAACGGATTGTTCATCGCCTTCGGCACGATGACGAAGCGGTAGTTCGCGGCGAATGCCGGCGTCGCCATCATCGCAACCGCGATGCCGGCAAGAAGAAGTTTCCTCATTGTTTCCTCCACTCTTGTTTGGTGCCCGTCCTTTTCAAATTCGTCCGGGAAGCGGACGGGCGGCGTTTTCGTTGCCTTCCCGAGAACGACGTCAATTCAAGTCATCCGCGAGCGGATGCGGTCGACCAGCACGGCCAGGATGATGATCACGCCGACCAGCGTCTGCTGCCAGTAGGAGGACACCTGCGCCAGCACGAGGCCGTTGCGGATCACCTCCAGCAGCACGCAGCCGACGATGGCGCCGAGCGGACCACCGATGCCGCCGGCAAGGTTGGCGCCGCCGATGACGGCGGCCGCGATCACGTTGAGCTCGTAGGAGGTCGCCATGTTGGCCGGCGCCGACCCGAGCCAGCCCGAGATGATGATGCCTTGCAGGCCGGCGGCGAGCGCGCAGATCACATAGACCTCGATCTTCACCCGCACGACCGGGATGCCGGTCAGCTCGGCCGCCTTCTCGTTGCCGCCGAGCGCGAAGACGTGGCGGCCGAACGAGGTGTGGTGCAGCACCACGGCCATCGTCAGCGCGAGGATCATCAGATAGATGAAAGGCACGGGCACGCCGAGCACGTCGCCCGAGGTCGCGGCGTAGAAATAATCGGCATCCGGCCCGCCCGGAAAGCTGCCGCGGCCGTTGGAGACGACATAGCCGAGCCCGCGCACGATCGAGAGCATGCCGAGCGTGGTGACGAAGGGCGACAGGCCGAGCACGGCGATGCAGAAGCCGTTGACGAGCCCGGCGATCAGCGCCACGCCGAGACCGGCCATGACCGAGACCAGCAGGATCAGCCCGGGCACGTTGGCCAGCACGGTCTTGCCGTCGGCCGCCATGTGCACGAACAGGGCGCCTGCGGGCGAGCCGGGCGCCGACAGCTCGGTCATGACCATCGAGGTGATCATGGCGGAGAAGCACATCATCGAACCGACCGAGAGGTCGATGCCGCCGGTGATGATCACGAAGGCGACGCCGAGCGTGGCGATGGCGATGAAGGAGAAGTTCTTCGCCACGTTCTGCATGTTGCCTTCAGTGAAGAAATACGGGCTGGCGAAATGCATGATCACCAGCAGCACCCCCAGTGCGAGCAGCACGTAGCCGGTCTGCGAGGCGAAGATGCCGCGCTGCCACCATTTGATCCGGCCCACATTGGTGAAGCTGATCGGGGATTCCATGGGCATAGCCATCACGCCGCCTCCTTCGCGCCGGTGATCAGGGCGGTGACTTCCTCTGGCGAGGTCTCGTGGATCGGCTTGTCGGCCCGCTTCTCGCCGCGGCGCATGACGATGACGCGGTCGCACACCGCGAACACGTCGGGCATGCGGTGCGAGATCAGCATCACGGCAACCCCCTGCTCCTTCAGCCGGTGAATCAGGCCCAGCACCTGCTCGACCTGACGCACCGAGATCGCGGCGGTCGGCTCGTCCATCATCACCAGCCGCGCGTTGGAGAGCCGGGTGCGCGCGATCGCAACCGCCTGGCGCTGGCCGCCGGACATCTGCTTGACGAGATCGTCGGGGCGCGTCTCCGAGCGCAGCTCGCCGAACAGCTCCAGCGCCCGTGCCGCCATCGCCTTGTGGTCGAGCAGCGCGACGGGCCCGAATCTCCGCTTCAGCTCGCGGCCGAGGAACACGTTGGCCGCCGCCGTCAGATTGTCGGCGAGCGCGAGGTCCTGATACACGACCTCGATGCCGACCGCGCGGGCATCGACGGGCCGGCTGAAATGCACCGCGCTGCCGCCAAACCGGATCTCGCCATGGCTGGGGCGGAAATTGCCGGCGATGATCTTGACCAGCGTCGACTTGCCCGCGCCGTTGTCGCCCATCAGGCCGACCACCTCCCCCGGCATGACATGCAGGTCGACGTCGTGCAGCGCGCGGATGGCGCCGAATTCCTTGCCGATGCCGGTGAGCTCGAGGACCGGTGTCGTGTCAGCATGTGCCATCAGCGGTCTTTCTCCCTCAGACATGGCGATTGACCAGCGATTCCAGATATTCCTGCCGACCCGAGCGCGGCTGCGGGTCGAAGCCGGGCTGAAGCGCGCGGTCGGCGAGATCGGCGAGCGAACGCTGGCCGGCGAGAATCGCCCGGCCCTCGGGGCCGGACCAGCCTTCGTAGCGCTCGGCAAGCGGTGTGGTGAGCACGCCGGCGTCGACCATGTCGGCCGCGGCGAGGAAGGCCCGCGCGCAGGCATCCATCGAGCCGACATGGGCGTGGATCAGATCGTCGGGGTCGATCGACTGGCGGCGGATCTTGGCGTCGAAATTCAGCCCGCCCGAGGTGAAGCCGCCGCGGTTCAGGATTTCGTGAAACACCAGAGCCAGCTCCGGCACGTTCATCGCGAACTGGTCGGTATCCCAGCCGAGCAGATCGTCGCCGCGGTTGATGTCGAGCGAGCCGAACACGCCGAGCGCCTCGGCGAGCGCGACCTCGTGGTGGAAGGAGTGGCCGGCGAGGATGGCGTGGTTCTGCTCGATGTTGAGCTTGACGTCTTTCAGCAGGTCGTAACGTTCGAGGAAGCCGTAGCAGGTGGCGACGTCGAAATCATATTGATGCTTGGTCGGCTCCTTCGGCTTCGGCTCGATCAGGACCGGGCCTTTGAATCCGATCTTGTGCTTGTGCTCGACGACTAGCGAGACGAAGCGGCCGAGCTGGTCGAGCTCGCGCTTGAGATCGGTGTTGAGCAGCGTCTCGTAGCCCTCGCGCCCGCCCCACAGCACATAGTTCTGGCCGCCGAGCCGGTGCGTCACCTCCAGCGCGGCGCGGACCTGGCCGGCAGCATAGGTGAAGATCTCGGGGTCGGGATTGGTCGCCGCACCGGCCATGTAGCGGCGATGCGTGAACAGGTTCGCAGTGCCCCAGAGCAGGCGGACCTTGCTCGATGCCATCTTCGCTTCGAACAGATCGGCAATCGCGTTGAGATTGGCGACGGACTCGGCGAGCGAAGCGCCTTCCGGCGCCGCGTCGACGTCGTGGAAGGTGAAGTAGGGCACATCGAGCAGGCGGAACAGCTCGAACGCGACATCGGCCTTGGCCCGCGCCTGTGCCATCGCATCGGTGCCGTGATGCCAGGGCCGCAGGAACGTCTCGCCGCCGAAGGGGTCGCCGCCCGGCCAGCAGAACGAATGCCAATAGCAGACCGCAAAGCGCAAGTGATCCTCGAGCCTGCGGCCATGGACCATGCGGTCCTTGTCGTACCAGCGGAACGCGGGCGCCGGTCCCGCGTCCTGGCCGGCAAAGGCGACAGGTGCGCTTGCATCGAAGAATTTGGCTGACGCATTCACTTTAGGGAGACTCCTTCAATGCGGGATAAAGCTCGCGCCACCGCCGATAGGCTTCGTCATAGGCGGCAGCGAGGGAAGCGCGGGGCGTGAAGCTCGCGAGCCGCCGCGGGCGGGTGCAGACCGCCACCGGTCTTTCGCCGGTGGCAGCGAGCCTGCCGAGCCGCGCGGCGCCGAGGGCCGCTCCCACCTCGCCCTCTTCGACGCGGTGAACGGGAATGCCGAGCACGTCGGCGCAGATCTGCGCCCATAGCGGCGAGCGCGAGCCGCCGCCGACGAGATCGACCTCGGCAATCGGCCCGCTCGCCGCGCTCAGCGCCGCCAGATTGTCGCGCGCGGCAAAGGCGACGCCTTCGAGCACGGCCTGCACGATCTGGCTGCGGCCGGTGGCGCCGCGCAGACCGACAAAGGCGCCGCTCGCGGCGGCATCGTTGTGCGGCGTGCGTTCGCCGTCGAGATAGGGCAGGAATCTGATCGGGCTGGGCGCATCGACGCGCTCGCCAAGCGGCGCCAGCAGCGTTGCGGCCGGCACCTCCATCACGCCGGAGAGCCAGGCCAGCGAAGCGGCAGCCGACAGCATCACGCCCATCTGATGCCAGAGGCCGGGCAATGCGTGGCAGAACGCGTGCACGGCCGAGGCCGGCGCCGGCGCGAAGCGATCGGTGACGCGGAACAGAACGCCGGATGTTCCCAGCGACAGGAAGGCATCGCCGGGCGCGATCGCGCCGAGCCCGATCGCGCTCGCGGCATTGTCGCCGGCGCCGCCCGCGACTACGACGTCTTTCCTCATGCCCCAGCGCTGCGCATAATCCGGCGCGAGCACTGCGCTCGCCGCGCTGCCCTCGACGAGGCGCGGCATGTGATGGAGGTCGAGCCCAGTGGCGTGCAGCAGCAAGGCCGACCAGCGCCGCTCGCCGACATCGAGCCACAGCGTGCCGGCGGCATCGGACATGTCCTCGACCATCTCGCCCGTGAGGCGATAACGCACATAGGCCTTGGGCAGCAGCACCTTTGCGACGCGCTCGAAAATCTTCGGCTCATGCCGCGCGATCCACAGCAGCTTCGGCGCAGTGAAGCCGGGCATGGCCAGATTGCCGGCGATCGCGTGCAGCGATGGACAGCGCCGCTCCAGCACCGCGCATTCGGCCTGCGAGCGGCCGTCGTTCCAGAGGATCGCCGGGCGCAGCGGCTTGCCGTCCTCGTCGAGCAGCGTCGCACCATGCATCTGGCCGGACAGGCCGATGCCGGCCACCTGCGCAATCTCGCGCGGATGGCGGCTTGCGAGATCGTCGACCGCGCCGATCGTCGCATCGACCCAGGAATCGGGGTCCTGCTCGGACCACAGCGGCGCCGGATGCGACAGCGCGAGCTCGCGCGCGGCGGTCGCGACGACCGCGCCGGCTTCGCTCACGAGCACCGCTTTCACGCCGGACGTGCCGATGTCCAGTCCGAGATACAAATCGTCCTCCCTCTTTCCTCATTTGCGCTGCGCGATCTTGACGTCGCGCTTTACGCCACGGCCCTTCGATAGCTAGGGCAGATTGTCCCGCATCACGATGTCGATCCTGATCTTCTCCTGTTCGCGCAAGATCGGCTCGCCGCGGGCGAGCGCGAGCAGCACGCGCACGGCGGCGCGCGCTTCATGTCCGGGGTTCTGCGAGATCGCGGCATCCATCACGCCTTGCAGCAGCAGGCGGCGCGTCAGCACGGTGACGTCGTGACCGACGAACACCACCTTGTCGCGGCCGGCATCGCTCAACGCCTTGGCGACACCTTGCGTGCCGGCGCCGACGTTATAAAGGCCGACGATGTCGGCATGCCTGGCGAGCAGCCGCGCCAACAGCTGCTCGGAGCGATCGTCCTCATCGCGCCCTTCCAGCACCGGCAGGACGCCGAGACCAGGGAATTCCGAGGCCATCACCTGGTTGAAGCCGAAGATGCGTTCGGCATGGTCGCGCAGGCCCTGCGAGCCCGCGACGATCGCGACCTTGCCGGACTTCTGGCCGACCAGTCGTCCGACCAGCGCGCCGGCGGAGCGGCCCGCCGCGATGTTGTCGATGCCGACATAATGGTGGCGGCGCGACGACGGCACGTCCGACACCAGCGTCACCACCTGGGTGCCGGCATCGACGAGGTCGTTGATCGCGGCGCGAACGCTGGGGTGATCCAGCGCCACCACGGCGACGCCGTCGTAATCGCCCGAAAGCGCCTCGAGCGAGGCCGCAAGCACGGAAGGGTCGAACACGTCGGTTGCGACCATCTCGACGCCGAGGCGGCGGGCCGAGAGCCAGCCGGACATCTCGCCGAGATAGGCCTCGATCTGCTGCATGAACGGGTTCGGCCCCGACGGCATCACGAAGGCAAAGCGGCGGGCGCGGCCGCGGGCGAGCTCGGCGGCGGCGACGTGGGGCTGGAACGAATTGCGCTCGATCGCCGCCTTGACGCGCCGCACCGTCTCGGGCCGCACGCCCGGCCGGTTGTGCAGGACGCGGTCGACCGTCGCGAGGCTGACGCCCGCCTCGCGGGCGATGTCCTTCAGCGTCAGCGCGCTCGCGGTCAGGGTCTCGGCCATGGTTGAAGGCTAGCAGAGGTGTTTTGAGGTACGCAACTCATTTTGAGAACAGGACTGCAATTTCGAGCTCGGTTGACCCAAGCACCGCGCCGGCAGTCAGCCCTGCGTCAGATCCAACGTCAGAAAAAGGCTATTGGGATCCTCGACATAACCTTCGAACGGGCCGCAAGGGACGAAACCGTGGGCCCGGTAAAGCGCATGCGCCGGCTTGAAATAATCCCACGAGCCGGTCTCGAGGCTCAGCCGCGTCAGGCCGCGCGCGCGGGCCTCCACGATGATGTGGCGGAGCATCTGGCCGCCAAAGCCGCGCCGCCGCGTGGTCTGAAGCGTATGCATCGACTTCACCTCGCCATGGACGGCCGAGAGCGTCTTCAGCGCGCCGGTGGCGACGAGCAGCTCGCCGTCCCAGCCGGTCCAGAATGCGACATCGCTGGCGCGAAGGCCCGCCAGGTCGAGCGCATGCGCGCTGCCCGGCGCGGTCTGGGCCCGCGCGGACGTGACGTGATGATCGAGCAGCGCGACGACGCGCGGATCGAAGGTGTCGCCGGTGCGAATCTGCATCGCCAGCCTCATTTCAAGTTTCGTCCGCGGGCGCCCGCGATCATCGACATCACATCTTCCCGTAGGAGGAGCCGCGCCGCGTGATGATGACGTAGCGCGCGTCCTGCTTGGTTTCGTTCTCGAAGGTGACCGCACGCATCACGTCGAAATCCAGGCAGTCGCCCTCGCGCAGGCGTACCGTCTTGGCGTCGATGTACACGGCGATCGCGCCCTCCAGCATCAGCAGCTGCTGGGTGAAGGCGTTGCGGCCCCAGGGGCTGTAGGAGACGCGGGCGCCGGCCGGAAGGTCGACGACGATGATCTCGATGCCGCTGGCCGCATCCGGCGGCGATGCGTGCCGCCTTCGATAGCCGCTGTCGGGATCGCGCCAGTGCGGCTGGTCGGCGAGCCGCACCAGCCGCTCCGGCGGCTTCTCGGCGAGCGCGACGACATCGCTGAGCGAGACGTCGAGCGCGGCGCAGAGCCTGCCGAGCAGCGCGGCCGTGGCGCTGCTCTGGGCGCGCTCGACCCGCCCGATCATGGCCCGGCTGACGCCGGAGCGGCTTGCGAGCTCGTTCAACGTCATGCCCGCCTGCGTCCGCAGCGTCTTCAAGCGGCGACCGATCGCACGGTCGAGTTTCTGCTGGTCCATCGGCTCTCATCCGAACTAAGCCCGGTGCAGGGACCGCATCACCAAGCATGAGGAGCTTACGGCGGGCGCGGCATGCGTGCCGGAAGCCAGAGGCTAACATATTAGAATCTTTGCGCAGGACCTGAGCGGTCCACGGCCTGATCAAATGCAAACGCCATCGGGGAAACTTGGAGCGGGCGAAGGGAATCGAACCCTCGTATGCAGCTTGGGAAGCTGCCGTTCTACCATTGAACTACGCCCGCGGATGCGCCTCGCGCCCGTCTTGATTAGCCGAGACGGCGCCTGCCGCCAAGCGGTTTGGCGCGCCCGGCCGGGCGGTTGTTAACGTCCTGATAAGATTCCAGGTGCGCCGGATTGTGGCGGTGTTATGATCGGATGTCTGGGGCGAAACGTGCACTGAGTGGGGCGTGTGCATGGTGGGGCGCGGCTATTCGATATTCGACACGGCCATAGGCCGCTGCGGCATCATCTGGAGTGCTACCGGCGTCGTCGCCGTGCAATTGCCGGAAGCGCGGGAGATCGACACCCGGCGCCGGATCTTCCAGGTCCATCCCGAGGCGCGCGAACAGCGGCCGTGCGAGAACGCCGAGCTGGCGATCGAGGGCATCACAGCCCTGCTGCAGGGCGGCGATCCCGATTTTTCCGAGGTCAGCCTCGATGCCGGCGGCGTGTCCGGCTTCAACCGGCGGGTCTATGAGTTCGCCTGCTCGATTCCGCGCGGCGAAACGCGCACCTATCACGAGGTGGCCAAGGCACTGGGCGCCTCAGGCGCCGCGCATTCGGTGGCGCAGGCGATCGCAAAAAATCCCTACATGCTGATCGTGCCCTGCCACCGGGTGCTGGAGGCCGGCAGTTACACCGACCGGCTCTCGCCCTTTGGCGGGGTGATCTCCAAGCGGCGGCTGCTGGCGCTGGAGGGCGCCCATCCCGTCGCCAGCAAGACGCTGTTCGAGGTGCTGCTGCCCGTTGCTCCGCCGAGGCCGTCCACCTAGATAAGGCGGCATGGACGCGACCACATTGCTGACGTCACAATCGATCACGGTCTGCGAGTTCCGCTGCGACGCGGGACCGGAGGACACGCCGTTTGCCGAATGCCGCACCGGGCATTCCATCGCCTATGTCCGCTCGGGCAGCTTTGGCTGCCATTGCCGCGCCGGGTTCTTCGAGCTGGTGGCGGGCTCGATGCTGGTCGGCGCGCCCGGCGAGGAATACACCTGCACGCATGAGCATGTCAGCGGCGACGTCTGCCTGGGATTCTTCTTCAGCGAAGACATGGTCGATGCCCTCAATGGGCGGCGCGAGATCTGGCAGGTCGGCGCCACGCCGCCGCTGCCCGAACTGATGGTGCTGGGCGAGCTCGCCCAGACGGCGGCAGATGGCAACAGCGACATCGGCCTCGACGAAGTCGGCCAGATCCTGGCCGGCCGCTTCGTCGACCTGGTCTCGGGCAAGCCGCGCAAGCCGGCCACGCCCAATGCGCGCGACCGCCGCCGCGCGGTGGAGGCCGCACTGTGGATCGACGACAATTCGCATGAAGGGGTCGATCTCGAACAGGCCGCAAAGCAGGCGGGCCTCAGCCCGTTCCACTTCCTGCGGCTGTTCTCGAGCGTGCTCGGCGTCACCCCGCATCAATATCTGGTACGCTCGCGGCTGCGGCACGCGGCACGGCTGCTCGCCGACGATGACATCGCCGTCACCGATGTCGCCTATGACGTCGGCTTCGGCGATCTCTCCAACTTCGTCCGCACCTTCCACCGCGCCGCCGGCGTATCGCCGACCAGGTTCCGCCAGGCCTCGAAGGGGATGCGCAAGATTCTCCAAGAGCAGCTTGCCCTCAACTGACTAGCTTCGTCTCCGGCGCGCGCCAGTTTCGGCGCGCTTTGCACATGGAGACGAACATGTACGACCACATCGGACTTCGCGTTGCCGACCTCGACGCCGCGACGCGCTTCTACACCGCGGTGCTGGCGCCGCTCGGCTACGTCCTGTGCTCGAGCGGCGACGGCTATGCCGGCTTCGGGCCGAAGGGCGCACCGGCGCTGTGGCTGCACCTCGACAAGGGCCGCAAGGCCGACGGCGCGCACATTGCGTTTCGCGCCGGCAGCCATGACGCGGTCAAGGCGTTCCACAGTGAAGGGCTGAAGAGCGGCGGCCGCGACAATGGCGGCGCCGGACCGCGCAAGGATTACAGCCCGACCTATTACGCCGCGTTCCTGATCGATCCCGACGGCAACAATGTCGAGGCGGTTTGTAGCTAAGCGCTCTGACCGCTGGCTCCGTCATTGCGAGGAGCTCTTGCGACAAAGCAATCCAGACTGTCGCCGCGGAAACATCTCTGGATTGCTTCGCTGCGCTCGCAACGACGGCGTGTGTGGCACCCCCCGACATCATCAAGGGAACTTCCCATGGCCTCCATCCACAATGATATCCCCCTACCCGCCCCCGCGCGCGACGTCTGGGACGCGGTGCGCGACTTCGGCGCGCTGCATGAACGGCTGGTGCCCGGCTTCGTCACCGCCTGCACGCTCGACGGCGATGCGCGCATCGTCACCTTCGCCAACGGCTCGGTGGCGCGGGAGCTGCTGGTCGATTGCGACGACGCGCGGCGGCGTCTGGTCTACGCCATCAGCAACGAGCGGCTGAAGCACTACAGCGCCTCGGTGCAGGTGATCGCCGACGGCGAGACGCGTTGCCGCCTGGTCTGGACCATCGACATGCTGCCGAACGAGCTTGCGTCTTACGTTCAGGGACAGACCAGGGACGCCGTCAGCGCGATGCGAAAGGCATTTCCACCTGCCGCGGCCTGACTGCCCTCTGTGAGTTTTCTCACAGAGCTCCGCCCTCGCCGGCCGCAATCATGGTCGCGTGCGTCCGGTTGGCTCCGCTCTCCCGGCGGGCTGCGCACGCGAGGAGAACGTCATGAGAGGTGCGGACAAGGTGATCTGCCAGGCAGCCGCCGTGCTGCTGCTGTTTTCCGCCGCAAGCACGCCTGCGAAGGCGCAGCTCGCAGGATTCGGCGGAGGCGGGGCCGGCGGCGAGGACATGATGACCCAGATGGCGCCGATGCTGGAGATGATGAAGGCGAAGATGGGTAAGCGCCGCTTCGCCATGATGATGCAGACCATGGGGCCGATGATGAGCCGCATGATGGAGAACGGCGGCGGCGGGCTCGGTGGCATGATGGGCGGCGGCTTCGGCGCGCCGAACTACGGCGGCTACATGCCGATGGGCGGTAGCGGCTATATGCCGACCGGGCTCGGCGGCATGGGCGGCGGCGACATCATGGGCATGCTCGGCGGTGCCGGCGGCGGCGACATGATGGCAATGATCCCGCAACTGATGCGGCTCGCCAATGCCGGCGGCGGCAGCGGCCATCGCCGCCACAGGCATCGCTAAAGCATGATCCGGAAAAGTGCGCAGCGGTTTTCCGAAAAGATCATGCTCAAACAGCAACCTAAAGCGCGATGACGATTCATCCTAATCGCATCGCGCTTTAGTCGGTGGCACCCGATAGCGCTGGTCTGATCGCGGGCGTGCTCGCGCGCGGTCCCCAGCGCGTCAGCACGACGCTGGAGGATGAGAGCAGGCCGAGCACGACCATCGAGCTCGCGGCCAGCCAGAAAAAGCTCTGCGCGGTGGCCTCATGGGTCGACAGCCACCAGCCGACGGCCGAGATGTAGACCAGCCGCGCCGTCTGCGCCAGCACCGGCCCGATCACCTTGGCCGCGCCTTGCGAGGAGAAATACATCGTCGTGGCGATGCCGAAAAAGGCGTAGAACGGCCCGACCGTCGAGAGATATTGATGGCTCGCCGCGCGCACGGCCGCGCTGTCGGTGAACATGTCGATCCAGAGATCGGGGAACATCGCAACGACGCAGGCCGGCGCGCCGACGGCGACGAAGGCTGCCGCACTGGCAATCCAGGCGATGCGCCGGGCGCGCGTGATGTTGCCTGCGCCGATCGCCATCCCGACCATCGGCACACAGGCGATGCCGAACGAGAACGCGATCGAGGTCAGCAGGAATTCGAGCCGCGCACCGATGCCGTAGCCGGCCAGGATCGTGGTGCCGAACTGCGCCAGCATGTGGGTGAAGATCGAGATCGTCAGCACCGATTGCAGCGGCGAGAAGCAGGCGATGGCGCCGACCTTCAGGATGTCGAAAAACATCGCCCATTGGATGCGCAGGCCGCGCAGCTTCGGTGTGACGCGCGCGCGGCCGGAGAACAGGTACCAGCCCATGATGCAGATGTTCATGGAATAGGCGATCAGCGCGCCGGCCGCGACGCCGCGCATGCCGAACTGCGGCACCGGGCCGAGCCCGAGGCCGAGCGCGCCGCCGAGCACGATCTGCCAGGCCGCGGAGTTGAGGATCAGGAACGAGGGCAGCTTCATGTTGCCGGTGCCGCGCAGCACGCCGGCCATGGTGTTGAGCAGCCAGGGCAGCACGGCGCCGCCGAAAAACACCTGCGTGTAGGCGACCGCATGCGTCAGCACATCGCCGCGGCCGCCGAGCATCTCGAGCACTTTGGGGCCGAAGATCAGCATACCCAGCATGAAGACGAGGCCGAAGCTGATGCCGATCAGCATCGCGTGCGCGGCGAGCGTGCCGGCGCGCTCGCGATCGCCGGCACCGAGCGCGCGCGCAATGGCGGACGCCACCGCGCCGCCCATGGCGCCGCCCGACATGGTCATGGTCAGGATGATGGTCGGGAACACCAGCGCCATCGCCGCCAGCGCCTCGACCCCGAGCCGGCCGATATAGGAGGTTTCCGCGATCACCGTGCAGGTGCCGGCCGACAGCGCGATCGCGTTGGGCCAGGCGAGGCCGAGCAGCGTGCGCAGGATCGGTCCGTCGGTCAGCGCGCTTCGCACCGGCGGCGGCGGCAGCGGACGCTCTTGCTCATCGACCGGGATTTCGGCGATGTCGGACATGTCCTCTCCGGGCTCGGGCGCCCTTGGCGGCGTGGCAATGCTTGGGTGTGGCAATCAATTTGTTCGCGCGGGGCGCGCCGGGAGGCTTGTTAGCACGGCCATGGCCGATTCCTCCTGCGCCTGATGCAGGCGTGCCCTGCGGCAGCGCATTTCGATGGATGGAATTGCGGCTCTCTCATCTCCCTCTCCCCGCCTGCGGGGAGAGGGTTGGGGTGAGGGGGAGTCTCCGCGAGGACGGTGAGAGTTGGGCTCGCGGAGAGTCCCCCTCACCCGGATTGCATCTTCGATGCAATCCGACCTCTCCCCGCAAGCGGGGCGAGGTGGTAACCGCTGCGGCACTGCCGTCTATCCGATCGTCCAGACCAATGGCGGGCGGCAACCAGCGGCGGGGCGCATATGCACGGCGATATGCCGCCCGCAGCCTGCGGCGAGGCCTTCGAACAGCCCCTCCAGCACCTTGGCGCAGGCCGGATGATAGTCGGCAACGTCGTCCATCAGCTTCCACGTCTCCTGACGAACCTCGAAGGCGCTTTCGGATCGTGCGGTCTCAACCGCATCATCCTGCGCAGCAAGCAGCGCATTCAGGAACGCGGCGAATTCGCTTGCCCCGCCGCGGCTCATCGCCAGCGCGGCGGCGACGTCGTCAAAGTATTGCATCCCGATCAGCTTGCCGGTGAGGTGCAGCAGGTAGCCGGCGTCTTCAGGACCGAACAGCTGCACCATCACGGGCGCCGCGGTGCGCACATATTCCATCGCGTAATTGCGATAGGCTTTTTCCAGGCGCGGTCTCGGCCAGCTCGCCACGGGAAGCGCCGGCGCGGTCTTCGCATCGAACAGCGGCGCTTCGAGGTGGCGCGCGAACACCAGCCGCTGGTCCAGCTCGAGCGGATGATCGTATTGGTGGTAGTATCCTTCCAGCCCGTCCTGGCCGTCGACGCTCTGCTTGGTGCAGACGAAGCCGAGCCTGAGATCGCCGAGGGCTGCGCCATTGTTGGCGTGCCAGCCGCGCAGCATCGCACGCGAGACCTCGCCGGGCACGCCGCAGATCGCGGTGCCCTTCCAGATCCAGCGCGGCGGCGGATAGCGGATCCAGGCCTTGGTGTCGCTCTCGTACATGTATTCGACATGCACGCCGCCGATCCAGTTGGAGAGGTAGTGATATTGCGCGGCCGCCACCGCCGGCGGCAGATGATCGATCCCGAGCTTCCTCAGGCCCGGCAGGAAACGCTCCTGCTGCTGGCGGCGAAACACGCGGAAGACGAACTCGGCGGCGTCAGCCGTGCCGAGCCGTGTGACGACGGTGAGGATGAGGCCGGTGAAATAAGCGTGATAGAGGTCGGCGACCGCGCGCCAGCGCTGCCATTGGGCTTCCGGCGCGGCGTCCAAAGCGGCGGCCATGTTCGCTCCCGATCGTTGTTTCGATCGAGTGTGTCACCACACCTTGCGGCAGGCAACATCACGCCCATGCAGGGCGCCCTGCGCGGCCGCCCACCAATTCCGCATCACGAAGTTTGCGGCGGCGCCTTGGCGGCGCGCTCACGCTCGACCCGTTCGGTGACATCGCGCGCCATCGCCACGGACCCGAGGACGTTGCCGCCGGAATCCCGCACCAGGGCGAACGTCATCTCGATGTAGAGCTTGCGTCCGCTCTTGTGCAGCGCGCGGGTCAGCGTTGGCCTGCCCGCAAGCTTCATGCTGCCGCTGGCGAGCGCGGCCTCAAACCCCTTCCAGTGCGCGGCGCGCAGATGCTCGGGAATGATCAGATCGAGATTCTGGCCGAGCGCTTCCGCAGCGGAGAAGCCGAACAGCGCCGTCGCGGCACCGTTCCAGCGCATGATCGTGCCCGAGCGATCCGAATAGATCAGCGCATCCGCGACGTTTTCGGCGATCCTTGCGTCGAGTTCGGATGGATTGCTCATGTCATTTCCTTCGCCATAGTCCGCGAGCTTGTCTGGCACTCCGACACACATTCGGTGTCATCGCCCGCCTTGTGCGCACTTGCGCACTGGGGCGGGCGATCCAGTATTCCAGAGGCCGCAGTGATTGAGCCGATAGGCCGCGGCGTACTGGATGCCCCGGTCCCGGCTCCGCCAAGGCTACGCCGAGGCCCACGGAGTTGCTCGGCGCGCCGAAGCTTCAGCGAAGGCGGCAAGCCGGGGCATGACAGTAGAGTGTGCGGCTACACCCGAAAATGCTTGCTCAGCTTGAGGCCCTGCGCCTGATAGTTCGAGCCGATGCGCTGGCCGTACATCGCGTCGGGGCGGGCCAGCATCTTCTCGTAGACGAGACGGCCGACGATCTGGCCGTGCTCGAGGATGAACGGCACTTCGCGCGAGCGCACCTCCAGCACGGCGCGCGAGCCCAATCCGCCGGCGCCGGCATAGCCGAAGCCGGGATCGAAGAATCCGGCGTAATGCACCCGGAATTCGCCGACCAGGGGATCGAACGGCACCATCTCCGCGGCGTAGTCGGGCGGCACCTGCACGGCTTCCTTGGAGGCGAGGATGTAGAACTCGCCGGGATCGAGGATCAGGCTGCCGTCGGGACGGGCCGACATCGGCTCCCAGAAATCTTCCACCGCGTAGCCGGAGCGGCGGTCGACGTCGACCACGCCGGTATGCCGCTTGGCGCGATAGCCGACGAAGCCGCTCGCTTTCTCGCCGGACAGGTCGACGGAGACGGCAACGCCGCCCGACAGATCGGCATCGTCGATGTCGACGAGGCGCTCGGCGGCATGCAAGCCGTCGAGCTCGTCGGCGTTGAGGATGGCATCGCCGGTGCGGAAGCGCACCTGGCTGAGGCGCGAGCCCTCGCGCACCAGCACCGGGAACGTCTTCGGGCTGATCTCGGCATAGAGCGGACCGTGATAGCCGGCGCCGATCATGTCGAAGCGGCGGGTGCCGTCGGCGATCACGCGGGTGAAGACGTCGAGCCGGCCGGTGGAGCTCTTGGGGTTCGCGGCCGCGACGATCTCCGGCGGCAGCGCGAGGCTTTCCAGCAGCGGCACGATGTAGACGCAGTTGGTCTCCAGCACCGCGCCGTCGGCGAGGCTGAACTCGTGCAGCTTCAACTCGTCGATGCGCTCGGCGACAGTGGCGCCGGGACCGGGCAGGAAGCTGGCGCGGACGCGATAGGCGATGTCGCCGAGACGCAGATCGAGGCTCGCCGGCTGGATCTGGCTCTCGACGAAGTCATAGGCGGGCAGGATGAGGCCTGCCTCCGCCATCGCCGCGATCATGCGGTCGGGCAGGATACCATTGGCGTCGGGCGCGACCGTGAACGTCAACCGGGGGGTCCTCATCAGGGTCAAATGCATCCGGACATGCCGGAAATACAGGTCTTTTACGGCTATCCGATGGACGCCTTGACGGAAAGGGCATTGCCGAATATGAGCATCACTTATCCCGTGGTGATTTGAGCCGGCCGGCTTGCAGCCACGTTAAATAAGTCGCTAAACAGGCCGGGGACCTCTGTGATCCCGGCCCGTGGAGATATCCAGGCCGGTATTTTTGTGACCGTTTTCGCATTCACGGTCATGTCGGAGGGTCCTATGTCGAAGTCGCCTGCTGCTTACCGCCCCGAAACCCGCCTGGTTCATTCCGGCACCCTGCGCTCGCAATTTGGCGAGACGTCGGAGGCGCTGTTCCTGACCCAGGGCTATGTCTACGACACCGCCGAGCAATGCGAGGCGCGGTTCAAGGGCGAGGACCCCGGCTTCATCTATTCGCGCTATTCCAATCCCACCATCGCGATGTTCGAGCGCCGCATGATCGAGCTCGAGGGCGCCGAGGCCGCCCGCTCGGCGGCGACAGGCATGGCCGCGGTGACGACCGCGATCCTGGCGCCGCTCAAGGCCGGCGATCACGTCGTCGCCTCCCGCGCGCTGTTCGGCTCGTGCCTCTACGTCATCCAGGACCTGTTGCCGCGCTACGGCATCGAGACCACGCTGGTCGACGGGCTCGACCTCGACCAATGGCAGCGCGCGCTCCGGCCCAACACCAAGACGTTCTTCCTGGAGAGCCCGACCAACCCGACGCTGGACGTGCTCGACATTCCCTCGATCGCCGAGATCGCGCACAAGGGCGGCGCGCGGCTCGTCGTCGACAACGTGTTCGCAACCCCGATCTGGCAGAGCCCGCTGGCGCTCGGCGCCGACGTCGTGGTCTATTCCGCGACCAAGCATATCGACGGCCAGGGCCGTTGCCTCGGCGGCATCATCCTGTCCTCGGAAGCCTTCATCGCCGAGCACATCCACAATTTCATGCGCCAGACCGGCCCGTCGATCTCGCCGTTCAACGCCTGGGTCCTGCTCAAGGGCCTGGAGACGCTGGGCGTGCGGGTGCGCGCGCAGACCGAGACCGCGGGGCGCATCGCCGAGGTGCTGGCGAGCCACCCGAAGATTTCGCGGCTGGTCTATCCCGGCCGCGCCGATCATCCGCAGGCGGCACTGGTGAAAAAGCAGATGCGCGGCGGCTCGACGCTGGTCGGCTTTGAGGTCAAGGGCGGCAAGGCGGCCGCGTTCCGCGTGCTCAACGCGCTCAAGCTTGCGAGGATCTCGAACAATCTCGGCGACGCCAAGAGCCTCGTCACGCACCCGGCCACCACGACGCATCAGCGCCTGAAGCCGGAAGACCGCGCCGCCCTCGGCATCGGCGAAGGCTTCATTCGCTTCTCGGCGGGGCTCGAGCATGCCGATGATCTGATCGAGGATCTGACGGCGGCGCTGGAGAAGGCGTAGGCGGCGAAGGTCTCGTAGGGTGGATTAGCCCTGCGACTGCGCGAAGCGCAGTTCGCACGGCGTAATCCACCAACTTCGTTCGGCACTCGTTGATGCATGGTGGGTTACGGCTTCGCCTAACTCACCCTACGGCACCTCGTCACATCGGCCGATACGTCCGCACGTCCACCGGCACGTTGACGCCGAGCCTGATCTGGCCGACCGAGCGGATGATGTCGTCGCCGAGCAGCTGGGCGAAGCAGGCATAGCCCCAATCGTTCATGTGCAGGCCGTCGGCGATCACGAAGCCTTCGACCGGAATGGCCTGCTTCTCGTGCCAGTCGCGCATCACCTCGAAGCGCGGGAAGATTCCGACGTGGCGGAGCTCGGCGACCTTGCCGAGCAGCTTCACCATCTTGCCGGCGCTCTCGGCGCGCTGGTTGACGGCCGGCGAATATTGCGGATCGACCAGCACGATGTCGGTACCGCCCGCGGCCTGGATGCGGCTGATGCCGTCCTCCACCATCTTGGCGGTTTCGGCGGGATCGAGATTGCGCAACACGGCGTTGGTGCCGACCTGCCAGATCACGAGATCCGGATGCATGTCGATCACCTGCGTCTGAAGGCGCTTCATCATCTCGGGCGCGTCCTCGCCGCCGACACCGGCATTGATGACGCTGATGTCGGCGGTCGGATAGTGCCGGCGCAGCTGCGCGGCGAGACGATTGGGGTAATTGAACTCGGGCGAGCTCGCGCCGAACCCTTGAGTCGACGACGAGCCGAACGCGACGATGACGACGGGCAGCCCCGCGACGAGCTTGCCAGCAACGTGCGGCAGCGAGCCCATCGCCTTCGAACCGTCCTTCGGCGACTGGCAGGGCACACGGTTGAAGATGTCGCTGGCGGATTTGGCGGCCTGCTTCACCTTGTCGATGGCGCGCGCCGTGATGCCGCGCTGCTCGGGCGAGGTCGCGGCGACGGTGGTCTGGGAGGGGGAAGCGGGAGCGGGATCAGCCGACTGCGCGGGGGCGGGTGTCGCCTGTGCGGCTGCCGTCTGGGCATGCGATGGCGAGGCGGGCATCAGCAACAACAGCGCTGCGGCTGCAGGCGCGGCCAGCCATGCCGTCGGGCAAAAAGGGCGGAGAGAACTCATTAACGCTAGACCTCAATTTTGCTGCTGGGCCGGCTCCAGACGGGCTGCATCAAACACGAACTGTGCCAACGCCCGGCCAAGGCAGTCATGGACCTGCTTCGCCAGCTCGGGCCCGCGGGACGGGCTGAACAGGTCGAACTGACCCTGGTCATTCCACTGCCGCATGATCGCGAAGCGATCGAACAGCGGGATGTCGTGCTCCTGCGCCACCACCCGCATGTTGTCGAGATAAGGTGGCGCCGAGATCATGGTCTCCGTACGCGGGCTGTATTGCAAGTTCATCAAGACGACGTCGGCCCCTGCCTTTTGCAGTGCAACAACCCCCTCGGTCACCGCGCTACGAAATTCGTCGGGATCGATGGATCGGATAGCATCCACGGTCCCGGTCTGCCAGATCACCAAATTAGGCGTTTTTGCTTCCATCAGCTTAACGAAAGTGGACGCGGTCTCCTCTGCCGTCTTCTTGCTCTGTATTTCTACGGAGACGTGCACCACCTCGGACGCCGGCAGCTTCTCCTTGAGGATCGCCTCCATTCGCGCCGGATAGGAGCTGCTCTCCGAGGACGGAATCGTGGTCGAGCGGCTGCCGATGACCAGGATGTCGAGTGGCTTGCCGGCCTTGAGCACGTCGGCGACCTTTGGCAGCCGGCTTTCGCTGGTGAGCAGATAGGACGGCAGTTCGCAGGCTGCGGGCGCATTGGAGGCGGCAGGCGCAGCATCGCCCGCGCGCGCCACAGGCGCGGCGAGGCTACCGCATAGCAGGATCAGGCTCAGGAGAACCTTCGCCTTCATCAGCCCCCTCCCGCCAGATCGGCATTGCCGACGGCGTTTTTGGTCTTCGCACCGCTCTTGTCAGCCACGCGCTTGTACCACGAAATCACCCAGGCCACCCCCCACATGATCAGCACTCCGGACAGACTAATCAAGGCATGCATGGCCGCGCCGCCGGAGACTTCGGCGAGGATGAAATGGCCGGCAA
Organism: Bradyrhizobium sp. CFUWI; assembly: GCF_056429085.1. Lineage (NCBI taxonomy): Bacteria > Pseudomonadati > Pseudomonadota > Alphaproteobacteria > Hyphomicrobiales > Nitrobacteraceae > Bradyrhizobium > Bradyrhizobium sp. CFUWI. Next base: position 547,787 of record NZ_JBWJZE010000003.1, read on the forward strand.
AGGCCAGGAAGACGCCGAGGCAGAAGATCTCGAGGGAATGCTGCCCACATAGAATCAATGGTCGCAGCCAGCGGGATTTCAAGCCCGGCCAATCCCGGGGCAGGAAGCGCACGGTGAGCGCCGCCAGCGCCAGGAAATGCGTGAAGCGGAGCACGTCCAGATCGGTCTTGTCGATCGGATACATCCACTGCTCGATTCGCTTCGGCATGAACTGGGAGAGCTGCGGCACGTACCAGGTCAGCGTCACGTAGAACGCCGCGACGAGATAGGCGATCGAGATCCACATCGTCACCGGCGAAGCCAGGATGCGCGACATCCGCCGCGCACCTCCGAGCGCGCACCATGCACCGAACACGAACAGCAATTGCCAGGCGAAGGGATTGAAGGCCCAGAAGCCGTTCGGATAGGCCGACAGATAGAGATCATATTCCCAGGTCACCGCGTAGAGCACGACCGAGAGGCCGAGCGTGACGTCGGGCCGCCATTTCATCGACCACAGGATCAAGGGCAGCGCCAGCATCAGCACGATGTAGAGCGGCAGCACGTCCATGTTGACGGGTCGGAAGCGGAGTAGCAGCGCCTGCACGATGGTGACGTCGGGCTGCTTGAGGAAATCCATGATGCCCATCTCTTCGGTGTAGAGCGGGTTCTCGAAGCTGGTCGCGACGTAGGAGATTTCGGCGAGGAAGATCGTGAACAGGAAGACGTGGGCGACGTAGATCTGCCAGACCCGGCGCAGGATGCGCGCGGTGGCGATGACGACGCCGCTCTCCAGCATCGCCCTGCCGTAGACGAAGGCGGCGGTGTAGCCGGAGATGAAGATGAAGATCTCGGTGGCGTCGCTGAAGCCGTAATTGCGGATCGTGAACCAGGTCAACAGGCTGGACGGCAGATGGTCGATGAAGATCAGCCACAGCGCGAGCCCGCGGAACAGGTCGAGCCGAAGCTCGCGCTCGCCGATGGCGGGCAGCGTGATGGCCGGCGCCCGCGCGCGCGCCTTGGTCCCTGCGGGTCTGGCCTCCGCGGTCCCCGCGATCGTCGATCCCGTCACTTGGTCGGCAATGGTCATCCGGGGCCTAGAAACCCTTCCGCAAAACGCGACGTTGAGAGAATGTAAGGGTCCCGCCGTCGTCTCGCAAAGCGGCCCGGATCATTCAAGGGAATCTCCCTCTGGGGTGTCCTTCCCTTCGAATTCTGGCGGGACGATGTCGCCAAAGCCGTCTGTGGCGTTTGGTTCCCGGGACGGATTTGGCTATTATAGCAACCATGTACCGCGCCGTGACCCGCCAGATCGAAGTAACCGTCGAGCCGAACTTTGTTCCGGAGCAGTCGTCGGCCGACCGCTCGCGCTATTTCTGGTCCTACACCATCGTCATCACCAATTCGGGCGAGGAGACCGTGCAGCTCAAGACGCGGCACTGGATCATTACCGACGCCTCCGGCCGCCAGCAGGAGGTGAAGGGCGAGGGCGTGGTCGGCGAGCAGCCGATCCTGGCCCCCGGCGAGCGCTTCGAATACACCTCCGGCGTCCCGCTCTCGACCGCCTCCGGCTTCATGACCGGCCGCTACCAGATGGTCAGCGAAAGCGGCGAGCGCTTCGAGATCGACGTGCCGGCGTTCTCGCTGGACAGCCCGGACAGCAAGCGGGTGTTGAATTAGGGACCTCGCTGTCGTGTCCCGGACAAGCTGCAACGCGCAAGCGTTGCTGCGCAGCAAGTAGGATGGGTAGAGCAAAGCGAAACCCATCGTCTCCCATCCTCGCGGAAGCGTGATGGGTTTCGCTTCGCTCTACCCATCCTACTGCAACTGCTCAATCCGTCATCCTGAGGTGCGAGGCATGGGACGCAACGCGTCCCATGGGGAGCCTCGAAGGATGAGCGGCCCGGATGCAGCCGGGCCGTCGCCCTTCGAGGCTTGCTCTACGGCGCGATGCGCCGCAGAGCGCGCACCTCAGGGTGACGGGTGAGAGAGTTGAGTTCGCATTGTCGACCTTTAGAAGGCGGACACGCCTTCGCATTCTCGCGGCTTAATTCGCCCGAGCTTTGCTTACGTCTTCGCCCCTCTCAAACCAAGAGGGCGCAGGGAAGGCCGGGTGCCAGCTCGCACCCGCGGTCCGCTGCGCGAAAATGCACACGCAGGAAGAACCGCACAGCAGCATACAGGTGTGGCCAATCACTCGGCCTTCCCTGCGCGGTGGTCGGACGGCTTATGCCGTGCTCTCCCGGGAGCCGAACTTTCCTTCTGGCCTCCCTCGCCCCCGCGAATTGCATGATGCAGTCTGCCCGGTTGGGCTCGCTCGCACCTTCGCGGAAGCTTGACCGTAGCAACGACGGCCAGGACCACACGGTTTTGCCGTACGCACGGCCCGCCATGTCGCCGCAGTCTTCCCAGCCCTGTCGACGGAGCCGGAAACTTACAGGCGAGACGAAACCTAACAGCGCCGTTCGTCTGCACGCGGCCACGGGCTCACAGGGACTACCCGCCCTGCCCGCACCATCTCGTGCCGACGCTGCCGCGTCCACCGCAAGCCCGGCTCGCGAACAAGACGACCTCGAGATCGCCCCTCCTGGATGAGCCGGGATGGGCGACGCATACGCTAAAACCGAATTTCGGTAAAGTGGAATATTTTCGCAAGCTGGGATTGACAGAGGGCGACACAGCAAGGGGTGCCGTAGCCCGGATGAGCGCAGCGACATCCGGGACCTTGCCAGTGACGTCCCGGGTATCGCTGCGCTCACCCGGGCTACGCTACGGGCTAGCTTCCCAAATCGCGCGGGCTGAACGGCAGGTCGAGCACCTTCCATTCCTCGTACAAATCGGCGGGCAGCATCTTGTAAGGTTGACAGTTCTGAAGCGCGCTCGTTGCCGATTTCACGAGGGCGACCCCTTTCGTGGACGGCGGGGCTTCGAGCAGGATCGGCTCGCGCGCCAGCGTGCCGTCGGTCGCGAACACGGCGCGCAGCTTGATGTGAACGTTGTCGGTGGGCGCAAGTCCGGCCGGCAATTTGGCACAGCTGCGCAAATGGCTGCGAAGCGCGGCGATGATCTCGGCCGGCAGCTTGGCTGCGATCGAGTCCGTGGCGTCGCCGCCATCGTCCTTGGCGCCGCCTTTCGGCAGCGGCAGCGGCAATTCAGGCGGCAGCCCCAGCATGACGCCGTACTTGACGGTGACGTCAGGCTGCGGGGCCTGATAGGCCGGCGGCGGCGCGGCCTGTTGCTGTGGCGGGGTTTGGGGCGGCGGCGGCATCGCCGGGGCCTGTGGCTGTGCGTTAGCTTCGCGCGGCTTCGGCGAAGGCTGTTGCTGCTGCGCCGGCCGTTGCGGTTCGGGCGTTGGCGATGCGGCCGGCTGCGGGGTCGCAGGCTTCGACGCCGCGGGCGCCTTGTCGGTGAAATCCAGCTTCGGCAGCTTCAGATCGGCGAGCGGCTCCGGGGTCTTGTCTTTGACCTCCTCCTTGATCTTCTCCTCCGCTTTGGCCTCCTCCTGCTTCACCTCCTCGGGCGTGACGATGTCGACCGTGACGGTCTCGGGCGGCGTCGCGTGGAACGGATGGACTTCGCTGATCAGGATGATCAGCGCCACCAGCGTCAGATGGGCGATCGCCGACGCCGCAACGTCCGTCCGTATGATTGTCCGCAGTTCCATCGCCAGATCTTGGATTGCCGCCCTGCTGTTAGCATACCGCGGTCTCCCCTCAATCCCATTTCGGGGCGAAGCCAAAGTCGGTCAGGCGGCCCTTCGGATTGGCGAGCGCGGCGATCCGGCTCATCTCGTCGTCCGACAGCTCGAAATCGAAGATCTCGATGTTTTCGGACAGGCGCTCGATGCGCGAGGTGCGCGGGATCGCAGCAACATTCTGTTGCACCAGCCAGCGCAGGCAGACCTGCGCCGGTGTCTTGTGATGGGCGCGCCCGATCTCGGCCAGCGTCTGGTCGGTCTTGATGCGCCCCTTGGCGATCGGGCTGTAGGCGACGAGGGCAAGGCCATGCTGGTCGCAGGCCGCCCTCACCTTCGCCTGGTCGAGATAGGGATGGTATTCGACCTGGTTGCAGACGAGCGGCTCCGGCGAGGCCGCCACCGCCTGCTCGATCAGCGCCACCGTGAAATTGGAGACGCCGATGTGGCGGGTCAGGCCCATCGTCTTCGCATGCGAGAGCGCGCCAAGCGTCTCCGCCAGCGGCACGTGCGAATTGGGCCAGTGCAGCAGCAACAGGTCGACGGAGGGAAGCCGCAAGCGCGCCAGGCTCTCCTTGACCGAGCGCTCGAGATCGTGAGGCGCGAAATGGTTGGTCCAGACCTTGGTGGTGAGGAAGACGTCGTCGCGCCGCACGCCCGAGGCGCGCAAGCCGTCGCCGACCTCCCGTTCATTGTCATAGACCTGCGCGGTGTCGATGTGGCGATAGCCGAACCGCAGCGCCTGCTCGACCACGCGCGCGGCAAGCCTTCCGCTCAGCTCCCAGGTCCCGAGCCCGATTGCCGGGATCTTTGCGCCATTGGCCTCGACGAACAGCATGAGGACTCCTTCCGTTGCGGCAGCCCCAAACGCCATCAGACGGCATTATGGACCCGGCCCAGGACACTGCCAACGGAGGCCGTGGCAGTTCGGCGGGATATTTGGCGCAAGACTAACGGGAGGTTGCGTCAGGGCTGGTCGGCCCGTCACGCCGCCACGTCAGGCTTTGGCAAGCGCCTGGAACACCGTTTCCGGGGCGTGCGCGATCACCGCGAGCAGCGCGCGGGCCGGCCCCCGCGGAGCCCGCTTGCCCTGCTCCCAGTTGCGGATGGTCTCGACTGGAACGCCGAGCTTGGCGGCGAACTCCATCTGGGTCAGGCAGGCGCGGCGGCGCAAATCGCGCACCGCGAGCGAAGAGGTGTCCGCCGGCGCGATTGTGGCCGTGGGCTCGACCGCAGACGGCTGGACCGGAAATTCCTGTCCGTCCCGCAACTCAACGACCCGTCCGTCCGCCTTCAGCCGCAACCGCATGTCCAGTCCCCCAAGCGCGTGCGATGATGCGGCAGGTCGCTTAAGTTCGGATTAAAGATGGGTTGCTGTCATTCCGGGGCGCGCGAAGCGCGAGCTATGGTGCGCAATTGCGCACCTGAGAATCCATCGTGCACCGGAGAATGTCGACAAATGGATTCCGGGCTCGCGCCAAGTGGCGCGCCCCGGAATGACGGCGGGTGAGACCTACCTCAACCCGAACCACAGCGTCGCAATGCCGAGGAAGGAGAAGAAGCCGACGACGTCGGTGACGGTGGTGACGAACGTTCCCGACGCCACCGCCGGATCGACCCTGACGCGTTCGAGCGCCATCGGGATCAGGATGCCGCCGAGCGCGCCGGCGACGAGGTTGCAGATGATCGCGAGGCCAATGACGATGCCAAGGCCCGGAATCTTGAACCAGGCCACCGCCGCAATCCCCGTGATCACCGCGAAGGCGAGCCCGTTGACGAGGCCGACCAGGGCCTCGCGCATCACCACCCGCCAGGCATTGGAGGCGCCGAGCTCGCGCGTCGCCAGCGCCCGCACCGCCACCGTCATGGTCTGGGTCGCCGCATTGCCGCCCTGGCTCGCCACGATCGGCGCCAGCACGGCGAGCGCGACCATCTTCTCGAGCTGCCCCTCGAACAGGCCGAGCACGGAGGATGCGAGGAAGGCGGTGGCGAGATTGACCAGCAGCCAGTTGAAGCGGCCGCGCGCGATGGTCAGGAAGGTGTCCGACAGCTCTTCGTCGCTGGTGACGCCGCCGAGCGCCTTGAGGTCCTCGTCCGCCTCCTCCTCGATGACGTCGACGACGTCGTCGACGGTGATGACGCCGACCAGGCGGTCCTGGGTGTCGAGCACGGGCGCGGCAACGAGATTGTACTTGCCGAACATGCGCGCCACCTCCTCCTGATCCTCCAGGACGGAGACGCGGCGGCGGTCCTCGTCGGTCAGCTCGGTCAGCGCCACCGGCCGGCGCGCGCGCAACAGCACGTCGAGCGGCACCGCGCCCTGCCAATGCTGGTCCTTGTCGACGACATAGATCTCGTAGAAGCGGTCGGGCAGGTCCGGCGTCTCGCGCATGTAGTCGATCGCCTGGCCCACGGTGAAATCCTGGGGCACCGCGATGAACTCGGTCTGCATGCGGCGGCCGGCGGAATTCTCCGGATACAGCAGGCTGCGCTCGAGCGCGACGCGCTCCTTGAGCGGCAGCTTCTCGAGGATCTCCTCCTGTTCCTCGGCATCGAGAGCTTCCAGAAGCTCGACCGCGTCGTCGGATTCGAGCTCGCGGACGCCCTCGGCAACCGTCTCCGGCGGCAGCTCGTCCAGGATCTCCTCGCGGACGGCCTCGTCGACCTCGTTCAACGCGGAGAAGTCGAAATCGCGCCCGGTGAGCTCGACCAGGCGGACACGGTCGTCGGGCTCCAGCGCGCCGATCAGATCGCCGAGATCGGCCTCGTGCAACTCGGCGACGCAGGCGCGCAGCGATGCGCTGTCGCCGGCCTCGATCGCCCGGGCAATTTCTTCGACGAATTCGTGCCTGATATCGCCGTCTTCATTGCGCATCGGCACGTGGTCGAGTACCGAATCGGCAGCGGGCGGGGCAACGTCCATATTTTCATCCATGGCGCGCCTCGCCGGTTGACAGGTTGGAACCAGTGGTCTGAGCTGATGTTCAGGCAATACCCACAAGGCAACTCCGAGCGCAATGACAAAGATGCTTCGACTGAGGTGGACTTCGATGTCGCTGGGCGCGGCCGTTGCGGCGCTCGCCGGCATCGCCGCGGCGGATGCCGCCGAGTGCCCGCGCAAGGACGCGCTCGGCACCTCCCGCGTGCTGAGCGTCGATGCCAGGACCACGCCGCGCGTGGGCCTGAAGAGCTTTCCGCAGACGCTGCAGCTGGCCGATCATGAGGTCGTGCTGACCTTCGACGACGGCCCGTTCCCGCCGACGACGTCCAAGGTGCTGGCGGCGCTGGCACACGAATGCGTGCGCGCGACCTTCTTCCTGATCGGCCAGCACGCCGCCGAGCATTCCGACATGGTCAAACGCATCGCGCGCGAGGGCCATACCGTCGGCCACCACAGCTGGTCGCATCCGTTCATGGCGCGGATCCCGTTCGACAAGTCGAAGGCCGATATCGACCGCGGCATCGCTGCCGACGAGATGGCGCTGCACGGCACCTCGACCACGACACCCTCGACGCCGTTCTTCCGCTTTCCCTATTTCGAGTCGACGCAGGCACAGCTCGACCTGCTCCAGTCGCGCGGCATCGTCGTGTTCGGGGCCGATCTATGGGCCAGCGACTGGGAGGAGATCACGCCGGAGCAGGAATTGAAACTCGTCACCGACCGCCTGGCGGCGAGCGGCAAGGGCATCATCCTCTTCCACGACAACAAGGTGCGCACGGCCGCAATGATGCCGGCCTTTCTGCGGTATCTGAAGGAGAACGGCTATCGGGTGGTCCACGTCGTCCCGGCGGGCACGTCACAGAAGAGCGCCGATGCGCGCTGATGCCGGAATGTCACGCCGGCGCAAAATGGGGCGATTTGGCGGCAATTAACACTCTGTTCATGCTACCCCGTGCAAAGATGAGGCGGCTGCGGCTGAACCGTTTTGGGGCATCTCCGACCTATCTAGGCGGCAATTGCATGGGGGCAGACGAGGTTCATGATCGGAAGTAGCGTTGTTCTGCGGACGCGATCGTGGATCGTCCTCTGTCTGGGAATTCTGACCATCGCTTCGCCGGCCGCGCTCGCGGCCGACTGCCCCGGCAATCCCGACGCCCTTGGCACGTCCCGCACCCTCGTGGTCGATCCGCGCGAGCATCCGCTGATCGGCACCATGCAGTATCGCGAGACGCTGCCGCTAAAGGACCGCGAGGTCGTCCTGACCTTCGATGACGGTCCGATTCCTAAATATTCGAACCAGGTGCTCAAGATCCTCGCCGACGAGTGCATCAAGGCGACCTTCTTCATCGTCGGCAACCAGGCCAAGGCCAATCCGGACGGCGTCCGCAAGCTGGTCGCCGCAGGCCACACCGTCGGCACGCACAGCATGGACCATCCGCTGACCTTCGACCGGATGCCGATCGAAAAGGCCGAGGCCGAGATCAACGGCGGCATCGCATGGACCTCGGCCGCGATGACCGATCCGTCCCAGCTCGCCCCGTTCTTTCGCATTCCCGGCCTGATGCGCGCCGAGGGCGTCGAGAACCATCTGATCTCGCGCGGCATCCAGATCTGGAGCGCCGACTTCCCGGCCGACGACTGGCGCCATGTGTCGTCCGACCGCGTCTATCAGCTCGCGATCCAGCGGCTGGAGGCCAAGGGCAAGGGCATCCTGCTGCTGCACGACATCCAGGCCCGCACGGTGGCGGCGCTGCCGAAGATCATCCGCGACCTCAAGGCGCGCGGCTATCGCATCGTGCATGTGGTGCCGGCGACCGCCGACCGGCCCGCAACGCCGACTAATGCAGTGGAGTGGCTGCTGCATCCGCCGACCGAAACGGTGCCGATCGCGCGCTGGCCGGCTGTGCCGCACTTCGTGTTCGCGGAAAGCCGGACGCTGCCGGCGCCCTCGCTCGCCGACCTCAACGCACGGACCGAGCATCAGCCGCTGCTGCCGCGCCGGACCAGGGGACAGATGGATATCGCATCCACCCTGCCCGTGCCCGGCCGCGCTCTCTTTGCGATCCCGGAAGGCTCGGTCGAGGTGCTGCTGTCGACGACATTGTCGCGGCGTGCCGCGACGCGGCTGGCCATGGCGGCCGAGACGCCGCATGCGGCCAGGAGCAAGGTCGCAAAGAGCAAGACCGCCAAGCCCCAGGCTCGGCACACCGCGCTTGCGGCACCGGCCGCACCGAACCATGCCGCGCAGGTCAAGAGCGCTCCGCCGCGCCCGACCCGCGTCGCCAGCCTGAAGAAACGCGCTTGAGCTTTACGGCCGCAGGATGGCGGCGACGCAGAGCAGCACGATCAGCGCCAGGAAGAACAGGTCCATGTAGGACTTGAGCTCGCCGTCGCGCCGCAGCCGGGCAACGTCGGTAATGACCTGCTTGCGCGTGTTCGTTCCTCCGGAGCCGTCATTGATCGGGCCTTGAAGGCGCCGCGTCTCGGCCTCCAGTCTCTCGATCTTCTGGAAGAAGTAGAACGCGCGCAGCGTCGAGGCCGCGCGCATGGCGGCGTAAACCAGCACCAGGATCGCCAGTGTCGCCCGGTTCGGATATTTCTCCATGAAGTTCAGGCTGAAATAGACCACCGCCATGAAGGCAAAATTTGTCAGGAAGCGGTAGACGAAGCTGAGAATGCCCATGCTGGCTCGGACCTTGAGGAGTGCAACCAAATCGTGCTGCAAATTCGGGATCGGGGACCCGGACCGGAACGGCCGGCCTGGATGCGGTAGCGGCCCGTCTACGCCAAGTTCGTTTCAACAAAGATACTGTCGCCCCGCACCCCGCCGCCTTTTAGCCTGACACGGACATAAGGCAAGCCGGAGCATGGCCCGGTGGCGCTGCCCCGCATGATACCGCAACGGCTCGATGGCGATCTGGCGGAAGTCGCGATAGACTGGGTCCAGTCGCCACATGCGGGGTCTGCCGATGCCGAAGAAGGGAATCACCGGCCACGACGACTGGGTTCTGACCGAGGCCCTCGCGACCGCCCTGGTCGCGCTGGAGCAGCTCGAACCGAAGCACCAGCCGAACGCGCATATGGACGACATCCGCAAGCTGCTCTCGAGCGGCAAGGAGCCGGCGGCGGTGAGCCTGCACCTGGCCCAGGCCAAATGCCGCCTGTTTCCCGACCTCGATCCGCTGAAGATCTACCGAGAGTACGGCATCGGCGAGGAATACGGCTGAAGGGACGGTTTTAGGCTAAGGCCCGCCCGCAACCGATCCCGCGATCGCCATGACCAGCGCGCCGAGATCGATCTTGCCGTCGACAGTGAGCTCTTCCGAGCCTTTCGCATCCTGGGCGCCCGCGATCTTCAGCGCTTGCGGCCGGTTGGCGGCCTGCCGTTGCAGCTCGCCGATGATGGCGTCCTTGAGCTTTTCTTCCAGCATGGGCTTCGTCCTTCGCGCGCGTTCCTCTCACTCAAGGCAAAGCCGCGCCCTTCGTTCCCTCACGCAAGCCGCCGCGGCAGGCTGTGATGGATGTTGCAGGCGGCGACCGCGGCGTGGCCGAACGCGACCGAGATCTGGTGCAGATCGGTGACGACGTCGCCGATGCCGTAGAGCCCACGGACCGAGGTGCGCTGATGCTCGTCGACCTTCAGATAGCGGTCGGGAGTGTGTTCGGCGCCCAGCGCCACCGCGAGCTGCGAACGCACCTCGGCCCCCATCGCAGGATAGACCGTGTCGAATTGCAGCGTCCGGCCGTCGGCCAAGACAGCCGCGACGCCCCCGCCGCGACGCCGCAAATGCAGGTCGGGCGCGAACACGACCTCGACGCCGGCATCCAGCAGCTCCGAGGTTGCGCTCTGGTCGTCATCCGGTCCGATCGCGAGCAGCGTCACGTCACGTGAATAGCCGCGCAGGAACAGCGCCTTGCCGGCGGCGCGTTGAAGCGGGCCGACGATTGCGATGCGAAGGCCGGTCGCCTCGAAGGCATCGCAGACCGGACAATAGCGCAGCACCCCGTCCGCGATGGCACCGCGCCACTCCCGGAATGGCGGATGGGTGTCGACGATGCCGCTGGCGAGAATGACGGTGGCGGCGGCGTGCGCATCGCCGTTCCAGCTCGCCTCAAAACCATGATCGTGCCGCCGCAACGCGGTGACCTCTGCTTCCGCGCGCGTGACCGCGAGCTCGTCCAGCTGCGCCGACATGCGGGCAATCAGATCCGCGCCTGACAGGCCGTGGACGAAGCCGGGAACGTTGTGGCTGCGCGGGATCAACGCGGCCCGGCTCGCGCCGGCGTCGACGACGCAGACGTTGCGGCGGAAGCGCGCCAGATAGATCGCGGCCATCAATCCGGCGGGGCCGCCCCCGACGATCAGGCAATCGAACTGCGCCGGCTTCATTTGGGATTCGGATCCGCAAGACCGTCGCCGGGATCCTGAAGGCGCCCGCTCCTTGCCAGCCGGACGGCGTTGCCGAGCGCATGCGCCGCGTTGCGCACCTCCTGCTGGAATTCTCCGTCTTCATCGAGTTCGCGATGCGAGGTGGCGTATGGCTCCATGTAGCCGACATAGCCGTCGAGCTCGGCGAAGCGGCCCGCCGAAATCAGCTGCATGTCGGTCAGCCAGTCCGACAGGGCGCGGCGCACGCCTTCGGCACCGACGGCATCGCCGTGAACGACGACGCCGAAATGACGGCCGGCGAGATGGCGCGGATAGGGCCAGCCCTTCAGCTCCATCGCCTTGGCCTCATCGGCCTTCTTGCCATGGGTCGAGGTCGGATCGGGATTGCCGCCGTCGGCGCAGACCATGCGGTCCATCATCGCCTTGAGGCCTGATGGCACGTGATACCAGTTCACGGGTGTCACGATCAGGATGCCGTGAGCGGCGACCCACAGCGGATAGATCTCGTTCATCCAGTCGTGGGTCTGCCCGAGCGAATAGTTCGGATAGCAGCTGCACGGCCAATGGCAGAGCGGCATCGCGGTGCCGACGCAGGATTTGCAGGGATGAATCGTCTTGCCGAACTCCGAGGCAAGGCGCGACAGGTCGAGGATGTCGACGGCAAACCCCATCTCGGTGAAAACAGGCTCGGCCAGCTTGACCAGCCGCCAGGTCTTGGACATCTCGCCGGGACAGGTGTGCTCGCTGCGGGCCGAGCCGTTGATGAGGAGGATGCGCGGCGTCTCGTCCGCATCGTCGTGCCGTCGCTGCGCTTCGAGAATTCTTGCGCGCGCATCGAGCCAGTCGATGGCGATGTCATAGTCGGGATCGGCAAAGCCCGGGCCCGCCTTCCGCGTCAGCGGCGCCTTGCGCGAATGGCTGTAGGCGTCCCAGGCCGCAGCGGTGATGGCATCGAGCTCGCGCCCGAGCGGCGCAAAGGCGGGATCGACGAACTGCCCCTTGTAACGCCGCTCGAACTCATCGCGCGACAGCTTGACGGGCGGCATTCCCTTGCGAATTTCGGCGTCCCTCATGCGTGCTCCGGCAAAGTCGGCTTTCCGACCAACCCGGCGCGCAGCGTGCGGTTCCCGAAACGCTACTGACGAACCACGTCCGGTGGCGCATCGAACTTCGCGATGCGCCGGTCCAGCCGCCACAGCTCGATGCGATGCACCAGCACGAGCGCGGCGGCCTCCCGCTTGGCCTGTTCGTCGTCGTCGCAGACCAGGTTGATGCATCCGAACACGCGCCCGTCCGGATCGATCTGGAAGGCGCGGTAATGCTTGAGGCTCCCCACTAGGATGGTCCTCGTCTCGGGGAGACCGGCGCGCTCAGCCAGTCCGTCAGGCTCGAGGTGATCTCGTTCTGCTTGGCGCGTTGCAGCAGCATCTCGCGCTCCCTGCCCGGTGGCAGGCTGCGAGCGCGCTCGCGGGCGCTTTCGGCAAAGGCTGCCAACCGCTCCTGAAGCGATTGGGTCTGTTTCCTACGGTTACGTTTGACGCTCATCGGACTTTCACAGCGGATTTCGGATGGAGGAAATCGGCCTCGCAGCTTCCGCCGCGAGAACCGGTTCCAGCATTTCAATAAGTTAACGCTGCGTGATTTTGCGGAACGCCCCCGCTTATGACCGCCGCTTTGCACTGCGCCGGAACCGAAATGCTGATTCGTATGTTCAAGAACGACCTGAAGGAGGATCATGATGGCGAAAGTAGCACGGAAGCGGCCGGGCTCACCGATCGGCCGCAAGGGACCACGCAAGGCCGATCCCGCGTACAAGCGCCGCGCGCGGCAGCCCTGGACGCCCGCGGACGTGAGCAAGTTGAAGCAGCTTGCGAAAGGCAACACGCCCACCGGCGTGATGAGCATCAAGCTTCAGCGCCCGGTCGCGGCCATCCGCAGCAAGGCACAGCGCGAAGGCATCTCGCTGCGGCCCGCCAACCGTTCGCCCTACAACCGCCGAACCAAGGCGGCGAAGCGGCGTTGACGACAGGCACCGCCGGGTGACAACCGGACACAACGGGGAACGATGGACGTGGCGCTCATTTTTCCGGTTTCTGCCCACGACATCAGCGCATCGGTACGCGCCGACATCTAACCCGTTCCCGGCGCGTGCACCTCACACCCCCGCGCGTGCTACGGCTTTTCCGCGCCGCAACACGCGACGTCAGTCAGTCCGGCGGCTGCAGGCCGGGTGAGCGCAGCCATTCGCTCATCTGAGAACCGGTCTCGGCCTGACGTGCCTTGCGCAACATCTCGTCACGGGCCGCCCCTGGCGGAAGCGAATCTGCTTCTTCGCGCAGCCGCTCAGCCTCAGCAGCCAACCGCGCCTCGAGCGGATCCGTGTGCCTGGATTTGCGCCGCGTCAACATGAACGTTCTCCCTGTTCGTCGGAGCGCGCCGTTGCGTTCTCGGTTCGGTCACGCCACGCCGGTTCGGCGCGGCGAACCGACAACGTTCCCGAGGCGGAACGGTTGCCTGCGTTCCGCGAAAAAGCCGTCGTCCCGCCGTCTCACGCAGCTGCCGAGAGCTATTTGTCCTGATTGTCGCGGTGAGCCCTGATCTCCGTACGGACCATGGCGCTTTCCATGACAGCCAGACGCAGATCGCCGAGGATTTGATCGTGACGCTCCATGAGTAGCCGACGCTGCTCCCGCAGCGTGCGGCTGTCATCGATCGCGCGAGTTGCGCGAGATATCAGGGCATCAGGCATGGCGCCATACTGACATGCCAGCAGAAGCGCGCATTTAAGCAAGTTACTCAAATTGAGCCACCGGCTGAAAATGAGCGCGATGAGGCCCTATATCTTCAGCGTCGATTGCTCTGGTCAGCCTCTGTTGCTAGTGCACAGACCGGAGAATCCGGCCGCGCCGGCGCCCGCTCCCGCCGATCAGCGCCATCATCCGTGCTCTCGGCCGCCCCGATACAGTCGCAGATAGCTCGGCGAGAACAGGGCCGTGCTCTTGAGCGCGTCGATATCCCTGATCACCAGCGTACGATCGCGCAGCACGATCAGCCCTGAGGCGCGCAACTCCTGCAGCGTGCGATTGAGATGAACCACCGACAGGCCGGTGGCGTCCGCCAGATCCGTCTGCGTCACCGGCATCGCGCAGCTGTTGCCGTCGACCATTCCGACGGGGCGAAGCCGCTCGAAGATCTCGCAGAACAGGTGCGCGACGCGCTCGAGCGCGGCGCGACGGCCGAGATTGATGACCCATTCGCGCTGGATCGCCTCGTTGACGAGCATCTCGCACAAGAATGCTTCGGCAAGCGAACGGTCGGCGGCCAGCAGGCTGTCGAAGCGCGCGCGCTTGATCTCGGCGTAGACGACCGGAGTCAACGTGGCGATGGAATGGTCCATGGTCGAGAGCAGGAACGCATGAGAGTCGCAGCTCTCGCCGGGAAAGATGAAGTTGACGATCTGGCGCCGGCCGTCCTCGAGCGTCTTGTAGCGGCAGAGCCAGCCCGACAGCACGATGCGGACGCTGTCGACAGGATCGCCCTCGGAGATCAGGTCCTCGCCGGCTCCAGCGCGCTGCAAGCCCTCGAGCATCGCATATTCAAGCGAGGCGCGCGCTTCCGGCGACAGCGGTCTCAGCGCGTTCAACCGGCGAATCGCCGGTTCCAACACGCTGCGATCGGCAGTCGATAAGGGCATCAGTCAACCGCAGAAGGGGTGTGGAAGGAGCCCTTGCTCAATGGAATCGCGATCGTGCATTGCAGCCCCCCCGAATTGAAGGCCAACTTGGTTTCGCCCTTCAACTCGAACGCCAGCGTACGCTCGAGAAGCTCGATGCCGAAACCCTTTCGCGGTGGCGGCGGCACCTCGGGCCCTCCACGCTCCCGCCATTCGAACATCAATTGTGCCGGCGCCGTGCTTTCGTCAATGCGCCAGGAAACGTCGATGCGGCCCGACGGCTGGCTCAGCGCACCGTATTTCAGCGCGTTGGTCGCAAGTTCGTGAATGGCAAGTGCGAACGTTTCGGCGGCCTTGGGCTGGAAGCGCACCTTCGGGCCGGAGACCCGCATCTGTTCGCCTTCGCGCGCATCATAGGCCAGCAATTCCTCGACCACGAGATATTCGAGGTCGACGCCGCCATCGGGATCGCGGGTGACCAGCGTCTGGGTCCGGGCGAAAGCATTCAGCCGGCCGTCGAGATGCGAGGCATATTCCTCCACCGTGGAGCTCGTCTCCGCCGAGCGGCGGGCGATCGAGCGGACCACGCCGAGCGTATTGCGAACCCGATGCTGAAGCTCGGCCAGCAGCAGCCGCTGTCGCTCCTCGGCGCGGGTCATCGCCGTGACGTCGATGAAGGTGATGACGATGCCCGCGATGAAATCGTCGACGCTGCGGTAGGGCAAGACCCGCGCGATATATCTCTTGCCGTCGTCAGGCGCCGTCAGCTCGCGCTCGGCGCTAGCCAGGGTGCGCATCACGCGGCGGACGTCGTCATAGAGCTCCTCGATCGGAACGCGCGCCTTGATGTGAGAGATGGGACGGCCCGCATCGGTTTCCACCAGGTGCAAGACCTGCGTGATCGCGGGCGTGAAGGTCATCACCCGCAGATCGTTGTCGAGGAACACGGTCGCGATCTGGGTGCTCTCGAGGAAGTTCTTGAGGTCGCTGCTGGCGCGGGTCAATTGCCGGACGCGGTGCGCCAGCTCGCCGTTGACGGTCGTCAGCTCTTCGTTGACAGATTGCAGCTCTTCGCGTGACGTCTCGAGCTCCTCGTTGGCGGACTGAAGCTCTTCGTTGAGCGATTGGTATTCCTCGTTCGAGGATTTCAGCTCCTCGTTCGTGCTTTCGAGCTCCTCGATGGTGGCCTGGAGCCGCTCACGCGTCGCGCGCAGCTCGCTCTCGAGCCGCTCGACATGCTCGGTGCGAATAACGGTGTTGGGCTTGCTGTTGTCGTCCGCGACCGATGGGGCCGGTCCGTTCTCGAACAGCGAGGTCGCAGCGGCCGCGGGCACCTCGTCGAACCCCTGCTTCTCCTCCAGGCGGCGCAGATGGCGGGCATAGACCTGGATGTGCTCGGGAATGTCTTCCGGCGGCAGCACGTAGTCCGCAATCGCCGCCGGCGTGTTGGCATTGAAAGGGTCCGACGTCTCGCTCGCGACCTTCTCGGCGATGGCAAGGCCGCCGTGGTCCTTGAGCGTGGCCGTGCCCAGCGCGCCGTCGCCGCCGGTGCCGGACAAGATCACACCGACGGACTTCTCGGCGCGCTCCTCCGCCAGCGACAGCAGGAAGCTGTCGATCGAGGCGCGCTCGCCGGGCGCCTGCTCGGCCTTGCGGATCGCGAAACGCCCGCCCTGGATCGTGGTGATCGTGCCAGGCGGGCACAGATAGATCCTGCCGCCTTCGATCGGATCACCATGGCCGGGATCGGACAGCCTGCCGCCGCTTGAGCTTTGCACGATCCGGCGCAGCCGAGCCTCGTCGAACGCTTCGTGGTGCTGAAGCGCCAGCACGACCGCCTGGTCGGTGCCCAGGGTCAGCTTGGCGAAGAAGCGCTCGATGCTGTCCAGCGCGGCCGGTGAGGCGCCAACGCCGATGACAAGTGGGGACCTGGTCTGGCGCTCTCCTTCGGCTGCTTGCTCGCCCACTTCAGTCATGGACCGGGTAGCTCTCTCACTGGCCGGCACCAACGGGTGCCCGGTGCCTGCAAATAGCAGAAATCAGCGGGATCCCAACAGTTCAAAGATAACAAGGGCACAGAGCCTCCTTCGATGTTTCGCGACCTCTCAGCCCTGGGGTGGAGCCGCGTGGCATCTCGCCGGCTGGGGCGGCGCGCGGCCTTCAGGGCTCCGGCCATGCCGGCAGATCCGGCGGCAGGCGGCTCAGGATCTGCTTCAGCGGCTGGGTCGCTCCCGCCGAGCCACCGATCACGATGATATCGCGGTTGCTCATGGAACCCGTTTTCGATTGCGTCGTTTTGCAACCAAGGCGGCGCCCCGTTTTATGTTCCTACGGGGCGAAGCGGAGGCTGAGGCATCCTAACGATGTTGCGTAAATCATCCGGGCAGCCTGCGCCTCTCGCCGGGCGCAGGGTCTTCGTGGTCGAGGACGAGTATTTTCTCGCCGACGACATCAGCGAGACATTCCGGGCGCTGGGGGCTGAGGTGGCAGGTCCCGCCGGGCATATCGAGGACGCTTTCAAGATCCTGCGCGACGGCAGCACGCTGGATGCCGCGGTCTTGGACGTGAACATTCACAACGAGATGATCTTTCCGATCGCCCGCGAGCTAAGGGCACGCAAGGTGCCGTTCGTGTTCACCACGGGATATGAAAGGATCAACGTCGGCCCGGAATTTCACGACGTGCCGCTGATTGAAAAGCCGATCGACCTTGCGGCGATGGCGCGGAAGCTGGCGGCGCTGATTGCCGATCGCCGGGACGAACAAGGCCCGGGCACGATAAGACCTGGATAAGACTTGAAGACCTGGATGAGAAAGATTTGGATGAGACTTGGCAGTCAGAACAGCCGCGCGAAGGCGAGCCAGGCGGTGACCGCCAGGCACAGGAGAACCGCGGCGTAAGGCAGCGCAACGCGCAAGACAGCCTCCCGGCCCCTTAAGCGCGATGGGATGAGGAGACTAGTCATCGCGCTCCAGGTTATTGCTTGAGCATGATCTTTCCGGAAAAGCGCTGCGCACTTTTCCGGATCATGCTTTAACTCATCATCATCCAGACGAGCGCGCCCATCATCACGAGAAAGCCCGTAATTGCGGTCGCGACAAAGGCCTGTTCGATGCGATCCATTGCCCCGGCCCCTATCCGGCGGGTGCAGCTTGACCGGCTCGGGGCCCGACCGCATTAGGGTATGTGAATCGGCCCCCGGCGCTTTTTCGTCAAATGCCGAGGGCCGTACCTGCCGCCACGGATAGCAGCGGAGCGCTACGTCACGATTTCGCCGTGCCTGGCTCGGCCATCTTGCGATGCTGCCTGGCCAGCATCTCGTTCGGCGTGATGTTAGCGACCGTGGTCTGGATCTTGTTCTTCAGGCCGGTGACGATGTCGGCCTCTCCGCGCAGCATCGCATCGAAACCGGCCTTGGCGACATCGTAGGCGCCGTCCTTCTTCTCGGCGCCGACCTTGGTGTCCATCATGCCGGCGCGGCGGAAGAACTCGGTGTCGGTCGCGCCCGGCATCAGGCAGGTGACGGTGACGCCGCTGTCGCGCAGCTCCTCACGCAGCGCGAACGAGAACGAGTCCAGAAACGCCTTGCTGGCATTATAGGCGGCCTGGAAGCTGCCCGGCGTGAAGCCGGCGATCGAGCCGGTGATCAGGATGCGCCCGGCTTTGCGGCGGAGCATCTCGTTGCCGACGCGGTGGATCAGATACAGCGTGCCGGTGATGTTGGTGTCGATCAGGTGCTTCACCCTGGCAAAGTCCTGGTCGAGGAAGGCCTTGCCGAGGCCGACCCCGGCATTGGCGAGCAGCGCATCGATCGGCCGGTCGCCGACCGCGGCGCACAGCTTATCGACGCCTTCGGTGGTGGAAAGATCGGCCTCGACCGGCTCTACGCTGCCGCCGAGCCGGCGCAGATCGACGGCCACCCGTTCGATCTGGGGTTCATCCGCGGCGATGACGAGGTTGAAACCGTCCTTGGCACAGCACCTGGCGAGCTCCAGGCCGATGCCGGTTGAGGCGCCGGTGACGACGGCGAGCTGATTGGCGGGCATGACACATGTCCTTGAGATGGGATGATGACGCCCAATCACTCCGCCGCCATCTCGTTCCAAGATGCGGCGTGAAGAATCGCACGCCGCTTAGCAACCATCGTTCATTCCTGGACTTAAGTGCCAACTGGTTCAGCCGAGAGGACGAAAGATGAAGGCGCTGGTTTGGCACGGCAAGGAGGATATTCGCTGCGACACCGTCACCGACCCTGAGATCCAGGATCCGCGCGATGCCATCATCAAGGTCACGAGCTGCGCCATCTGCGGCTCCGACCTGCACCTGTTCCACAATTTCATTCCCGGCATGCTGCCCGGCGACATCATGGGCCACGAGACCATGGGCGAAGTGGTCGAGGTCGGCTCCGGCGTCGACGGCAAGCTGAAGAAGGGCGACCGGATCGTGGTGCCCTTCACGATCATTTGCGGCGAATGCGACCAGTGCAAGCGCGGCAATTTTTCGGTCTGTGAGACCACCAACCGCAAACGCCATCTCGCCGACAAGGTGTTCGGACACACCAC
This sequence comes from Bradyrhizobium sp. CFUWI, assembly GCF_056429085.1. NCBI lineage: Bacteria > Pseudomonadati > Pseudomonadota > Alphaproteobacteria > Hyphomicrobiales > Nitrobacteraceae > Bradyrhizobium > Bradyrhizobium sp. CFUWI. The sequence continues at coordinate 567,026 of NZ_JBWJZE010000003.1, forward strand.
CGCCGGCCTGTTCGGCTACACCCACCTGACCGGCGGCTATCCCGGCGGCCAGGCCGAATATCTGCGCGTGCCCTATGCCGACGCGACCCACATCAAGGTGCCCGCCGGCATTCCCGACGAGCAATTGCTGTTCCTCAGCGACATCTTCCCGACCGGCTGGCAGGCCGCGGTGCAATGCGACATCGAGCCGACCGACACGGTCGCGATCTGGGGCTGCGGCCCCGTCGGACAGATGGCGATCCGCAGCGCCATCCTGCTCGGCGCCAACCAGGTGATCGCAATCGACTGCCTGCCCGAACGGCTGAGCATGGCGGAAGCCGGCGGCGCCACCACGATCAACTTCGAGATCGAGAGCGTATTGGAGCGGCTCCAGGAGCTGACCGACGGCAAGGGCCCGGAAAAATGCATCGATTGCGTCGGCATGGAATCGCATGTGATGGCATCGCTGCCCGATACGCTGCTCGACCGCGCCAAGCAGATGGTGATGGCGGAGAGCGACCGGCCCCACGTGCTGCGCGAGATGATCTATGTCTGCCGTCCCGGCGGCATCATCTCGGTGGCCGGCGTGTACAGCGGCTTGTCCGACATGCTGCCCATGGGCGCCTTCATGAACAAGGGCCTGACGATGCGGACCGGCCAGACCCACGTCAACCGCTGGACCGACGATCTGCTGCGCCGCATCGAGGACGGCGAGATCGATCCGTCCTTCGTCATCACCCACACCGTCCCGCTCGAACAAGGGCCGGAGATGTACCAGGTGTTTCGCGACAAGCGCGATTCCTGCGTCAAGGTCGTGCTGAAGCCCTGAAGGAGCAGACCCATGTTTCATTTCTCCAACATCGTGCGCACCAAGGGCGACCCCAAGATCCTCGAGGGCGGACCAAGCCTGAAACAGCCGGTGGATCAACTCGCCCGCGCGCTGGGCTGGTTCAGCATTGGCCTCGGCGTCGTCGAGCTGTTCGCGCCGCGGCGCGTCACGGAAACGCTGGGTATGGAGGGCCATGAGACGATGGTGCGGGCCTTCGGCGTCCGCGAGATCCTGGCCGGGATCATGTCGCTGTCCGTGGACAAGAATGCCGGGCTGTGGGCCCGCGTCGGCGGCGACGGCCTCGATGCCGCCGCGCTGCTGTCGGGGCTGACGCCTGATAATCCCAAGAAGGGCAACATCGCGCTGGCGCTGCTAATGGTCGGCGGCATCGCCATGCTCGACTACAGGGCCGCGCAGGATACCAAGCCGCGCCGCCCTCCGCGCGATGCACGGCGCAAGCTCTACCCGAACCGCAGCGGTTTCCCCAAAGGCATCGAGAGCATCCGAACTGCGGCGCGACAGATCGCAGCGCATGCGGGTCAGAACGAGGTGAAGCAAGGTGATGAGCGTCGAGTCCCCTGACAAATCTGCGTGGTGGGAATCCGCCGTCATCTACGAGATCGCACCGATCTCCTTCCAGGACTCCAACGGCGACGGCAGGGGCGACCTCGCCGGGCTGATCTCGCGCATCGACTATCTGAAATGGCTCGGCGTCGATGCGGTGTGGCTGACGCCGATCTACAAGAGCCCGTTCCGCGATCTCGGCTACGACATCTCCGATTATTGCGCGGTCGACCCCACCTTCGGCAGCCTCGAGGATTTCGACCGCCTGCTCGCGGCGTTGCACGGCAAGGGCATTCGCCTCATTCTCGACCTCGTCCCCAATCACACCGCCAACGATCATGCCTGGTTCGTCGAGAGCTCGAGCTCGCGCAACAGCGCCAAGGCCGATTGGTACATCTGGGCGGATGCGGCCGAGAATGGCGGGCCGCCCAACAATTGGCTGAGCCGTTTCGGCGGCAGCGGCTGGGAATGGTGCGAGGCGCGGCGGCAATATTATTATCATTCGTTCCTGGTCGAGCAGCCCGACCTGAACTGGCGCAATCCGCAGCTGCGCGCCGCGATCGCCGACGTCATGCGGTTCTGGCTCGACCGCGGCGTCGACGGCTTTCGCGTCGACGCCAGCGCGGTCCTGATCAAGGATGCGCTGATGCGCGACAATCCCGCCAAACCCGACGCCGAGGGCAAGCCACCGCCGCAGCGTCAGACGCCGGTCTTCACCGACGACCGGCCGGAGACGATGGATTGCATCGAGTTCATCCGGAGCGTGATCGACGAATATCCGGAGCGCATGCTGTGCGGCGAGGTCCAGGGCAAGACCGACCGTATCGGCCACTTCTACGGCAACGACAAGCCGCGCCTGCATCTGCCGCTCAATTTCGCGCTGCTCGATTCGCGGTGGGACGCGCTGTCGCTGCAAGCGACGATCGATGCGTATTTCAATGCGATCCCGGAGCATGCCTGGCCGGTCTGGGTGATCGGCGGCCACGACAAGCAGCGGGTCGCCAGCAGGATCGGCGAGGCCCAGATGCGCGTACTGGCGATGCTGCTGATGACCTTGCGCGGAACGCCGTTCTTCTTCATGGGCGACGAGATCGGCCGCAAGCGCGTTCCGATTCCGTCCGACCGCGTCCGCGACCCCTTCGAGAAGCTGGTGCCGGGCTATGGCCTGTGCCGCGATCCCGAGCGCGCGCCGATGCGGTGGGACGACAGTCCCGACGGCGGCTTCACGACCGGCCAGCCATGGCTGCCGCTGGAGCGGCCTGACGGCGCGGCCAACATCGCCACGCAGCAGCGCGACGAGCGCTCGATCGTGGCGCTGTTTCGTGCGCTGATGGCGCTGCGGCGCGAGCATGCTTGCCTGCGCCGGGGCGGTTACGAGCCGCTGCGTTCGCAGAACGACGTTCTCGCCTACAAGCGGACCGATCGCGGAAACGGATTCCTGATCGCGCTCAACATCGCTGCCGAGCCGCGGAGGTACCACTGGCAGGGCCGCGGCCGCCTGTTGATGTCGACGCACCTCGACAGGCCGCCGGAGCCGTTGCCGGACGCATCCATCCTGCTCCGCGGCAATGAGGGCGTGATCATCGCAATCGAGGCGCGCTGACCGCAGGAACCATCGGCGCATCAGCGCGTCTGATCAACGCCTCCGACATCCCCCCTGCCGGAGGCGGACTGCGCGAACCGCGGCCCCGGCGCTCGCCGCCTTCAGGCGCCGGGGCTGGCGGCGGGCCAAGGGAGGCAGCTCATGAGCAAGACCAAGACGAGGGGTCTTCGGCAACGGATCGTCGGCAAGACCAGGCAGGCCGTCGGCGAGATCGTCGGCGACCAGGATCTCCACGATGACGGCAAGGCGCAAGCCGAGCGCGGGCGCGACGAACAGGACCAACCGAGCGAGCTCAATCCACTGAAGCAGCTCAAGCAGCTGACGTGAACGCGAAACCGCGACCAACGCTCTCCGATACGGCACGGTACGCTGGCGGAGGCGCGTCGCGGCTCGCGCGGCAACGACGCTCGCGCTGGATCGCCGCCGCCGAGCTCGGCCTGATCAGCAGCACGTTCTCGACGCTGGTCAGCCAATTGTTTGCCGCCCGCATCGGCCGCGACGCCACGGTCGACTGGATGACGGTCGCCGCCATTCCCGCGCGCGACTGGGCCCTCAGTGCCGAGCCGTCGTGGAGCGCGATCCTCGCCGGCATCGCCTTTCATCAATGGGCGGACTTCTCCTGGGCGCTGGTGTTCTTCGGCGTGCTCGGGCGCTGGACCGCGGAGTTGCGGCCGCGAACGATCCTGCTGCTTGCGCTGCCGTGGGCGGCATTCACCTCGAGCGTGGAATGGTTCGTATTGGTGCCGCTGTATCCGTTCTGGCAGCCGCTGTTCACGCTGCAACAGCCCTACTGGATCGGACTTCTGGTCCATACCGCTTCTGCCGTGATGTATCCCCTGTTCGCCCGGCTGCGCTGGGCGCGCGGCCATGCGCCGGCGCGCGACATCCGCTTCACCAATGCCTGGGCCACCGGCGCGGTGGCCTTCACGGTGCTGCTCGGCGCGACCGCATTGTTCGGCAGCCACGGCTACGAGCCGCCGTGGATGGGCCGCGACAGGGATGCGGACCAGGCCTATATCCGTCACATGACCGCGCATCACGCCCAGGGCATCGAGCTTGCGCGGATCGGCGCAGAGCGCGCCCAGGACCCGCATCTGCGCAAGCTTGCGATGCTGATGGTCGCGAGCCAGGCCGGCGAGAGCAGGATTTTCGAGAACTGGTGGCTGAGCTGGTTCGACACCGAGATGCCCGACTGCAGCACGGAGGAACGCGCTGCCATGCCCGGCTACTTGACGCCGGCCGAGATGCGAGCGGTCAAGATCGCACCGCCCGATCAATTCGATGCGGCCTTTGTCGAGGCCATGAGCAGGCATCATGCCGGCGCGGTGAAAATGGCCGACCGGATGTGGCAGAGCCGCGGCGATCTGCGCCTGCGCGTCATGGCGCATGCCATTCGCCACGAGCAGCAAGGCGAGATCGCGCTGATGCACGGCATGGACGGCGTTGCAGCCGTCGCCACCGCGTTCCGCAACATGTTCGGCGACAACGTCAATTGAGCTGATAGCACCCTACTCGCGCCAGAACTCGGTCAGCTCCTCCGCGGTCATCAGGTCGACCTGACCGTGGAAGCGGGTGCGGTACATCGTCATGAGCGCGTCGTGCCCGACGTCGGAGGAGCTGCACAGCGCGTCCTCGACGATCACGACCCTGAAGCCGAAATCGACGGCGCTGAGGACCGTCGAAAGCACGCAGACGTCGGTCTCGGCGCCCGAGATCACGACCGTGCCGACCTTCTTGTCGACCAGCCGGCCCGCGAGGCCGGGATTGCTGAAGGCGGAATAGGCCGGCTTGTCGATCATTGCAGCCGGCGGAACGAACTTGCTCAGGGCGGGCACGAGCTCGAGCGCGGATGGCGGAAGATGCCTGCGGGTGGCCTGGTGCCAGCGGCGAAAATAGTTCTGCCATTGCCCGGCACGGTCTTCCGGATCCTGCGGCGTGATGAAGCGCGTGAAGATCGTTCTGGTCTGATAACGCGCAACGATCGAGGCGATCGTCGGCAGGACGCGCTCCATCCAGGGTGTCGCCCACAGACCGCCGGGCGCGAAAATGTTCTGCATGTCGATGCAGAGGTGAACGGCATCCCTGATCTCGGCGACATCCGACGCACTGTTTCTCATGGTCCTCCACCGGCGAACGCATGGCCGCGGCACGTCCGCGGCGGGCTCACTGACTGCAAATGCGATTCCGACGGCCATCGTTCCGCATGGATGCGGTCGGTGATCCCGCAGATGAGGCCCGGATATGCCATCGCCCGGCCGGGAGGTCTTTGGAGTGCGCGGGCTCAGGCATACCCACGCTGCACCGCCGGACGCGCGAGGCCCCGCTCGAGCCAGGCACCGACCGATTTGAACTGGGTGAACTCGACGAGATCGCCGGCGCCATAGAAGCCGATGAGATTGCGCACCCAGCCGAGCATGGAGATGTCGGCGATGGTGTAGTCGTCATCCATGAACCATTGCCGGCCGGAAAGATGCGCGTCCATCACGCCGAGCAGGCGCCTGGCTTCGGCGACGTAGCGGTCGCGGGGCCGCTTGTCCTCGAAATCCTTGCCGGCGAATTTGTGGAAGAAGCCGACCTGGCCGAACATCGGCCCGACGCCGCCCATCTGAAAATGCAGCCACTGGATGGTCTGGTAGCGGCGCGCGGGGTCCTCAGGCAGCAGCTTGCCGGTCTTCTCCGCGAGGTATTGCAGGATCGCCCCGGACTCGAACAGCGGCAGCGGCCTGCCGCCCGGACCGTTGGGATCGAGGATCGCCGGAATCTTGCCGTTCGGATTGAGCGAGAGGAATTCAGGCGTCCTCTGGTCGTTCTTGTCGAAGTCGACCCGATGCGCCTCGTAGGGAAGTCCGATCTCCTCCAGCATGATCGAGACCTTGACGCCGTTCGGCGTCGGCAGGGAGTAGAGCTGAAGCAGCTCGGGATGCCTGGCCGGCCAGCGCTTGGTGATGGGAAAAGCGGATAGATCAGACATCGGCACTCCGGCTGTTCGTGAGATGCCGCCCAATCTAGGCGAGCGGACGAACGACGCAAGGCCGACCAATTGTCTGGAAGATCGCTGGGGGAGGAGGAAGATCGGTAGGGCCCTTGAAGCGACTAAGGCGGCAGCGTTGCGATCCTGACGACCGGGGTCATGGTTTCATGCTGCAGTCGATACTGGATGAACCATTGCCCCGTGATCAGCAGCGCAGCCGTGAAGGCAGCCGCGAGCGTCGCGGTCGCCCATTGGCAGACATCGTACATGGCATTTGTCCCTCAACTCCTTCGGCCTAAACGCCAAGCTCACGTGCCGCGTTCCGACGTCGACCGAAAATTTTGCCAGTTTTTCCCGCCTCCGCAGAGAGCCCCTGCGATGTTTTTAGGGACCATCGAGCAGCTCTGCGCGTTGTGACGGGATGAACATCGAGAAGCGCGCCCTGCTCGACCACGCACAGCGCTGTCGCCGCGTTGCGGACGATCTCGCCCATCGCGAAGCCGCGCGGCGGTTACGGGCCATGGCCGATGTCTACGAGGCGCGAGCAGCACAATTGGCCGACGAAGATGGCTCCTCGAAGCCGGACCGTCACGAGCGCAGCCGCCTTGCCGATACAGGCGATCGGCAGAATTGATCGGTTCAATAGTTGATCTCCATCCGCAGTCCGCGCGGATCGAAGTCCTCGCCACCCACGCGCTGCGTGCTGTCGCGCGCTGCGACCGCGCAGGCACAGGCATCGATGAGATCGTCGCGACCGATGCCGGTGCCGTGGCGAAGCGTCAGCCATCTTTCGACCTTGCTGAAGCCGCGGTCTCTCAGCAGCGCAACGCGCTGCTCGCGGCCTAGCTGCGACGTCTTCGGCGCGAGCCGCACGCGCCCTGCCAGATTCCAGAACACCAATTCCGGATGCGCTTCGCCGATCGTCGCCTGCCGCGCCGGCGTCATGACCTCGTCCACCTCTCTGATCTTGTCCCTGATATTCCAAAGCTGCGCCGACACGCCCCTGCCCTTGCCCTCGTGCGTCCAGTAATGGCGATTGGCCGTGGCCATGTGCGGGAATGTCCAGAGGTCGCGGCGCGCACCGAGAAACACGGCAGGGCCGATCAGCTCGCGGGCGCGCAGATCGCAAGCGCGATAGCCGCTCGAATTCAATCCGATCGGCATGTCGATCATCGCGCGCGCATGCGGCAGCGCGAGCAGGCGCGTCAGGCGAGGTGAATAATCGAAGCCGTGATCGCCGCGCTCGTCGATCCAGGCCGCGACCCAACCGAAACGAAATCCATCGAGGCCGAGATAGTTCGGCACCTCATGCATCCGTCATTTTCAATTTCCTTAGCGACCATCGCTTGACATCCGCAAGTTGCCGGCGTATGTCCCGCGCCCTCGCAAGCACTTCCGTTTGCGACAGACACCATGAACCGAGCGATGCTGAACCGCTACGAAAGAATTGTCCGCATGCCGAATAGCCCAAAGCTATTCGACTGCGCATGCCCGGCTCATGGGAGCGATCTTGCCTGACCGCAAGATCGATCGTCCGCTTCTCACGGACCCTCCCGAGCCTGCCGCTCCGGAGGGTTTTTTATTGCCCGCCGCGCGGCCCAACCGAACAACCCGGCATCGGCCGGAACGGGAGACCCGGATCCCGGGGCTCGCGCTGAGAAGGCGCGTGCCCAAGTGCGCGGGGCCTGCCGGAGGGAACGAGGCGATGAGCCGGACACCGATGGCAGAGCGAACCCTTAGGGTTCGCAAGATGCGGCGCGTCGACAGCGCCGCGATAGAATTTTTGTAACTCGTTTTGCCGCTTTCATCGCGGCTCAACCGACGCTGGTGGTGAAGATGTCGGATACTTCTCCACACGGCAAAGCGGGTATGCCTCCCGCCTTTGACACACGCACCGGGATGCGGCCTCGGAAAAGGTACGCACGCGGCCCGGCGCAGGTCCATCCGCAAGGACGGTCCTGTGTTGTCGTCACTGAAGCCGATATCGCCCGTTCCCCAGCGTACCCCTCAACGGCCGGTGCGAAAGCATCGGCCTGGCGGTGGTGAAGATGTCTGTTACTTCGTGGTAAAGGCGCGAGAGCGCCGAGCAGGTTCGACTCCTGTGCGCCGAAAGGCGGTTGGCCCGCAAGGGCAGCAACAGCATCGATCGTTCCCCGCCAACCCATCACGGTCCGTGGTGAAGATTTCTGTTACTTCGCTTATCACGCGAGAGGTCGCGGGTTCGAATCCCGCCCGGTGTACCATGCACCGGTAGCTCAGTGGCCAGAGCGCTTTCCGGCAAGCTGTCGCTTGCCGGGTCACAGAATCGCCTGTTCCCGGATCGTGTCCCCTTAGCCACCGCCGGTGGTGAAGAGCGCTGTTACTTCGTGAATCACACTGTCGAAGGTTCGACTCCTTCCGGACGAAAGTCCGTAGCTCAGCGGTAGAGCATGTGGAGCCCCTCGTGGGCAGAGCAGCCTCGCTTGTTCCCCGGCACCGTTTCCACGTCCCATCAACCCAAGAGGAGGCCATCATGGTCAGGCTCAACAAGATCGTTCGCGCCTTCACGCGGGAGGGCGCGCGCGCCGTGCGCTTCACGCCCGAGATGGAGCTGAAGCGCGCGCTGATGAACTGCCTCCTGTGGGAGGACCAGTTCTATGAGGACGGCGTCGCGATCGCCGACCGCATCAAGGCGCTCGTGCCCAAGGTCGCGCCTGCCAAGGTCGCGCAGCTCGCGATCGAGGCGCGCGAGGCGATGAAGCTGCGGCACGCGCCGCTGCTGGTCATCCGCGAGATGGCGCGGAGCGAGAAGCACCGTGCGCTCGTTGCCGACACGCTCGCCCGGGTGATCCAGCGGCCCGACGAGATGACGGAGCTGCTCGCGATCTACTGGGCGGATGCGCTCGGCCCTCAGCAGCAGCGCAAGCGTCAGCCGGTCTCGGCGCAGGTCAAGAAGGGTCTTGCCCGCGCGCTGACCAAGTTCGACGCCTACCAGCTCGCCAAGTGGGACCGCGACGGCGCGGTGCGGATCAGGGACGTGCTGTTCCTGGTGCACGCCAAGCCTAGGGATGCCGAGCAGGCCAAGGTGTGGAAGCAGCTCGTCGACGGCGAGCTCGCCTCTCCCGACACCTGGGAGGTTTCCCTGTCGGCCGGCAAGAACAAGCGCGAGACCTTCGAGCGGCTGATCGCCGAGCGAAAGCTCGGCGGCCTCGCGCTGCTGCGCAATCTGCGGCTGATGCAGACTGCGCAGGTCCCGCGCGAGACCATCGCAGGCGCGATCGAGGCGATGCGGACGGATCGTATCCTTCCCTACCGCTTCATCACGGCGGCGCGCTATGCGCCGGACTTCGAGCCCGAGCTCGAGGCTGCGATGCTCAAGTCGGTCAAGGACCACGTGCGGCTTCCGGGCCGGACGCGGCTCCTGATCGACGTCTCGGGCTCGATGTTCGCAACCCTCTCCGCGCAGTCGGAAATGACGCGCGCGGAGGCGGCGTGCGGCCTTGCCATCCTGGCGCGCGAGATCTGCGACGAGGTCGAGATCTTCACCTTCTCCAACGAGGTCGTGAAGGTCCCGCCCCGCCGCGGCTTCGCGCTCAGGGATGCGATCATCAACTCGCAGCCGCATGGCGGGACCTATCTCGGCAAGGCCGTGACGGAGATCGACCGCAAGGGCGATCGCCTGATCGTCTTCACCGACGAGCAGAGCCACGACCAGGTGCCCGAGCCCAGGGCGCGCGGCACCATGGTCAACGTGGCCTCGTATCAGCACGGTGTCGGCCACGGCGCCTGGACCCGCGTCAACGGCTTCTCTGAGGCCGTGGTCGCGTGGATCGCGGCGTCGGAGACGGCGTTGCACTGATGCGCACAACGACAGCGGCCCCGGACGCAAGAACTGCGCCCGGGGCTTCAGAACTCTCGGAAATGATCCGCCGGCCCGTTATGGTGCGAGCGGAATGACAAGGACTACGACCATGCGACGACCCGATCCCTACATGGAACGCGCGCGCGAGCTCTGCCTCGCCGCCGGTGTCAATCCCGACTCGCGCGTCGGCGAAGGACGCGGCCAGCCGGCCTGGTGCCTGTACAAGGACGCCGCGCGCAAGGAGCATCTGGCCCGCGAGGCCAATGCAATCGCGAGCTCGATCGCCGAGTTCCGAATGCAGGACGCCCGCTTCCAGAATGCGCCGCTGAAGGTGTTCGGTCCGCACGAGGACGCGACGATCGCGCAGATGCGCAACTGCATGGCGGTCGGCAACGTCGTCTCCGGCGTGATCTGCGCCGACGGCCATCTCGGCTATGCACAGCCGGTCGGCGGCGTCATTGCCTATGAGAAGCAGATCAGCATCTCCGGCGTCGGCTTCGACATCGGCTGCGGCAACATGGCGGCCCGGCTCGATACGCGCTTCGACGACATCGCGGGCCTCGTGCCCACGATCATCCGCGACGTCGCCAGGACGATCCCGTTCGGCGTGGGACGTGCCAATGCCGAACGGGCCGAGCACGACCTGTTCGACGACGGCGATGCCTGGCGCGAGAGCGACATGGAGGCCTACCGTCAGAAGGCGGTGAGCCAGCTCGGCACGGTCGGATCGGGCAACCATTATGTCGACCTCATGCGCGACGAGGAAGGCTTCGTCTGGATCGGCGTCCACTTCGGCAGCCGCGGTCTCGGCCACACCTCCGCGACGCGCTACCTCAAGGCCGCCGGCGGCAAGGACGGCATGAACGTCCCGCCCGCCGTGGTCGACGAGGACAGCGAGCTCGGTCGCCGCTACATCGCGGCGATGCAGCTCGCCGGGCGTTACGCCTATGCGGGCCGCGAGTGGGTCGTCGAGCGCGTCCGCCAGATCATCGGCGGCAGCGTCACCGAGAGCGTGCACAACCACCACAATTATGCCTGGCGTGAGACCCACGACGGCAAGGATCTGTGGGTGGTGCGCAAGGGCGCCACGCCGGCGTTTCCCGGCCAGAAGGGATTCGTCGGCGGCTCGATGGGCGACGACGCCGTCATCCTCGAAGGTGTCGACAGCGCGGAAGCCAAGGCCTCGCTCTATTCGACCGTGCACGGCGCCGGCCGCCTGTTCGGACGACGGGAGGCGAAGCGGCGCTTCTCGCGCGCGGAGATGGACCGCTGGCTCAACGAGCGCGGCGTCACCTTGATCGGTGCCGACCTCGACGAGAGCCCGATGGCCTATCGCCGCCTGCCGGACGTGCTGGCGCAGCACGCTGGCACCGTGAAAGTGCTGCACACGCTGCGGCCGTTCGCCGTCGCCATGGCCGGCGAAGGCGAGTTCGATCCGTGGAAGGATTGATGCGAAACCGCGGGCGGGAGGCGGTGCCTCCCGCTCGTTTCGTTTCATCTTAAGCGAGACCGCCCGCTTCGTCAGCCTCCGACGGCCTGATAGGCCAGGCGCTTGAACTCGAAGAAGAACGGATTCCAGAAGCCCATGTAGCGCTGCGCCATCAACACGCCGGCGGTGTTGGCCTCAGGACAGATCCACCAATGGGTGCCGGCAAGGCCGCCCCACTGGAATTCACCGGTCGAGTTCGGCGGATCGAACGGCGTCGGCGCGAAGGTGACGGCGCCGCCAAGACCAAAGCCCTTGCCGGGGATCGGCCCGAGAGTGGCGAAGCGGATGGTCTGCCCCGCCGCGAGTTGGTTCGTCATCATCAGCCGCAGCGTCTCCGGCTTGAGCAGCGCATCCGACCCGGGCAACAGCGCACAGACCAGCGCGAGCATGTCCGGCAGGGTCGAGACCAGACCGCCGCCGCCCGAGAGCCTCGGGAACGGCCGCCGATAGGCCTGCGGAAAGGGAAGATCGTCGGCGCGCGTCAGGCCCGGCTTCATGGGGTCGAGCACGTCGGCGCCATTGTAGAGCGCGACCAGCCTGCCCTGCTGTGCCTCGGGAACGTAGAAGCCGGTGTCGGTCATGCCCAGGGGATCGAAGATGCGCGCCTTGAGGAAGGCATCGAGGGATTTACCCGAGACGACCTCCACGACGCGGCCGAGCACGTCGGTGGCGACGGAATATTCCCAGGCCGTGCCGGGATGATAGGACAACGGCAGATCGGCCAGCTTGTCGATCATATCGGAGAGCGGCGTCAGCGGATTGAGCACGCGCGCCTCGTTGTAGCCCTTGAACAGCACCGTGCCGGGATCGAAGATGCCGTAGCTGAGACCTGAAGTGTGGGTCAGGAGCTGGCGGATCGTGATCGGGCTCTTTGCCGGCTCGACATCGGCAAGGCTCGAAGCGCCCGGCTTGAGCACCATGCGATTGCCGAGCTGCGGCAGGAATGTCTCGACCGGATCATCGAGCCCGATGCGGCCCTCCTCGACCAGCAGCATGATCGCGGACGTGACGAAGATCTTGGTGTTGGAGAACGCGCGGAAGATATGGTCGGGCCGCAGCACGGCGTTGGCCTCGCGGTCGGCAAAGCCGACGCATTGCTGGTCCACCACCTCGCGCCCGCGCAGGACGGCCCAGGATGCGCCCGGAATGATCTCCTGATCGACATAGCGCTGCATCGCCGTCCGCGCCGCGGAAAAATCAGGTGTCCTGGCGTCCATGTATTCCCCCCAATTGTGTTTGGCATCGATATAGCGCGAATTCGCGGGAAATGAAGCCCACCGCGCAGCTCATCCCTGTTTCATCAGCACTGTGACGTGCAGGCGACGCCGATTCCGCATGCCCTGCCGTTGGTACAGGGCAATCGCGGACGTATTGTTGGAAAACACGTGCAGGAACGGAATCTCGCCGCGCGCCTCGATCCGCCGCGCGACCGCCGCGAGCAGCGCCTGCGCATAGCCGCGCCCGCGATAATCGGGATGCACGCAGACGGCCGTCATCTCTACGAATTTGCCCGGCTTCATCCGCTCGCCCGTCATCGCAACCAGCTCGCCGCCGGCGCGGATGCCGAGGAACGTGCCCAGCTCATGGGTGCGCGGCGCGAACGGCCCGGGCTTGGTCAGCTCCGTCAGCGCCATCATCGCGGGAACGTCGGCAGCACCCAGCGTGACGATCTCGGCATCGCGAAGCGGGCTGTCGGCCGGCGAGCCGATCATCTGCTCGCCAGTCTCGGCCAGCACGACCTTGAACCCTGAGGGCATGTCGACCGGCTCCGGCGTGAACAGCGCGGCGACCTGCGTGCCCGACAGGAGATCGCGGAGCGCGGCAAAGCTCGCCGCGGACATGTCGGCCATGTCCGCGAACGGCGTCATGTCGACGGGATAGCGCAACGCCCGCGGGCCGCCCTCGGCCAGATGCTTCTGGCTCGTCGTCAGCGCGCTCCAGATCGGACGATCCAGCAGCGCCTCATCGCTGTCGGACACCGGTCTAATCCTTGTCGAAGCTGACGATGACGGCGGCGTTGGCGATGAGGATGGGGTCGTTGGCCACTTCCGTGGCCGAGGGAATCTCCAGCCCGCCCTTGACCGCGGTGACGGTCACGGTGCCGTAAGGCAGCTCCTTGGCCACGGCTTCCTTGTCCACCGCCTCAGGGTTGGGGACGCCGATCGTGACGTCCACGAACATGTCGTTCGCGGTCTTGCCGATCATCCGGAAGAAACCGAGGCTGGAATGCCGGATCGCGTCCGACACCGCCCGCTTCGCCGCCTTGGTGGCGTCCCTGCCGTGGACGTCGACGCCCATGCCCATCTCGGTGACACAACGAACGCGGGTCATTTCATATTCCTGTGGTTGATTTGGTGGTTGCGAGTGTGGGTGATCGGAGAGCGCGAGACAAGTGCGCCTCTCATGTCGGCTGGACGTGCCCGCCCAGACCTCCGTCATTGCGAGCGCAGCGAAGCAATCCAGGGTCTTTCCGCGGACGCAGTCTGGATTGCTTCGCTGCGCTCGCAATGACGAGGTGAGAGCCACGAACATCAATCACGCCTTTGATTTCTCATGCGCGCGCAGCTCATCGACCAGCACCCGCACATTCTCCGAATAGTCGATCGGGATCGAGACCAGATGCAGGCCGCCCTCCTTGAAGGCGGCGTCGAGCGTCGGAACAAAACTGTCGATGCTCGCGATGCGATGCCCCCTCGCCCCATAAGCCCTCGCGTAAAGCGCAAAGTCCGGGTTGCCGAAGGTCATGCCGTAATCGGCAAAGCGATCCACGGCCTGCTTCCAGCGGATCATGCCGTAGGCGTTGTCCTCCAGCACCAGAACGACCAGATTGAGCTTGAGGCGGACGGCGGTTTCCATCTCCTGGCTGTTCATCATGAAGCCGCCGTCACCGGCGACCGCGAGCACGCGGCGGTCGGGATAGAGCATCGCGGCCATCATCGCCGACGGCAGGCCGGCGCCCATGGTCGCCAGGGCATTGTCGAGCAGCAGCGTGTTGGCGACGCGGGTGCGGTAGTTGCGCGCGAACCAGATCTTGTACATGCCGTTGTCGAGCGCGACGATACCGTTCTCGGGGATCACTTGGCGGATGTCGTGCACGATCCGCTGCGGCGTCGGCGGCCAGCGCGACTCGGTGGCGCGGTCGGCGATGTGTGCGAGGATTTCCTCGCGCAACGGCAGCAGGGCCGCAGCCTGCGGCAGCTTGCCTTCGAGCCGGTCGGCGAGCAGCTCCAGGCTCGGGCCGACATCGCCGACCACCTCGGCGTCCGGAAAATAGACCTGCTCGACGCTGGCCGAGGTATAGCTGACGTGAATGACCTTCGGCCCCGACGGGCCCATGATGAAGGGCGGCTTCTCGATCGGGTCGTGACCGATCGCGACGATCAGGTCGGCGGCGTCGATGGCGTCATGCACGTAGTCGCGCTCCGACAACGCGGCGGTGCCCATGTAGAGATTGGTGCCGCCGGGCACGGTGCCTTTGCCCATCTGCGTCGTGAAGAACGGAATGCCGGTACGCCGCACGAAGCTTGCGATGCCGTGGGTCGATCGCGGCCGGCTGGTTGCCGCGCCCATCATCACCAGCGGGCGCTTGGCGGCCAAGATCATCCCGGCGGCACGGTCGAGCGCGGCGCGATGGGCGACCGGGATCTCGATCGGATGGACCGGAATCACGGGCACGGCAGGCACTTCGTCCCCTGCGATGTCCTCAGGCAGCTCGAGATGCACCGGCCCGGGCCGCTCCTCCATCGCGACGCGAAAGGCGTCGCGCACCACCGTCGGAATGCTGGAGGCGCTGACGATCTGCCGCGACAGCTTCGTCAGCGGCTTCATGGTCGCGACCACGTCCACGATCTGAAAGCGCGCCTGCCGGCTGCTCATGATCGGCTTCTGGCCGGTAATCAGGATCATCGGCATCGCGCCGAGATGCGCATAGGCCGCACCGGTGGACAGGTTGAGCGCACCCGGGCCGAGCGTCGACAGACAGACACCGGGCTTGCCGGTCAGCCGGCCATGGGTGGCGGCCATGAAGGCGGCGGCCTGCTCGTGGCGGGTCAGAACCAGCTCGATTTTGGAGGTGCGAAGCGATTCCACCAGATCGAGATTCTCCTCGCCGGGGACACCGAAGATGCGATCGACGCCCTCGTTCTCCAGCGCGGCGACAAACAGGTCCGAACCTTTCGTCTTGCGTTCCTGCCCACTCATGCCGCCTCCCACCTATGCTCGCTGCCGTGTTCCACGGCAGTCGGCACATCGTAGCGGCTCGCGGCTTCGGCACAACTCACAAAGAAAGGCGCGGCCGGATCGACCTCGTCATGGCGCGCGCAACGAGGCGGTACGGACCAGCGGCTTCCTCCACGCTTCATCGCGGCGGCCGGCTGCCAGATCTCCCCCCCCGCGATTGACAAGCCAATATCTCTGACTATAGTCAGATATCATGCTGGACCCGATCTCGCGCGTTCGCCGCTTCAACCGCGCCGTCACTTCGGCGGTCGGCGCGCTCGATACCTCCTTCCTGGGCCGCGGCCGCCCGCTCGGTGCGGCGCGCGTGCTCAACGCGATCGGGCACGGACGTTCGGACGTGGCGGAGATCCGCGATTATCTCGGTCTCGATTCCGGATTGATGAGCCGCCTGCTGCGCAGCCTCGAGGAAGAAGGGCTGGTCGAGACCGACGCGCACCACGACGATGCGCGCCGGCGCGTCGCGACCTTGACGCGTTCAGGCCGGCGCGAGTTCGCCGCCTATGAGGCGCTGTCGAACGCGCAGGCCGAAGGCTTCCTCGCGCGGCATTCACAACGCGAGGCGCTGCTGGTGGCGATGGACCTGATCGCCTCTACCCTGACGCGCGAGCGGATCGCGTTGGACGAGATGGATCCACGATCCGAGGAAGCGCGCCACTGCCTCGGCGAGTATTATGCCGAGCTCGGCCGCCGCTTCAGCCGAGGCTTCGACGTCTCGCAGTCGCGCGATCCTGACGCCAAGGACATGCGCCGCCCGCGCGGCACCTTCATCGTCGCGATGTCGGACACGCTGCCGATCGGCTGCGTCGGCTTGAAGGGAACCGATCACGGCTACGCCGAGATCAAGCGTCTGTGGGTCGCTCCCTCCGCACGCGGCTTGCGGCTCGGCCGGCGGCTGATGGAAGCGGCCGAGGATGCCGCGCGCGAGCTCGGCATCGCGCTGCTGCGGCTCGACACCAACAGCGCGCTGCCCGAAGCCGGTCAGCTCTATCGCAGCACGGGCTGGCGCGAGATCCCCCGCTTTAACGACGATCCCTATCCGGACCTGTTCTTCGAAAAGCGGCTGTGACGCCGCGAGAGGGGATCACGTCGTCCGCGTCGGGCGCACGACAATCTCGTTGACGTCGACGTCATCGGGCTGCTCGATCGCAAAGCGCACCGCGCGTGCGATCGCATCCGGCTGAAGCGCGATGGCGCGATAGGTCTTCATCGCTTCGGCCGCTGCGGGATCGGTGATGGTGCCCGCGAGCTCGCTCTCCACCACGCCGGGATGGATGCAGGTGACGCGGATGTTGTCGTGCTCCTGGCGCAGGCCGTCCGAGATCGCCCGCACTGCATGCTTGGTCGCGCAGTAGACCGCCGCGGTCGGCGATACGCTCAGTGCCCCGATCGAAGCGATGTTGATCACATGGCCGGAGCCGCGCGCGACCATTTCCGGCAGCACGGCCGCTATGCCGTAGAGCACGCCCTTGATGTTGACGTCGACCATCCGGTCCCATTCCTCGACCTTGAGAGAGGCCATCAGCGACAGCGGCATCACGCCGGCATTGTTGACGATCACGTCGACGCGGCCCCACACCCCGCGCGCGGCGTCTGCAAAGGCTGCAACGCTCGCACGATCGGTCACGTCGAGCGGATGCGCGAGCGCCGTCCCGCCCGCCGCCTTCAGCTCGGCCGCGAGATCCTTGAGACGATCGACGCGACGCGCCCCAAGCAGGAGCTTTGCGCCGCCTCTCGCCAATTCGCGCGCGATGCCCGCGCCGATCCCACTTGAGGCGCCGGTGATGAGAATGACTTTGTCGATTGGCATGAGGTCCTTCCTCGCGTTCGGATTGATGGCGTGGAAGATGGACCCGGGCCGCTGTCGTGATAAGACGACGATCTCTAACCAGCACGGCAAGCATATCTAACCAATGGAACCTGATCTCAACGCTCTCGCCGTCTTTGCACTGGTCGCCGAGGAGCGGAGTTTTCGTGCCGCGGCCGACCGGCTCGGCGTGACCCGCTCGGCCGTGAGCCAGACCATCCAACGGCTGGAGGAAAATCTCGGAATCGCACTGGTCCAGCGCACCACGCGCAGCGTCGGCCTCACCGAGGCCGGTGAGCGGCTGCACGCGGAGGTCGCCCCCGCCCTCGCCGACATGCGCGCCGCGCTCGGCAACACTGAAGCGCTGCGAGGGCGGCCGCGCGGGGTGCTGCGCCTTGCGGTCTCCTCGATCGCCGAGCATTTTCTCTCGGGGCCGTTTCTTGCGGCCTTCGCCGAGGCCAATCCGGAGGTCCAGCTCGACGTCACCGTGACCGACGCGGAATTCGACATCGTCGCTGCGGGCTTCGACGCCGGAGTCCGGCTCGGTGAAGTCATCGAGCAGGACATGATCGCGGTGCCGATCGCCGGCAAGGAGCGTCAGCTTGCGGTCTGCGCTCCTACCTTTCGCGACCGTTTCGGCGTGCCGGCGCACCCGTCCGAGCTTGCATCGTTTCGCTGCATCGGCTGGCGTCCTGCGCCGACCGTCGCTCCCTATCGCTGGGAGTTTGCGGAAGACGGCAGGGAGTTCAGCGTCGCGGTCGCTCCTGACATCACGACCAACGACATGGCACTGATGATCAAGCTCGCGGTGGCGGGCGCCGGCATCACGTTCGGAATGGAGGCGAGCTTCCGTCCTGCGATCGAACGCGGTGAGCTGGTGCCGATCCTGGAAGACTATTGCCCGTTCTTCGCCGGGTTCTTTCTCTACTACCCGAGCCGCCGCAACGTCGCGCCGAAACTGCGCGCGCTGATCGAGCACGTGCAGCGGCGCAGTTGAGCCGAAGGAACCTGCCATGACCGGGGACGAGCTTGCCGCCATCTATCGCGACTACATCGGCGGTCTCAATCGGCGGGACTGGCCGGCGCTCGGACAATTCGTGCATGAGGAGGTCGTCCACAACGCGCGGCCCCTTGGGCTGGCCGGCTATCGCGCGATGCTGGAACGGGACGTTCGGGAGATCCCAGACCTGCAGTTCCACGTCGAGATGCTGATCTCCGATCCTCCCCGCATCGCCGCCCGACTGAAGTTTGATTGCACGCCAGCCGGGACATTTCTGGGACTTGCGGTCAATGGCCGGGGCGTGTCCTTCTGCGAGAACGTGTTCTACGAGTTTCGCGACGGAAGGATCCGGCAGGTCTGGTCGGTGATCGACAAGGCGGCGATCGAGGCGCAGCTCTGACGCCACGCCTCGATCCGGAACTCACGCCGCCGCCGGCGCCACCTGCCCTTGCGGCTTTGCGAAGGGCCTGAACGTCATCGCCATCAGGAACGCACCGAGGCCCATTGCCCAGGAGGCGATGTAGAGCCAGGCGTAGCTGGAGAACGCGTCGTAGATCAGGCCGCCGGCGAGCGGGCCGGTGGCCATGCCGAGGCTGCCGGCCATCGCCGTGCCGCCGATCACCGTGCCCATCATCTTGAGCGGAAAGTTCTCGCGGATGAGCACGGCGTAGAGCGGCATGGTGCCGGCATAGATGAAGCCGAAGATCGCGCCGACCGCGTAGAAGGTCGCGAGCTGATTCGCGAAGACGTAGGCCAGCGCGCCGAACGCCTGGAGCAACAGGCCCGACACCAGCACACGCTTGGCGCCGAACCGGTCGCCCATCAGGCCGAAGGCGATGCGGCCGCCGAGGCCGGCAAGCCCCTCGATGCTGTAGATCGTCACCGCCGCGATCAGCGGAATGCCGCAGCTCACGGCATAGCTGACGGTGTGGATGATCGGGCCGGAATGGGTGGCGCAGCAGAAGAAATTGGTCGCGAGCAGGATCATGAATTGCGGCGAGCGCAGCGCCTCGCTCACCGATATCTCGCTCTGCGCGGCCCCCTCGCCGATCGGGGCGGCCACGGCCTGCGCGAGCGCCGGCGGACGGCGCACCAGGAACGAGACCGGGATCATGATCGCGCCGACCACCAGCGCCACGATCTGCATCGAGGTCCGCCAATCGTGGCTGGAGATGAGCCAGGCCGCGAACGGCGACATCGTCATCGGCGCCATGCCCATGCCGGCCGACACCAGCGACACCGCGAGGCTGCGATTTGTGTCGAACCAGCCGGTGACGGTCGCCATCATCGGCGCGAAGATCGCCGCGCAGGACGCGCCGGTCAGAAGGCCGAACACGATCTGGAACACCAGAAGCGAGGTCGCGTGGCTCGCGGCGAACAGGCTGAGCGCCAGCACGGTCGATCCCGTCAGCACCACCGGCAGCGGCCCGAACCGGTCCGACAGCGTGCCCCAGGCCATGCTGGTGAAGGCCATCGCCAGAAAGCCGATCGTCATCGCGCTGGAGATGCCGGTCACCGACCAGCCGGTGTCCTTGGCGATCGGCTGCAGGAACACCGGCAGCGAAAACATGCCGCCGATCGCGACGCAGCCGAGCAGGCCACCGGCGGCGACGATCACCCAGCGATAATTGGCAGAGTTCATTGTGGTCTCCCGTCAGGTCTTGTCCGGGTGGAAGACGAATGGGAACTGCACCGGCCGACAGCATCGCGCAAGTTTTTGCGCAGCCCGCCAACACGAATCGCGAAAACAACCCCATGCACAGTAGCCGGCCTCTGCGGGATCAAGGACTTAACGAGCGGGCGAGATGGGCCGCCGGCGGTTTGCGAGGCGAGCCCGCGAGTTGACTCGTCGGGCAAAACAGCGGCGTCGTGGCATCATCCCGCCGGCATCGCCGGGCACAACGCCCTGGTTCACGGCCTTGTGCGCACGACGGCCGTCGGGTTCGGTCAAGTTTCGAACTGCCGCGTTGCGGGGTGATTCAATCGAGTCGCCGCCGGTGTGGGCTTAGTTGCCGACGCCAATTACATCATGACCATCCGCCCCATCATCAGTGCCTGAAATTGCAAGAGACCCCTCCATGCCAAAGATCGACATTGCCGGCGTGCCGGCCCGCAAGGGCTCCGGCTACCCCGCCCCATTCGATGCTCCCTGTGCCGAGCGCATCCGGCAGCGGCTCGGCGATGCCGCGGGCTTGTCGGATTTCGGGGTCAACCTGATGCGCCTGCCGCCGGGCGGCTGGTCGAGCCAGCGGCACTGGCATTCGCACGAGGACGAGTTCGTCTATATCCTCGAAGGCGAGGTGACGCTGATCGAGGATGGCGGCGAAACCCTGCTGCGCGCCGGCGACTGCGCGGCCTTCCCCAAGGCAAGCGGCAACGGCCATCATATGATCAACAGGTCGAACGCGACGGCTGTCTATCTCGAGGTCGGCTCGCGCTCGCAAGCCGACCTCATCACCTGCTCCGACATCGACATGATGAGCCCGGCATCCGACGGCCGCTTCCTGCACAAGGACGGCACGCCCTATCCGGACGCGTGAAGCGTCTGGAGCAACGCCTCACATGGCCGCGCTGCGGCGCCACGTGCTGACGGTGAGCCAGACCGCCGAGACGAGGAAGTAGAGCGCGCCGACCGCAGCGTAGCCCGCCACATTCGCGATCGATGGCACCGCTGGCATCGAGGCCTGAAAGATGAAGAAGCCGCCCGCCAGCGCCGACTGGCCACCACTGAGCACCATGGCCCATTGCGCGCCGAAACGCTTCCAACGGCGCACGGCCGTGCCGAGTTGGAGCAGTCCGGACAGGATCGCCCAGGCCCCGAAGATTCCGAGCACCCAGTTCATGCTCACCTGCAGGGCCAGGATGACCGCGATGGTGGTCGCCAGACTGACCAGCACGTTCAGGCCCTGCGTGCGGTTCTGGTTCAAGCCGCCGCTGGAGAGCGCGTCGAGATAGTTGGCGGCAGCGTCCCAGGCCGGATAGACGACAAGCAGCGCCGCTGCGATCACCGCGGACGATGGCGCGATCACGAAGGCCGCGATGACCCAGGCGACGGAAAACGCGGCACGCAGGAAGTAGTATTGCTTCAGCCATTGCGCCTGGTCGGCCGCCTCCAAAGCGATCTCACGATTCTTCATTTCCTTCTCCTTACCTACTAGTTGGTAGTTTGCGTACGACGCGGAAGCGTTGTGCCGTCCTGACCGGCACTGGCCTGTGTCGACCTCGTCAGTGCCTGGTTGAAAGCCGGTCCAGCAGCGGCCGGATGATGGTTCCGAACATCTTTGGATCGCCATAAGCGCGCGCCGACAGCATCGCGCCGTGAACGGTCGCCATGAATCCCTCCGCCTCGACCCGTGCCGTGCTGGCGAGATGGAGCCGTCCTTGCCGCTTGCCGCGTTCCATGACCGATGTCAGCCAGGATGCCAGGAAACGGAAATGCGCGCGGACTTCGAGCGCCACCTCCTCAGGCAGGATCGGAAGCTCGCTGGCCAGGAGCGCACACACGCAGAAGGGAGCCGTTGCATCCTTGATGCATGCCTCCCAATACCCCACGTAGTTTCTGAGCTGGTCGGCGGGGTCGGCGACATTGCGTTCGAGCGCCGACAACCCCGCCTGGGCCTCCTCGCGATAGCGCGACACGAGGGTGCGGACCAGGTCGACCTTGCTGGCGAAATGGTGATGGATGCTCGGCTTGCGGATGCCCACGACATCGGCGATGTCGGCGTAACTGAAGCCGTTATAGCCACCCGCGATGATCAGCGTGCGGGCGCAGGCAAGAATGTCGTCGGCGGTCGAGGAAACAGTGGTCATGACGTCTAGCTACCTTCCAGTAGGTAGGTCGTCAACCTCGGATGCTTCAATGATCCGTGAGCGAGTGGTAGGAGCCTGCATGACCATCCGACCGATCGTGCGCTATCCCGACCGCCGGCTCGCGCTCCCGGCCCGCCCCGTCACCGCCTTCGATGATGGACTGCGCGAGCTGGCAGCCGACCTCTTGGAGACCATGCGCGCCGCGCCCGGCATCGGCATCACCGCGCCGCATATCGGCGTGCCCTTGCGGCTCGTGGTGCTGGAGCTCGACGCCAAGGACGGCGCGCGCACTTACGTCAATCCGGAAATCACATGGGCCTCCCCCGAGATGATCCTGCACCGCGAGGGCAGCGTCTCGATGCCCGGGGTCAACGACGAGGTGCAGCGCCACGCCCGGGTGCGGATCAGCTACCAGGATCTCGATGGCAATATGCAACACGAGGAATCGGACGGCTTGCGCGCGGTGTGCCACCAGCACGAGATCGACCAGCTCGACGGCATGTTCTGGCTCCAGCGGCTGTCGCGGCTGAAGCGGGAGCGGCTGGTCAAGAAGTTCGAGAAGATATCGAGACCTTGAGAGGCAGCGAAGCCATCCGCCAGCGCCAGAGGCCAGGCGGATGGACTACGCCAGCGGCCTGCGCGCCCGCGCAAGCCGCTGGCAAATCCATGGCGTGTTCGTTGAGGGGCGTGACGAGCTTCGAGATGCAACCGCTCTTTCGGAGCGATGCAGTTGAACCCTCACACGCTCAGATCATCCCGCGTTGCCGGGTACGGGCGTGTTGAGCAACTGCTGTTCCCACAGGTACGCGATGCCGCTACCGCCGGCATGTTGGGTGATCACCTTCGTCAGCGCGGCAGCTTGATCGGTCCGAGCCCAGTCCCGCTGCCATTCGGCCGCGAGCGCCAGCCAGGTCATCATATTCACGCCCGCCGCGATCATGCGCTGGATTGCGACCTGGTGGGCCTCCACCGAAACGGCGCCAGAGGCGTCGGTGATCACCGTTACATCCCAGCCTTCGCCACGAGCCTGAATCGCCGGCATCGCAACGCAAATTTCGGTCCACAGGCCAGCAATGATGAGCTGCTTGCGGCCCGTTGCCTTGACTGCGTCCACCACCTTTCGATCCTCCCAGGTGTTGATGAACGTCCGGTCGATGACGTCCTGGCCGGGGAAAACGTCCGTGATCTGAGGGAAAAGGAGACCACCCCGTTCAGCGATCACCGTGGTGAGGATCGTGGGGACGCCGAAGGCTTTGGCGGCCTTGGCCAGACCGGCGGTGTTGTTGATCACCATCTGCGGTTCATGGCTGTTCACGTTCGCAAGCTGGTAAGGCTGGTGGTCGATCAGAACGAGCACGGAGTCTTCGGGACGAAGAAGCGAAGCAAGGCCGTTACGAAAAGTCATCGTTGCATCCTTTACTGCCGTTGTGAGCGGCACTGGTTTTTAGAAAGACGTACGCCAGCAGCGACGTAACCGACGCCAAGAT
The DNA here is from genome assembly GCF_056429085.1 of Bradyrhizobium sp. CFUWI. Classification (NCBI taxonomy): domain Bacteria; kingdom Pseudomonadati; phylum Pseudomonadota; class Alphaproteobacteria; order Hyphomicrobiales; family Nitrobacteraceae; genus Bradyrhizobium; species Bradyrhizobium sp. CFUWI. Next base: position 590,642 of record NZ_JBWJZE010000003.1, read on the forward strand.
TGGTGTTCCCAAACGCGATACGGTAGTGTCGCGGTGAGGGACACCGTGTCGCGGAATGAGGAACGCTGAGTTGGATATCGAAGAAATACGGACGTTCGTCGAAATTGCCGACGCTGGGGGAATTTCGTCCGCCGCGGCCCGGCTGGGCGTCGCCAAATCGATCGTCAGTCGTCGGCTGCTGCGGCTTGAAGCGGAACTTGGCGTCCAACTGCTTGCAAGAACGACCCGCGGGGCTGCGCTCACTGAAGCCGGCGTCACTTTCCGAGACCATGCCGCCAGAGTCAGCGCCGAGATCGACGCAGCGCGGGAGGCAGTGCTACCCGCCGGAGACTTGCGCGGCCGCTTGCGAGTTGCAGTGCCGCTTTCTTTCGGCCCGATCCACTTCGCTCCCATCCTTGCGGAGATGGCCCGGCGCCATCCCCATCTTCAGATCCAAACCTGCTACAGCGATCGCTTCGTCGATCTCATCGCGGAAGGATATGATTGCGCGATACGAGTTGGCCATCTTCAGGACTCCAATCTGATCGCAAGACGCGTCGGACCTGTCTATGGAAAGCTTGTCGCGAGCCCGGACTACATCAAGGCCCATGGGTCGCCTGAATCGCCAGAGGCACTCCTCGCCCATGAAGCCCTCATGCAGGGAACCGAAGTGTGGCAACTCATGGATGGCGACAAGATCCTCGCGGTGCGTCCGCAGGGTCGCTTCAAGGCCGACAACGGCACAGCTCTGGTTTTCGCTGCGCTGGCAGGACTTGGGATCGCCTATCTTCCCGACAGGCTCACCCATGAATACGTAACCTCGGGCGCGCTTGTGCCGGTCATGACACGATATCCCCCGGCTCCGGCGGGTGCATACGTGATCCGCCCGCCGGGCCAGCATCCCGCACGCAAGATACGGGTCCTCACCGAGTTGCTGATCGAGTATTGCGAGCCGGCTCCGCAGCCCGCGTAACCTCGCTCCTCACTCCCCATTCGCGATCACCTCAAGCTCTTTTCCCGCTCTTTTTGGTGAGCGGCGCGTTGCGACGCTCACGTTTGCCGCGCGCGATCTCGGTTGCCAGCGCGTCCAGCTTCGGCTCCCAGAAGTTCCGGAACTGACCGATCCACGCATCCACCGCGCGAAGCCCGGCAATGTCGACCGAATAGAGGCGCCTCTGCGCCTCCGCGCGAACGGTCGCAAAGCCGCTCTCGCGCAGCACCTTGAGATGCTGCGAGACGGCCGCCTGGGTGATGCCGAACTCGGCGCCGATCGCAGCGACGACCTCGCCGGACGCCATCTCCCCGGGCGCGAGCAGCTCGATGATGCGACGGCGCACGGGATCGGCGAGGACCTCGAAGACGTGCATCAGCTTCCCGTGCCGGGATGGGCGATGTCCGGCGGCATCTCGCCGCGATAGAAGGCGATGGTGCGGTCCGAGCGCTGCTTCGCCTCGTCCGGGTCGACCCCGCTTACGACATGCGCTGCACGCCAATGCTCGCCGCTGGTCGTCATGAAGTCCTTGCCCTCGGGCGAGACCATCCAGGCCTCGGCCGTCTCGTGGTCGACCGATGCGCCGGTCGCAAGATAGCGCTCGAGCCCCGCGAGAGCGAGGTCCCAACCGATGCCCACCGCACCTGGACCGAACTGATTCCAATGATCCTCGATGATCGCGGTGTGCTCAAGCGTCAAACGCGCCTGACTTCGTTCTGCCGACAGCTTGACGTCGATCCAACTCGTCGCGCCGCCGAATTCCCAGGTGGCGGCGAAATGGGTCGGCGGCGTGCATGCCGTGATGGTGCCGCCCGCATTGCCCTTGACCTGGTACCGCCCGCCGAGCTGGAGGTCGCCCTCGACCGCCGCGAACCAGCGTGGAATGCGCTCTTTGCTGGTCACGGCGTCCCAGAGATCGTCGACGCTGGTGTCGTAGAGCCGCGTCAGCGTCACGGCACTTGCAGGTTTTCCGTCCTTCTCGAAATTCGTCACCGAACGCGTGACAAGGCCCAGAACTCTCGCGACATCGATCTGCATGGCATGCCTTCCTGTCGTTTCATTCAAGCAGGAATATCGAGCCACACTAATATAAGTCAATACTTATATTGAGCCGCCGCGCTGCGTCAAACCGCCTCGCGAGGCGACGCGAACCAAACACCTGCTCAAACGTCTATCGGTTCCCCACCACCCGCCGGGGCTGGATAACACGGTAGGAATTCATGAAAGTTCGCAAATTGGCCATCTCCGACGCATCGCTCGAACGCTCGCCGGGACAGGACGGCGAGATCTTCGCCGGCAATGTGATCGACCAGCGCCACGGAGGCCCGGTCACCATCGGCTTCGGCCGCTACGCACCGAACCAGACTCTCGAAGAGACGATCAAGGTCGACGACGTCATGATCGTCCTCGAGGGCAAGCTGTCGGTCATGAGCCAAGGCAGCACCGTCACCGCAGGTCCCCACGAGATCGTCTACATGCCGAAGGGCGAGACGGTCACCATCCGCTCGCACGAGCAAGGCGCCGTCACCGCTTACGTCACCTATCCGCATTGGCAGGAGGCGGACGACGAGGCGGCTTAGCCGGTGACGGGCACGACCTGCTCGACCGATGTTGCGGCTTTGGCAAGCTGTCGTCGCCCGGCTTGACCGGGCGACCCAGTACGCCGCGCCATCTCGATCAATCGATCGCTTCTGGAATACTGGATCGCCCGATCAAGTCGGGCGATGACAGCGAGTGTGAGGCGTGGGCGTGCGCCCCTATCGCCTACCCGCCCGCCATCAGCGCCTTTGCCAGCGCCATGTAGGCCGGCAGCGTCACGGGATCGTTGGCGGCGTTGCCGGCGACCGGGTGCGAGGCGTAGCGCGCGATCACCATCTCGGCTTTGGGGTCGATGTAGATGCCCTGGCCGTAGACGCCGCGCGCCATGTAGGCGCCGTGCTCGTTGTGCGTGACCCACCATTGATTGCGATAGGACGCGCCCGGCAGCGTGGTGTAGCCGGCCGGCTTGAATTTTTCGGGATCGCCACCGCGCGCGATGTCCTCGACCACCTGCGACGGCACGATCTGGCGGCCGTTGAAGCGGCCGTGATTGCGCATGGTCTCGCCGAAGCGGGCGAGATCGCGCAATGTCGTGGAGAGACCGCCGCCGCCGCTCTCGGTGCCGATGCGGTCGACGTGATAATGCGCGTCCTCTTCCGCGCCCATCGGCTGCCAGATCCGCTCGGAGAGCAGCTCCGACAGCGTCAAGCCGCTGGCGCGCCGGCAGATCCACGCGAGCACGTCGGTGTTCACGGTCTTGTAGGCGAAGGCCTTGCCGTGCTCGCCCTGCTTCTTCTGCGCGATGAGGAAATCGAAGATGGTGGTGGGACCGTCGTAGCCCGCCGGGATCGGCGCCATGCCGTTGGCGCGCCGCAGGCCCCACACGTCCGAATTCTTGTCGGTATAGACCTCGGTGTAGAGCAGCCCCGTGGTCATATCCATGACCTCGTGCACGCGCGCATCGCCGAACGCGCTTGGTTTCAGCTCCGGCACATAATCCGTGACGGGCGCCTGCGGATCGATCCTGCCCTCGGCGACCAGAATGCCGGCGAGCACGCCGGTGAACGACTTCGTCACCGACATGCCGATATGCGGCTTGTGCGGCTTCAAGGCGCCAAAGTAGCGCTCGTAGATCAGCCTGCCCCGATGCAGCACGGCGATGCCGTCGGCGTAGGTCTCCTCCAGCATCTTTGCGAAGGTCATGGGCCGCCCGTCCATCGTGGTCGAGGCGACCGCGCCGATGTCGTGATCCGCGCGCGGCAGCGGAGACGCTGGCCCTGCCCCGCGCCAGACATTCACGGTAGGCACCAGCTGGCGGATGTTGCTCCAGGCCCAGCGCAGCTCGGGGAAGGTTCGGAAGGAGCCGTCCTGGAAGGTGATGAGGCGATCGGGCGACGGCGGGAAGCCGCGCATCCAGCCGAGGGTTTCGGGGTCGGATTCGAGGGCGGTGACGGGCAGCTGGCTGGGGGCGGTCGCGACGGACATGAAGGCGGGCTCCGGAGGGGAACGATGCGGTTGTCGTATCACGAGAGGCCGTGATGGAGATCCGACGTTTGCGCCGGGTGCCTACGCGCGGGTCAGGACGGCGGCGGCGCGCCGATGCGACGAGGCACGGGCGCGAGAGCGGCCCAGCGGCGGCGCGACAGTGGCAAATGGTTCACGTGAGAGGACGTCGACGGCCTCGGCAGCGGTCGCGAAGTTGTCGAGTGCGTTTTTGAAAGTGCCGGGCACGTTCGGCGCATACACGCCGACGGCGAGGAGAACGCCCTCATCCTGTCTTCAGCAACCATCGGATCGGCAATGCGATCACGAAGAGCGTGGCCACACCCGCGGTCCACAGCGCAACGAACCACAGCAACTGCCGCCAGGCCCGAGACACACGCGGCATCAGTGATACCCCTCGCCGTGCCGCACCTTGCCGCGAAATATCCAATAGACGTAGCCCGTGTAGACAAGGATCACCGGCACCAGCACCGCTGCCCCGACGAGCAGGAACAACTGGCTGCTGGGATGCGTGGCTGCCTGCCAGATCGTGACGGAAGGCGGCACGATCATCGGCCACATGCTGATCCCCAGCCCGATATAGGACAGCAGGAAGAAGCCGAGCGCGCACAGGAACGGCGCCACATCCTCGGCCCTGCCCAGCGCGCGGTGAAAGCGCCATGCCAGCAGAGCCAGGAGGATCGGCACAGGCGCTGCGTAAAGCATGTTCGGCAGCGTCAGCCATCGCTCGCGAAACGCCGCGCTTTGGATGACCATCATCACGGATATGACCGCGATGAAGCCGAGCGTCGCAAACCCGAGAACGCGTGCATAGTTCCGGCAGCGTGCCTGAAGGGCGCCGTCCGTCTTCCAGATCAGCCAGCACGCGCCGAGCAGGCCGTAGCCGACAACCAGGGCAACTCCGGTCAGCACCGAGAAGGGAGTCAGCCAATCCCACCAACCGCCGGCGTAGGCCCGCCCTTCCACGCGGATGCCCTGCACGATGGCGCCGAGGCAGACGCCCTGCAGGAAGGCCGCGACAAAGCTGCCCCACGAAAATGCGCGGTCCCACCAGATCTCACCGGCGGATGTCCGCGCCCGAAACCGCATCTCGAAGGCGACGCCGCGAAACACCAACGCGAGCAGCATCAGAATGAGCGGCATGTAAAGCGCGGGAAAGATCGTCGCGTAGGCCAGCGGAAACACGGCGAACAATCCGCCACCGCCCAGGACGAGCCAGGTTTCGTTGCCATCCCAGACCGGTGCCACGGAGTTGACCATGACATCGCGGTCGGCTCTCGCCACCTCGGCCGGAAACAGGATGCCCACGCCAAGGTCGAAGCCGTCCATCACCACGTAGAGCAGCACGGCCGTGGCGATCAGCAGCGCCCAAATCAGTGTGAGGTCGATGCTCATGGCCTGATCCTCGCCTGCCTCGGTTCTGCTCCGTGCGTCTCGCGATTGACGAGCCCCGGCGCCGGCGTGATGCCGGCCGTGCGCACCGGCTGGCCTTGCGGCGGTCCGTGCTCGCCGGCTTCGGGCGCCTGGCGGAAGAGGTGAAACAGATAAGCGATGCCCGCGCCGAACACGACGAAATACACCACGACGAATGCAGCGAGCGATGCGGCCACCGCCGGCGCGGCGATCGGCGCGACGCTGTCGGCCGTCCGCAGCAGTCCATAAACCGTGAAAGGCTGGCGGCCAGCCTCCGTCACAGTCCATCCGGCGGTAACCGCGACGAGCCCGGACGGTCCCATAGCCACGGCAAAGCGGTGCAGCCATGGCGAGTCATACAGACTGTCGCGCCAACGCAGGATGAGCGAGACCACACCGAGCGCGATCATCAGAATGCCCAAACCGACCATGATGCGGAACGCCCAGAAGACGAGCGGAATATTGGTGGGCCAAGTGTCCTTCGGAAACGCCTTCAGCCCTTTGACCTCTCCATCAAGGCTGTGCGTGAGGTAAAGACTCGCGAAGCCGGGAATGGCAATCTGGCCGCGCGTCACGCCGGCATCGGCATCCGGCATTCCGAACAGGATGGAAGGCGCGCGGCGCTCGGTCTCGAAATGACCTTCCATGGCGGCGACCTTGGTGGGCTGGTGGTGATACGAATTCACGCCGTGCAGATCGCCGATCAGGAGCTGCATCGGCGCCACGATTGCGGCCATCCACATGGCCATCGAAAACATGATGCGGGCGCGTTCGTTCATCCTGTCCCGCAGGAGATGCCAGGCCCCCACCGCGCCCACGATCATCGCGGTCGTCAGGTAAGCCGCCGTCACCGTATGGGCGAAACGGTAGGGGAACGACGGATTGAAGATGATCCCGAGCCAGCTTTCCGGAATGAACTGGCCGTCCGGCCCGGTTGCATGTCCCGCCGGCGTTTGCATCCAGGAATTCGCCGCCAAAATCCAGAAGGCCGACAGCAACGTGCCGCCCGCCACGAAGCACGTCGCGACGAAATGCAGGCGGGGACCAACGCGGCCAAGGCCAAACAGCATGACCCCAAGGAAGCCGGCCTCGAGAAAGAATGCCGTCAGCACTTCGTAGCCAAGGAGCGGTCCGAGCACCGGCGACGTCCTGTCGGCGAACACCGACCAGTTCGTGCCGAACTGGTATGACATGACCAAGCCGGACACGACGCCCATGGCGAAGGCGACGGCGAAAATCTTCAGCCAATAGCGATAGGTATCGAGATAGGCGCCCCGGTCCGTCCACAGCCATAAGCCTTCGAGCACGGCGAGATAGCTCGCCAGTCCGATGGTGAAGGCGGGAAACAGGAAATGCCAGACCACCGTGAAGGCGAACTGAAAGCGCGCAAGATCCAACGCGCTGGGCAGTAAGTCGGACATAGCTCCGCCCCCACATCAACTGCGGCCCGCAGCAAACGCTTTCAACGTGCGCTGGTTCCAGCTGCCTCGATCATCATATATCGAGGGTTTTAAGCATCCTGCGGGCACTGTCCTTGGACGATATCGTTGGCACAATACGGTCTCAAGACGCCTAAATGTCCTACCGCCCCGCAGAAGGGCCGGCGCCGAGCTTCTCCAATCAGTGCAAGCTCGCGGACGCGCTGCCGTCGGGGCAAGCCTCACAAGAGGCCATGGTCCTTGAGCAGTTGGACTTCATCACCCGTAATCCAGCCGAAAACTTCAGCAGCCCGTCATTCTGCTCAAGCAGATAGGCGTTGGTGAAAGGCACATCGATACGCCTGCCATCTTTCTCGAACTCGCTGCTCCAGCCCACGTGGACGAGGCAATGCGTTTCATCGATTGAATGCTCGGACACTGCGAGGTCTTAGCACCGCACTGCGGTTTGGAGATCCAGCGTTTGCGCCGGGCGGCTGCGCGATGATTTGCATGCCCCTAGCGCGCGCCGGCTTCGGCAAGTGCTCGCATGAGGTTCGGCGTCGACCACGTCGCAACGCCAGTTCCCGCAAAATCGCGGTCCGTCGTCCAGACATCGGCCTCGACACTCCAGGCCAGCGCCAGCACGTGCGCGTCGCGCACTGAACCATTGCGGCTCGGCACCGCATCGCGAAGGGCTTCCTCGCAGCGAACGCGAACAGGCTCCAGGGCGGCGACGGGGACAACCGTCAGCAACTCCGCCAATTCGTCGAGCACATCGAGCAGCTCCGGCCGCTTCAACCCGAGCTCGATCCGTCGGCGTGCCTCCTGAACCAGACGGTCCGTCGTGACCAGGACCGTGCCCTCGGCGGCTTTCAGCATCGCGCCGGAGCTTCGGCCCCGAACCGCGGCAATCAGGATGGCCGCGTCGATGACGATCGTCGTCGACGGCAGTTTCACTTCGGCTTGCCGGTCAGGGCCTTCACGGCGGCGACCGACCAATCGACCGGATCGACGTCGCCGAATCCAACCAGCGCCGCGTCGTCCGCAGCTGCGTCGCGCCCCTTCGCCAGCTTCTCGGCTCGCCTCAACACGGCGGCCAAGCGATCGGGATCGGCCGATTTCAGCGGGATCAGCAGTCCCACCGTCCGCTCGCCCGACTTCACCGGCGTCGGCCCCGGCAGCGCCCCGATCGCCTCGCCGGAAATCTTCTGGAGATCACGGATGCTGATGTGGGTCATGGAGGTTACATACGGCTATATGTAACACAATTCAAGGTCCATCGCGTTACTGTCGAAGCGGTCCGATGAGCTTCGGGCTGGCGCAGGCGCCCTGCTACGGCGCCACCCCACGAAGATGGACGCCAACACTACCGTCAAAGACGCACTGTTGGCGTTCTTTGCTCAAGATCAGTGCGCCGTGTAGGTGGCGTCATTGGAACGGAGCTGCCGCCAACGTGCGGGCGTGACGCCTTCCCACTCGCGAAAGGCGCGATGAAACGAGGTCGCGTCCTGGTAACCCAGAAGGAACGCGATCTCGTCAAGTTCCAAAGCTTCGTCGCTGAGAAGACGGCGACCAAGCTCCCGCCGGGCCTCGACCAGCAGCTCGCGGAAGCTGCGGCCTTCCTCGGTGATCCGACGTTGCAACGTCCGCTCGCTCATGCCCATACGGCGGGCGACCTCGCTTACGTCCGGTCGACCGCTCGGCAGGCTGCGCTTGAGCTCGAGGACCACCTGTTCGCTCAGCGAGCGCGCCTGCATCTCCTCGAGCGCGGTGCCCAGCGCCGGCGTCAGCATGGCGAGCAGCTCGGGGTTGTAGCCTGGAAACGGTCGATCGAGATCGGCGGCGTCGAGCACGAGAAGGTCGCGCGGCGCGCCGAGCCGGACCGGCGCGGCGAAATAGCTTTCGTGGGCAGCGCTTCGTGCGCCGGGCCGGGCGAGGTCTACGCGCAAGGGTCGTACGTCAGTGCCCGTGCCGCGGCGTGCCAGCTCCATCAGCGTGGCAAAGGTCGCGTCCACACTCACCGACGGCTCGGCCTCGCTGGCGTGAAACCATGACATTCCCACGGTGCAGCTGCGCCGTCCCCCATCCAGACCGTCGGTGACCTGCAGGGTCTCCGGCGTGCAAAGCCGCTTGAACCGTGCCAGCCGTTCGAGCCCGTCGCGCAGATCGCGGGCATAAAAGGCGGCGAGCGTGGAAGGCGGATGGACGGCCGTGTCGGCGCTGCGCACGATCTTGAGGCCAACCGCGGGATCGTCGGACAGCGTCTCCAGCGCCCGCATCAGCGCGAAATACTGCGCAGTCGTGATGACTTGCCCGGTCTGGGGGAGCGTGACCGGCAGCCGCGCCTGGCGCAGCAGCGCCGAGGGCGGGATGCCGATCGCCTCCACCGCATGCCACAATCCATGCGGCACCTTGCACCGGTCAGCGGGAGCGGGCCGCATGACGCTCACGCTCCCTTCGGGAGCTGGCTGAGGATGATGCGATCGAACATGCGGTCACCCAGCCATGTGCGCATCGCGATCAGCAGCGCACCGAACTTCCCTCTGACGTAGCGGGTGCGCGGACGAGCGGCGGCGACTGCTTTGCCGACCACATCCGCAATCACGCGCGGGTGGCTGGTCCTTCCCTTGCCATAGGTGTCGCGGGTTCCGGCCGCGACCGCTCGGGTCAGCTCCGCATACGGCCCGGTGCCGGAACGCTTGAGCAGGCTGTCCGCCACCACGTCGCCAAATCCCGTTTCGATCAAGCCGGGTTCGATGACGACCACATCGATGCCCAGTGGGGCGAGTTCGAGACGCAGGCAATCGGACCAGCCCTCCAGCGCATGTTTAGTGGCATGATACCAACTGCCCAGCGGCGTGTAGATCTTGCCACCCATCGACGTGATGTTGATGATCCGGCCGGCCTTTTTTGCGCGCATCGCCGGCAGCAACAGCTGCGTCAGCCGACCGGGGCCGAAGACATTCACCTCGAACTGGTATCGCGCCTCCTCCATGCTGATCTCCTCCATCGGCCCATAAAGGCCGAAGCCGGCATTGTTGACCAGCACGTCCACGCCGCCCGTCTGCGCCATCATCGTATCGACCGCCGCAACGATATCGGCCTCGCTGGCGATGTCCATGCGGAGCGGATGCGCCCCGAGCGCCTTCAGGTCATCCATCTCGGCCACACGCCGGGCAGCCACGTAAACCTGGTAGCCGTCGGCGATCAGCCGCTTTGCGATCTCCTTGCCCATGCCGGATGATGCTCCCGTGACGAGAGCGGATTTTTTGTTGCGATCGAACATATGTCACCTTCCTTGCTTGTGTGAGGAAGATAGGTCGGCGCCGGACCTGCGGCATTGACAGACGGCGCCAAGACTTGCGCAAACTGCGCCATCTTTGAGCGCGGATGCCGCATCGAAGATCACGCGGATGTAGCGTGACGATGCATGAGGCGCATCGCAGCGCCTGGAAGCCACGGCTTCGCAGCGTTGATCTGGTGAGTGACGTCAGGCGGCCGGCAAGCCTGGATCGATGCCGGTCATGGCGATGGAGACGTCCCAGAGCCGCTTCGCGAGCGCGGGATCTTCGGCGTGCGGCGCGCGCTTTGCTTCGCCGACTACTCCGCGGATTCCGCCAAAGCCGGTAGGACCGTAATAGCCTCCGGGCTCCACCTTGCCGGTCGCAGCCAGAAGTGCCGGCCATGCGCCCTTGTCGGCGCTATTGAGCAACAGGCCGACGATTGGGCCTACGATCTGGATCAACCCCAACGACAACGATCGGCTGATCCAGGCGATCCACAACGGCGGTCAGGACACGATCAACGACGCAGGCCAGCAGATCGTCCGCCGCCAGCTCAACATCGCGCCGACGCTCACCATCCGTCCGGGCTTTCCCGTGCGCGTGATCGTCACGCGCGACCTGATCCTCGAACCCTACGGACCGTGAGATGACGAAGCTGAAGCTCGGCGCAATTCAAGATGAGAAGTCGGTGAGAGTGACCCTAGAGCTGCCCGCCACCGTCCATCGCGACCTAGTCGCCTACGCCGAGGCACTTGCTCACGAAACCGGCCAAGGGGTGTCCGAGCCGTCCAAATTGATAGTTCCCATGATCCAGCGCTTCATGGCGACAGATCGGGGCTTTTCCCGGGCGCGGCGTTCAAGTTGATGTACGCGCAAACTAGGTAGCTCGCAATTCGGGCAGAATGCGCGACAAGGTGTCAGCGCACGTGGTCTGGCGGCGACGCAACGATCAGTGAATTGCGGGGTTCTCGATCGACTGTCTAAGCCGACGCAGGTCGCGAACGGGCGGTGCTCCAAACTGCCGAAGATATTCTCGACTGAACTGCGAGGCACTTTCATAGCCGACCGCGAATGCCACGTCGGAGGCGCTGTTCCCACCGGCAAGCAGCAACTGCCGCGCCTCCTGCAGCCGGATCTGTTTCTGGTACTGGATCGGGCTAAGTCCAGTCAGTGCGACAAAGTGGCGGTGCAAGCTGGCGCGGCTCATGCCACTTGCATCGCACAGGTCTTCGATCCGCAACCGAGTGTTATGGTGGTCTCGGATCCACTCAACTGCACGCCGGATCCGACCAAGCGCTCCTTCAGGCCGAGCAATATGACGCAGCAGGCGTCCCTGCGGTCCCTGCAAGAGACGATAGAGCAATTCGCGTTCAGCCATTGGAGCCAAGACGGGGATGTCGCTCGGCGTGTCGAGCAGCGCAAGCAGTCGTAGCAATGTTTCGCGAATTTGGGGCGTCATTGGGTTGATCGCGATACCGCTGCCCGGTGCGTCAGTGTCGCGTATTGGCGGCATGGTGGAAGCAATTTGCGCAAGCAATGCAGGATCGAGAACGAGCGAAACTGCGACATACGGTCGGCCATGGCCAGCGTCGTAGATTTGGCCGCTCAGCGGCAAGTCCAAAGCGCTGACCAGATACTGCTCAGCACCGTAGCAATGCAGGTTGTCATGGATAGTTACGTCCTTTGAACCTTGCAAGATGAAGCAAATCATCGAGCGGTATAGGCAGGGCGATGTGCCGGACGTCGTCTGACCTACTCCGATCTCGAGACGGGGGATCGGCGTCACAGTCATCCCCGATCGCGCGTGGCGCAGGGCAAGGTTGAGATGGGGCTGAAGATGATCGGTCATGGTCTTATTATGACACCATTCAACCTCCGAGCAAGCCCCTTGAGACAATTGGGCAATATATTGAGAGTATCGGGCGGGCGGGCGGAGCGTTCGGGAACTATTTGTCTGATATCGGACCGGCACTGCGGCAGCGGCGCCTGGATTGATCATTTCGACAAAGGGCCAGCCCATGACCGACACAAACCTAACCCTCATAAGTCACCCGCTCTGCCCATTCGTCCAGCGCGCCGCGATAACGCTGTTGGAAAAGGGAGTGCCGTTCGAGCGTATAAACGTCGACCTGTCGGCTAAGCCTGACTGGTTTCTGGCGCTATCGCCGACCGGCTAGGTCCCGGTGTTGAAGGTGCGACAGCCCAACGGAGAGGATGCGGTTCTCTTCGAAAGCATGGTGATCTGCGAATATCTGAACGAAACGCAAGACGGTGCCTCGATGTACCCTGAGGATCCTCTCGTCCGCGCTCGGCACCGCGCTTGGATCGAGTTCGCAACCCAGACCATGGCCGACGGTTGGCAGTTCCTCCACGCCGTGGACGCTCCAACCGCTGACGCTCGGCGCACCGCGTTCCGCGACAAGCTGCGCAAACTGGAGGCGGAACTGGGCGAAGGGCCGTATTTTGCCGGCCTCAATTTCGGCATGGTCGATGCCGTCTATGCCCCGCTCTTCCGCTATTTCGGGATCATCGACCCAGCGGCAGCGACCGCGATCTTCGACGGCCTGCCGCGCGTGAACGCATGGCGTGCGGCGCTCGCCGATCGGTCGAGCGTCAGGAACGCCGTCGTCGACACCTATCCCGAGCTGTTCCGCGACCACCTTCGGCAGCATGGCGCGCTAGGGAGCAGGTCGACACCGCGATCGCCAATTCGAAGATCATCCTCGCTGAGGCCCGCCGACGCGGTATGCATGTCCTCCACGCCTCGCTGAAGTTCGAGCCGGAATACAAGGTGCTGGGCGATGGTAAGTACGGGCTGCGCAGCATGATGCGCACCTATAGCTCGTTCCTGGGCGAGCAGGCCGATTTCTTCCCCGGCTTCGAACCGGCCGCGGGCGAACATGTCGTGCGCGAGCGCGCCGGAGGCAGCAGCGTCTTTGTCGGCACCACGATCGACGGCTATCTGCGCAACAACGAAATCTTCGACATCTATCTTGCCGGCTTCTCGCTGCGCCAGTGCGTCGAATCCTCGATGCGCAACGAGCACGACCTCGGCTATCACACCAACGTCGTCTGGGATGCCTCGGCGGGCTACACGAAGAAGCAGCAGGAAGATTTCCTCGCCGAAATCGCACCCTTCTACGCCAATGCCATCACCACGCAGGAGTTCATCAAGCAGGTGTAGGCGGCTAGCGGCATCCCCGGCACCACGACAGGGTGCCGAGTATGCCATACCCTTTCAGGTTGGGGCAAATGATGATCGGAATAATGATCGAACTCACAGTTAAGGCGGGCAGCGGCCCAGAGTTCGAGCGCGCCTTCGCCATCCAGGCGGCGGCGGTGCGTGCCAACGAACCGGGTAACAGCCTTTACGCGCTTTTTCGGTCGCGGGTCGCGCCGGACGGCTACACGCTCGTCGAAATCTACGAGGACGAGGATGCCCTCGCCGCGCACCGCAATTCGCCGCACATGGCGGCCAATCGGCCGTTGACCCTGCCGTTCCTAGCCGGGCGGTCCGAGACGCGCGCTTTCGACGTCGTCTCGCACGTCGCCTGACGACCCGAACCGACCGGTCCATCGGACGTGCCCGTCATCGCCCAGGCGGTGGCCATGAGCCATCATTGCAACAGTCGCACCGGGCTGAGCTATGGCATCGCCGCCAACATCCGGTGGCACGCCCTGCCGCGCAGCCTTAGCCTGTTAAGGCCCCCAACCGGTCTGCGGAATGGCACCGAGGCGCTATCCGATCGAACGCCCTGTCCATTGCGCTGAATGCCATACGCCGGGCCACATGGAAACCGTCCGCCCGACGAGCGATCCCACAGAGGTGAAAGGTGTGCAACATCACCTCCGACCGTGAGATTGGGATCGGAAGTTGGTCAACCGACGAGTTCATGCGCCACCTCCAGACCTGGCACGCCCGCCCTTGCCGCCTCGACGTTCTACGACCTTTGGCCGACAGAGGCGCGCTATGGCACCGCCGAACTGAGGCTCGACAAGGCGCGCGATCCAGCTTCCACGGCTGGAACGGCTTGGGGCTGCAGACTGCCTATGTCTCGCTAGCTAGGCCGCGAACGGTCAATGACCCGGCAGCAATCAACTCATCCAGATGATTCTGCGCTGCTCGATGATCCACTTCATCAACGAGCAGTGCCTGTGTGGTGTGGTTGCCGGGAGCACATTGAGATAATTGGGCAAGATATTGAGCGGATCCGGCGCGCTCGAAGCCTGCGTGGCGCCTATTTACCAGATACCCAACAGGACTTGGCGCGACCATGGCCGACACTTTGGGTCATAGCAATGAATTCAAATATAAGGGCGATACACATGACGCGACTTAATGGAAAGCGCACCCTCATCACCGGCGGCACAACGGGGATCGGCCTCGAAGCCGCCAAACAGTTCCTGAACGAGGGCGCGCGCGTCATCGTAACGGGCAACAACCCTGAGACAATCGCACAGGCCAAGTCGATCCTGGGCTCCGAAGTTCCCGTCATCAAGGCCGACAGCGCGAGCGTCGAAGAGCAGCAGGCGCTCGCCGCTGCGGTGAAGGAGCATTACGGCCAGTTGGACGTCGCCTTCCTCAACGCCGGCATCTCGATCTGGCAGCCAATCGAAGCGTGGACCCCGGAAGTTTTCGACCGGATCTTCGCGATCAACGTGAAGGGGCCGTACTTCCTGATTCAGGCACTGCTGCCCATCTTCGCCAATCCGGCGTCGGTTGTACTCAACACCTCGATCAGCGCGCATGTCGGCGCCGCCACCTCGTCGGTTTACGGAGCGACCAAGGCGGCCTTCCTCAACCTGTCGAAGACGCTGTCCGCGGAACTCCTGCAGCGTGGCATCCGATTCAACGCGGTCAGCCCCGGTCCGATCGACACACCGCTCTACGACAAGCTTGGCGTTCCCGATGCTTATCGCGAGCAGATCAACAAAGACATCATCGCAGGGATCCCGGCCGGCCGCTTCGGCAGCGCGGCGGAAGTCGCCAAGGCGGTGGTTTATCTCGCGTCTGACGATTCGGCTTGGACGGTCGGCAGCGAGATCGTCGTGGACGGCGGCCGTATGCTGAACATGTAAACAAGCCGGCTGCTTTTGCAGTGGCTACGTCCGGCACCGACGGGAGGGCAGTGACCCTGCACACCGCGGTGCCGGCACCTTCCCAAAAAATTCGGTCTCAATTTCAGAACATACGGAGTGGCCGCCATGGCGACGAAACAGCATAAAATCACTCCCACTCAATCGTCCCAGGCGGCTTGCTCGTCACGTCGTACACCACCCTATTCACGCCCTTCACCTCGTTGATGATGCGCGTCGCGGTCTCGCCCAAGAACTTCATGTCGAACTGGTAGAAGTCCGCGGTCATGCCGTCGGTCGAAGTCACGGCACGCAGGCCGACGACGTAGTCGTAGGTGCGGCCGTCGCCCATGACGCCGACCGTCTTCACCGGCAGCAGCACGGCGAAGGCCTGCCAGATCTCGTCGTAGAGGCCGTGCTTGCGGATCTGGTCGATGTAGACGGCGTCCGCTTTCCGCAGGATGTCGAGCTTGTCCTTGGTGATCTCGCCGGGGCAGCGGATGGCGAGGCCGGGGCCCGGGAACGGGTGGCGGCCGACGAAGATTTCGGGAAGGCCGAGCTCACGGCCGAGCTTGCGCACCTCGTCCTTGAACAGCTCGCGCAAGGGCTCGACGAGCTTCATGTTCATGCGCGCAGGGAGTCCGCCGACATTGTGGTGCGACTTGATGGTGACGGAGGGTCCGCCGGTGAAGGAGACGCTCTCGATCACGTCGGGATAGAGCGTGCCTTGCGCCAGGAAGTCGGCGCCGCCGATCTTCTTGGCCTCGGCCTCGAACACCTCGATGAAGAGGCGGCCGATGGTCTTGCGCTTGGTTTCGGGATCGGTGACGCCCTCGAGCTCGCCGAGAAATTGCTTGGAGGCATCCACGTGCACGAGCGGGATGTTGTAGTGGTGGCGGAACAGGTCGACCACGGTCTTGGCTTCGTCGAGACGCAGGAGGCCGTGGTCGACGAAGACGCAGGTGAGCTGGTCGCCGATCGCCTCGTGGATCAGGACGGCGGCGACGGCGGAATCAACGCCACCGGAGAGGCCGCAGATCACCTTGCCCTTGCCGACCTGCTGGCGGATCTTCGCAATCTCCTCCTCGCGGAAGGCGCGCATGGTCCAGTCGCCGGTGAGGCCGGCGATCTTGCGGACGAAGTTGCGGATCAGCTTCGCGCCGTCGGGCGTGTGCACCACTTCGGGGTGGAACATCAGGCCGTAATATTTGCGCGTCTCGTCCTGGATGATCGCGAACGGCGCGTTCGGCGAGGTGCCGGCGACGGAGAAGCCGGGCGGCATCCTGGTGATGCGGTCGCCGTGGCTCATCCAGACCTGGTTCTTGCTGCCTGACGACCAGACGTCCGCAAACAGCTGGCTGTCGGCCTTGACCTCGACATCGGCGCGGCCGAACTCGCGGTGATGGCCGCCCTCGACCTCGCCGCCGAGCTGGGCCGCCATGGTCATCTGGCCGTAGCAGATGCCCATCACGGGCACGCCGGAATCGAAGATCAGTTGCGGGGCGCGCGGCGAGCCGGCCTCGTGCACCGATTCAGGGCCGCCGGAGAGGATCACCGCCTTCGGCTTCATCTCGTTGAAGGCGCTTTCGGCCTTGTTGAACGGGACGATCTCGCAATAGACGCCGTCCTCGCGCACGCGGCGCGCGATCAGCTGCGTCACCTGGCTGCCGAAGTCGACGATGAGAATCTTGTCATGCGCCGAGGCCACGGAGGGCGTCGACGCGGAGCGGTCGTTCTGTGCTGCTGTCATGGCCAGCAGATACGCTGGCAGCGGGCGCGCCGCAACCGCAGCGGCGGCGCGCCCACATGCTTCTTTGGGCATGGACAAACGGATATAGGTAAGTAATATTGACCGAACATTTTGGTGGGGTGAACGGTGCCGCCCCTCACCGCTGTCATTCCCCGCGAAGGCGGGGAATCCAGTACGCCGCGGCCTCTCGGCTCAATACGGCGGCCTCTGGAATACTGGATCGCCAAGTCGGGCGATGACAGCGAGGGTGAGGCGAGAGCACGCTGCTTGCGCCGTCATTGCTAGCCCAGCTCTCTGCCGGCGCTGACAGAGGACTCTACCATGAAACTCCCCACCTCCCCCTTCACCGTCACCGACTGGAGCAAGGTCGAGGCGACCACGCATCCTGGTGAGACGGGAGAGGCCAAGTGGCGCACACTCAATATCGGCGACCTCCGGGTCCGGATGGTGGAATATTCGCCGGGCTATCTGGCCGACCATTGGTGCGACCGCGGCCACGTGATCTACGTGCTGAAGGGCGAGCTCGACTCCGAGTTGCGCGACGGGCGCAGGTTCAAGCTGACGGCGGGGATGAGCTACCAGGTCTCGGATTTCGGCGACGCCGCGCACCGGTCCTCGACCGCCACCGGAGCGACGCTCTTCATCGTGGACTGAGTTGCGCCCGGCGGTTAATTTGCACCGCAAAATAGCAAAGTCCTGCGACGTTCCGAGCCGCGGGTGGTGCCTTGAACTGGCCCTAAATTCTCGCTATATTGTGATCATCGATACTTGGCCGAACGACTGGGCCGCTTCGCCTCGTTGCTAACGGGCGCGCACGCTTCAGATGACTTCTCCAAACATCGACTGAACAGGGCTATGGGCGCAACGCTGCGTACCGGTCCACGTGCGTACTCTCTCTAACTAACTAAAGGAAATTCCCATGGCTATGGGCACCGTGAAGTGGTTCAACACCCAAAAGGGTTATGGTTTCATTCAGCCGGACGACGGCCAGAAGGACGTGTTCGTGCACATCAGCGCCGTCGAGCGCGCTGGCCTTTCCTCCCTCAACGAGGGTCAGAAGGTCTCGTTCGACATCGTCGCCGACCGCCGCAGCGGCAAGTCGTCGGCTGATAATCTCCGCGTCGGCTAACGCCCGCGCAGCGTTCTGACCACGGACGTACCGGCAGAACGCCAGAGTTAAAAGGCCCCGCGACCGGGATCCGGTTCGCGGGGCTTTTGTTTTCCCCCTTCATTCCGGGGCTCGCGAAGCGAGAACCCGGAATGACGGTTGATCAGGCCGTTTTCCTCAGCACCGAGACGAAAAACCCGTCCGTGCCGGTTCGCCGCGGCGTCATCAGCCAGCCTTCGTCCGAGCGTCGTGCGGCCTGCGCAAAATCGTCCGCCTTGTCCCAGAGCACGCTTGCGGTCTGCTCGGGCGGCACGATCGCGAACTCGCCATGGCGCGCGACGAACGCCCTCACCTGCTCGCCGTTCTCTTCCGCAAGCACCGAGCAGGTGATGTAGGCGATGCGGCCGCCCGGCTTCACCAGCGGAACCGCACGCGCCAGCACCTCGGCCTGGTCGCGCAGGCGGATCTCCAGCGCGCCGGGGCGCATCCGCCATTTCGCATCGGGGTTGCGGCGCCAGGTTCCGGTTCCCGTGCAGGGCGCATCGATCACGACCAGATCAGCCGAGGCGCGGATGTCGGCGAGGGAATCGGCCTCGCCCTTGGGCGAGCGCACATCGGCATTGTGAACGCCGGCGCGCGACAGCCGCTCGTGGATCGGCGCGAGCTGGCGCTTGTCGCGATCGGTCGCGATCAACCGGCCCTTGCCCTGCATCAGGGCGGCGAGCGCCAGCGTCTTGCCGCCGGCGCCGGCGCAGAGGTCGATCACCTGCTCGCCGGGTTTTGCCGCGGTGAGTTGGGCCGCCAGCTGCGATCCCTCATCCTGCACTTCAACGGCGCCCTTGATGAAATCCTCTTCCGCCTGGATGCCGGGGTTGCGTGCATCGGCCGAAAGCTCGATGCGCAAGCCGGTTGCGGACCACGGCGTCGGTTTCGCATGAAGATGAGAAAGATTGCGCAGCACCTTGTCGCGATTGGATTTTAGCGTGTTGACGCGAAGGTCGAGCGGGGCCCGGCTGGCCATCGCGGCCGCCTCCGCCGCGCGGTCCTCGTCGAACACCTTTGCAAGGTGCGGATCCAGCCATTCGGGATAGTCGCCGGCGATCGCGGCCGGCGCCCCCTCAAGGGACCGCGAGGCGAGCGCGGCCGCTTCGGCCTCCGTCAGCGGCGCAGGCGCAAAGCGGCTGCCGTCGAACAACGCGCCCATCGTCGCCGCGTCCATGTCGCGCTCAAGCCGGAGCATGCCGATCAGCCGCGCCCGCGCGGTATCTGAATCCATCAGATACGCGCTCGAGGCGTAGCGGCGCAGCACGTCCCAGACCAGGCCGGCGATGGCGGCGCGGTCGCCGGAACCGGCGAAGCGGTGCGCGGTGCCCCACTCCTTCAGCGCCTTGGCCGCAGGCACGCGGTCTTTCTCGATGGTGTCGATCAGTTCGATGGCTGCGGACAGCCGGGCAGCGGGGGTCATTCTGGATCTTTCAGATCAGCATTGGCAGGCGAGCGCCTAGATCAGCAACAAGAGCTTCAGCGCGAAGTAGATCCACATGGCGAGCAGCACCAGCACGCCGGCGAGCCAGACCGTGGAGCGCCGGCCGAGATCGTTCGAGGAGACGAACACCCCGGCATGGGCGAAACGCGTCACCACGAACACCCAGGACATCAGCACGATGAAGAGATCGGCGCGGCGCAACGGCAATGCCAGCGCGATCAGGACGTAGAACAGCACCGGCAGCTCAAACTGGTTGCGGTAGCAATTGGCGATCTGGGTGGCGCCCTTGGGCCAGTTCGGCTCGCCGAGCGCAATGTCGCGGATCTTGGTCTCGCCCGAGACCAGCGTCTTGCGGCGCGCGACCACCATGCCGATCAGCAGGGCGAAGGTGAGCCCGATCTGGACGAAGACCGGCAGCAAGACCATTTGAACGGACATCGGAACTTTCCCGGAAGGCGAAACGTCGCGGACCGTCATTAGCCGCGACTTCCAACGCTGACAATCAGCGAGTTGAACCGGCCTTCCCGATCTTGCGACCAACCACCGAAAGTTGAAGCGATTTCGGCCCACTCGGGGCCCCAAGGCGAGATGGCGCCATGACCACCCTGTCCAGACTATGGACCGAATCCGCCGACGGCCAGCTCGGAATCCTGATGTCGGCGCTGTCGGGCATCGCGATGGCGCTCGCAGTCGCGCTGGCGATGACGGTGTACTTCCGCTTGAACTACCGGAGCTGGCGGGACGTGGCCCGCCATGGCCTTGCGGCGCTCGCCGCGCTCGCTCTGTTCGCCTTTGCCGCCTACGACATGCGCCATGCCGCGCTTGCCTATCTCGGTCTCAATCCGTCCAAGCCGGCGGTCGAGTTCGAGATCCGCATGCCCCGGGAGATGCTGACGGCGGCGGCCGACAGCCAGATCGAGCTGCACACCGACCGCAACCAGACGCTGGCGCTGATCGGCGGCGTGCGCGACCTCGCCGACGGCCGCGCCCTGCTGCGCGGCGCGGTCGCGCTCAACCACCGCACCGCGGACCGCATGCTGGTCGTGAACCTGCCGGGCAAGGGGACGTTCGAGTTCCGCCTCCGCCTGCCCGCCGAACCGCATCGCTCCCTGGAGTTCGGGCCCTGGCACCTCGCCGACCGCATCGCCTCGCCGCTCGCAGGTCCCATCGCGCCGCAGGACGGCTACACGATCCGCTACCGCGTGCTTTAAACTTTGTTCGTTGCGATCCATGCCGGCGCCGTCATCGTTCCGACGCGCGACAACGGGTAAGTTGATCGCATGTCCGAATTTCGCCTGACGCAGATTTCCGACACCCATCTCGGCCGCCGCTTCCCCGGCCTGATCGCCAACTTCCATCGGGTTTGCGAGCGTATCGACGCCGAGAGGCCCGATCTCGTCGTCAACACCGGCGACGTCGCCTTCGACGGACCGACCGGCCGCGACGATATGGTCTTCGCGAAAGGCCTGCACGACGCCCTTCCCGTCGCGTGCCGTTACATCCCCGGCAATCACGACATCGGCGATAATCCGACCGCGATCGGGCCGGCGCCGAAGCCGCCGGTCAGCGAGGCGCATTGCCGGCAGTTCTGCGACATCATCGGCGAAGACCATTGGGCATTCGAGGCCGCGGGCTGGCGCTTCATCGGCCTCAATTCACTGGTGATGAATTCAGCGCTCGCTTTCGAGGCGGAGCAATTCGACTGGCTAGGCGCCCAGCTCGCGCGCACGAGCGGCAGGCCGGTTGCGCTGTTCCTGCACAAGCCGCTGTTTCTCGACCTGCCCGACGATCCCGAGACGCCGGAGACCTCGATCCGCTACGTGCCGCAGCCGGCACGGGCACGGCTGATCGAGATGCTCGGGACGATCGATCTGCGCCTCGTCGCCAGCGGCCACGTGCACCAGCGGCGCGACTTCACCTGGCGCCACACCCGCCATGTCTGGGCGCCGTCGGCCGGCTTCATCATCAACGATCGGCGGCAGGACAGGATCGCGATCAAGGAAGTCGGCCTGGTCGAATATCGCTTCCGCCCCGACAGTTTCGAGGTCCGCCACGTCAGGGCCGCGGGCCAAGTCGATGTCGACGTCGAAGAGCTCCTCGCCCAGATGGGCGGCGAGCACTAGCCCAATTCGCAGGCACGAATCTTTATCTAAATACCTCAATGCACCGGATTTATCCCAAGAATGATTAGATTTGGCTAATGACAACGTTGTCATACGGACATATCTTTCATTCCGGCGGCGAAGGGCCGCCGAGGGAGCGACGATGCAGTTCTTGTCCCGGTGGGATAGCCAACGCCTTTCGACGACGACGCGGGGCATCCCTCTGGTCGATGGCGCAGCCACCGAGGACATTGGCCGCCAGCGCTGGTCACCATCGCGCGGTGATCTGGCCCTCCCCGCCCTCACCCTGGACGAGGCCGCGTTCGCGGCCAACCGCGACCTCTTCCTGAGATGGTGCGCGAGCGCCGGCGTCAGCGTTGCTCCCCATGCCAAGACGCCGATGTCGCCGGAGCTCGCGAGCTCGCTGCGCGCAGCCGGCACCTGGGGCACGACGGTCGCCAATGCCCAGCAGGCCGCCGTGCTGCTCGCAAGCGGCGAGCGACGCCTGCTGCTGGCCAACGAGATCGGCGGGCTCGCGGCCGGTCGACGGCTCGGGACGCTGCTCAGCGCCTATCCCGACGTCGAATTTCACGCCTTCGCGGATTCACCGGCCGCGGTCGCAGCGCTCGCTGAAGCCGCGCGGATCGCAGGCCGCAGGGAATTGTCGGTGCTGGTCGAGCTCGGTGCTGGCCGCGCCGGCGCACGCGATCGCGCCGCAATCGAGGCGACGATAGCGGCCGTGCTCGCAGCCGACCGGCTCGTGCTCGGCGGCGTCGCGACCTATGAGGGCGCGGCCGCAACGTCCGACCCCGAGGCGACGATGCGCGCCATCGCGACGCTGCTGGGGCGCACCATCGAGGCGTTGGCGCGGGTGCGCGCCGCCGCCCCGCAGCGACCGCTGATCCTGAGCGCAGGCGGCTCCGCCTATTTCGATATCGTCGCGCGGACACTGACGCCGGCGGCGCAGGCCGATGGCAACGCGAGTGTGATCCTGCGCTCGGGCGCGCTGTTCTTCTCCGACCACGGCATCTATGCGCGCGCCTTCGCGGAAGTCGACCGGCGCGGAGGCCTCCTCATCGACGGCCTGCTCCACTCCGCCGCGCAGAGCTTTCGTCCCGCGCTGACGCTCTGGGCCGAGGTGCTGTCGCGTCCCGAAGACGGACTTGCGATCGCCGGCTTCGGCATGCGCGACGCCTCGTTCGACCAGGGACTGCCCGTGCCCTTGCGCGTATTCCGCGATGGCGTCGAACTGCACGGGCTTGCCGCTGCGCTCGCCGTGACCCGTCTCAACGACCAGCACGCGTTCCTGTCGGTCACACCCGAAGCCGCGCTTGCAGTCGGCGACATCATCGCCCTGGGCATCTCGCATCCCTGCACCTGCCTCGACCGCTGGCGCGTCATCCTCGGCCTCGACGCCGATGGGGTCGTAACGCGCGCCCTTCCCACCCAGTTCGGCTGAGAGCAGCGCGATGAACTTCCTGCCGCTGTGGCGCTATCAGAACCAGCTCATCGAGGGCGCCATCGTCACGCTGGAGCTGACCGTGATCTCGGCGCTGGCCGGCCTCGTGATCGGCATCGCCGGCGCGGTCGCGCTGAAGGGCCGCATCACGCCGCTGCGCTGGATGGTGCGCGGATACATCGAGCTGTTCCGCAACACGCCCTCCCTGATCCAGATCTTCATCGTGTTCTTCGTGCTGCCGAACTTCGGGTTGAAGCTGCCAGCCTTCGAGGCCGCCGCCGTGGCGCTGTCGCTGTATTTCGGCGCCTACTCGGTCGAGATCATCCGCGCCGGTCTCGATTCCATTCCGCGCAGCCAGGTCGAGGCCGGCCAGTGCATCGGGCTGTCGGGCTGGCAGGTGTTCCGCCACATCATCCTGCCGCCGGCGCTGCGCAACGCTTATCCGGCCATGACCAGCCAGTTCGTGCTGCTGCTGCTGGGCACCTCGCTCGCCTCGCAGGTCGCGGCCGACGAGCTGTTTCACGTCGCCGGCTTCATCGAGAGCCGTACTTATCGCAGCTTCGAGGTCTATGCGGTGATCTGCGCGGTCTATTTCGCCATGGCGATGTCGTTCAAGGCGCTGTTCGCCGTCATCGGTCTGGCTGCCTTCCGCTGGCCGCGGCGGCGCTGAGGGACAAGCGATGCGATCCTTCTCCCTCATCGATTTCGCCTCGCTGTTCATCGCGCTGCGCTGGACCGTTGCGCTCGTCGTGCTCGCGCTTCTGTTCGGTGCGCCGCTTGCGCTCGGGCTCGCCATGGGCCGCATCAGCCGCTTTGCCGGTCTGCGCTGGACGATGGCCGCGCTCATCCAGGTGATCCAGAGCGTGCCGCTGCTCGGCCTGCTGTTCTTCTTCTATTTCGGCATGCCGGTTTTCCTCGGCATCCAGGTGCCGGCACTCGTCGCCGTGACCGTCGCCTACACGCTCTACACCGCCGCCTTCCTCGGCGAGATCTGGCGGGGCGGGCTGGAGGCCGTAAAGCAGGCGCAATGGGAGGCCGGCGCTTGCCTCGGCCTCTCCGCCTGGCAGCAATTCCACCACATCGTCGCGCCGCAGGCGCTGCGGCTTTCGCTGCCGCCGACCGTGGGCTTCCTGGTGCAGCTGATCAAGGGTACCTCGCTCGCCTCGATCCTCGGCTTCGTCGAACTCGCACGCGCCGGACAAGTGGTGAGCGCGGCGACGTTCCAGCCACTGCTCACCTACGCGCTGGTCGCCGCGATCTATTTCGCGCTGTGCCTGCCGCTCACGCTCTGGTCCCGCTCCTTGGAGGCCCGCCTCGATGGCTCTCGTTGAAATCCGCAACGTGCACAAGACATTCGGCAAGGTCGAGGTGCTCAAGGGCGTCTCGCTCGATGTCGAGGAAGGTGAGATCGTCACGATCATCGGCCGCTCCGGCTCGGGCAAATCGACGCTGCTCCGCTGCATCAATGCGCTCGAGAGCGTCGATTCCGGCGAGATCCGGGTGGAAGGCCAGAAGGTCCACGCCAAGATGCCGGACCTGAAGAAATTCCGACAGCGCGTCGGCATCGTGTTCCAGGCCTTCAACCTGTTTCCGCATCTCAAGGTCGAGCGCAACATCACGCTGGCTCCGCTACTCACCGGCCGCATCGAGAAGGCGAAAGCACGTGCGCTGGCCGAGGATGTGCTCACCCGCGTCGGCCTCGCCGACAAGATCGACGCATGGCCGGAGCAGCTGTCCGGCGGCCAGCAGCAGCGCGTCGCCATCGCCCGGTGCCTGGCGATGGCGCCCCACCTCATGCTGTTCGACGAGGTGACCTCGGCGCTCGATCCCGAGCTCGTCGGCGAAGTCCTGAAGGTGATGGAGGCGATGGCGAAGCAAGGCATGACCATGATCCTGGTCACGCACGAGATGGGCTTTGCCCGCAACGTCGCCAACCGCATCGTGTTCATGCACCAGGGCCGCGTCTGGGAACAGGGACCGCCGGCAAGATTGTTCGCCAGCCCCGAGACGCCCGAGCTCGCAAGCTTCATCGCATCCGCCAAGTGAGAACCTTCCACCCTTCAAGGAGAGAGTCATGAGAAAATTGAAATCCCTCTTCACCATCGCAGCCGCGGCGCTTGCCGTTCTCGCAGCGCCAAGTCTCGCCAGCGCCGACAAGCTTCAGGACGTGCTCGGTTCGGGCAAGCTGCGCGTCGGCATCCTGACCGACGCCGCGCCCTGGGGATTCAAGGACGACAAGGGCGAGATCGCCGGCCTCGACGCCGATCTCGCCAAGCTGATCGCTGCCGACATGGGTGTGAAGCTGGAGCTCGTCCCGGTGACGGGTGCCGCGCGCATCCCGAGCCTGTTGTCGGACAAGATCGACATGCTGATCGCCGGTCTCGGCGCAACGCCGGAGCGCGCCCAACAGGTGATGTTCTCGCAGCCCTACGCGGTGGTCAATCTCGGCGTGTACGGCGCCAAGTCGCTGCCCGCTTCGACCGCCAAGAAGCCCGACAATCTCGACGGCCGCAGCGTGGCAGTGGCCAAGGGCTCAACGCTCGACGTCTGGCTCACCGACAACGCACCGAAGGTAAAGCTGGTGCGCTTCGAGGACACGCCGGCGGCGATTGCGGCCTATCTGGCCGGACAGGCCGACACGTTTGCCGAGAACAGCGCCATCGCGCTGAAGGTACAGGACCAGAACCCGACCAAGGAGGTCGAGCTGAAGTTCGTGATCCGCCAGTCGCCGGCCCATGTCGGCGTCCGCCAGGGCGAGCAGAACCTGCTCAACTGGATCAACACCGACATCTTCTTCAACAAACTCAACGGCAAGCTCGGCGCACTGCAGCTGAAATGGTTCAAGGAAGAGCAGTCGTTGCCGACGCTGTGAGTTTTGGACGGGCTCTCGCATCATGTGAGAGCCCACCTTCACGAGGAGAGTTTTGAGATGATCAAACGTTACGTCGTGGGATCGCGCATGAGCCAGGCCGTCGCCGCCGGCGGCATGGTGCACATCGCAGGCCAGGTCGCCGATGACCGCAAGGCCGGCATCATGTCGCAAACGCAGCAGGTGCTCGCCAAGATCGACGCTCTGCTCAAGGAAGCCGGCTCGGATCGGTCCAGGCTCATTGCGGTCAACGTCTTCCTGCCGCACATCACCGATTTCGACACCATGAACTCGGTCTACGACGCCTGGATCGATCCGGCCAATCCGCCGGCGCGCGCCTGCGTCGAAGCCCGCCTCGCCGATCCCGACCTGCGCGTCGAGATGACCGCGGTCGCCTTGCTCTAAGGCGCCGCCCTTTTCTTCAACCTGCGGCCGGCGCCGGTGGCGGCGCGGCCTCGAGGCGAGCCATGCATACCGGACTTTTCCACGAGATCGACTTCGAGAAGGACCAGAAATGGTCCGGCCATCTCGGCATTCCCTTCTCGATCGACCGCTCCCCCTACTTCCAGCTCAAGATCCCGATCTTCCGGATCAAGAACGGCGCCGGGCCGAAGCTGCTGTTGATGGCCGGCAATCACGGCGACGAATATGAGGGTGAGATCGCGCTGACGCGGCTGTATCGCCGGTTGGATGCGAACGCCATCAAGGGCGAGATCACCATCCTGCCGTTCGCCAATTGGCCCGCCGTGATGGCGGCGCGCCGCCGCTCGCCGCTTGACGAAGGCAATCTCAACCGCGCCTTTCCCGGCGATGAAGCGGGCACGCCAACATTTCGTCTGGCGCATTTCCTCGAGCACGAGCTGTTTCCGCGACACGACGTCGTCTTCGACCTCCACTCCGGCGGCACGTCCATGGCGCACGTGCCTTGCGCGCTGATCGAGCGGCAGGGACCGCCCGAGATGTTCGGCCACGCGCTACGTCTGATGGAGGGGTTGGGGATGCCGTTCGCCTTCGTCGCCGAGAACGGCGCCTCGGCGCCGACCTCCATGGCGGCGGCCGCACGCGCCGGCGCGATCGGCCTCTCCGGCGAATTCGGCGGCGGCGGCACCGTGACGCCGCAGACCATGGCGCTCACCGCGCGCGCCGTCGACCGGCTGCTGCTCGCGCTCGGCCTCGTCCAGGCCCCTGTGCTGGGGCCGCATGCGCCGGTCGAGCGCGCCACAGAGCTGCTGGCCCTGCAGAGCCATGCCCAGGCGGTGTTCGCGACGCGCCGCGGCTGGTTCGAGCCAGCTGTCACCGTCGGTGCACGGGTCAAGGCGGGCGACGTCGCCGGCTGGTACCACGACTTCGAGCGCCCGGAGCTTGCCGAAGAGGCGCTGCGCTTCCCCGCCGACGGCATCGTGATCTCGCAACGCCTGCACACCGACAGCCAGAGCGGCGACTGCCTGGTCCAGGTCGGCCGTGCGCTGTCACGCGAGGAGTTGCCTGCGCACTGAACTTTGGAGACGATATCGACCGCGACCAACTTCGGGATTCGATGACCGATCCGGCAAAGCCAGGCTATGATGACGTGGTGCGCATTCCGGCGCCGCCCGGCCGCAGCAATGCGACCGGACGGCCGCCGCGTATCGAGGAAGTCGCGGCGCGCGCGGGCGTCGCGCCGATCACGGTGTCGCGGGTGCTGCGCCACCCCGAGAAGGTCAATCGGAAGACCCGCGAGCGAATCCTTTCGGTGATCGAGGCGACCGGCTACGCCTCCAACCCGCATGCCCGCGCGCTGCGCTCGGGCCGGTCGAACGTGGTCATCGCCTTCGTCTCCAACATCCTCAGCCAGCAGTTCGGCCTCGCGGTACGCAGCTTTGCCGCGACGCTCGAGCCGGAAGGTTTTGAGGTGCTGGTCGGCCAGACCTCCTACTCCTATGCCAAGGAGGTCGCGATGATCCAGTCGCTGCGCGGCATCCGTCCCGCCGCGGTGATGTTCACTGGCGTAATCGAGCTCGAGGAGAACCGGGCCGCGCTGGCCGAACTCGGCATTCCCGTGATCGAGACCTGGGCGTTTCCGCGCGATCCCATCGATATGCTGGTCGGCCTGCCCAATGCGGATGCCGGCGCGATGGCGGCGCAGAGGCTCGCCGAGGCCGGACATCGCCGCGTCGCCTTCATCGGCCGCAGCAGCGGCCGTGGCGCCCTCCGCCGCGACGGTTTTCGCGCGGCCGCAGCAAAGCTCGGTCTCGAGATCGTCCACGAGATCGGTGTCGGCGAGATCACGGGCCTCGTTGACGGCCGCGCCGCCTTCACCGCCCTGCTCGATCGCGGCGGCGAGGTCGATGCCGTGTTCTGCGCCAATGACCTGCTCGCGACCGGCGCACTGATCGAGGCGCGCGCCCGCGGCCTTTCGGTACCGCGCGATCTCGCCGTGCTCGGCTTCGGCGACAACGACGTCGCCGATCAGATCACGCCCGGCCTCACCACCATCTCGTTCGATGCAGCGGCCCTGGGGCGGATCGCGGGGGAATTGCTTCTGGCGCGGCTATCCGGTCCGCCGGCAGCCGAGCAGCGGCTCGCCGTCGAATTGTCCATGGTCGAGCGCGGTAGCGTCTGAGCGTTGCGATTTAGGCGATGCTCTTGAGATCCTGCTGGATCGCGGCGAGCAGGGACTGTAGCGCCTCGCTGTTCACCGGCTTGGCCGCGAGATCCTTGGCGGATGGCTGCCTGGCAGGTTGCGCGGCCTTGACCGGGCGCTTCGGGAATGGCGGCGCCGGCATCGCGGGACGGGTCAAATCGCCCTCCTCGTCGATACGGACGAACTTGCCATGGATGACGTCGTCGCGACGGCCCATGATGAACATGGTCGTCCAATAGCCGGCCGCCAGCAGGATGACGCAGAAAACACTGATCTCTAACATCGCAACACCCAAAATATGCGCGATGATTCAATGCCTTCGCGGGCCCGTCAATGAACAGCCGGTCACACCTGCGGCTTTTGCGGGCAGGTGTGACCATTTGGTGACTCTTTGTTAACCAATGAGAGGCCCTGCGGTCGGGTTTTACGCGAGTTCAGGAGCCCAGTGCGTCGAGAACGTGCCGCGCAACCACGGGATCGTCGAGGTAGCCCACGATGCCGTGGCGGTTGTCTGTCCCGTTGCGGACGTTCGCATAGTTCTCGATGGCAGGCGTGACCGGGAAGTTCGCGCCATCGAGCGGATAGAGCGCGACCACGTCCTTGGGGTCGAACGCATTGTACCAGGCTTTGGCTGGCGCCGGAAAACCGATCGGCCGGAGTTGGTCGCGGATGGCCCTGATACCCAGCGGCGAGCCCACCGTGACATACGCACGCACGTTCAGCGTACGCCGGTCGGTCCGCATAACGTTGTAGGCTACGACCGACCCCAGCGAATGCCCGACCACCACGCAGGGCCGCTCATCGAAGCCGGCGCCGACGATGCGGTCGATCTGGTCGCGGACGCCTGACCGCGTCGTATAGAGAAATACGTCGCGCATCAGGCGCTCGATCCCGGACTGGCTCAGCCCGCCGCCGAAGCGATCGATGGTGCGGATGATCGCCTGCACCCATGCCCAATTCTGCGGACCTCGTGCCGTCGGGTTGTTGCCGAACTCCTGCTGCACCTGGGCATCTGTGATGCCGGCCTTGCTGCGGATAGACTCCGCGACGGAAGCCTGAAACTTTAGGAAATCGTCATCGACCGCGCTGCCGCGCGCCTGGATGTCGTCGGTCAGAGGCACCTGCGCCTCGCGCGCAAGTTCGTCCAGACGATCGCCGTAGTAGGGAAATGCTACTTCAAGATTGTCCGGGACGGTACGATTGATCTTGGCCGCGCCGCGTTTCAGCGTCTCCATCCAGATCGATTGCAACTCGACAGGATCCAGCCCCTGTTGCGAGCGACCATGTACCAGCACGAGACGTACAGGAAACGGATCCGCTCGGCCTCCCGTCGCGATCAGCGACATCAGGCCAGCCGCACCTGCAAGAACTTCACGACGACGCATCGCTTTCCTTTTCCGCCCCGAACCCGTCTTCGGCCGCGCACGATCATCGGCTGGCGGTGGCCAGGGCTTCCAGCATCAATTTCATTCCAGGGGGACCGAAGGTGGTCCAGAGCGACGACCGCAGGCTGTCCCTGGCCCGCAGGACCTGGTCCCGAAGCACCACATTGCGAGTGCGGATGAGCTGCCAGCCCTGCGAGAACATCGGGCAGAATGGCACGGCGCGCTCGGATATCCTGCTGTCCGACAGTACGTCGGCCAACAGCGCAAGATCGAACAGCTCGCCTTCGAGGTCACCTGCCATGAAAGACCGCACCGAGGCGACCTGCTGCGGCAGATTGGCATCAGCGTAAGCATAGGCGGCGTAAATTCCGAGCGTCGGATCAATTCCCTTCAGCACACGAATCTGATCGGCAAGTCTCGAGGCCGCCGCCGAGCGCGTTTGCCGGTCGCCTTCGATGCGGAGCACGCCGAACTGGGCCGACGTCGCCATAAGCGCCCGCAGCTGATCGAGGCGGGGTCCGGCCTCCTTGTACTCGCCCCATCGCCGGCTTGACGGCGACGGGGCATACGTGACGTCCGCCACACCGCCATTGCGGACGGTGAGCGACCCTATGAAGCCGGGTAATGCGGCAAGCACGGTCCCGCTACCGTCCGCAAACACCAGCGCGGCCGTCATTGGAGAACCATCCTGGACGGGAATGTTCACGAGGCCGGACTGGTCGGTACCGTTGCCGGGTGCAACGATCTCCGCCTGCCTGCCGCCAGCCAGCCATGCCTCGCGCAATTGGACGCCGGTCACCGAGAATCCGGTCGGTGCATTGAAGGTCGTGGCCGGCTGCTTCGCCACAATCAAGGATTGCTGGGCCGCGTTGAAGCCGGTGTTCGAAGCGACCTCCAGCTCTCTGACAGAATCGATATTTCGCAGCGACGCAAGCGCTCCAACCGCGGTGCGATTGAACTGATGGGCGGCAACGTCGACCAGCGTCACATCTCGCGGCTGGTCGACTGCCGCCGTTACCGATCCGCGCACGCGTCCCAGGTAGGCACTGTCGGGGGATTCGATACGCGCATCGGGATATTGCGCGAGACTCGCATTGTGTACGCGTAACCGCTGCGGCACCTCGTCGAGCAGGAACGTTTTGAGCTTCCGGTTCGAGACCACGCTCATGCCCCCGACCGTCGACACCATATCGGGTCGAGGCTTACGGAAGGCATCGAGAAATGTCTCGGTGAAGACACCCTGGAACTCATCGGCCGCCTTCTGACGCAATTCATAGGAGGGCGCGCCGGGGCGGGTGCTGAAGAAACGATCGACTTCCGGAGAGGGACGTCCGGGAATGTAGCTTCCCAACGGGAAAATCACCGTTCCATGCAGCAGCGAGCTGTCGAAGTCCGAATTGGACCGGCAAGCATCGCAGATGATCACGACGTTTGATACGGCGCTACGCCCGGCAAGCGCCACGCATTCCGTGAGGCTGACCGCCTCGTTGACATCGTCCGGAGCTCCGCTCAACAACCAGAACTCGTTGTTGCCAAACGCAATTCCATGACCGGAAAAGTAGATCACGAGCTGTGTCAGCGTGCCGCGATTGACGAACTCCGTCACGGCCGCCTTGACCGCTGCGCCGGTGACGGGCGCGACCTCATCCGTGATCAGCTTGACCTCGAAATCTTCCGTCGCAAGCCACTGTGCGATCGACCTTGCGCCCGAGACGGCCGCTCTCAGCACGGGCAGATTGCCGGTCTTGTTGACCCCGACCACCACAGCCCCGCGGGTGGAGGCCGCAGGCTGCGCCAGGACCCTCCGAGCCGCCAGCAATTGCCCCCAGACAAGTCCGCCGACAAGCACATCGCGCCGCCGCATGCCCGCAACCTCATATCGCAGGATCCAACTGCTAACCCTATGGTAGTAGCATTCCCGCGTTTGCCAATCGGATTTTGCAGCCGTCGTCGGCCGCCCGGCCCTAGGCGCAGGGGCGGCCAACGTGGGTTCGGAAGCACTCGCCTCAGGCCTTGTCCGGCCCGATCCGGACCAGCTGCTTGCCGAAATTGGCGCCCTTCAGCAGCCCGATGAAGGCGCCGGGCGCGCTCTCCAGGCCCTCGGTGACGAACTCCTTGTATTTGACCTTGCCGTCACGGACCCAGGCGGACATGTCGCGCAGGAAGTCGCCGTGCCGCGCGGCGAAGTCGGACACGATGAAGCCGCGGAAGGTCAGCCGCTTGGTCAGCGTCGCGCGCATCATGCTGGCGGCCCATTTGGGCGGCTTGGCCTCGGTGTCGTTGTAGTGGGCGATCAGGCCGCAGACCGGCACGCGGGCAAACGGGTTGAGCAGCGGGAACACCGCCTCGAACACGGCGCCGCCGACATTCTCGAAATAGACGTCGATGCCATCAGGGCAGGCGTCCTTCAGCCTGGCGGCGAAATCAGGATCGCGGTGATCGATGCAGGCATCGAAGCCGAGTTCCTTGACGACGTAGTCGCACTTGTCCTTGCCGCCGGCGATGCCGACCGCGCGTGCGCCCTTGATCCTGGCGATCTGGCCGACGGCCGAGCCGACCGCGCCGGAGGCGCCGGCAACGACGACGGTCTCGCCTGCTTGCGGCTTGCCGATGTCGAGCAGGCCCGTATACGCGGTCATGCCGGGCATGCCGAGCACGCCGATCGAGGTCGAGATCGGGCCGAGCTTGGGATCGACCTTGATCAGGCCCTTGCCGTTCGAGATCGCGTGGGTCTGCCAGCCGGAACGAATGCGCACGATGTCGCCGACCGCGAAATCAGGATTGTTGGACGCCGCGACCTCGCTGACCGCCTCGCCTTCCATCACGCCGCCGACCGGCACCGGCGCAGCGTAGGACGGCCCCTCGCTCATGCGCCCGCGCATATAGGGATCCAGCGACAGCCAGATCGTGCGCAGCAGGACTTCACCCGCGCCCGGTGTCGGAATGGCGAATTCCTCCAAACGGAAATCGGACGGCTTGGGTTCGCCGACGGGACGCGCGGCGAGAACAATGCGTTTGGCACTGTGTTGATCTTGGGCCATGGCTTCCTCCTGATTGCTTTGTCGCAATCATTTAGGAGGTGTGCAGGAACGAAGCAAACCCAACACGCGCTGTCATCGCCCGCGAAGGCGGGCGATCCAGTACTCCGAGCGGCTGTGACTGAATCGAGAAGCCGCGGCCTACTAGATGCCCCGCCTCCGCGGGGCATGACACCGTCATCGAGGCGAGCGCACCGAAACCGACACGCAGCCGGGAGTGAAGCAACTAACCCCCGCCCGGATAGTTCGGGCTCTCGCGCGTGATCGTGACGTCGTGGACGTGGCTTTCGCGCAGGCCCGCACCGGTGATGCGGACGAACTGGGCC
The DNA here is from genome assembly GCF_056429085.1 of Bradyrhizobium sp. CFUWI. Taxonomy (NCBI): domain Bacteria; kingdom Pseudomonadati; phylum Pseudomonadota; class Alphaproteobacteria; order Hyphomicrobiales; family Nitrobacteraceae; genus Bradyrhizobium; species Bradyrhizobium sp. CFUWI. Next base: position 623,991 of record NZ_JBWJZE010000003.1, read on the forward strand.
TTCTCGTGCAGCTCCTTCATATCGCGCGCGCCGACGTAACCCATCGCGGCGCGCAGGCCGCCGGCGAGCTGGTGCATGACGTTGCCGACCGGGCCCTTGTAGGGCACCTGGCCTTCGATGCCTTCCGGCACCAGCTTGAGCGTGTCCTTGATGTCCTGCTGGAAGTAGCGGTCGGCAGATCCCCGCGCCATCGCGCCGACCGAGCCCATGCCGCGATAGGCCTTGTAGGAACGGCCCTGCCACAGGAAGACTTCGCCGGGCGTCTCGTCGGTGCCGGCGAGCAGCGAGCCCACCATGGCGATGTCGGCACCGGCCGCGAGCGCCTTGGCAAGGTCGCCGGAAAACTTGATGCCGCCGTCGGCGATGACGGGGATGTCGGCCTTCTTCGCCGCCTCCACCGCGTCCATGATCGCGGTGAGCTGGGGAACGCCGACGCCGGCGACGATGCGCGTGGTGCAGATCGAGCCCGGGCCGATGCCGACCTTGATGCAATCCGCGCCCGCATCGATCAGCGCCTGGGTGCCCTCGGTGGTGGCGACGTTGCCGGCGACGACCTGCACCGAGTTGGACAGACGCTTGATGCGGTTCACCGCCTGCAGCACGTGACGGGAATGGCCGTGCGCGGTGTCGACGACGATGAGGTCGACACCGGCATCGATCAGCCGCTCGGTACGCTCGAAGCCGGTGTCGCCGACGGTGGTGGCGGCGGCAACGCGCAGGCGACCCTGCGCATCCTTGCAGGCGAGCGGATGGGCAACCGCCTTCTCCATGTCCTTCACGGTGATCAGGCCGACGCAGCGATATTGCTCGTCGACCACGAGCAGCTTCTCGATGCGATGCTGATGCAGCATCCGCCGCGCTTCCTCCTGGCTGACATTCTCGCGCACCGTGACGAGACCTTCATGCGTCATCAGCTCGGAGACTTTTTGCCGGCGGTCGGTGGCAAAGCGGACGTCGCGGTTGGTGAGGATGCCGACCAGCTTGCCGGGCGTGTTCTTGGCGGCGCCGGTGACCACGGGAATGCCGGAGATGCCGTGGTCGCTCATCAGCTTGAGCGCGTCGTCGAGCGAGGCCTCGGGGCTGATGGTGAGCGGGTTCACCACCATGCCCGACTCGTAGCGCTTGACCTGCCGCACCTGGACGGCCTGCCCCTCGGGATCGAAATTGCGGTGGATGACGCCGAGGCCGCCGGCCTGCGCCATCGCGATCGCCATTCGCGCCTCGGTGACGGTATCCATGGCCGAGGCCATGATCGGGATGTTGAGCGGAATGGCGCGGGTGACGCGGGAGCGGATGTCGACCTCGCCCGGCATGACGTCCGACAGGCCCGGCTTCAGCAGCACGTCGTCGAACGTAAAGGCTTCGCGGATGCCCTGAAGTTGCACCGTGGCCATTTGCCAACTCCTTCCTGCGGCCTTGCCGCAAATGCTAATGGATGAGCGCCGCCCTCGGCGTACCTTGCGGCATCGCCTTGAGAATCGGAGCCCATCGGTGGGGTTGACGCGGGTCGATAGCACGGCCGGGCGACGAATCAAAGCAATTCGGACCGCCGGCCAGCCATGCACAGGCTTTTTAAGCAATTTTCAGCGGGGATAGGCTCGGTACGCCCTCCCCCCCGCCGTCATTCCGGGGCGCGACAAAGTCGCGAACCCGGAATGACGGTGATAGTCACACCGAGGTCACGCAGGAGTTAGGTGCCATGCGTCGATCCGCAATGGTCGCAGGGGGGCGGCGGTGATAAGCCGCGAGCAGCCCTTCCTCCCTATTTCATTACCAATCCGTCATGGTCGACAAGCAACGCGTCATTCCGCTGATCGTCGCCACTGCTCTCTTCATGGAGAACATGGATTCGACGGTCATCGCCACCTCGCTGCCGGCGATCGCGGCCGACCTCGGCACCAGTCCGCTGACGCTCAAGCTCGCGATCACCTCCTATCTGCTGTCGCTCGCGGTGTTCATTCCGGCGAGCGGCTGGACCGCCGACCGGTTCGGTGCGCGGATGGTGTTCGCGATCGCCGTCGGGGTGTTCATGGTCGGCTCGGTCGGCTGCGCGCTCTCGACCTCCGTCACCGATTTCGTGTTCGCGCGCATCCTGCAAGGCATGGGCGGCGCGATGATGACGCCGGTCGGGCGCCTCGTGCTGCTGCGCTCGGTCGACAAGAGCGCATTGGTCAACGCCATGGCCTGGGTGACGGTCCCTGCCCTCATCGGTCCCGTGATCGGCCCGCCGCTCGGCGGTTTCATCACGACCTACGCGTCCTGGCACTGGATCTTCCTGATCAACATCCCGATCGGGCTGCTCGGCATCTTCATGGCGCTGCGCTTCATCGATCCCATCAAGAGCGAGACCCGGGAGCCGTTCGATCTCTATGGCATGGTGCTCGCGGGAATCGGGCTTGCCGGCATCGCGTTCGGGCTCTCGGTGGCCGGGCTCAACCTCCTGCCCTGGAGCACGGTGGCCGCGCTGGTCGTGGGCGGTACGATCTCGATGACGCTGTATGTCCTGCACGCCCGGCGCACGGGGTCGCCGGTGCTGGACTTCTCGCTGCTGAGGCTGCCGACCCTGCGCGCGGCCGTGTTCGGCGGCTTCCTGTTCCGGCTCGGCATCGGCGCGCTGCCGTTCCTGCTGCCGCTCCTGATGCAGATCGGCTTCGGGCTGACGCCGTTCCATTCCGGCCTCGTCACCTTCGCCTCCTCGCTCGGGGCCATGGGCATGAAGACGCTGGCCGCGCGCATCATCCGCACCTTCGGCTTCCGCAATCTGATGACGGTGAACGCCATCGTCAGCGCCTTCTTCCTCGGCGTCTGCGCGCTGTTCACGGTGTCGACGCCGCTGCTCATCATCATGGTCATCCTGGTGGTCGGCGGCTTCTTCCGCTCGCTGGAGTTCACCGCGATCAACACGGTCGCCTATGCCGACGTCGAGACCGCGCAGATGAGCCGCGCCACTACGCTGGTCAGCGTCAACCAGCAGCTGGCGATCTCGGCCGGCGTCGCCGTCGGCGCGGCTTGCGTCGAGACCACGATGTGGTTCAGCCATGTCAGCGAGATTAACGCCACCGTCTTTGCGCCGGCCTTCGTCGTGGTCGCGCTCACCTCGGCGGCGTCGAGCTGGTTCTTCTGGCAGATGCCGGCGGATGCCGGCCACGAGATCTCCGGCCGCAAGGCCGTGGAGATCGCGAGCCGCAAGGGCGCCGGCAAGGGCGCGGAGAAGGCGGCCGTCAAGGCGGCGAGCGAAGACACGCAGGACGTGCGGGATCAGCGGCTGGGGTAGTTTCTCGCTCGTCATTGCGAGCGCAGCGAAGCAATCCAGAATGCCTCCGCGGCAACAGCCTGGATTGCTTCGTCGCTACGCTCCTCGCAATGACGGATGATGTGGCTACTGCTGTGTCCCGCCGCGAAACCCCGTGGCCAGTACGTAGCGCTCCGAGGAATCCTGCCGGCTCGCGGCCGGCTTGACGTGGCGCACGGTGGCAAAGTCGCGCTTGAGCTGGGCGAGCAGGTCGGCGTCGGCCCCGCTCTGGAACGTTTTGGCCAGGAACGTGCCGCCAGGCTTGAGCACGTCGCAGGCAAACGCCGCCGCGGTCTCGACCAGGCCGACGATGCGGAGCTGGTCGGTCTTGCGGTGGCCGGTGGTGTTGGCGGCCATGTCGGACATCACGACATCGGCGCCGCCGCCCAGCATCGCGGTGAGCTTTTCGGGCGCGTCGTTGTCCATGAAGTCCAGCTGCGCGAAATCGACACCGGGAATCTCGGGCATCTCAAGCAGGTCGATCGCGACGACCTTGCCCTTGCCTTCCGTGGAGCCGACGCGCTTGGCTGCGATCTGGCTCCAGCCGCCGGGTGCCGCGCCGAGATCGACCACGGCCAGGCCGGGCTTCAAGAACCGGAACTTGTCGTCCATCTCCAGGAGCTTGAACGCGGCGCGCGAACGATAGCCCGCTGCCTTGGCCTTGGCGACATAGGGATCGTTGAGCTGCCGCTCCAGCCACAGCTTCGACGACAATTTGCGCTTGCCGCCGGTCTTGACCTGGACGTGCAAGCGGCCGGTGGTGTCCTTGGCCATCTCACCAGCTCCTGAGCGCGCCGTCCTCGCGCATCATCTCGACCAGCATGCCCTCGCGCAGGCCCCGGTCGGCGACGCGCAGGCGCGGCAGCGGAAAGGCGCGCCTGATCGCATCGAGGATGGCGCAGCCGGCGAGCACGAGATCGGCACGCTCGACGCTGATGCAGCTGTTGGACGCGCGCTCCTCGTAGCTCATGCCGAGCAGCTTGTAGATGGTCGCGGTGATGTCGGAATCGTTCATCCAGATGCTGTCGATGCGGCGGCGGTCGTAGCGGGCGAGGTTGAGATGGATACCGGCGAGCGTCGTCACGGTGCCCGACGTGCCGAGCAGGTGCATGTCGGCGAGATCGCCGCCGTGCTCCTCCGCGAACGGCGCGACATGGTTCGCGACCTCCTGCTCCATCGCAGCGTAGATCTCCGGCGTCACGTCGCGTCCGCCGAACTGTTCGGCGAGCGTGACCACACCATAGGGGATCGACATCCAGGCCTTGATGCGTGGCTCCGGATTTTCCACGTCGCGCTCGATCCGCACCAGCTCGGTCGAGCCGCCGCCGATGTCGAACAGGATCGCGCCGCGCCCCCTCGGGTCGACCAGCGGCGAGCAGCCGAGCACCGCGAGCGCGGCCTCGGTCTCGCGGTCGATCACCTCCAGCTCGATGCCGGTCTCGGCCGCCACGCGGCTGCGGAACCCCTCGGCGTTCGAGGCCGCGCGGCAGGCCTCGGTTGCGATCAGTCGCAGCCGGCGCGCTTTCCGCAAGTTGATCTTGTCACGGCAGATGCTGAGCGCGGCGATGGCGCGCTCGATCGCGGCCTCGCTGATGCAACCGGTCGCCGAGACCCCCTCCCCGAGCCGGATGATGCGCGAGAAGGAATCGACGACACGAAAGCCGTCCTGGGTCGGACAGGCGATCAGCAGCCTGCAATTGTTGGTGCCGAGGTCCAGCGCCGCATAGACGCCGGTTCCCGACGTGCCAACGGCCGGTTCGGTGGCCAACGCCACCGTCGCCATCGACCGCTCCAGCTCACCGTGCGGCGCATGGCCGTCGCGGAGCCGCGTGTGGTCATTCATACAAACTGTCTTTCCGCGGCCGGTCGGGCCGGTCTGGAATTGCTTTTTCGCCTGAAACATTAGCAGCGCGGCGGGTATGCGCAACAACGCATCACATGGGACCATGCCCATTCGTGCGTTGTCGTGAACAGGGGCGTGGGTTATCTCAGAGGAGTCCGGTGCCCCGCTGCCGCGAAAATGCGCAAATGCCGGCTTTTCAGGTCAATTCCATGCAAGAACACACCAAATCGTCCACGCTCGAAAACGCTATTGCACTGCAAAAATATGGCGTCGGGCAGCCGGTCCGCCGCAAGGAGGACGACACGCTGGTGCGCGGCAAGGGCCGCTACACCGATGATTTCAACCTGCCCGGGCAGGCCTATGCCGTGGTCGTCCGTTCCACTCACGCCCATGGCATCATCCGAGGCATCGGTATCGATGCCGCCAAGGCAATGCCGGGCGTGCTGGGCGTGTGGACCGGCAAGGATCTCGACGCCGCCGGTTACGGCCCCTTCACCTGCGGCCTGCCGCTGAAGAGCCGCGACGGGTCGCCCCTGCTGCAGACCAACCGCCAGCCGCTCGCGACCGACAAGGTCCGCTTCGTCGGCGATCCCGTCGCCTTCGTGGTGGCGGAGACGCTGGCGCAGGCCCGCGATGCGGCCGAGGCGGTCGAGCTCGACGTCGAGCCGCTGCCGGCGGTGACCGACCCCGAGGAAGCCGCCAAGCCCGGCGCGCCGCAGCTCTATGAGCACATCCCGAACAACGTGGCGCTCGACTATCATTATGGCGACATGGACAAGGTGAACGCGGCCTTCGCCAGCGCCGCCCATGTCACCAGGATCGATATCGAGAACACCCGTGTCGCCGTGGTCTCGATGGAGCCGCGCGTCGGTCTTGCCTCCTACGACAAGCAGACCGAGCGCTACACGCTGCAGGTACCGACGCAAGGCGTCGCCGGCAACCGCGCCAACCTCGCCAAGAACCTGAAAGTGCCGAACGAGAAGGTGCGCATCCTCACCGCCAATGTCGGCGGCTCCTTCGGCATGAAGAACATCAACTATCCCGAATACATGTGCATCCTGTATGCGGCGAAGGCGCTGGGCCGCCCGGTGAAATGGCTCGACGAGCGCTCGACCGCCTTCCTCTCCGACAGCCACGGCCGCGCGCAGAAGATCCACGCCGAGCTCGCGCTCGACGCCGAGGGGCATTTCCTCGCGGCCAAGCTCGAAGGCTACGGCAATGTCGGCGCCTACATCACCGGCGTCGCGCCCGGGCCGCTCTCGCTCAATACCGGCAAGAATTTCTCCAGCGTCTACCGCACGCCGCTGATGGCGGTCGACATCAAGGTGGTGCTGACCAACACCACCTTGATGGGCGCCTATCGCGGCGCCGGCCGGCCCGAGGCCAATTATTACATGGAGCGGCTGATCGACCGCGCCGCCGACGAGATGGGCATCAACCGGCTGACCTTGCGCAAGCGCAACTTCATCAAGCCGAACCAGATCCCGTTCGCGGCCTCCTCCGGCGTCACCTACGACAGCGGCGACTTCCAGGCCGTGTTCAACAAGGCGCTCGAAATCTCCGACCACGAGAATTTCGCCAAGCGCAAGAAGGAGAGCAAAAAGGCCGGCAAGCTGCGCGGCATTGCGGTCGGCTCCTATCTCGAGGTCACCGCGCCGCCGAGCCCCGAGCTCGGCAAGATCGTGTTCGATGCCGACGGTACGGTGCAGCTCATCACCGGCACGCTCGATTACGGCCAGGGCCATGCCACCCCGTTCGCGCAGGTGCTGACCGCGCAGCTTGGGGTTCCCTTCGAGAGCATCAAGCTGGTGCAGGGCGACAGCGACATCGTCCACACCGGCAACGGCACCGGCGGCTCGCGCTCGATCACCGCGAGCGGCCAGGCCATCGTGGGCGCTGCCAAGCTCGTCATCGAGAAAGGCAAGCGCGCGGCGGCGTATATGCTCGAAGCGTCGGAGGCCGACATCGAATTCGAAGGCGGCAGGTTTACGATCGCCGGCACCGATCGCAGCATCGACATCATGGAGCTCGCCAAGCGCTTGCATGACGGCAAGGTGCCGGAGGGCGTGCCTGACAGCCTCGACGTCGACCACACCAGCGAACCGATCGCCTCGGCGTTCCCGAACGGCTGTCACGTCGCCGAGGTCGAGATCGACTCGGAGACCGGCGTGGTGCAGATCGTGCACTACAGCGCTGTCAACGATTTCGGCACGGTGATCAACCCGATGCTGGTCGCAGGCCAGCTCCATGGCGGCGTCGTGCAGGGCATCGGCCAGGCGCTGATGGAGCAGATCCGCTACGACGAGAGCGGCCAGCCGATCACGGGCTCGCTGATGGACTACGCCCTGCCCCGCGCCGAGGACGTTCCCAACATGACGATCGGCGATCATCCGGTGCCCGCCACCACCAACCCGCTCGGCAGCAAGGGCTGCGGCGAAGCCGGCTGCGCCGGCAGCCTGTCGACGGTGGTGAACGCCGTGCTCGATGCGCTCTCGGATTACGGCATCAAGCACATCGACATGCCGCTGACCCCGGAGCGGGTGTGGCGCGCGATCCAGGAGGCGAAGGCCAAGGCGGCGTAGGGCGTAGGACCTCTCTCCGCCGTCATGGCCGGGCTTGACCCGGCCATCCACGCCTTGACGCACAAAGAACGTGGATGCCCGGGACAAGCCCGGGCATGACGATGTGGTGACGGCGTGCCCCTTCCCTCCTACGCCGCCGCCTGCTCGCGCGGCTGGTAGATCGCGGTGTGCTGGCAATGCGCCAGCGGCGTGGTGCCGTTGGCGACGACCAGCGCGTCGAGCTCGACGAAGCGGTGGCCCTTCTTCTCGTAGTTCGCGGTGACCTTGGCCCGCGCGGTGATCTCGTCGCCGGCGCGCGCGGCGGAGAGCAATTGCATCCGGCTACCGACGTGGATCCAGGGGCCCAGAATGGTGTTGTCGACCAGCACGCGGTTCATGACCCGCTGGATCAGGCCGGGATGGCCAAGCCGCTCGCGCGCGAAGATCGGATCCTTTTCCCTGACATCGGCGAGATAGTCCGCTGCGTCCTGCCCGGCCCAGCGGCGCGGCGCCGTGCCGAGCCATTTGCCCGTCTCGAACGTCGCCGGGCTGACCGGCTTGCGCTCGGCCACCACGGGCACCGCGACATAGTCGTCCAGCGACACCGCCGGCGCGGACACCGGGAGCGAGGCCGTCCCGGTCGCGCAGAGCTCGGTGCGGCTGAACACCTCGATCGTCAGTAATTCGTTGTGCTCGGTGGCGTCGACATCGGCGGTCTCGCCGTCATAGACCGGCTTGATGAAGCGCGCCTCGACCAGCCCGCGCGCCAGGAAATCGCGCCCCCAGCGGGCGATCGGCACGTGCATCATGTAGGCGAAGACGTCGACGCCCGGCACCAGCCCGCCGGAAAAGCCGAAGCGCCGCGCCACCTTGTCGTCGTGCATCTTGTTTTCGGATTGTCTGGCGGTGTTGTAGGCCTCGACGCGGTAGGTTTCGAGCCGGTTCGGCATGGCTGGCGTTCCCCATATTCTTATTGCTTCGGGGCCGATCGTAGGCCCCGGGGAACAGTGGTCAATCCCCTCGCCTTTGCGGCCCGAATGGGGTACCACGCCGCGAATGACTGACACTCCCACCCGCATCTATGTCGATGCCGACGCCTGCCCGGTGAAGGACGAGATCTACCGCGTGGCGCTCAGGCACGGCGTGCCCGTCAGCGTGGTCGCCGGCAATTTCATCCGCGTGCCGCAGGACCCGCTGATCGAGCGCATTGCCGCAGGGAGCGGCATGGACGCGGCCGACGACTGGATCGCGGAGCGCGTCAAGCCGGGCGACGTCGTGGTGACCTCGGACATCCCGCTGGCCAGCCGCTGCGTCAAGGCCGGTGCCGACGTGATCGCGCCGAACGGCAAGCCGTTCACGGAGGAATCGATCGGCATGACGCTGGCGGTGCGCAATCTGATGACGGATCTGCGCTCGGCGGGCGAAGTGACCGGCGGCCCGCGCTCGTTCGCGGCTCGCGACCGCTCCGCCTTCCTCTCGGCGCTTGACCAGACGCTGCGCCGGATCCAGCGCCGCCGTGCGGGCCAAGCCGCAACATCTCAAGGCTGACGATGGCGCCGCCGCTGATCCAACTCAAAGACATCAGGCTGACCTTCGGCGGCACGCCGCTGCTGTCAGGCGTCGAGCTCAACGTCGCGCCATCCGAGCGCGTCTGCCTGATCGGCCGCAACGGCTCGGGCAAATCGACGCTGCTGAAGATCGCGGCCGGCCTCGTCGAGCCCGACGGCGGCACGCGCTTCGTGCAGCCCGGCGCCACCGTGCGCTATCTGCCGCAGGAGCCTGATTTCGGCGCGCACAAGACCACGCTTGCTTACGTCGAGTCCGGGCTCGCCCCCGGCGACGACCAGCACCAGGCGCGCTATCTCCTGGAGCAGCTCGGCCTCACCGGCGAGGAGAACCCGCACGATCTCTCCGGCGGCGAGGCGCGCCGCGCGGCATTGGCCTATGTGCTGGCGCCCTCGCCGGACATCCTGCTGCTGGACGAGCCGACCAACCATCTCGATCTCGCCACCATCGAATGGCTGGAACAGGAGCTCGACAGCCGCCGCAGCGCGCTGGTGATCATCAGCCACGACCGCCGCTTCCTCACCAACCTGTCGCGCTCGACCGCGTGGCTCGACCGCGGCAGGATCAAGCAGATCGACCGCGGCTTTGCCTCGTTCGAGAGCTGGCGCGACGAGGTGCTGGCGGAAGAAGAGCGCGACCAGCACAAGCTAGACCGCAAGATCGTCGACGAGGAGCACTGGCTGCGTCACGGCGTTTCCGGCCGGCGCAAGCGCAACGTCAAGCGCCTCGCCAATCTGCATGCGCTGCGCGACCAGCGGCGCAATTATCGCGGCACGGCCGGCACCGCCAGTCTCGCAGCGAGCGAAGCCGAGCAATCCGGCAAGCTGGTGATCGAGGCCATGGGCATCACCAAGGCCTATGGCGAGAGCAAGATCGTCGAGAATTTCTCGACCCGCATCCAGCGCGGCGACCGGCTCGGCATCATCGGGCCGAACGGCGCCGGAAAAACCACGCTGGTCAATCTGCTCACCGGCGGCATGCAGCCGGATTCCGGCACCGTGCGGCTGGGCGCCAATCTGGAGATGGCGACGCTCGACCAGCATCGCGAAAGCCTCGATCCCAAGTCGACACTGGCGGAAGCGCTGACCGGCGGCCGCGGCGACCAGATCATGGTCGGCGGCAAGCCGAAGCACGTCGTCGGCTACATGAAGGACTTCCTGTTCGCGCAGGAGCAGCGCGGCACGCCGCTCGAAGTGCTTTCCGGCGGCGAGCGCGGCCGCTTGATGCTGGCGCGCGCGCTGGCAAAGCCCTCGAACCTCCTGGTGCTGGACGAGCCGACCAACGATCTCGATCTGGAAACGCTCGACGTGCTCGAGGAGATGCTCGGCGATTATGAGGGCACCGTGATCCTGATCAGCCACGACCGCGATTTCCTCGACCGCGTGGTCACCTCGGTGATCGCGCCCGAGGGCAACGGCAAGTGGATCGAATATGCCGGCGGCTACAGCGACATGCTGAGCCAGCGCGGCGCCGACCTCAAGCGCGAGACGGCGAAAGCCCAACCGGTTGCGGAAAAGAAGGAGGAGCGCTCCCCTGCCCCCGCCTCCGCGTCCAAGCGGAAGCTCAGCTTCAACGAGAAGCACGCGCTGGAGACGCTGCCGAAGAAGATGGAGACGCTGCAGGCCGATATCGCCAGGCTGCAGCGCGTGCTCGACGATCCCAATCTCTACGCCAGGGATCGCAAGACATTCGACGATACCTCAGCCGCCATCGCCAAGGCGCATGACGAACTGTCTGCCGCCGAAGAGCGGTGGCTCGAACTGGAAATGCTCCGCGAAGAAATTGAACAGGCTTGAACCGTAGGATGGGTAGAGCGCAGCGAAACCCATCGAAACCTGCCCGGTTGCGGCAAATGATGGGTTTCGCTGCGCTCTACCCATCCTACAGGACCGAACATAGAGACATCCCATGACCACATCCCTCGCCGCCAAGATCGCCCGCGAATACGGCACGCCCTGCGCCGTCATCGACATGGACCGGGTCGAGCGCAACATCGCGCGGATCCAGAAGGCCTGCGACGACGCCGGCATCGCCAATCGCCCGCACATCAAGACGCACAAGAACCCGACCATTGCGAAGATGCAGATCGCGGCCGGCGCCAAGGGCATCACCTGCCAGAAGCTGGGCGAAGCCGAGATCATGGCCAATGCCGGCATCGACGACATCCTGATCAGCTACAACCTGATCGGCGACGAGAAGATGGCGCGCCTCGGGGCGCTGCAGACCAAGGCCAACATGACGGTGGCCGCCGACAACTCGACCGTCGTCGCCGGCCTGCCGAAGGCGGCTGCGGCGTCGGGCCGTCCGCTCTCGGTCGTGGTCGAATGCGACACCGGCCGCAAGCGCGCAGGCGTCGAGACCCCGGCTGAAGCGATTGCGCTGGCGCGCGAGATCGCGGCGTCCAAGGGGCTCGAATTCGCCGGCTTCATGCTGTACCCGACCGAGACCGGCTGGGCGGACGCGCAAAAGTTCTACGACGAGGCGCTGGCCGGCGTGCGCGCGCACGGGCTGGACGCAAAGATCGTCTCGACCGGCGGCACGCCGAACCTCGTCAACATCGGCAAGCTCAAGGGCGGCACCGAGCACCGCTTCGGCACCTATATCTACAACGACCGCATGCAGGTCGCGGCCGGCGTCGCCGGCTGGGACGATTGCGCATTGCACATCTATTCCACGGTGGTCAGCCGCGCCGCGCCCGAGCGCGGCATCCTCGATGCCGGCTCGAAGACGCTGACGTCAGATACCGGCGGCCTCGACGGCCACGGCCTGATCCTGGAGCACCCCGAGGCCAAGATCGCCAAGTTCGCCGAAGAGCACGGCTTCCTCGACCTCTCCCGCAGCAACACGCGGCCGAATGTCGGCGACGTCGTCCGCATCGTGCCGAACCACGTCTGCGTCGTCGTCAACATGATGGACGAGGTGGTGATGGTGCGCGGCGAGGAGATCATCGGCACGCTGCCGGTGGCGGCGCGGGGGAAGCTGCGGTAGGGCCTGCGTCGCTGGCATCGGAACGCCCGCGCATCCTTCGAGGCTCCCGGCGCGCTGCTTTGCATCGCGCCACTCGCACCTCAGGATGACGCTCTCTCTAAGCCAGCGCAAGCTAACGCTCTTTCGTAGCCGTCACCCTGAGGTGGCCGCTTCTTCAGCGGCCCTCGAAGGGCGGCGGCGTTCTACGAACGCTTCAGCCACTCCAGCACGCCCCTGCCCGCAGCAAGCCCCGTCGCGAACGAGGCCTGCAGCAGGTAGCCGCCGGTCGGCGCTTCCCAGTCCAGCATCTCGCCGGCGGCGAACACGCCGGGCAGCTTGCGCAGCATGAAGCGGTCGTCGAGCTCCTCGAAGGTGATCCCGCCCGCGGTCGAGATCGCGCGCTCGATCGGGGCGATGCCGGTGAGCTGCACCGGAATGGCATTGATCAGCTGCGCCAGCTCCGCCGGCGCGAACGAGGCCAGCTGCCGCCCCGATGCGATGGCGGCTTCCTGCATCAGGCCGATTCCGACCGGCGTCACTTGCGCGGCCTTGCGCAAGAAATTCGCCAGCGATTGCTTGCCGCGCGTGCCCGATAGCCGCGTGGTCAACGCGCCGGTATCGAGGTCGGGCCGCAACGCGATCATCAACGTCGCCTGGCCAAGACCCAGCACCGCCTCCCGCAACTCCGCCGACAGCGCGTAGACCGCGCCGCCTTCGATACCTCTGCGGGTGATCATGGCTTCGCCGCGCACCGTGTGTGCACCGACCGTCAGCGCCACGCCCTTGAGCGGCTGGCCCTCGTAGCGATCGCGGAACACATTCGACCACGCGACCGTGAAGCCGGAATTGGCGGGCCGCAGTCTGGAGATGGCAACGCCCCTGGCAGCGAGGAGCCCGACCCAGCCGCCATCCGAGCCGAGCCGCGGCCAGCTTGCACCGCCGAGCGCGAGGACCGCGGCGTCGGCAACGACCGCCGCCTCGCCATCGGGCGTTCGAAACCGCAGCCGCCCCTCGGCGTCCCAGCCGGTCCAGCGATGCCGGAAGGCAAACCGCACGCCGCTGGCATCGAGGCGCCGCAGCCAGGCGCGCAGCAGGGGCGAGGCCTTGAACGCCTTCGGAAACACCCGGCCGCTGCTGCCGACGAAGGTCGGCTCGCCCAATGCTTCGCTCCACGCCCGCAACGCCTCGGGAGAAAACGCCGCGATCGCCGCTTGCAGCCTCGGCGCCGCCTCGCGATAGCGTGCCATGAACTGCGGCAGCGGCTCGCTGTGGGTGAGATTGAGCCCACCCCGGCCCGCCATCAGGAATTTTCGACCGGCGGACGGCATCGCGTCATACACGGTGACGCGGCCGCCGCCCTGCGCCAGCACTTCCGCCGCCATCAGCCCGGCGGGACCGGCGCCGATGACGGCGATGTCGTTATGGGTTGAGGTCATGGCGGGAGTTTAAAGCAAGCTGAACGCCAAAGAACAGGTCGTCATGCCCGGGCTTGTCCCGGGCATCCACGCGAGCCACGCGGGCGGTGCCAAGAACGTGGATGGCCGGGACAAGCCCGGCCATGACGAACAGAGTGGTTCCGAATTCAAGCCGCGTGCGCCCCGGAATGACGGTGGGGTTAGAGCTTGATCCCCGCCCGTGCCGCGGCCTGCGCCACGTATTTCTGCGTCTGCTCGAACGCGCCGGTCAGCGCCTTGGCCTTCGACATGTCGCTGATCTCGGCGAAATGCGCGGCGATGGCGTCGGGCGTCCATTCGGACTCCGGCAGGTTGATGCCTTCGCTCTCCAGGATCTTGATCACGGCAAAGGAGCCGGCGCCGGCCCCCATGATGGTGCGGGTCGGGGCGTCCTCGCTCAGCATGTACTCGACCGCCGGCGTGATCGCGTTCGGCTTCATCAGCTGCAGCGCCTGCGGCGGCAGCAGCTCCTCGGTCATGCGGGTCGCCGCGGTCGGCGAGATGATGTTGACGCGGATGTCGTTCTTCCGGCCCTCTTCCGCGAGCACGTTCATCAGGCCGACCATGCCCGACTTCGCCGCGCCGTAATTGGCCTGGCCGAAATTGCCGTAGAGGCCGGAGGACGAGGTCGTCAGCACGATGCGGCCATAGTTGCGGTCGCGCATGCCGGCCCAGGCCGCCTTGCAGCAATAGAAGGTGCCGACGAGGTGCACGTCCAGCACCTTCTGGAAATCGGCGGCCTCCATCTTGCCGAACGACTTGTCGCGCAAAATGCCGGCATTGGCGCACAAGAGGTCGACGCTGCCCCATTCCTTGGTGGCGCGCTCGACCATGGCGGTGACCTGCTCGAAGTTCGAGACATCAGCGCCGTCGGCCATCGCCGTGCCGCCGGCCTTGCGAATTTCCTCGACAACGGCTTCGGCCGGCGACAGCGAACCACCGGTGCCGTCGCGCGCGCCGCCGAAATCGTTGACCACGACCTTGGCGCCGCGGCTGGCCAGCCCCAGCGCGTGCGCCTTGCCAAGACCATTGCCCGCGCCGGTGACGATGGCGACGCGTCCGTCGAACCTGATTGCCATGAGTGCGATTCCTGCTTCTTCTTCCTTCTCCCCTTGCGGGAGAAGGTGGGATAGGCGGCCTCCGGCCGCCGTTCTTGAGAACGCCGACGCGTAGCGTCGGCTACGGCGCCGGTTGAGGGGTTTGCTTCTACAAGCGAGTCCGCGGAGAGAGACCCCTCACCCGGCTTCGCATTCGCGAAGCCACCCTCTCCCACAAGGGGAGAGGGTGACACCGTGCTTTGGGTCGCTTTTGAGCAGCGATAAATGTCCGGGTCAAGCCCAGCCATGACGGGCGCAGTTACTCGAAATAGATCAGGCCCAGCCACTCCGCGACCAGCGCGGGCTTGTCCTCGCCTTCGATCTCGACCGTGACGTTGGTGCGGGACTGCAACTCGTTCGGCTTGCGCAGCTTGGCCTCCGCCAGCACGAAGCGGCCGCGGACGCGCTTGCCCGAGCGGACCGGTGAGATGAAGCGCAGTCGGTCGAAGCCGTAATTCACCCCCATCGTGGTACCTGCGATGACGGGCATCACCTCGTAGGACATGATCGACAGCAGCGACATCGTCAGGAAACCGTGCGCGATGGTGCTGCCGAAAGCGGTTTCCTTCTTGGCTCTTTCAGGGTCAACGTGGATGAACTGGTGATCCTCGATCACGTCGGCATAGGTGTCGATGCGCGGCTGGTCGATCAGGTGCCAGGACGACACGCCGATCTCCTTGCCGACCAGGGCCTGATAGGCCTCGAGCGCGATCGGCGGCTTCTTCCAGATTTGGTTCATTGATGACTCCAACCACCGTCATTCCGGGGCGCGCGAAGCGCGAACCCGGAATCCATTTGACAGCAAACTCTGCCGCAAAATGGATTCCGGGTTCGATGCTGCGCATCGCCCCGGAATGACAAGCTCCACTAAGTTTCGCCCCTTGCCTTCGACAAGTCCGGAAAATCCTCCTCGCGGAATTCCCGGCCGCGCAGGGGATCGTCGCGATCGTCGTCGCGTTCGAGCCGTCGTAGCTGCACGCGACGGATTTTGCCAGAGATGGTCTTCGGCAGCTCGGTGACGATTTCGAGGCGGCGGACGCGCTTGAACGGGGCAAGCCGCGTATGCAGATGCCTGAAGATGGAGAGCGCCGTTTCCGGCGTCCGCTCCGTGCCCGAGGTCAGCAGCACGAAGGCTTTGGGAACGGCAAGGCGGATCGGGTCCGGGCTCGGCACCACCGCGGCCTCCGCGACGAGCTCGTGCTCGAGCAGCACGCTCTCGAGCTCGAACGGGCTGATGCGGTAATCGGATGACTTGAACACGTCGTCGGAGCGGCCGACGAAGGTGAGATAGCCCTCGTCGTCCTCGAACACGACGTCGCCGCTGCGATAGAGCTCACCCTCGGCGCCGGACAACTGGCCGTCGTCGCCCTGGTAACCCTGCATCAGGCCGGCGGGCCGCTCGGCGCCGAGCACCAGCGTGACCTCGCCTTCCCTGGCGGCATGGCCGTCGGCGTCGCTGATCTGCACGCGATAGCCCGGCAGCGGCCGGCCCATCGATCCGATCTTGATCTTCTGGCCCGGCGAGTTGCCGGCCAGCGCGGTGGTCTCGGTCTGGCCGTAGCCGTCGCGGATGGTGAGGCCCCAGGCCGCCCGCACCTGATCGATCACTTCAGGGTTGAGCGGCTCGCCGGCGCCGCAGACCTCGCGCAAGCTCACCTTGAACGCGGCCAGGTTCTCCTGGATGAACAGCCGCCACACCGTCGGCGGCGCACAGAGTGTGGTGACGCCGCAGCGGCCGATGGTGGCGAGCAGGCCCTTCGCGTCGAAGCGGGGCTGGTTGACCACGAACACGGTCGCGCCCGCATTCCACGGCGCGAAGAAGCAGCTCCAGGCGTGCTTGGCCCAGCCGGGCGAGGAAATGTTGAGATGGACGTCGCCGGGCTTCAGCCCGATCCAGTACATGGTCGAGAGATGGCCGACAGGATAGCTGCGCTGGCTGTGCCGGACGAGTTTTGGTTTTGCCGTCGTGCCCGAGGTGAAATAGAGCAGCATCGGGTCATCGGCATTGGTCGGACCATCAGCCGCAAAACTCTCGGAAGCCTTCGCCGCATCATCATATGACAACCATCCGCCAGAGGCGGCGCCGACCACGATGCGAACGATGTTTTCCGCACCAAGGCTCGCAAACTTCGCGACCTGATCCTGGGCGGCAATTACTGCCTTGGCCTTGCCGCGATCGAGCCGGTCGCGCAGCTCATCCGCGGTGAGCAGCGTGGTCGCGGGAATCACGACGACGCCGAGCTTCATCGCCGCGAGCATGGTCTCCCACAGCGGAACCACATTGCCGAGCAGCAACAGCAGATGGTCGCCGCGCTGCAGGCCTTGCGCGCGGAGAAAATTCGCGACCTGGTTGGAGCGCTGCGAGAGCGCCGCAAAGGACAGCTTTGTCTGGCGATCCTGTGCGGCATCGACGATCCAGAGCGCGGGACGATCCCTGCTCTCCGCATGGGTTGCCAGCTCGGCGTCGAACCAGTCGAGCGCCCAGTTGAAGGGGACCGGATCCGGCCAACGGAAGCCTTTGACCGCCGTCTCGTAATCCGTGCGATGTTGCAGAAGGAACGCGCGCGCTTCCTGGAATGTCGTCATCAAGCTTTCCCGGCTAGACTCCTAACGTGCTTGATAATTCCGGAAAAATCCACCCCACCCTGGCCGGCTGCGTCGAAAGACTGATAGATCTCCTGCGCATGCTTGCCGAGTGGCGTGGCCGCGCCGGCAGCCTTGGCGGCATCCTGCGCCAGCGTCAAATCCTTCACCATCAGCGCCGAAGCAAAGCCCGGCTTGTAGTCGTTGTTCGCGGGCGAGGTCGGCACCGGACCCGGCACCGGG
Organism: Bradyrhizobium sp. CFUWI; assembly: GCF_056429085.1. NCBI lineage: Bacteria > Pseudomonadati > Pseudomonadota > Alphaproteobacteria > Hyphomicrobiales > Nitrobacteraceae > Bradyrhizobium > Bradyrhizobium sp. CFUWI. The sequence goes on from NZ_JBWJZE010000003.1 coordinate 641,597, forward strand.
CAATAGGTCGTCAGAGACCAGCACTGGCCCGAGGAGGTTGAGGCGACGTCGAACAGCGCCTGATGCGAAAGGCCGAGCTTCTCGCCGAGCGCGAAGGCCTCGCTGACCGCGATCATGGAAATGCCGAGGATCATGTTGTTGCAGATTTTTGCCGCCTGGCCGGCGCCGGCGCCGCCGCAATGCACGATCTTCTTGCCCATGTTCTCCAGCACCGGCTTGGCCGCGGCAAATGCCTTCTCCTCGCCGCCGCACATGAAGGTGAGCGTCGCGCCCTTGGCGCCGCCGGTGCCGCCGGAGACCGGCGCATCGACCGAGAGCACGCCGTTCTTGGCGGCCAGTGCATGCGCGGCCCTCGCGCTCTCGACGTCGATGGTGGAGCTGTCGATGATCAGCGCGCCCTTGGTCATGGCGGGCACGACCTCGTTCCAGACGCCGAGCACGTGCTTGCCCGCGGGGAGCATGGTGACGACGACATCGGCGCCCCTCACCGCGGCGGACGCGCTGTCGGCAATGCTGGCGCCGTCGGCCTTGGCCTGACTACGCGAGGCTTCGACGAGGTCGAATGCCACCACCTTGTGGCCGGCCTTGACGAGGTTGGCCGCCATCGGGCCACCCATGTTGCCGAGACCGATGAATGCGATCGTGGCCATTGTCGTTTCCTCCGCTGTCGCGTTGTTAGTTGAACTTCAGTTCATCAGTGCCGATCTCGGCGAGATATGGCGCCAGCATCTCCGGCGTCACATCCTCGATTCTTCGCGGCGACCAGGTCGGGTTGCGGTCCTTGTCGATCACGGCGGCGCGCACGCCCTCACGAAAATCGTCGCTGCGGAAGACTTCCAGCGCGGCGCGGTATTCCCGCACCAGACACTCCTCCAGGCTCGATGAAGCGCGCGCGAGCCGCAACAGCTTCAGCGTCACCACCATGCCGCGCGGCGATTTTTCGTTGAGCGTCTTCAGCGTCGCCAGCGCAAAGTCGGAGCCGTCGCGCTCGAGCGCCGCAACGATGTCCTCCATGCGGTCGAAGCCGAACAGCGCGTCGATGATGGGCTCTTTTGCGGCCACCGGCCCCGCGGCCTCGCCGGTCGCAAAGCCGCCGATCAGCTTGCTGACGTCGGCGGCGGTCGCGCCGGAACGCAGCTTGGTCAGGGCCTCGCGCAGCTCCGGCAACTTCGCCGCCGGCACGACCCAGTCGGCGAACCTGGCATGGATCGCATCCGGCCCGTTCATGGTCTGGCCGGTCAGCCCGAAATAGGTTCCGATCTCGCCCGGCGAATGCGACAACAGATAGGTGCCGCCGACATCGGGGAAGAAGCCGAGGCCGACTTCGGGCATGGCCAGCTTGGTGCGATCCGTGACGACGCGATGGCTGGCATGGGCAGACAGACCGACGCCGCCGCCCATCACGATGCCGTCCATGAAGGCGACATACGGCTTCGGAAATTTCTTGATCCGGGCGTTGAGGATGTATTCCTCGCGCCACAGGATCTTGCCGAGGTCGCCGTTCACCTTCGAGCTCTCCCAGAGTGCGCGGATGTCGCCGCCGGCGCAGAGGCCGCGCTCGCCGGCACCTTCCAGCACGATCACGGCGACGGCCGGATCGGTCTCAAAGCGATCGAGTGCCTTCTCGATGTCGCGAAACATCTCCAGCGTCACGGCATTGATCGCCTTGGGACGGTTGAGCCTGATGATGCCGGCCGCACCCTCGACGCGGGCGATGAGATCGCCCTCTTCCACTCCGCTCATCGCGCGCCCTCGATCAGTTTGCGCGCCACGATGAGCCGCATGATTTCGTTGGTGCCTTCGAGGATCTGGTGCACGCGCAGATCGCGCACGATCTTCTCGATGCCGTACTCGCTGAGGTAACCGTAGCCGCCGTGAAGCTGCAGCGCTTGGTTGGCGACCTCGAAACCGACATCGGTGCCGAAGCGTTTTGCCATCGCGCACAGCATGGTGGCATCGGGATCCTTGCGATCGAGCGCCGCCGCAGCCCGCCACAAAAAGGTGCGCGCGGCCTCGAGCTCGATCGCCATGTCGGCAAGTCGGAATTGCAGCGCCTGGAATTCGTCGAGGCGCTTCCCGAACGCCTTGCGCTCCTTCATGTAGGCGCGCGCCTTGTCGAGCGCGGTCTGTGCGCCGCCGAGCGAGCAGGCCGTGATGTTGAGGCGGCCGCCATCAAGGCCGGCCATCGCGATCTTGAAGCCGACGCCCTCCTCGCTCAGGCGATTGGCAACAGGCACGCGGGCGTTCTCGAACATCACCGCACGGGTCGGCTGTGCGTTCCAACCCATCTTGCGCTCGTTGGCGCCGAAGGAGACGCCCGGCGTCTTGCCGTCGATGACGAGGGTCGAGATGCCGCCCGGACCGTCACCGCCGGTCCGCACCATCGCCACCAGCAGATCGGTGCCGCCGGCACCGGAGATGAACTGCTTCTGGCCGTTGAGGACGTAATGGTCGCCGTCGCGCACCGCGCGGGTGCGCAACGCTGCCGCGTCCGAGCCCGCGCCCGGCTCGGTCAGGCAGTAGCTTGCGATCAGCTCCATGGTGCAGAGTCTTGGCAGCCATTGATGGCGCTGGGTGTCGCTGCCGTAGGCGTCGATCATCCAGGACGCCATGTTGTGGATGGAGATGAAGGCCGAGGTGGTCGGGCAGCCCGTCGCCAGCGCCTCGAAGATCAGCGCCGCGTCGAACCGCGTCATCGCGGATCCCCCGACATCGTCGCGGATGTAGATGCCGCCCATGCCGAGCGTCGCGGCCTCGCGCATGACGTCGACGGGGAAATGCTTCTCCTCGTCCCAGCGCAGCGCATGCGGCGCGATCTTCTCCGCCGCAAACGCCAGCGCCATGTCGCGAACCGCGATCTGATCCTCGTTCAGAGCGAACTGCATGCTGCCGCTTACCCTTTCACTCCACCGTCATTGCGGCGCAGCGAAGCAATCCAGGCTGCCTCCGCGGAAAGACTCTGGATTGCTTCGTCGCTACGCTCCTCGCAATGACGGGCTGGGCTACAGCCTTACTTCATCAGCGGGATCGAGAATTCCGCGCCTTCCTTGACGCCGGACGGCCAGCGCGAGGTCACGGTCTTGGTCTTGGTGTAGAAACGGACCGAGTCCGGACCGTGCTGGTTAAGATCGCCGAAGCCCGACTTCTTCCAGCCGCCGAAGGTGTAATAGGCGATCGGCACCGGGATCGGCACGTTGATGCCGACCATGCCGACATTGACCCTGGCCGCGAAGTCGCGCGCGGCATCGCCGTCGCGGGTGAAGATGGCAACGCCGTTGCCGTAGTCGTGCTCCGACGGCAGCGCGAGCGCTTCCTTGTAATCATGTGCGCGCACGACCGAGAGCACCGGGCCGAAGATCTCTTCCTTGTAGATCCGCATGTCCTTGGTGACGTTGTCGAACAGCGAGCCACCGAGATAAAAGCCCTTCTCGTAACCCTGCATCTTGAAGCCGCGGCCGTCGACGGCGAGGGTTGCGCCTTCCTTGATGCCGATGTCGATATAGCTCTTGACCTTCTCGACCGCCTCACGCGTGACCAGCGGGCCGTAATCGGCGGACGGATCGATCGAGGTGCCGATCTTGAGGCTCTCGACGCGCGGGATCAGCTTTTCCATCAACCGGTCGGCCGTGGACTTGCCGACGGGGACCGCGACCGAGACGGCCATGCAGCGTTCGCCGGCGGAGCCGTAGCCGGCACCGATCAGCGCGTCGACGGCCTGGTCCATGTCGGCGTCGGGCATGATGATGGCGTGGTTCTTGGCGCCACCGAAACACTGGCAGCGCTTGCCGGTTTGCGCGGCGCGCTCATAGATGTACTGCGCGATCGGGGTGGAGCCGACGAAGCCGATGGCCTTGATGTCGGGGTCGTCGAGGATGGCGTCAACCGCTTCCTTGTCGCCGTTGACGACGTTGAGGATGCCGGCCGGCAGGCCTGCTTCCATCATGAGTTCAGCGAGCAGCATCGGCACGCCGGGATCGCGCTCCGACGGCTTGAGGATGAAGGCGTTGCCGCAGGCGATCGCGGGCGCGAACTTCCACATCGGGATCATCGCCGGGAAGTTGAACGGCGTGATGCCGGCGACGACGCCGAGCGGCTGGCGCATCGAATAGATATCGATCCCGGGACCTGCGCCCTCGGTGTATTCGCCCTTCATCAGATGCGGGATGCCGCAGGCGAACTCGGCGACCTCGAGGCCGCGCTGGATGTCGCCTTTGGCGTCCGGCACGGTCTTGCCGTGCTCGCGGGCGAGCAGCTCGGCGAGCTTGTCGTAGTCGCGCTGCACCAGCTCGACGAACTTCATCATGACGCGGGCGCGGCGCTGCGGGTTGGTGGCGGCCCATTCGGGCTGTGCGGCGCGCGCGTTCTCGACGGCGGCGCGGACCTCGGCCTTGGACGCCAGGGCCACCTTGGCCTGGACGTCACCGGTCATCGGCTCGAAAACGTCGGCGGTGCGGCCAGAGGTGCCCTTGACCTCCTTGCCACCGATGAAATGTCCGATTGAACGCATGGAATGATCTCCTGAGGTCCGAGCTTGAACGCTTTGACAAATCCTATCGACCTGCATTTTATAGGATTCAAGTCTGAGATATTGCACCATAGATGTGCGAAAATGCTGGATCAAGGCGCTATCGATTGGGACGACTTTCGCTTCGTGCTGGCCATCGTGCGGGGCGGCTCGGTCTCGGCTGCCGCAAAACAGCTGGGCGTCGACCATGCCACGGTGATCCGCCGGGTCGACCGGCTGGAAAGGCACCTCTCGGCGAAACTGTTTGACCGGCGCAAGACCGGCTACCTCCTCACCGAGGCCGGCCAGCGCGTCGCCGACAGCGCCGAAGCCATGGAATCGACCATCGTCGCCAACCAGGAGCAGGTCGGCGGCTCGGTGGCGCGGCTGACCGGCACGGTCCGGATCGGGGCGCCTGATGGCTTCGGTACCGCCTTCCTGGCGCCGCGGCTGGCGCCCTTCGCCGACCGGTATCCCGATCTCGATCTGCAACTGGTGGCGACCGCGCGGCTGTTCAGTCTCTCCAAGCGCGAGGCCGATATCGCCATCAGCCTGACCATGCCGAAGGAAGGCCGCATCGTCGGCCGCAAGCTGCTCGACTACCGCCTCGGTCTCTATGCCGCGCCCGCCTATCTCGACCGCTTCCCGAAAATCACCTCGCGCGAGGTGCTGCCGCAGCACCGCTTCGTCGGTTACATCGAGGAGCTCTTGTTCACGCCGGAGCTCGATTATCTGCCGCAGGTGTCGCCGCGGATCTCCGCGCGCTTTCGCAGCGCCAATCTGATCGCCCAGCTCAACGCCACGCTCTCCGGTTTCGGCATCGCGGTGCTGCCCCACTTCATGGCGAACGACTATCCGCAACTCGTTCCGGTGCTGCCCGACGAGATCTCGATCACGCGCACGTTCTGGATGCTGATGCACGCCGACAGCAAGGATCTGGCGCGCATACGCGCGGTGGCGGACTACATCGGCGAGATCGTGGAGCGCGAGCGGGCGCTGTTCGCGGGGAGGTGAGCGACGATCTCCTAGTCTCGTAGGGTGGGCAAAGCGAAGCGTGCCCACGTCACCCCTGACACACGTCAACCCTGGCAATGGAGGGATCGTGGGCACGGCGCTGACGCGCCTTTGCCCACCCTACGGCATCGCCGGAGACCTCGGCTAGCTCTTCGCCCTCTTCGCCACCGCAGCCTTCGGCTCGCGCCTTGCGCCCTCCAGGGCAATGTCCCTGCCCGCCTTCAACACCTCGTCGGACATCTCGCTCGACCCCGCGATGCGCGCGAGCAGCATGGTGCCGGCCATCGTCGCCAACGTCGCGATCGCCTGCTTGCGTGCGGCCTTGCGCGGCAGATTCGGGATGTAGTCCGCCAGCTGCTCGATCATCTCGTCGAGCTTGCCGGCAAAGGCCTTGCGCGCCTTTGGGCTCTCGCGGGCGATCTCGGCACCGAGGGCGGGAATCGAGCAGCCATGGCCGGGATTGTCGCGATGCAGCGCCGAGAGATAGGCCTCCGCGATCAGCACCAGCCGCTTTTCCGGCGAAACCTCGTCGGTGATCTTGCGCCAGTGCTCCATCGAGCGGTCCATCGCATAACCGAACGCCTCGATCACCAGCGCCTCGCGGGAATCGAAATGCGCGTAGAAGCCGCCATGGGTCAGGCCGGCCTCCTTCATGAGATCGGCGACGCCGATGCCGTGGGCGCCCTTCTCGCGCAGCCGCACGGAAGCCTTCTTGACGATGCGGTCGTGGGTTTCCTGCTTGTGTTCCCGGGAATAGCGCATGCGGATCTCATTGGATGTCGGAAATCATCTCATAACACGCGGAGGCCGAAATGGGTGCATTAATTCATGTTAAGTTGCTCCCGATCATCGAAAAGGTTGCGGTTGCATGCACCGCTAGAGCGCCCTTGCCGTCCCGGACGAAGCCTTCGGCGTAGCTGGTCTGCCGCCCCAGCTTGATCACCTTACCTTCGGCCGAGATCAGCCCGGAACGGACCGAGAGCGGACGCAGGAACGCCAGCTTCAAGTCGAGGGTCACCGAGCCCTGGCCGGCCTCGAGCCGAGTCGAAATGGCGCAGCCCATGGCGGTATCGAGCAGCGCCGCCGCGGTCGCGCCGTGGATGAGGCCAATGGTGTTTTCGAGATCCTCGCGCGGCTCCAGTTCCATGACGATCCGACCCGGCTCAACCACGGCCATGGTGAAGCCGATCAGTTTCGCGAAAGGCGGCGGCGGCAGCCGGCCGTCGCGAATGCCCAGCATGGCGTCCATGCCGGACAGCCCCATGGCCGCTCTCGCCACCGGCGCAGGCGCCTGCCAGTCCACCACGCGCTGACGCCGCTGCGCCGGCGAAAACAGGTCGAGTTGATCGATGTCAGTCATAGCCGCCTCTTTGTATTATGCATGTCATACTATGTCGCGGACTTCGCCCTGGCAACTGCCGGCTTGACAAGCCGGGGGTTTCGGCCCGGAAGTGACATCGCCCCCTGCGCCTCGTGCGCACCACCAAAGCCGATCGAGACCCCACGATGGAAATGCTCAACCCCCATTGCGGCGTGACGCGCGATGCGCGCGGCGTCGTCCATGTCGCAATCTGCAACGCCGGCCCGCTCAACATTCTCGGCTCGAAGGTCACCGACGCCGTGCGCGAGGGCTTGCAGCAGCTCAGCTCCGACCGCAGCATCCGCGTCGCGGTGCTGCGCGGCCAGAGCGAGAGGAGCATGATCGGCGGCGCCGACATCAAGGAGATGGCCAAGCTCGACCAGGCATCGGCCGAGGCCTTCATCTGCCGCCTGCGCGATCTCTGCGAGGCCGTGCGTGCCTTTCCCGCCCCGGTCATCGCTCGAATGCCTGGCTGGTGCCTCGGCGGCGGGCTGGAAGTAGCGGCGGCTTGCGACTTCCGGATCGCGGCGCATGACGCACATTTCGGCATGCCGGAGGTGCGGGTCGGCATCCCCTCGGTGATCCACGCCGCGCTGCTGCCGCGCCTGATCGGGTGGGCTCGCGCGCGCTGGCTGGTGATGACGGCGGAGAATATCGACGCAGCCACCGCGCTGGCCTGGGGACTGGTCGACAAGGTCGCGCCGGAGGGCGGGCTCGATGCCGAGGTCGAGCACCTCGTGAAGGCGTTGCTCGCATGCGGCCCCGAAGCGCTGCGCTCGCAGAAGGCGCTGCTGCGGCAATGGGAGGAGCTGCCGCTGACGGAATCGGTGAATCTGAGCGTGAAGGTGTTCGGCGAGTCGTTCCTGACCGACGAGCCGACGCGGCTGATGGGCGCCTTCGTGAACCGGAAGCGGTAGACTTTCTCCGGATCCACTCCAACGGTGTCATGCCCCGCGAAGGCGGGGCATCCAGTACGCTGCGGCGCAGGTTGCAAGGGCGAGTTCGCCTAACGCAGGCCTCTGGGATACTGGATCGCCCGCCTTCTGTTTAGTCCGGGGACATGGCTGACACCTGTTCGGACACATCACTGACAGGTTGGCCGTTGGTCAAGTCGATTGATGCGACCTGCCAGCTGGCAAAGAAGATTCCGTAATGGCCATCGCGGTCGAGG